>NZ_LTBL01000001.1:600000-1200000 GCF_018687785.1 Methanovulcanius yangii
CACGGTGGAGCACAACATCGGCTACTATGATCTCTACACCGCCGACGAAGTTCTCGTCTCCGGGTCGGCGGCGGAGGTCGCCCCCGTCGTCCTCATCGACGGCAGGAGCATCGGCACCGGGAAACCCGGCCCCATCTTCAAGCAGCTGAGCGTTGCGTTCAAGCGCCGGACCGAGACCGAAGGGACGCCTCTCTAAGGACCGGTCAGATCCCATTTCATTCTTTTTTTTCGGACAAATCCAAAACGTATATAACAAATTCGACCCTATAAAATTAGGCACAAACTGTGCGTTTGCTGCTATAGTGTAGGGGCCAATCATGCCGGCCTTTCACGCCGGCGACTGGGGTTCGAATCCCCATAGCAGCATACCGTTCTAACGTTTTTATGCCCTCATTTCCGGAATTTATCCACAATTACAAGGCATATTCAATATAATTGACTTATTGGGGATTATACTTAATTTAATGCCCGTATTAATTTTTCTTGCTCTGAAAAGAGAAAAATTAATGAAAGTGTGCACATTTTGGGTGTTGCGGGGTTGATCAAATTTATTGTCTGAATTTCCTGGGCATCAGCGCTTAAAATTGAATTATGGGATGTTTCCCTCCAGTCCTAGAATAAGCATAGAGTTGCTATCGATGATAGTTGCGGCCTCGCTGATTGATTTCCATTGTCAGGAAAAAATTGAAATATGCAATTCAGTTAGATTGTCAAATCCAAGTCAGGAAGTCTCTTTGGGCAGGAACTAATCTATTTCCACATTTTGGACAGGTTAGACAGGTCTCAGGATTAAGCGAAACACAATTAGAACAAAATATTCTATGACATGCAGGGCATGCTGTTCCCAACCATAGATCATAATCAGACAAATGCTCGGCTCCAAGCTTTCCGCGTTGCATTGAGGTAACGTTTCCCAATTTTATTGCTGTCTGCATACTTGATTCTTCAATTTTTTGCAAATTATTTCCACAGATCGAGCATCTGACATTTTGATTAAGGCTGTATTTCAGGGGAGGGCTGTAATAGTTCTCCCTGCTAGTCGGTGAAGAGTAGGATCGGTTCGGGCGAGAGACTGTCTTTTTACGGTATTTATTATTGCTTGTTTCATTCCGGGGTATTTTGGAGGGGATCGTCTTAATCTCATCCTGAATTATGGTTGGAAACTGATCCTTATTTATGGTTAAAATGGATTTTTTGTTCAAGGGATCTGTGGGCAATATTGTATGAGATTCGTTCTTGTCGGAATAATCAACCAAGTCTTTAAGTTTAAAATAAACGGGATCTTCCTCAAACTCATTTTTTGTGTAATTCCAGTCTTTTCCAATCGTAAAGTAGAGTTCATATTTCCCCTCAAGTTTTCCTCTGATTTTTTTGGCATAATTGTTTGGAATATATAGTGCGGCAACTCCTTTTATCGAGCCATATTTTGTAAGCACCGCAACCGTTCGGCTGCCGGTTTCATTCCATATTTTTATTTCACCAACCCCATCGGGTAAATTGTTGATAAGGTAATCCGCATTATGGACAGATCTGGATTGTTCCTTGGATTTTGAGGACTTAATTGAAAAATAATTTAAAAAAACAAAGCCGCCAGATAATATTGTAATAATTAAAACAAAACCCATTATGACAAGCTGAGTTCTGTAATCGATGAATATGATGTTAGCAATAATTGGCAAAATGAAAAAAATTAGAACTAATCCCGTGATGAATATCACAAATAGGTAATTATTGATGGACTTCTTTCGATCTTCATCTTTCGGGATTTTTGTTTTTGACATAAGAACCCGTCCTTTTCCATTTCATCAAATAATCTTGATAAAAGAAAAAGTTTAGGGTAATCTTATGAAATGAATGATTAATTCTGTCAGCCCAAAGCGATATCTTACCGTGGATAGAGAATCAATTTTGAATGTGAATATTACACCGGAAATGCCTCATCGCTTACATCTATTATTCCCATCTTCGAATCAGACGCCAGCTGAAGTGTTATGGAATAACTGCAAGTTTCTGTCTCATACTCAGTCCCCGTGAAATAATGTTTCCTTGAATGTTTTGTGATAAAGGTCAGTGGTTCTTTAAACATTTTTCGGGCAATGACTTCTTTCTCATCAAAAAATGCGTAATAAAGACTATATGATCCATCATTAATTGCACCGATATAAATGTCCTCTCCAACATATATTGGCTTCTTGTACATGACGTTTTTTGTATTGAAAGCGGTGATTACGGCTGAAGCTTGATAGTCGGATCCGTTTTTTATTCTTAAACTGTTCACGGGGGACCTATATCTAAATTGATTTTTGTCTATGAAATCTGAAGAGCGATCATATTCCAGCAAGGCCTTTCGGGGATTATTCTTTCTCTCCATTGCAGCTTCGATCTGTTTCTTTGGCTCCCGTTCTCGATTGATCTGTTTTTGCCTCTCTTTTTCTCTTGTCTTCATATGATTCTGCTGTTCTGGTGACAACTCATGCTCTCTCTTCCATTCATCAATCATCGCACGGGTAATTGGCGTCCCGTTCTGGTCATGGCCGATCTTTTCCAAGGCTTTTGCGACATTATCTGGCATATAATCGAGCCAATCACTGAACGCAGCGATAAGCGGCTCTACGGCTCGTGGGTCACCGATTTCTCCAAGTGCAGAGACGGCCGCCACGCGCACGCGCCCGTCCCAATCACCGAGTACAGTGATCAGTGGTTCAACAGCTCTGTCATCCCCAATTTTTCTCAGCGACCAGGCAGCTTTTCTACGTACATCCTCATGTTCATCGCTGAGTGCAGCAACAAGCGGCCCTGCGGCTTTGCAATCGCCAAAATATTCAAGAGCGGAGGCAGCATCTTCACGGACTTTATCATTTCTATCGTCCAACATAGCAATAATCGGATCCAAGGCTTTGATATCACCAATCCAACTCAACGCATTGATGGCAGAACTACGTAATTCAGGATCCTCTTCGTTTAGTGCAGCGATTAGTGGTTCCACTGCTCTGCTGTCATGCGTCTCTCCGAGGGAATGGATGGCAATTTGCCGGATCTCAGGTTCTATGGCATTAAGCAAATTGATGAGGGGAACCACGGTTTGGGGATCACCGATTTTTCCGGGAAATGTTTGGCCGATCATTCTCAGCGCTTCGGCGGAGGTTATTCGGACATCATATTCATCGTTGAGTGCCTTGCAAAGCGGTTCGACGGCTCTGCCATCGCCAATTCTTCCCAGCGCTTCGGCAGCGCTTTTTCGAACCTTATAATTTTCATCGTTGAGCGCATGGATGAGCGGTTCCACGGCCCTGGTGTCGCGAATATTTCCAAGTGCCTTGGCAGCATCGCTCCGTATCTCTATATCACGGCTAGGAAAATCTCTTTCAGAGTGACCGTACTTTTGGAGATAATCTTCATGTTTTTTATCATGATAACCAAGCGCCTTGATCAATCCCTTGACGTTTTGTTTCTCCTTTAGCCTATATACATCGGGGGGATCGCCCAATCCAAAGAATGCCATGAGGCCCATTCTACACAAGCACTTATATTAATTTTTCTAATCGGTTTTGATCTAGTGAATTTGCCTGTGGGGTTTAATTTTACCTATGTTGGCGAGGATTACATGTTTTTCCACATCCCCCCCCGTGGCTCAGTGCACGGACCGTCGAGAACCGGCTCAAGTACCTCTCCCGCAAGCTGAAGATCACGAAGCCCATCCACCCGCAGGCGATCCGCCACGCCCGGCTCACCGACCTCGTCCGGGCCGACGGGACCAGAAAGGGCCTCTCCACCCTAGAGCCGGCGATGTCCCACCGGTGCCGGTCAATGAACTTCTTCGATGCCGCCTGCTCGCCCAATGCCATCGAACACTTAACTCAGTAGATCGCATCAAACGAGTTCATCGACCAGCAGCGGGTATGCTGACGAAGATGGTGGAAGAGTGAGTGCTTATCTTCACCTTGAGCAATCTGTGAAACAGAACAACCCTGAAAAAAAGTGAATGATTATTTAGCAAGGATGACATCTACACCACTGTAATATGTCCCGTCACAAAGCGTTCCAAGAATGGAGATTTCATTTTCCCCTTCTGTCATGAACCCTTTAAGGACCTGCCGGTCGAACTTGACCATCAGATCCGGGATATCGTCCTCATCATCGTCTCCCACAGTGTTTGGCTCGATGGCGGGAAGATCGACATACTGCCCGTTTATCGTAACGAGTCGGACGGAAGTCTCGCAAAAGTCGTCCGCACCGTATTCGGGAGGCAGTTCGATATAGGCGGTGACAACATTGCCCTTGCTACCGAGGTTGATCACATCGGGATTGAGATCGACGGACGCCACGAGTTCGGTTGTGAACTCGATCTCGTCGATGGTGCCGTCGTTTCCGATATCATGTTCAATAACTGTTGTGCATAAGTCCAGATCATCCCAATCTGGTCGAATTACAACCGAAGAATCTTCTTCAATGGTAATTGGGATATTTATATTGAATATACCCGGATTATTACCCACTCTTTGGAGATTAAATGTAAATGATTTTTCGGGGCCAATATTTGATAATTTTATGATATCATTGGCATTTGATATTTCAATAGATTGGCTCTCTTCTATATCATTGATAATTATCTCGCACATTTTTGCCGTCTCTGCGGATTCTCTACAAACCATCATTTTCATGGTATCCGTGCCCATTCCAGATTTGAATAGTATTCCAGATTCATCGCTTAAAATCTCTAAATAATCATTTGATCCAGATTTTACCGATATATCCCCTGAAATAAGTAGATTTTCTCTGGATAAAGTGAAGGATGAAATACCATCCTTCACGCCTACTAATTCACGTTGAACAGCGACATCATCAATCAAATAAAATTCCAGAGTATCTTCCAGTCCACTAATTGAATCCATTTTATAAGCGTCGGGAACTTCTCTTACAAAATTGCCGTCGAAATAGCCTAAGTGATTACCGTCTTGATCCGTGTACAATAAATTGCCAACTTCTGAAAATTCAGAGTCATATTCGCCAGGTATTATCGGTGGTTCATCAATTGTTGATAATCTCACACCTTCAAAATATCTGATGTCTTCTTTTATATTCAAGTTGTCATCCAGATTATTATAGTAATAAATCGCAGAATTATCCAATAGATCGACTCTCATTTGCGGAGGAATGCTTGTTTTTGGAAAATTGCTATCACTGATGGTTATCTGACCAATACGTGTAGGTTGCACACCCATGGTATATTCTTCAATTCGATATGGCACGCCGATATGGTTATTAAATATCAGTATCATCGGATCTTTATTCCATTCACCTGAAGCCATTTGTTGCTTCAATTCAGCGTAAACATTGTTGATTCCATTAAACTGCTTCCGTTCTTCTAATATCTGTTCATCATACTGTCTAATATGGTAATATTCAACCCAATCGCGGGGTGTCCTAATAAAATCAAGGCCAGAAAAAATGGACCATGAAGGTAAATCAGCATAAATTTCATCTCCGAAATCCCACCCAAACATGTCGTTTATAAATAATTTGCAAGAACTGGCTGACATCCCAAAACACGAACCAATTTTTGCCATATCTTTTACATGTTTATCATAGAAACACTCTGCAATCGGCCGTTTTTGAGGATTTCCATCTTGGTCGAGGATTGGATTTCCATCCTCATTGCAAAATTCTACTTGCCACGTACCGTAGGTGCTCTTGAAAAACTCCCATGAAATCGTCTGGTCCCCGAAATTTTTAAATTGGTAATCATGACCATTCTCTTCAAAAGGACTGGATGGTCCATCAATGAAATCGGTTTCATACGCTTCTGTGGAAAAAGCGGGCAGGAATATGCATTGATGATTGTTGTATTCATTAACTTCAGCTATTTCACCTTGAGTATCAACAGATGCAGGGTACACAGGATCAACAACAACGGTAATTTGATTCTCACTTCCGCCGCAAAGTAACAAATAATCAATAATTTCTATGTTAATTGCGATAGAATCGCCAACATGTAGCGTTTGGGTATCTTCGTTAACTCGCTCCATATAATAGGGCCAAGGATACTCGGCAGAATAACCTTCCTCGTAATCAATTATTCCATCATCATCACAATCAGGGTCTCCTACGAATAAATGAAGATCAAAGGGATTAGTTACGACCGAATATCCAGAATTAGTTATATTTATTAATAATTCGTCATTATACAACCCAGAATCAGGATTATCAATTTCAAGCGTTAAATCAGCCCCCCCAGATTTTACTTCAAAGGGAACAGGGTCATATGCTACTGCGTAAATTACTGTCGGGTTAATTGGATCATTAATTGTCAATCTTCCTTCATAGATCCCTTCAGGCAAATTCAATGGTAATTTAGTATTAATATTGCCACTGAAAGGACCCGATGAAATATTAGAGAAACCAAAGTCTAAATCTTTGAGAGAGATCCAGTCCCCCCCATCGATATTTCGGATCGCTAATTCATCATTCAATATGACATTATTTGATAGATATTTTATTGAATATCTTGCAGAAATATCATCGGCTGACTCATCTCCAGTGAATTTTATACCCTCATCAACATCGAATGATTCAATAAGAATTGGGATTTCAAATGCATCATTTACTTGCTTAATATCGTAGTGCATGAGTGGACAAGAGGGATCGTATATAATCAACAAACCTCTGCATGGTCCTAGATCAATCCCCTCGGGAATTATCCAGTTGAGTTCATCATCAAGTATGATCGACGTCCCGACTGGAATTTCGACCTGTTGATCGTAGACTTCAAAGGCGGTGGCCGAGGAATCCCAAATGGTGTATTCAACGCCAAACGTGTGGGTTTCATCTCCATCGTTGATGATCTCGGCCGATGCCGTCACCATATCTCCGGGATACCTGGCCTCACCCCCTCCTTCGATCGTGAAGCTTGTGACATTCGCAGCAATGGTCGGATCTACCGTTCCTTGCAGGTCATACTGCTCCCACTGCTCCATCAGCGGATACTCGTCCATCTCTCCAACTGGAACTGCTTGGGGTGTATCCCCAACACCATTTCCATCTCCATCGGCACCGGCATAGTCACTCCAATAATTCCCAAGATAGCTCGTGTACGTACTGCCGTCATATAAGTAGGAGAACAGTTCAGCAGTGTTCCACTGGTTCTGTTCCGTAGAGGTGGAGACTGCTACGTTCTGGCCGTTGTCGATGAAGTTGTTGAGATATATCTGGTTTCCATTCGAACCATCGAGTTCAAGTCCATTGTTCACACTTCCCGAGATGATGTTTCGAGAAATGGTGTTATTGCTATGGTTCGAGAATAAGAGGAGGCGAATACCATTATAACCATTGTCGCGGATTGTATTCCCTGAGATATTCATGGAGAGGGCCCCTTCGCCATAGATACCGCCGGTTTGATCCTGATTGGATCCAATACCTTGTGTATCGGCAATAAGATTACCGGATATCACGACCCCACTTCCGGCATAAAATAAAATGCCATTTTCTCTGGACCCAAGAATATCATTGTCAAGGATGGCGAGGTCCCAGCACCCCTCAAAGTAAATTCCTATGTCAGTACCAAGAATCGTATTGGCTGAGATCTCCGAATCGGGACTAGCAACTATTCCTATTCTTGCATTTTTCACGATGAACTGCGACAACACAATTCCTTCCACTTGGGACTCAACGGCAGTTTCAGCTCCCTTTGCATCGATAACCGGATAGCCGCCTCCAGTATCTTCGCCCCAGATCACAAGCTGCTTGTTCACGACTATATTCTCATAATAGGTTCCGCTATCCACGACGATCATATGGCCATTGAGGGTGTCGGGGTCGTCTATTGCGGCTTGGATGGTTGAGAAATGTTCACCAGTGTCGATATTGTGAACTGAAATAAGAGCAGATGTAGGACTAAGTTTCACCACCCAGAAATCTCTTCCTCCGTGGTTTCCGGTCACATCTCCGTCTGTGGAGGCACTGTCTGAGGCAACAATATAGCCGCCGTCAGACGTCTGCTGAACAGGGCAAGCACCATTATAAACCTCAGTATCTGATCCGCCGAGGCACCTTTGCCACACGATATTGCCGGCATTGTCCAGTTTAACAACCCACGCATCCTTACCTCCGTGATTTCCGGTCACGTCACCGTCAATTGAATAAGTCATTCCGGCAACGATATAACTACCATCAGATGTTTGTTGGACAGAGTATGCTTCGTCGGAATCTGTTCCGCCGAGGCACCTTTGCCATACGATATTGCCGGTATTGTCTAGTTTAACAACCCACGCATCCAATCCGGCACGACCAGCAACGATATAGCCCCCATCGGCTGTCTGTTGAATGGAGTGAGCACCATCACCTGTCCAACCTCCGAGGCACCGCAGCCATAAGATTTTGCCGTCATGATCCAGTTTTCCTACCCATGCATCCACATTTCCATGATTTCCGGTCATATCGCCGTCAGTTGAAAAAGTCAATCCGGCAACGATATAGCAGCCGTCCGACGTCTGTTGAATAGAGTATGCTTCGTCTATATCAGATCCACCTAGGCACCTCTGCCATAGGATTTGACCGTTACTGTTTAATTTAACCACCCATGCATCCCATTCTCCGTGATTTCCGGTCACATCGCCGTCATTGGACCAAGTCTGCCCGGTAATAATATAACCGCCGTCAGACGTCTGCTGAACAGAACGTGCAAAATCGCTACACCATCCTCCAAGGCACCTCTGCCATAGGATTAGGCCGTCGCTGTCCAGTTTCACCAACCAGACATCACCTCCACCGTGGTTCCCCGTTGCGTCTCCGTTGACCGAAGAAGTGGCTCCGGCAACGATATAACCCCCGTCAGACGTTTGCTTTACAGCCTTGGCAGAATCCGGGCCCTCTCCGCCGAGGCACCTTTGCCACACGATGCTGCCAGCACTGTTCAGTTTCACCACCCAAACGTCATTATATCCAACAATATCTCCAGAGTCATGGTTCCCAGTCACGTCGCCGTCAATCGATTCAGTAAACCCGGCAATAATATATCCGCCGTCATCTGTTTGCTGAACAGATGATGCAATCTCATTAGATGATCCCCCGAGGCATCTCTGCCACTCGATCTCCGGTGGATCTTCTGCCGATACCGTACCAACAAGGACACCACAAGCAAGCAATAATGCCAAAATTACAGTAACTGTCGAAAATCGATCACGAACGAATTTTTCCCCAAAATTTTTGTTCCCAATTTTTTTCATAGCAATTCCCCAACAATCGCATCGGCCAACCTCGATAACAGCCAATGTTTATACCAAAAATTGGGAGGGGCCTTATAGTTTTGTGCGGTAAGAAATTGCGTAGGGAAAAAATATATATGATTATTGGGGGAAGCAGATCTTAATTTACCTCTGATTGTTTGTCGTTTTACCGAATTCTAGTCATTGATCAGCAGATATTAATTAAAAAATGCCACAATCGCCAATTCTTCCTCCTTCCACCTCACGCTCTTTTTTTCATCTTCTTCCCCATCTCTCTTCTCCTGTGCACCAACAAGCCGTATATTGGCCCTGTACTGGCCCGTTATTTTCAAGGGTGCAAGAGATAGGGAAGTCGGGATAGAACCGTGTTTCCTGAGGGTTTAAATCGTCATTTTACTATTCGAACACCTTTTCTCTTTGTTTTTTTCTTCCTATCTGGACACTGGAATTTCCCTTCTATAAACTCTCCTGTCTCGACAAGATCCTTTATCAGAGCATTGGTGGCCTGTTTTCTATCACGATAATTAGCGAAGTTGTCCCTTAACCAACAATCCAAACTATGAGGAGATGAATGCTCTGATCTCCTGCACGCTTCCTGCCCTTGAATTATATAGTCCCTTCCAGATTTCTGAATGTAATCTTTCAACTCGTCTGTGGTAAAAGACCTACCTTTTTCTTCCGATAATTCAATTCTCATCATAAAATTACAATCTATTCATTAAATTAATAATTTAGCACCCAAAGTTAGGTGTCCGCATCATCATTCATTCTTTTTTGTGTTCCATAAGTCGGTCCTCCACGGACCGTGACTGTGGGAGCAGTGATGCGGAGGCGGTCACCCCCATTAGAGCTGCCGGACGCCGAATCAGCAGGGTGAGGTGGTCGGGATTGGCAGAAATTAAGGACAAGGATTTCACGCTAGGCCCCTGTCCCGAACGAGCGAAAGTAAGGAAAGGAGCGTAGCCTTACTCAGATAAGGGAGAAGATGGCGAGCACTGTCCACCTTACTTCACGGCCGCTTCGTCGATCTTGCCGATGAGAATACCTGCATCATGTTGGTCAAATTCTGACGGAGAACGCCAGATAAACGAGGAATATATTCCTTTATGGTAGTTGTAAAAATTCAGCTCCTTTTTGAACGGATCCATCGAAACCCAATCTTGTTTGTCCAGAACTTTCAGATTATCAAAGGTGACTCTGTGGGGATATCTGTCTCCGGCAAAGCGAAGGGATGGATCATAGTGATGCCCCTCGGTCACCTGTGCATATCCTGCAAACACCTTCTCCCCGACGATATAGAAGATCAAACGATCGCCGGGCTGAATCTGCTTCACTCTCTTTCCTTTCTTCTCGCTCCACCCCGCATCCTGCGTCCCACTCTCAAGAAATCCCCGCCACGTATCGACAGTATGTGCAGACAGCCAATAGCGAACCATGAAATTTCACTCAACGGTCTGGAGGTTAAAGGTATCCGAAAGAAAGGCGGTGCTCATATCTCAACCACCCCCGTCAACAAATCCGCTGCCTTCTACGCCTCCTGGGCGGCGATGACCACGTCGGGGGCCGTCCCGTCCCGGATGTCCCCTGGCCAAGACACGATGTAGGCCGCGCGTATATCGATGATCGGGTTTGGTCTCTTTCGTTCGGGATATAGTTGCTTGAAGTTCACACAAAAAGATTTGACATTCAGGTATTATATCGAAATGACAATATCTTACCTATCTATTTAATAATAAGTAGCTACAGTTGGTATTTCAGACTTACACATGTAATTTTTTAATATCTATCTAATATTATTCGGACAATCAACAAGAATATATTTAGTGAGAGTATACCTTTTTCCTAGAGGAAAATGGGAAGGAAAGGATGAATAATCCAAGCCCAGTAATGCCTCATTATTAAATTAGCGGAGCGTATCACCAGTATTTAGAGGGGAATATATGAACAAAATTGAGTATTCAAAATCTGAACCGTATAAGATCAATTCAGGAATTCTGAAAAAATTACCGCCTGTTTATCGTGAGGTTGCAAATATCCTTCTTGAAGATGGATCGTGGAGAATTGAGAATTCAACTGATTTAAAAAAGTATGATGAAAAATCGAAGGAGAAACTACCGTAACAAATTTGAGGCTTAATTCTTCTTCCTGGGTATCGAAATTCAAAAAATAATTCTTGAGACTTAAAAGACATGAAAACTGAAATGAAGAGTGGAAACTCTAAACAAATTGATAGAAAAAGGAAAGTTACCAAGCCATTGGTAATTCGAAAATTGACTTCATTTGAGAGAAGAATTCTGCGACTTTTAGATGAAGGATTTGATCAAAGTCATATTGCACGTCGTCTGGGAGTAACTAGACAAGCTATTTCTAAAAGAATTATAAAATGGGAAAAATTGGGATATATCTCTAAACATTCGAATAATTCCAAATATCGAGTGATTTACAACGTCCACCCGCAAATACTGTCAAATATTCAAAAGAAGTCTCATTGTCGAGTCCATAATGTTCGAATAAAAATCAATTATTCATCGTCTGGCAAACCTTCATTGGATCCCAGGGCGGGTTACATAAAGTCCTATCAACCCAATGGTCCTGAAAGACATTTATTTCATTTACATGACGTCGATAACTATTTGGATATTACAATTGACATCCATCCAGGAACAATTATTGCATATCCACAATCTGGCCAAAATATTATCGCCAGTAGTATTGATGAGTCAATTCATTTGACTAGGATATCCTTGGAAAAAGCGGTAATGGAATTCATTCGTCTTCAAAAAGAATTCAATGTACAAATCGATTTACATACTTCAATTCATAGAGCGGAAATGATTAGTGATATTCATTACGCATTTCCATTCTCTAAAATTCATTTGCCGCAATTTCAGGGCATTTCGAATGGATACTTCTATATCGATGGGAGTCCGGAAGATCATGGACATCAAGATATGGTGGAGTTGGAAACGCATGATAAATTATCCGCATGTATCTTTGATGAATTTTTGAAACGATACAAAAATGATTCTGAATCGATAACCCAATTGATGGCAGATATCGAAGTTGTTGCAAATTACTTGCGAATAGCTAAAAGAAAATCTACTGATAATTCACGAGATTCGGAACATCATTAAATTTACTGGATAAAAATTATGCATTAAGGGCCTTTTAGAAATTCCCCTTCACCTCAAATATTATCTAGATATTCCTTCTCGAAATTCTTTCATTATATGGGATAATTTTCAAAAAGGTAAAAATTGAGAGGATATTGATAATGTCAACTGCTGCTAAAAATAATTGTTGACAATCACATGGGTGTTATAGCACCATTTTTAGAATAAGACCCCAGTTTGATATTGAAATTTTCCTGTAAAATCATTGAAAACACGTGAAATTCAGATATTTATACTCATCAACCGCCTGTTATTATCACAAGATTTGATAAATGATTGTTCATGTCAACATGCGACGTATAGGGGCTTTGAAGGTTTTCAGCATGAATCCGAGACACTTTTTCTACCTCTATATGTTGGAGATCTCTTTCTCATCTTTTTCGACTCGCTTTGGGAATAAAGCCAATGATGAATTGTTATGCTAACGGTTTACCGCAAAGAATCGAGGAATTTCCGTGTCACGGTCGCGTGCCACCAAGACAGTATGGACCTGGTAGATGAGAGTGACTACGACCCCGGTAGTGAGGAGAGGGCATAGGCCGCAATCGCCGGGAGAGAAAAAGGGTGCGGGAGGGGGGTGAGAGTGGGGCCGGTGGATAGCCCGTAGAAGCCGGAGCGGAACTGCGGAGCAGTGACGCGAAGGCGGTCACCTCGGTCAAGCTGCCGTAACTCGATTCCAGAGGATGAGGTGGTCGGAAGTGGCAGAGATCCCGGACAAGGAGTATCACATCAGGCCCCTGTCTCGGTATTTTGGATGCGAGTCATGGATTCGCCCAGACGGAATCACACATAATAATCTTGCGTGCATTAGGAAGAAAATCGACATAAATATATGCAATGTCAATCAGGATCACTTACAATGCATTAATTGGCTTCATTTCAATTGATGTACAGAAAAAACCCGGATAAAATCATAAATCTTAAAATAACGTCAGAATTCATCGATTCATTCGCGCATTCATTCAATTTGGATGAATATGGGGGGACCAGTTACATCCATTCACTTGCCAACGGCATCTGTGACATGCATGATTTTTTCCATTATCGGCTAGAGATGAATGGATGTGTAGTGAAATATTCGAACGATATTTTGCTCAATGGGTGCCATCCAAACTTACGGACTCGACCATCAGGTAATTCTGGTGAATTTATCGATAGGTCGTTTCATGCGGCAGATATCATTTGTTCTTCTCTCGTTCCGAGAACATCCGACACCGATGTGTCAAAGTCAAATGAGGTTGAAGAACGATGAAATGGAATGTTCCAAAGATCCTACTGGCATTGTTAGTAGTGATTTCATGTGTACAGATCGTGAATGCCGAGATTATCTTTGAAGATGATTTTGAGCAATATGCAATAGGCGCCAATCCTATTGATTGGGCGAGTGCATTTGGTATCTCATCTGAAGTATCTGCTGATCCAGCTTCAGTTGATGGCCAATCGTTCCAACTGGTAGGTGGTTCAAACTGGGCGAGGGGTGAATATCACGTGGTTTCTTCTCTTCCGGAGCGGGTGGCTTTGGAAGGATCAGTTTACATGACCAGTGCCGCAAGTACCAGAAGGGCGGATCTAGGTTTCCTATACCCCTCGTCTCCTTACCTATATACCGAAAATAAGGTAACATTCAATGGTAATGAAGAGATCTGGTGGTATGGAAAGGAAAGTGTGAAACTTGGTACATGGGAACCCTGCAAATGGTATCACGTGAGAGTTGAGATAGACTTTTCTCAAGAATTAGCTGACATTTTCATTGATGGGCAACAGGTTGCAAGCAAAGTTGAGGCTTATTCCGAAGATTCCCTCCCTCGTCCTCTAGGACATTGGGGACTCAGCACTGGAAATTTTGCATCTGATGGCGGATATAACACAATCTATTTGGATAATGTGAAGATTGAAAAGATTGAAGGTGGGGAATTAATCGGTAATATCGTCTGGCAAGACAATTTCGAAAGCTACACTTCTCTCCCAACGGAAAAATATGAATTTATTAGCTCTGGTTTTAGTATAATCGAAGAAAATGGAAATAAAGCGCTGAGGCATTATTCAAATTCTGTAGGTAACTACCAAATGATGCCCAAAAATCTGCAAATTGAGTCTAAAAATTACGAAGTCGTTTATCGATGCAAATGTAATCTATGGTCCGGTGTTCATGCATTTATTATGAATCAGACCTCTTTTTCCTTTGATTACGTAAATGAGAGAGTAGGATTTTATGGAGATGGATTTTCTCTGACCTACCCTCCTTTTGTCAGATTATATTCAAACGGCTTCAATCCAGCATATCCCCCCCGACCCGATGGCCATATAACATTACCTGACATGAATTTTTACCTTAAATGGGGAAGCATAATACGACATACCAATGATGTTGGTGGAACGAATGACTGGAGATGGGTGAAATTAGTCTCAGATGAAGCAAATATTACGCTGTATTATGGAGGAATGGGGGGCACTCCAAATTGGGAACACATAATAACTATACCGCATGGCCAAGGCAATGAAAATCCTCCGTATTATCCAGTTTTTGATTGGCAGTCGTTTACTGGATATATCGACGACATTACAATTACAGTCTATCCATCAACTCCCTCGGATTTCCCCGATTTGGTAATCACAGACATTTCGTGGGACAATCAAAATGTTCAACAGGGGGATGAGGTCTTAATTTCCTACACCATCCAAAACACCGGGAACGCCGACGCAGCAGCATTCGACTGCAAACTCTACGTGGACGATGTTGAAGTCGACGTCGACTCGATAGATCAACTCGCTGCAGGGGCCTCTATGGATGGCTCATTCGCTTCCCCGTGGACGGCAACGGCCGGGACCCACACTGTCAAGGGGGAAGCCGATTGGCAGGACGTGATTGCGGAAAGTGATGAAGGGAATAACATTTTGACTAGGACGATTGAAGTCGCGGAAGATTATGCGTATGACCCGAATGGGAAGGTTGAAATTGCCATTCAGTCTGGGGGATCGAGCGGTAGAATCTTCAAAAAAGGAGACCTGATTTTCCTTTCAGGAACGAATACAGCCTCTGATTATGTTTATTTATCCATCATTGGTCCGAATCTGCCGGAGAATGGAGGTTCACTTACCAATCCGCAGATATCTGTGGTTGACTCTGACCCAACAACATTCACCAGGGTCCAAGTAGACTCCGATGGAACATGGGATTATGTGTGGCTTACTGAGGGCAAGGAAGTCCTAGACGATGGTGGAGTTTATACAATTTACGCGAAACCAGTTCCGAAAATATATGTGGGAACTATAGGATATGTTGGCAACTTCGCACATGACTGGGATTGTTTATTCTTCATGAACGATGAGGGTGATGTGGTCACTCCTCATGAATATCCACCACAATGGTATCTGAATTATGAATATCCTCTATGGCTATGGTTTTACGATGAGGAGATTAGCAAATACAAATTAACACTCCCAGTAAATTTGGTCTGGCAAAATGCAAGCCTCGATCTTGTAAAAAAAGTGATGCAAGAAAGAGATGAAGAATGGAAAGAAGTAGCAACTGTACCGTATTTTGATGTTCCCATGGCACATAGATTAAAAATTTATGACGGTGTTTGGAGTGATTGGGATCCAAATTATAATATGGTAAATGGTCTTTTGGATTTTGTCTCTAATCCTCTTGGACGGGATCATCTAGAAATGTACCTATTACCTGACGGTAACATAGTTGGAAATGCTCATCATGATGATGCGGTCCCCCATAAAGGAGTACTTCCCGAATTTACTGAAAAAATGATTAAAGATTATTTCTTACCCCCCCTATGGGAATCAAGCATTTACCTGCTTCAAAATGCCCAATCCGAACCCTATAGTGATGGGTGGGCATCCGTCTTAGAATATAATCCAGATAATCTACCTAATCCAGAGTATTACTCGGAGCTTGCCGTTGAATGTCCTGTAGAGCTGTATGCCTATGACTCATCAGGTAATCTTGTTGCAAGTAAGGACTACCAAATCCCCGGTTCCTATTACTATCCAAAGACAGATTCGCAACCTCAGCGGATATTCATTTTCGGTGATACAGAAGGCTATATTTTTAAAATACTAGCCAATGAGGAAGATCCTGAATTTGTTGAGATGGGTGACAATTCGTTCAACCTTTCTGTAATTAGGAGCACGGGCGCCGGTTTCATAAAAATTGGTTTTAAAAATGTAAAAATTACTGAAAATACCGTGGCAACAATCGTAGGTGGAGAATTGGGGGCGAATACGGTATTAATCGTTGATACAGAGGGAGATGGAAGCCAGGAAATGATGCTACCTGATACCCTTATCGATAGCTATCAGGCTATCGTAAACCATGCTCCGACAATCGATTCCATCAGCGACTATGAAGTCATTGCAGGAAATGAACTCACGCTCACCATTAGCTATCAGGATGAAGACGAGGACCCCCTCACCACCGCCTTCACCACCACCCTCCCGAACGGAAACGAGATAGCAGGGCTTCCAGAGGGCGCGACCTTCGACGGCGAAGTCTTCTCATGGACTCCGACCCGGTGCCAGGGTGGGATCTCTGAATTCGTATTCGAAGTCTCCGATGGCGGGCTGAAGGAAACCGAAACCTTCACCATCGAGGTGATCGTCCCGGTCGCCATCGATATTGACCCTGACATGCTCAACCTCAAGAGCAACGGGCCGTACATCACCACCTACATCGAGCTGCCGGACTGCTATGACCCGGCGACAACCGATGCCCTCTCCTGCTGCCTCGACTGCGACCACGGACACTTCGAGGTTCTGGCGGACGCCCCCTGCGGTGTCGATGATTACGACGCCGACGGCATCCCCGATATGATGGTGAAGTTTAGCCGCGAGCAAATGGTTATGGATTTTTCTGTCGTGGACTTTGAAACTGAGGGGAAGTTTGCCGAGGTGTCGATGACGCTGAGTGGAACGACGAGTGATGGCATCCGATTCGTCGGAGAAGACATTATTCAGGTACGGATATAATTACCCTCACTTTTCTTTTTTCCAATAAGATGAGATGAGAAAAATTCTCTAATGCCGAATCGATCCGAATCCGGTAGAGATCTTGCGAATATGGCCTAAAGATTCTTAAATCATATCTCATTAAGGAACCCTTTTGATAATCACTAGGTATAACACAATTATTTATATATTGAAGTGAAGATCATTATCATAAGGGATACATATGATAATTGGATATGCACGTACATCATTAGCGTCGGAAAATATTGAAAATCAACTTTCAATATTGCTGCAAAAAGGAGTTCATAGAGAAAATATCTTTATGGATGTGGGGGTTTCTGGATCAGTATCCCCATTTACGCGGCCTGGCTTTCAAAGATTATTTGATACCGTGAAAAATTCTAAAATTGATTATCTTTATGTCTATGAACTCTCTAGGCTTTCCCGTGATTTAACGGATACCCTCAATATTCTTAGAGATTTAGACAGGCTTGGTGTTTGTGTCGAAAGCCTGTCACCAAATGAATCATGGCTAAATTGCGATCCTAGTATTAAGCAACTCATCGTTTCAGTCCTGGGCTGGTGCGCTCAACGCGAACGGGAGAACCTCGTTGAACGCACAAAGGTTGGAATGTCAAGAGCACGAGCTGAAGGCAAGCACATTGGAAGGCCCTACAAAAAAATCGACTGGAAATATGTGTATTATCTCCATTCTGAAGGAATGAATTTCAAAGAAATTGCCGACAAAATTGATGTTCCATATTCAACGTTTATGCGAAGAAAACAGGCAATAAATAAGAACTCATAATCATGGATATTATCTCTTTTCCGTTAGCTCTCTAGTTAGTCACGTTTAAGCTTGCCTTTGTGCATCTTTATTCATGCAGATTCCTGTTCCCGGCCAATGTGTTATCGTACGTAAACGCCCTGCAGTCGTTCGTGACTCATATGAAAGTTGCTCTGGCTCAGATGGAACAGTTCTTCACTTGATTTCGGTTGAATATATTGATGAACATGAATATCCCCGTGAGGATAGTGTTATCTGGGAACGGGAAATTAACGCAGAGGTTTTTTCTTCCTTCTCATTTCCGGAGATTGCAGATATTTCTCTCCAGCCGGATCCGCCTGAGCGGTTTCATGCATTTATTGACGCATTGAGATGGACCGGCCAGGGATCTTATTGCTACAATGGCGATAATGTTGAATATCTGCCCTCGGATTTACTCTCCCCTTCATTCAGTGCGGTTCAGGTTGAGGATTATCAGCTGTATCCTGTTCTCAAGGCACTGGCAATGCCTCGTACAAATCTCCTCCTAGCTGATGATGTAGGTCTTGGAAAAACAATCGAAGCAGGCCTGATTGCCCAGGAGCTGATCCGCCAGAAACGGATCCGCAGGATGATCATAATTTGTCCCTCTTCTCTTCAGATTCAATGGCAGGATGAGATGAAAGAGAAATTCAATATCGATTTCACGATTCTCGATAGTGCCCAGGTTTTTAGGATGCAGCGTGAAGTAGGGGTTGATGCGAATCCATGGAAGATGTATCCAAGGATCATCGTATCCATGGATTATCTGAAACAACCGGATATTCTCAACCAGTTTATTGCAACATCCCAGCAGCTGGGTTCAAGGGATTCTGCAATGCTCCCTTGGGATCTTTTAATCGTTGACGAGGCGCATAATTTCTCTCCGTCAAGGTTTGCAGACGACAGCCAGCGTTGTTCTATGCTTCGTGAAGTGGCGATGTATTGTGATCATCACCTATTCCTCAGTGCGACACCGCATAATGGCTATACTGTATCTTTTACTGGCCTTCTTGAGATGCTTGATCCTATACGGTTTCAACAGAAGAGCGTTCTCGAGGAAGAGGATATGTCGAATATAGGGGAGATCATGGTTCGGAGAATGAAAGAGGATCTCAATACGGACCAAGATAATCCTCGGTTCCCACGAAGGAATATCAAAGGTATTGCACTTGAGTTCCCGGAGGAAGAAACCCGCATATACGATGCACTCCGCGCATATAGAAACGGAGTTTCCCGTCAGATGGCGCGTTACGGGAAAGGTGAACGGGTAGTCGCGGAATTTATTTTTTCCGTCCTGACAAAACGCCTTCTTTCAAGCTCATATGCCTTTGCAAAGACATGGTGGGATCATGTCGAAGGGACAGGCCTCGAGGGATTTGGATTTGAAGAGGCTGATGCTTCAATGAAACGGGCCCTAACACCGGTTGAAGATGATATGGAAAAAGATCAGCGGGATCTCGATGCCGTGAGGCATGGGGGTGGGTGGCTGTCAAAATACCGTGATATCGTAGCCCCCTATCAGGCTGAGATCACGAGGCAGCTTGAGCGTATGGGTTGGGGACGTCGTGCAATTCTTCAGAACATCGATGAGCAGCCATCATTTCCCAGCGATATAAAATTCGAGAGTCTTCTGACATGGATCCGGGATAATCTGATGGAGGGTTCCTTATTCCGATCCGATGAGAGGGTCATCATATTTACCGAATATAAAAATACTCTCGATTATCTTGTAGCGCGGTTTAGAGCTGCAGGGATTGACGAGCCTTATCTCCAGACTCTCTATGGTGGTGCAAGTACAGAGCACAGGCGTGGAATCAAAAACGCGTTTAATGATCCGGCATCTCAACTTCGGATTCTTTTAGCAACAGAAGTAGCATCAGAGGGTTTGAACCTGCAACAGTCCTGCAGGTATGTAATCCATCAGGAGATCCCCTGGAACCCAATGCGCCTTGAACAGAGAAATGGAAGGGTTGACCGTCATGGCCAGTCGCGAGATGTAACGATATTCCACTTTGTATCGGATCAGGTGGAGGAACTGAAGTTTCTGGACTTCATTGTAAAAAAGGTGGATACCGTCAGAGAGGATCTGGGGAGTGTGGGCAAGGTCCTTGATGATGCGGTACTAGAATATTTTTCAAAAGGATCCGTCACCCAGACCGATGTGGATACCCGTATTGAACTTACCCATCAGTATACTGATGAATCGAATGATACCTCACATGCAAAACGCGGTTCTGAGACGGAGTACGAGTCTGCGGTTGGAACCTATGATCAGACAATGGGGGCTCTTGGCATCACAGAGACGTCTCTTGCCCGATTGCTGGATCAGGCGATGCACCTGGAAAACGGAGACCTTGAATTCCAGGGTGAAGGTATTTGGCGAATCAGGAAGATGCCTCCTCACTGGAAAAATCTGATTGAAAATACCATTCTGATCAGCGGGAATGGCGCACAGGGGGCTCAACCGAAAATTGTTTTTTCCCCTGAGCGTGTCCAAGAAAAGGTAAATGGACGGATGATCTTTCACCCTGGCAGCGATTCACGCCTGTTAATGCTCGGTCATCCAATGATGCAGCGTGCACTATCAACATTCCGCCGTAGGGTATGGCTCTCACCGAATGAGTCCGGTCTCAGAAGGTGGACGGTGGAGAGAGGGGTTCTGCCGGATAGTACCCAGGCAGTGTTCTATCTTTCGTATGATATCGCCCTGAGGAATCAGCTTGGCGAGCGGTTCCATACTGGTATTCTTGAGGTACCTGTGGGATTTGGGACAGAGATGTGGATATTGGGTGAAGATGACAGTGAGAAGATCCGGATGTCGGTTTCATCGGATATGGAGGATGCGGATGTGGCGAGGGCCCGTGCCTCCATTGCTTCCCATTGGTTTGGTGTTCAACGATATGCCGATGAACTGAAAAGTGGCATCATATCCTCCCTCAATGATACCGTAGGAGATGAGTTGCAGAAGCACTATCATCTTGAGGAAAAAGAGCAACTTCGACTCTTTGCGGAGCGGCGGCGTTCTCTCGAATTGCGCAAGGATGATAGGTCAATAGCAAAACTGAAAAAGGAATTGCTCCGCGCCAAAGAGAAGGCAACACAACTCACCTTTGATCCTGAAGAGAATCTACTCAGAAAGCAGGAGCTAGAGCTATTAAAAGAGAGAGTGAGTGAGAAGGAGTGGGAGCGTCAGCATGATCACCTTGAGCGGCTAAAGGAACGGCTTGCCCGTGAAGAGGACAGAATCATTAACCGTGTATTGCCGGGTCGATATAGTTTAGATAAGGATGGTATTGAGTTCCATCCGGTGGCCGTTCATGTTATTGTAAACAGGAGTGATGCCTGATGAGCGATCAATCTGTGAATGATTGGTTTTCTGAACTCCGTCAAAACGGCCTTTTAATATCGTCTCCCATATTGGATTCATGGCTGCCAGATGGGCCGGTTTCTCTGGATGATCAATCCTATGAGCGCCTTCGTGATGGGTATCTGGCTTATCTCTCACGTTCAGAGTCTGATCGTCAAGATCACACCGGATTGCATCTCTGGCTAAATACGGTCTTCGAGCGGTTCTTCGGATATGAACAGTCTTGGTGGCAGAAACACACTAGGATCGATGAACGGTTTATTGTTGTCCAGAGCGGATTTTCCGGTGGGAAGCTCCGGCCAGATCGGGTCCTTTGTATGAAAGGCGATTCCGAGGATCCAAGGTTTCTGGTACTCATTGAGCATGAGGCAAAGCGGGTTGGCATGGGACGGGGAAGAGCATTGTATAGTGCCTTTATCGCCTTGCTCCGGGAAACCGGCGTTCCCCTTGGTCTCCTCACAAATGGTCATCAGTTCAGACTGGTATACGCTGGCCTGGACTTTGATGCCTGGGTTGAATGGGAGGCTGACCGATGGTTTGAGGATGCAGCAGGACGGCGCCAGCTCGCTGGATTTCTCAGTCTCTGTGGACCGTTGGGAACCTTCCCTTCGGGAAACATCTCCTTTCCACTTCTGCAGGCTGTAACCGAGAGCAGGTCAAAGCAGGGAGATTTGTCTCAGGTTCTTGGGGAGCGGACGCGTGAAGCTGTAGAATTGCTGCTTTCCGCCTATGATGCGTCCCGACAAACACACAGAGAACTCGACGACATATTGTTCCTGAAACCTGATGGCAACCGAATCTCAGAAAATGAAGCGCACCATGCACTTTACCAGGCATCCATCCGGTTGATAATGCGCATTGTGGTGACTCTCTTTGCAGAATCCCGCGAGTTACTTCCGGTCGAGAGTGATATTTACTACTCGTCATACGGTGTGGAGGGACTATATGCACAACTTCGTTCAGCACTGGGTTCAGGTGGCGAAGATTGCCTGCATGAACAACAACAGGCATGGCACCGCCTTCTGGCGCTCTTCAGATTAATTGCAGAGGGATCGGAATATGAAGATCTTATCGTTCCGGTGTATGGCGGTGCACTGTTTCGAAGGGGCGAACCATCAAGCGCTGACGTGGTATCCCGTGCACTGGCCCTCTACGAAGATAGGCGTGTGATAATCTCCGATGCGGTGGTGTACCGAATCCTTTGGCTTCTGAAGTTTGGGGAGGTTAAAGTGAAGATGGGAAGAACCACCCGACGGATCCCCGGGGTAGTGGACTTCTCCGACCTGCGGACTGAGTACATCGGGATGATGTACGAGGGTCTGCTCGATTACCGGCTGAAGATGGTGACGCCTGCAGAAGAGGCAGTAGTATTCCTTAACCTCGGAAAACAACCTGCATTGCCATTTGCCTTGCTAAGGGATATGGAAGATACACCCCTCAGGAACCTGATCAATGAGTTGTCAAAGGAGGACTCCTCAGATACCGGTGAAGGGGAAGAAACTGCCAGTGATGATGCGGATCTTCCAGAACCGGAGGTTGATGAAACTGACGAAGAATCCGATGAAGAGGATGCTTCTTCGACAGAGACGGGTGAAGGGGAGCTCTGGCAGCAGGTCTTTGCCTGGGCATGCCGGGCTGTCGTGGTGTCCCGCCGTGTCCGGCGAACACAGAGGATGGATGAAACTATCTTCCAGGCCGAGGTTGAAATAAAGGCCAGAGGGCTCCTTCAAAAGGTGGTCTATCCCGGCCAGATGTACCTGATAAGGAGCACTGGTACACGGAAAGGTTCAGGAACATTTTACACCAAGCCACAACTCGCGGTGCCGACTGTTCACCGTACTCTTGAACCCCTTGCTTATGAGGTTACACCTACTGATGAGAAGAAAGTAAAGGTGCCGAAGACTCCAGATGTGATACTTGGCCTCAGAGTCTGTGACCCGGCGATGGGGTCGGGGAGCTTTCTGGTGGGAGCATCACGTTACCTGACTACAGCCCTGTTTGAAAGCCTGTGGCACCACGGGATGATCAATGAACGTCGGGCCGGCGGGACGGTTGTTACCCTTCCCTTTGAGGATCCTTTCACCAGAAAACCGTACGAGGAGTTCATGCCAGAGTCTACGGAAGATGAACTCTTTGATTCACGACTGAAGGCCCGATTAAAGCGGCATGTTACTGAACGGTGTATCTACGGGGTGGACCTCAATCCGCTTGCGGTTGAGCTTGCAAAACTCTCCCTCTGGGTGGAGACGATGGACCGTCAGCTCCCCTTTACCTATCTTGATCATAAGCTCCGGTGCGGGAACAGCCTTGTGGGATGTTGGTTTGACCGGTTTGAGGAATATCCGGTGATGGCGTGGATGCGTGAGGGCGGTGACAAGACCCATTCCAATGGCATTCACTATAGAAAGGGCGTATGGACGGATGCAATCAAGACGAATTTGAAGGAACAGGTAAAGCCTGAACTTGCTGCACATATCAGACGGCATGCCGAAGGGCAGACCGGGCTTGAGGAGTGGGCTGTGGACGGGAAAGTTGGTCATACCCTCCATAACCAGGCGGTCGCCCTTGCAGAACGGCTTCATGCGATACCCATTCAGCAGTCCGATGAACGGGAGCAGTGCTATCGACAGCGATTTGTTGAAAATGAAGGTCTCAAGGCCCTCCACCATGCTTTTGATCGATGGTGTGCCGTCTGGTTCTGGCCTGGTGACTGGCTGGACGAGGACGGGCCAACTCCGGCGCGGTTCTATCACCCGACGGAAGTCTTCACTGAACGGGTCCGCCAGATAGCCGCAGACCAACGATTCTTCCACTGGGAACTGGAGTTTCCGGATGTCTTTATGGCAGGGCGCGGGGGGTTCGACGCGGTTGTGGGGAATCCTCCATGGGAGATTTCAAAGCCAAAGTCACAGGAGTTCTTTTCCCTATACGACCCGGTATACCGGACCCGAAGTAAACAGGACGCCATCTCCCAGCAGAAAGATCTTTTCAGGCAAAACAGCGCAATTGAGCGTGCATGGCTCCTTTACAATGCCGGGTTTAAGGCGATGTCAAACTGGAACAAGCATGCATCATTTCCCTTTGGGGACCCGGACGATGAGGCAGTCGGTGGCGCGAAGATCTCGTTTTCACGTACAAGAACTGAGAACCTCGGGTTGCATGCCAAATGGAGGCGACGACGCGTCCAGCAGAGCGGATATGCGGACAGTGCCCATCCCTTCCGCCATCAGGGTTCCGCGGACATCAATACCTACAAAATGTTTCTTGAGTCGGCGCATGCCCTATGCCGTACCGGCGGCCGGATCGGGATGATCGTCCCCTCCGGCATCTATACTGATAATGGTACGAAGCAATTGCGGGAACTGTTCCTGAACCACTGTAATTGGGAGTGGATATTCGGATTCGAGAACAGGAAAAAAATATTTGATATAGATTCTCGTGCAAAGTTCTGTCCAATTCTCCTTGAGAAAGGCAACAGAACAGAGGCTATCCAGGTTGCCTTCATGCGCCACGACCTTGAGGACTGGGAACGACCAGAAGATTGTTCGCTTTCCTATCCGGTGGAACGGGTTCATGCATTTAGCCCGAAGAGTCTTTCCATTCTTGAGACTCAGACAGATCGTGATTTGGCTATCATCACAAAGATCTATGACGGCTCAGTTCTGCTAGGGGATCAGGGCCCAGAGGGGTGGGGTATTAAGTATGCTGCAGAGTTCCATATGACCAATGATTCAAACCTCTTCCCGCCCCGGGCATGGTGGGAGGAGCGAGGCTATACCCCCGATGAGTATGGGCGCTGGGTGCCTTCGGAAGGGGAAGCGCCGGAACTTGTTTATCGAGGGAAAAAGATTGGTGAGCCTGGTGATATGGCGCTCCCGCTCTATGAAGGACGGATGATTGGCCAGTTTGACTTTTCTGAGAAAGGATGGGTAAGTGGAACTGGAAGGAGTGCTGTTTGGCGGGATATTCCATGGGATGAGAAGGTGATTGAGCCGCAATATTTAATTTCAAAAAGTAAATTCAAGGATAATCCAAGGGTTTCAAAAAAATTCAAATTAGGTATGATGGATGTAACCTCTGCAACCAATTCAAGAACAGCAATTGCAACAGGAATTTTTGATATGCCCTGCAATCATAAGGTTCCAACACTAACCCCTATGAATTATTCTATAAACAATATATTTCAATTATTGTCGGTATTCAATTCAATACCATTTGATTATGCAGTTAGAACACGATTAGGTGGAACATCTTTGATTTGGAGTGTGTTAGAAGAAATGCCAACTCCAGTTCAATTACATACCTCTGGAGAAAGATTGTGTCAATATTCAGTAGAATTATTATTACCAAATCAGTTATTCGCTGCCATCTGGATGCAAATAAAGGATGATTATCCCAATAAAATTAATCGTAGTTGGAAATCATGTTGGGCTATCACTCCACATGAGCGTCTAAGACTTCGCTGTATTCTCGATTCAATTATTGCATATTTCTATGGACTTTCTGCTGAGGATATGGGATGGATTCTAAGAGATTGCGGGCATTCGACATATAATATTAGATCACTCTCAAAAGAATTCGATCCCAAAGGCTTCTGGCGGGTGGACAAAGATAAAGATCCTGAGCTTCGTCATACAGTTCTTTTACTGAAGGCGTTTTTGGATCTGAAGACTATGGGCTTAGAGGCCTTCTACGCTCAGAATGACGGAGAAGGATGGATGATACCAGAAACGATTACTTATGAAGTGCTCGCTGATGGGACCATTGCCTTCGATACACCGAATGGGATTACCGTTCCTGTCAGGAAACGGCTTGGTGAACGATTCCTGCCTTGGCAACTTGAAAGTTCAGCGAAAGAAAGCTGGGCAGAATGCGAGATGCATGCCAGAAAAATCCTCGGTGATGAAGAGTTTGAAAAAATGATAGCTGAATCGGAACGCGGCGATTTCAATGAGGTTGAAGTATCGGATGTGCAAAAAGTTCTCAAGAGAGCAAAAGGGAAAAACGAGACTTTTATCACTGAAAAACGGAATCAAAAATCCTTATTCGATTATTAAAAGGATATGGATGGATTAACAAAAAAAGAGGAAAATCAATAGAATCTTTTTTAGAGCAATTAGAACAAACAGAGGCCTATTTTTTAATAAAATATCAAGAGGCGAGATTCTCGTCATTATCTTTTAGATGAAGGGACTTTCTTTTATTGGACTACCAAATCTGGTATCAGTCCATGGATTTCCTTATTTACACATTTTTACCAGAGACAACTTTTATCGAAACAAACTAAGATGTATCTATAATGACCCTCAATCCTATCCTTTTTGCATCTGAAATAAAAAAGCAGCACTTTAGGTATCAAGTGACGGCTTTTCCGCTCTCAGACCCGGATCTTTCTGCGCAGGCAGAAAAGATGCTCAGTGGGGAGCAGTCCGTTGGTTCCGAGCTCCTCAAGGGCCCATATATCTCCCTTTCCCGACCATTTGCCGAGGGGGCTCTTCTTGAAGATCTGGTCAGGGAAGGAAGGCTTCATCCGGGTGTCGCCCATGTCGCCGAACATCCACGGATGTTTGCCCACCAGGAGAATGTCTTCGATGCAATTTCAGAAGGGAATCATTGCCTGGTCTCGACGGGAACAGGTTCGGGAAAGACAGAGTCGTTTCTCTATCCCATTATAGACCACTGCTTCCGGCTCAAAGATGAACAGGTCCCACCGGGTATTGTCGCTGTGATCGTTTACCCGATGAACGCCCTTGCTATCGACCAGTTGGAGCGGCTGCGGGGTCTCCTCGCCGGAACAGGCATCACGTTTGGAATGTATGTAGGGTCAACCAAACGCAAGAATTCTGATGTCGCAAATGTTGAAAGGATGCAAAAAGGAGAGGGTCGAGAGGCTTATTCGCGATACTACGGGAAATATGGAAACCATAAAAATCTCATTGTCATCCCGCATGAGGAAAAGATCTCCGTTGAAGAGATGCATGAAGAACCCCCGCGAATTCTTTTAACCAATATCAATCAGCTTGAATACCTGCTCACCCGTCCCTCCGACCTCAAGATGATCGAGAATTCTCTCCTTAAATTCCTGGTTCTTGATGAGGCACATACGTACACCGGCTCACGAGGGGCAGAAGTTGCCCTGCTGATCCGACGGCTTCGGGCTTTTGCAGATACAACCGCTGATGAAGTACTATGCATCGGGACCAGTGCCACAATTGTTGATACAAAAAAGAAGACTACAGCCCCTGCAAAATTTTTCCACCGTCTATTTGGTGTCGATCCCAAGTTGGTTACATTCGTGGAAGAAAAATACATTGGTACCTCCTATCCGCACGATACATTCCATACTAAGCCCATCGGAAGTGCTGCCCCTGCATTCTTTGAATACACTCTTGATGCCATCGATGGACCGGGGGACCCCGCCGCAGTGTCCGGGATTCTCAGAAAATTGGGTCTTCCCGAGCTATCAAATGAAAAATCATGGAAGGAGGAACTCTACGAAACCCTCTTGCATAGTGACATTATTCCCGAAATTGAGGCATCCCTGTCATCACCAAAGAATCTATGGGGCGCTACGCATGACATCTGGAATGTCTTGAAAAGGCCAATCCCACGGGAGGAAGAGGCGGCAGAACTCCTTACGTGGCTTGCATTGGGGGCCACCGCAGAGAAGGATAACCATCCCCTTCTTCGTCCTCAAGTCCACTTTTTTATTCGTGGTCTTGCCGGCACCGTCGGTATCCTTGGCGAACCAGTTGAGAGTGAAACACCGGTAAACATCTACTTCTCACATGCCAAAGCGGAGAAGCTCAACCCCAACCCGCGCCTGCAAACCACAGGTATCTTCCCCGTCGTCTCCTGCAAAAAATGTGGGCAGCATTACTTTGAGATTGCTGTCGATGAGATCGGTGAAGAAGAGAAACTGCATGGAGGGATTAGTGAAGGGGAGAATGTCTACTGGCCTCCTGCCAAGGAAAATGAAGGCATAAAACTCACTTTTACGAACCGGTTTGTCAGTGAAGCAGAGGCCGATGACGAAGATGTGGCGGATAAACTGGCAAAAAAGCGTCAGGAAGCCTACATCTGTCGTTTCTGCGGGACTATTCATTTGAAATCCTCGGAACAATGTCTGTACTGCCACGTTCAGCAACCGGTTGTACCGATATACGTTCTGAATAAACACGGAATTATTGCAAAGTGTCCAGTCTGTCTCTTTGGGGCACCCTCTTCCAAACAATCGGCACTCAGGGCCCTCTCTGCCGTGCAGGTAGCAGATATCCACATTCTCGCGCAAAGTATGATCAATGCAGAGAATGCAGAAAATCGAAAACTGATACTCTTTGCAGATAATCGGCAGGACGCCGCCTTCCAGGCGGCATGGATGTCGGATCACGCCCGCCGATACAGGTTCAGACATCTGCTCTTTGAAATTATTAGCAAAGCCGAGATTCCCGTAGCCATCGGGGACCTCGTTGAGACGCTCACCGCTCTCTTCAAAATGAATCCGGATCTGGGAAGAGCGGTTGCAACTGAAGTCTATGAACGGGGAATCGAGGAGTCGTACAGCAGCAGAACTGAAGAGAGCATGAAAAAATACCTGAGAATTTCGATTCTCAGGGAACTTACGACGAGCTTCTCTCAAAGAGACAGTCTTGAGACATGGGGGAAGATTGGTATTGCCTACTTTGGTCTTGAGGAGAGTAACCCCACCATCGAATCATTCGCTGCCAGGTATCAGATGAGTACAGAGGATGCAGTCAATCTTCTTGGCAGCCTGTGTGATTATCTGCGGCGTTCCCGCATACTTTGGGATGAAAAGGAGCCCATTTACAGCCACTGGTGGCACAGGGGAATGCCTGAAATACAGAGAAAGTTTATCCCATATTTTGACTTCCCACCGAAAGGTGTAAAAATTCATCGTGAAACCGTCGATAAGCAACAGTATGTCGCAGGTCTGACATCATCGAGAGGCAGGACCACGGTATATGATTTCATCAAAAAAATCGGCATTGATGAGGAGCATATCGATCAGTGCATAGAGGATGTCTGGAACATTTTAACCCGCGATCTCGGCATTCTTATCCCGGTCACCCTGACATCACAGAAAGGGAAACCCCTGCCCGGTGCAACAGGAGTATATCAGGTCGATGCCCGGAAGATCGGCATTCTCCCCCAAAACGAACGCTACCGATGTGTGGTTTGTAATAGAATCCACAGCAAAATGACACCTAATGAGCGGTGTATGAAGATTCACTGCAAGGGCCACCTCGTCAGAGAAGGTCCTCCTGAAGATGACTACAATGTGAGCCTTCTCAATCATGATTTCACCATGCTCATTGCACGCGAACACACCGCACAGGTCCCATCGGATGAGCGCCAAGAGATCGAACAGTCATTCAAGGATAAAAATGGCACAATTAACTGTCTGGTTGCAACTCCCACTCTCGAACTCGGTATTGATGTGGGCGAGCTGGACATGGTACTGATGAGGAACGTACCACCCCTCCCCTCAAATTACTGGCAACGGGCGGGCCGTGCCGGGCGCAGACACCGGATGGCCGTAATATTCACATATTCGTTAAAAAAGCCCCATGATGAATATTTCTTTGAAGATCCCATGCGGCTTTTAGGGGGCACAATATATCCTCCTCATATTAACCTGAAAAATCCGGTGATGATTAGAAAGCATGTTCATTCAGCAATTATATCCGAGATCATCCTTACCGAGATGCATGCAGACCAAGGAAAGGCAGCGAAGATAAAGGCTATCCGAGAGACGTGCCTGCCTCCGTACATATCCGGATATCTCTTTGAACCCAGTCGTCTGATAAGGCAAACTCCCCCTGATCTTACTTCCCTCGAAGGTCTAATTACTCAACTCAACCCGAAGATTTGCACCAGAATCCAGCAGGTATTTTCAGAGAACTGGCCTGAAGATTCAATTGATGAGGTTCAATCTGAAATTCTTAGCGACTATGTGAATTCCTTTGTCAATGATCTTCGGTCCCATATCGCTTTGATACATAAACGATTGCTCTGGGCGAAAAAGACACGTGATTCCTTAACCGAAAAAGAACGAAACGTCTCACAACTCGATGAAATGGACTCTCGCCTTCTGAACCGTTGCAGAGATTACATCCTTGGTCTTGGAGAAAAAAAGCTTGATAACTATACCCTGAACGTTCTTGCGAACAGCGGTTTTCTTCCCGGCTATGCCCTCCATCCTGGATCTGTGACGGGTATTGCATCCGAATCCTTCTCCTACGGATGGAAGAAATACATGTTTGAGCTATCACGACCGGAATCGCTTGCAATACGTGAATTTGTTCCAGGAAATCTCCTCTATGCAAATGGCGGGAAATATAGGGCAATATGGTATCATCTGCCATTTGGTGAGAAGGGGATAGATCCGGACCGATATGTCGTGGATCTCGCAACTATGCGGGTTTTCCTCGGCCAGTCAGGCGCAGATGGTTATGCAAATAATGAAGAGATCACAGTACCTGGGGTAGCCATTTGCGATACTGAGCTTGGTTTTGTATCACTGGTCTCCGATGAAGAACAGAACCGGTTTAAAATGCCGGTTGTTATGGGAGGAATCATTCAGCGGAATCACCGGGGTATTGATCATTATGCGGCTGGTGAACGCGAATTCTCACATCGCCATGGGCAGGATGTTCGACTCATCAACCTCGGACCATCCGATAAAGTGCGTGAAGGGCAATTGGGGTACCCTCTCTGTCTTGTTTGTGGAGCCTCCCGCTCTCCCTATGCCTCAAATACTGAGTTGGAAAATTTTTATGAGTTCCATGAAACTAAATGTGGTAAAAAACCCGAACTGTTTTGTTTCAGTGCAGACGCAAGAGTAGATGGATTTCTTTTCGAGCGATGCGAAACCAGATCTGATGCCATCAACCTCGCTGAGGGATTGAAAATTGCTGCAAATGTCTCTCTCGAGATGGAACCTGATGATCTTGAGTTCATTATACTCATGCATGATGAAGAACAGGCAGATGTATTCCTTTATGATCCCATGCCGGGAGGTTCTGGCATTCTTGATCAGATAATCGATCAATGGGACCATATCATTGAACGCGGGATATATTCTCTCAACAGCTGTACGAACAACTGTGAAACGGCCTGCTATGAATGTATGAAATCCTATGGGAACATGCAGAATCATGAACTTTTAAACCGGATGCGTGCAGCCCAACTACTTAATTCAATAAAATCACCTCTTAAAAAGACTTCATCCGTCCCATCAGTTGAAGAGGAGCAGGCCTCAGAAGGTGAATCCACAAACACTGCAGAAATGCGACTTTCGGCATTAATGCAGGAATATGGTTTACCTCCCTTTGATCGTCAGAAAGAAATCCAGTTGCCACAGGTAAACATCACTACTACACCAGACTTTTATTATGAGTCTCTGGACAACAGTGTTCGTATAGCGATCTATCTTGACGGTCTTTCAAGATTTATTCATGGGGATCCGGAAATTCAGAGGAAAGACCAGTTTATTCGGACTGTTTTGAGATCAAATGGGTATATAGTGGTTGAAATTTCAGCCACGGCACTTGATGATCCTGAGATGATGAAGTATAAGTTGATGGAAATCGGAATTGCCCTTGAAAATTAACTCAATTATTAGTTTTTTTCCTAGGGAAATATCTCCGGTCAATATATTGATTGTTGGTGAAGATAACCAAATATTGGACGAGCTACTTAACCTCAAATTTTCAGCTGACATCCGATACTTCCTGCTCTCCCAGACATCTTCCGGAGAAGCCTAATCATTTGAGATGGGGTTGACACTGGCTCCAAATTACATTAGAAGAAGAGAATATTTGATTTCTTGAAATAATTATTTGTAAACCCGTCTTTGATAAAATATTTCCCTCAGGGGTCAACATTCAGAACAATACCAGTCTTTGGAGAATCGCTTCGGCTAATCTCTGCAAATCTTCGGTTACAAATTTCAAATTTCTGGGTATCTCCACTAAAGAATTTTGTTCCTTCAATTTTTTGACCGAATCCATTAAGATATGTCTTAACCGAATCTTGAATAATATACAACCCTGAGTATTGATGCATAGACCCACTCCAGACACGAGTTCTCAATGGGCTAGATCTAAAATTGTTAAGATCATCCTCAATTCTTGTTGGATCTGCGCCAGTCGATAGATAGGCAAGACCAAATAGATATTCAAATATGTCATACGTTTCGGAATATCCAATATCTCCAGGAATCAGGTGTTTTACAAGTTTGTGGCATATGAGATAGATATACCAAAAGAAATCTCCGGGGGCATTAAAGAATTCAGAATTTACTGTTTCCCAGAGATCATACCTTCCAAAAATTCGTGAAATATTGATTGATTCAAAATATGGTTTTTTATTCTCTGGAATATGGTATGGTTTAAAAATTTTGGGAGAAAATACTGCCTCTAAACTGTTAAAATGTTCAGTTCGAGTGGCGGCAATTCCAGTTGTATAGATTGTAATTAAGGCTGGTAACAGACGAAGATGATATAGGCATTCACCAAAATCCTGGGGGCATGAGAAATCTGTAATTATTGTTTTTTCTCCAGTAAATGGCTCATTGTGAGGAATATTGACCAACCTCTCAACTACATCATGGATTAGATAATCATACTTGTCGTCAAAATAGGCAAGGGTTGCCAGCATTGTAGCAAGAGGAGATGTTTTCTTTGTTAGAGAATATATTCGAGAATTTAAGTACTCAAGAGCATTGATGGTCCCATCAGGAAAATATACTTTCTGTGCAAGTTCTTCAAGTATAAATTCAGTTTGAGAATGGATTAACTGTGAAAGGGCAATATCTGGGCGAGGTTGCTGTAATGCATCTGTTACCCTCCTGATTGCAGCAGAAACGGTAAGGGGTTGCTTCTGTTCAATTGACCGAATACGCTCTACAATGGTATCTAGGCTGGTAAAAAATTGATCTGCGGAATCTATTTCGATTGGTATTGGCTTTATTGCGGAATTTAGATTTTCAGGAATATCTGAATCTGGACGCAGACACCAGAAAGTTGGATATCTGCGGTATTGTTGTGATGAAAGAATTTCTTGGAGCCCTGAATCATAATCTGCCGACCATCCACATACAATTAAACCGTATTCTTCACAAATTTTCTTGATATAATTCGAAATATCAGGTTCATAGGATTCCAAGTCTTCAGGTGTGAGCTTGAGCTCCAAATTTTCAAAATCTCCATTTACTTTCACAATACGGCAGGTATCAGGAAAAATTGACATCATTTGTGGGTCGGATTGCGAATGAATAATTACAGGGCGGACACCTGTTTCTCTGATAGCATCTTCAAGTAAAGGGTCAAAATTTGTGGTAATTATAAGACTTACCATCTTCTCTTTTACTAACTTAGCAATCATTCTGTGCGCTATAGTTGTGTTTGATGGTAATGGATCGCCATTATCGTCTGTTGGCAGAATTAATGGGATAAGTCTATCACGTCGGGTCTCCTCTACGATTCCCAACTTTTTCATGAGGTTATCAAAGGTAATTGGTCCATCTACATTTTGTGAAAACCATTGAAAGCATACGTCTACATCGTCATTTCCTTCAATAGCCACTCCCCTCCCTTTTGCGATCTTCCTTATCATATCTGCAGCTACTTCTTTTCCACTAGGAAGACCTGCAGAAAGAGAGATCCCTGCTCCAAGAAATAGTGCATAACGTTTTGGCGATGCCTGCATCGCATATGCTACCGGTATTACCGCATCGTCCATATTGGCCACCCTCTCATGAACAAATTATTCGATCTGAACTTTATCAGAGAATAATTTATATATTCCTATTAATTATTCAATCCACAACCTCAAATTTCTCATTATCAAGAACCAGATATTTCGTTACCCAACCCCATTCCTTTAAAAATTCCAAGGCCCCAATGAAAAGGATCGGTTCTTCTTGGCAACACTTTGCATGTTCAATTAAGGGATTAAGGATATCCCGTCGTGGATTCAGGTAAACGTAGAAAGTCCGGTGGCCTATTTTAAAATCTCTGCGTAAAGCACGTTTTTTGCAGGTTCCCAGGTGGATTCTGAGTGCGTTTTGCTTTTTGAATTTGCGCCCGCAATAAATGCAGGTGAATTCCCCTTCGATATTTGATGGCTTGACCAGTGGAAGACATTTTGGAAGATGGACTTTTTCCTGCATAACATGATCTTAATGTATGAATATATAACAATTATTGACCCAATAGGGAAAGCTAAGAAAAACTTAGGGGTGTGGGTACCTCCCTCCCCTATATCCCCAGTTTCAAGGCTTTAATGACATCGTAGCATCAAAGACGACATCGTATTATGCATATGAGACGTTATACCCGCCCGGATACCACATAATTGAATGAAGGACTGCTTCCATATATTAAAAAATGGAATCAATGATACCAAAATGTACATTCGTCGGTCTACTCCGATTGCGATTGTACTCTGGCAATAGCTTCCTTAAAGATGGCCGCGCCGCCGGGCGATGCAAGAATCTCTTCAATCTTTTGTATTACTGCCTCATGCGTCGCCTGTGCCTCTGCGCTCAACGCAAGACCACATCGGGAACAGTATTCGGTTCCAGGAGGATTGATCTGACCACATTGGTAACACTGAACCGGGGCTAAGGCGTCACTCTTGTCGGCTAACTCAGGGATATCCACTCCCGCCAGCCGGGCGAACTGACGTTCGACATCATCATCACTGAGATGCGTGTATGTCTTCAGCATACTGGTGTTGATATTTCCCCAAAATGTCAATGCGACATACACCGGATTATAGTTCTGGCGCAGGCAGTGCGTAATTCTGGAGTGCCGCAGAATGTGAGTACTCACTTTCCTCTCAATACCAGCATCCTTTGCGAATTGACGGAACGTTTTTGCAAAACTCTGGTAATAGAGCGGTTGGTTGTGCTTGTTCAGGAAGACAAAATTCTCCCCCTCGGGGTTACCGGGGTAAATCGATTTCCATTCTGCCAGATATTGTGCGTAGGCGATAATGGGAACTTTGCGTAGTTTTCCGGTCTTTCCATCAGTATAGATGCGTACCCTGCCTTCCATAAACCGGACATCTTTCCACTGCAACTGGCCAATCTCGTGAATCCTGAAACCGCCCTCATAGGCCACACCCAGCAGGGCTTTATATTGTATGGAACGAGGCGTGTGAATGAGCTGCTGGACTTCCTCCTCGGTTAAGATGTCCTCTTCTGTTTTTGTCGTGTAGTTATAACGGGTGCATTTGATGTTCTTGATCTTGGCAATAGGAACATCAATTTTGTTATTCTCAATGAGCCAGAGATAGTAACGCTTGGTAACACGAATAAAATCGGCGATGGTGTTCTGGGAATATTTGGTCCCATCCTCCTTTATTGCCACACGCAGCGATTCAATCCCTTCGTAGATATCGGAGAGAACAAGATCTTCTACGGACGGAAGGAACCGATGGCACTGAACAAGGTTTGAGACCAGTTTGAAACGTCGCTGGGCCGAGAGGTTTGCCGTGACTGAAATCTCGGCAATAAATTCACGGATATAATTTGCATCTGCCGGTGTGAGGGTTCCGTTGTCCAGGGCATTTTGTATACTCCTCTTTTCATAGACCCGGTAGGTCTCCGGTTTTTTATGGAACCTCTCATTCCGCATACTAGTTGATTGGCACCCGTCCTTTATATTGTTGTTGTAGGGATTCGAGACATTACATCCTTATGCCCCATAGCAGCACTCTGTATTTTTTTTGATGATTCTATACGATAATCCACATATTGCATTTTTTTAAAATCAATACGCCTGCACGCACGGGCTACTGGCACACCAGCTTCTGCGCCCGGTCAACGATAACGATCATGTCCCGTTCCGGCAGGTCGGTCATCTCCGCCAGTTCTGCGGGAGAATAGGCCAGAAGCTGCCCCACCGTCACAATGCCCTCATACACCAGGTTCTTTCGCATCCGGGCGTTGACCCCCTTTATCAGAGTGATCGGACAGAGGGGTTTGGTGGTAACCATCGCGGCGATATTCTCGTCGGCCGGATGGTCCCAGCCGATATGCTTGATATCCCAGCAGGTGGCGTATCGTTTTGCATGGGCGGAGAGTTTTGTGTTGCTGACGATCATCGCCTTGTCTATCGTGAAGTGGTTTCTCCCCTCTTTGTATCCTTCCTGTACATCCTCGACGATCGCACGGGCGATACGCCCCTCGTCGAGTCCTGTCATCTTGTGATGATTGTGGTGATGCTTCACCTCGACGAAGTAGGTGATCCCGTCCTTTTTGGCAATCGCATCCACTTCATGCTCCCCGCACCGTCCCTGCAGAATTCTGCCTTCCTCCACCTCGTACCCGCTCCCGGCAAGGAGCGCCTGTACATAGAGTTCAAAATCCGGTTTCGGGCGAAACATCCCGATGGCACGCCGGACATTCGTCCGTTCCGCAACCGCGGGCTGATATTTCCGCCCGACCGTCCGGATGAGGCGGAGGATATCGCGGGTACGCATCCCGTCATAGAGATGCTTTTCTATCTCACTGACCACTGTTTCGGCCTGATCTTCCGCTATACCGTAATTGCGGATGGTCCGCATCACCTTGTTTCTGTCATAGGCCTGCAGAGTCCCGTCGGCCTTGATCACCTGTTTTGTCACTGGACACCCTCACCCATCGGCGACGGAGGGGCAGGGACGAAGGATGGTTCCCCCGGCCGCCCGTCTCATATCAGATCCATTGTTTCCTGCGGAAATAAATGAGCATTATAATGACAATTACCGCCATTACCCCCAATGCAGAGGGATAGCCCATTCTCCATCCAAGTTCGGGCATATATGCAAAATTCATCCCGTAAATGCCGGCGATGAATGTCAGAGGAATAAAGATGGTCGCGATGATCGTCAGCACCTTCATCACCTCGTTCATCCGGTTCGAGACGCTCGACAGATAGATGTCCAGCATGCCGGAGCTCATGTCCCGGTAGGTCTCCACATAGTCTGCGAGCTGGATGACATGGTCATAGACATCCTTGAAATAGACCTGCGTGGAGTCGTTGATCAGGTCGGAATCCCCCCGCTCCAGCTGCGCCGTCACCTCACGCAGCGGGTAGATCACCTTCCGGATATAGATGAGATCCCGTTTGAGGGCATAGATCGTCTCGAGGATATCCGGAGCCGGATTGTGAATGAGCTCATCCTCGATCTCTTCGATAATCTCGCCTATCCATTCGAAGACAACGAAGTAGTTGTCAACGATCGAATCCACAAGGGCGTACAACAGATAATCGGAACCGGACTGCCTGATTCGCCCCTTCTTTGCCTGGATACGCTTTCGGACACTGTCGAAGACGTCTCCCGGCTGTTCCTGGAAGGAGACGATGGCATGTTCGGTCAGGATGAAACTCACCTGTTCCGAGGCGATACCCCCCTCGGATTCAACCGAGAGCATATTCATGACCACGAAGATATACGACCCGTAATCCTCGATCTTCGGCCGCTGCCGGGTATTGAGTATATCCTCCAGAATGAGGGGATGCACCTCAAAGATATTTCCGACCTTTTCGATGATATCCGTCCGTGCAAGGCCGGTGATATTGATCCACGTCACCGCTTTGTCATCAGGAAACCCCGCGACCTCATCGGCGCCGACGGAAGCAAACTCCTGAAACTCCGATTCATCATACTGGATGATGGAAATATCCGTGTCCTCTGTGCGCATCTCCCCGATATGAATCAGGGTTCCCGGCGGGAGTCCCGCCTTCATCGAGACCTGACTGCCTGTCATCTCTTTCATTGTGTACCACCGGATGGGGCGTTGTTCAGGGTAACGGTATGAGTGCCCTGAACCTCGATCGTTTCACTCGCGATGGAAAAGTCGGCATGTCCGTCCAGCGCTTCCATCAGCCTCTGCATGATCCGGTCACGCAGAATTCTTCTCTGGCGGGTATCAGTGACATACCGGATATCGAGACGTATCCAGTTGTCCGTCAGGGAGAGATAGATGGAGGGTTCAACCACCTTTTTCGGCAGGTAATATTTCTCCCCAATCCTCTCGATCTCTGCCTCGGCCTGAAGCGTAAGTTCTGCCGTTTCCTCATGAACGATCGCAAAAAACACCTGCATCGCCGTTTTCCAGTCACTGTCATAGGTAAGGGGAATGGTAATCTCATCCCAGACAAAATTGTGGTCCTTCGTAAAGTTGTACACCACATCCGTTATGACAACAGCATTCGGGATGATCACAATCCTTCCTGTCGGCTGATCCCCTTGTACCCATTGACCGATCTCCATGAGCGTGCTGTTCATGATACCAACATCCATGACATCCCCTGCCATATCACCGATACTGATCCGGTCTCCGACACGGTACATGCCGGATACCATGATATACACCCCGCCGACGAAGTTTCTCAGGATATCCTGCAGGGCGATTGCCACTCCCGCCGCCAGAATGCCGTATGATATGAGAAGAGACTGGGTCTCTTCCACCCATATCCTGATGACAATGGCGCCAACAGCCAGAATGGAGAGGATGAAGAGCGCCTTGTTCAGGGAATACCGGGTTTTTTTATCGGCGATATATCTCGTTGCGATGATGGAGAGGACGACATATACCAGATAAATCAGGGCAACGGCGAGGAAGGTAAAGGAGAGCTTCAGCAGTTCGGGATACGGATAGTAGACATACCCCCTGTTCAGGATCACCGCAATCACGAAGAAGAGTGAAAAATATCCTGCCTGTCGCATCACCGGTGCTCACCATTGAATACATGCATAATATCCTATTTAAATCCCATCCCGCTGTCCGGGAGGAGATCCCCGCGGAATTATGGCTGCCATCCCGAAATGGGTGCCCGTTATGCGAATGGAGAGCAACCATTAGATAGCTCCGGCGCGAACTTCCACTATGCACAATCAACCATTCCGGCTGACGGTATGCCTGCTTCTCCTCTGCGCGGGAACTGCCTGCATGGCGGGATGCCTGAATCAGGATGATACGCCCATATCGGAGGGCGATATATCCGTGATCCCGTCGGGGCAGGACTATCCTGATTATGCCGGCACCTATGAGGAAGGTAGTCTCCGGATAACCGTCCCGGTATTCGAACAACACTGGACTGCAGAAGGAACCTGCTATTGGGAGGGGCGCATCCAGGTGGAGAATACCGGTGCAGAAGATAAAAGCGACGTGATCATCCGGTCGTCCCTGATCGATGTCGATACCGGAACAAAGGCCGATATCAAATCCAAAACATTCCAGAAGATAAGCAGCCATGACACCCTTTCGTTTATCGTACGGCTGTACGGTGAATGCGACAGGAATTATACCATTCAGGTCGAGACCTTCGCGGACTGACCGGAACCATTCTATTTTTCCTCACCGATATCAGGGTATGAAGATTGTCGCACTCGGCGGGAGCCCCCGCGGCACGGCCGGCAACACCCTTCGTCTCCTCGAAGCCGCCATGGAAGGAGCACGGGAAACGGGAGCTACGGTGGAGTATTATGACATCGCCCGGCAGAATATCGACTACTGCATCGGCTGCGCCAAATGCTACGAGACCGGCAGCTGCATCCTCGAAGACGACTATGAAGAGATCCTCGAAGCGATGATGGACGCCGACGGATTTCTCGTCGCATCACCGGTCTACATCAACGCCATCACGGCCCAGCTCAAGACCCTCATCGACCGGATGGCGGACATCGTCCACTGCCAGAAGTTCCGCGGGAAATACGCTGCCTTTGTAACAACCGGCGGCGGCGGGGGCACGGACTGTGTCCTTGAGTACCTCGGAGGCGCGTGGCAGGTATTCGGTGCCAGTGTGGTTGGAGGGACGTCTGCCGTCATGGCGGAAGGGGAGGAGCGGTTCGCAGAGGCCGTCGACGAGTCGCGCGCCCTCGGCAGACGTCTTGCCGCCGCCATAGCACATGAAGAGGTCTATCCCGAACAGGAGGCATTTCACGAGGGGATGAGGGAGCACATGACCGCCCTCGTTACCGCCCACCGCGATGAGTGGCCCTCCGAATATGCCTATCATCGGTCCCGCGGCTGGATCCCCGAATAACTCACTCCCTGTTTTCAAACGTCCCCGGAATCGTCTCGCCGCAGGCAGCACACCTGCTCCCGTCGAGTCCGACCTGTCGGGAGCGGAAGGCGTCCCGTTCGACGAGAAGGGCTCCGCAGGTATGGCAGTGGGTGTCCTGTGCGGGGTGTTCGAAGACATTGCCGATGTACGGGTACCAGACCCCTTCCTCTTGTGCAATCGCATGCGACCGTTCGAGCACCCCGACCGGTGTCGACGGGATGTCGCGCATGTGATAGTCCGGATGGAATGCGGTGAAATGCATCGGCACCTCCGGCCCCAGTTCGCGTACCACCCACCGGCAGAGAGCACGGACCTCTTCCGGACTGTCGTTCAGGCCGGGGATGAGAAGCGTGACCGTCTCCACGTGCATCTTTGCGTCATACGCCTGCTTCGTGGATGCGAGGACCGGGTCGAGATGCGCACCGCATATCTTCCGGTAGAAGTCGTCATTGAACGCCTTGATGTCCACGCGGTATGCCTCGAGATGCGGGGAGATATCGGAGAGTGCTTCCGGCGTGATATACCCGTTTGTTACATAGACGGTGCCAAGATGATCCTTTCGTGCCAGTGCCGCCATCTCGCGGGTATATTCGTGCCAGATCGTCGGCTCGTTATAGGTCCATGCAATGCTCCGGCATCCGGAACCCACCGCCCGTGCCACCGCATCCCCGACACTCAGGCGGACAAGATGGTCAAAATCATCCGACTGCGAAATGTGCCAGTTCTGGCAGTGCTTGCAGCGGAAATTGCATCCGATTCCCCCGAGGGAGTAGGTCGTCGTACCGGGAAGATAATGAAAGAGGGGTTTCTTCTCGATGGGATCGACTGCTTCGGCACTGATCCTCCCATAGGTGAGGGCATAGAGCGTTCCGCCGCGGTTCTCCCGGACCCCGCAGATTCCCCGTCTCCCCTCCCGGATATGGCACCGGTGGCTGCACAGTCCGCAGATTACACTCCCGTCATCCCCTTTCGCATACAACTCCGCTTCATGCAGTTCTTCATTTCGTCCCATTGCTGCCACCATCCTGCCGGTTCCCTCATGGGGTAAAGAGCCCCTCTACCTCAAAAAACTATATGCTGTGCAGACAAATAGATGGGTGAGATGAAGACAATAGTAATTTCACTGGGGGGCTCCGTCCTTGTCCCCTCCCTTGAATCCAACAATATTGCGGCATACGCAGGAGTGCTCTCCCGTCTTGCCGACCGCTTCCGGGTGTTTGTCGTGGTCGGCGGCGGGGGAGAGGCCCGCAGGTATATCACGGCTGCCCGCTCCCTTGCCATCGACGAAGCGACTGCGGATGAGATCGGCATCCTCGTAACACGACTGAATGCGACCATGCTCATATCCGCTCTTGGAACGGCGGCATATCCGGCAGTCCCGACCTCGCATTACGAAGCCCTGGTCGCCGCCGCCTCCGGCAGGATAGTGGTCATGGGCGGGGTGACACCCGGGCAGACGACCGATGCCGTCTCGGCCGTCCTTGCCGAGCGTGCGGGTGCGGACATCCTCATCAATGCAACGTCGGTGGACGGCATATACTCCGCGGACCCGAGAACGGTCCCGGATGCCGAGAAAATATCCCGTCTCACCCCGGAAGATCTGCTGGCCATCGTGCAGGGCGGACGGATGGACGCCGGTGCGAATAATGTTATCGACCTCGTCGCGGCAAAGGTCGTGCAGAGAAACAATATCCCCCTTATGGTCATCGACGGGAAAAACCCTGAAAATATCACGGCCGCCCTTGTAGACGGCACCTTTACCGGGAGCCTCATCAGCAGGACCGGAGAATCCGTCCTCCCCCTGGAATAGCTCCCTATCGACACCTTTTTTTGATGTGGTGAATAATATTACTGGCTACACGGGGCAGTAGGGTAGCCTGGTCCATCCTAGAGCGTTTGGGACGCTTTGACGGCAGTTCGAATCTGCCCTGCCCCATTCTATGCACCGGCATGATGCGTGCGATATCTTCTCCTCCCTCTACCGGGAATATGTCTCGGATGACACCCGTTTATGCTTCCTTGATTTTGACAATCCGTTTGAAATACTCGTTCTGACGATCCTCTCCGCCCAGACGACCGATGCCACCGTCAACAGTATCCGCGACCGCCTCTTCCGGCGGTACCCCGATGCGGAGTCCCTCGCAGGAGCATCGGTCGAAAAGGTCGAGGAGATCATCCGTCCGACGGGGTTTTACCACACCAAGGCACGCAATATCATCGGCGCATCGCGGGCGGTCGTCGAACGGTTCGGAGGAAGGGTGCCGGAGACCATGGAAGAGCTCCTCACCCTGCCAGGAGTGGGCCGAAAGACGGCAAACATCGTCCTCCATCATGCCTACGGCATCCATGAAGGTATCGCGGTCGACACGCATGTCAAACGGCTTGCCTTTCGTCTGGGACTCAGTGACCATACGGACCCGGCACATATCGAAGACGATCTTCTTGCCCTGTTCCCCCCCTCCGCGTGGAAATATCTCAATTTTGTTCTCATATCGCATGGCAGGAAGGTCTGCACGGCACGCCACCCGAAGTGCGATGAATGCATCGTCGCCGAACGCTGCCGCTGTGCGTTCAGGACGGAAAATAAAAATATGAATTCTCAGAGGAAGAGGAATTCGTAGAAGATATAGACCAGCCATGCAACGACGGCGGTCGCCGGGATGGTCAGAATCCAGGCCGCGACGATCTCGCGGACAATACCCCATTTCACTGCAGATGTGTATCCCCGCGTTGCCCCGGCGCCCATTATCGCCCCGCTCATTGCATGAGTGGTGGAGACCGGGACCCCGAGCGAGGTCATGAGGGAGAGGACGGACCCCCCGGCTGCGGATGCGGAGAATCCCTGGTACGGACGGATCTTGGTGATCTTGTTTGCCATCTTGTCGATGACCCGCCACCCGCCGAGAAGAGTGCCCATCGAGATCGCAAAACACGATGCGAGAATGACCCACAGGGGCACCACAAACTCCGAGAGAACCCCTCCTGCGACGAGGATGGCCGTGATGACACCCATCGCATTCTGGGCGTCATTTGCCCCGTGCCCGATGGCCTGAAACGAACCTGCTGCAATCTGCAAAGGCCGAAATGCGGCATTGAGTCTTGTCGGATTCCGGTCTCTCCCGAGCCGCATGGTGAGCATTCCCAGCAGAAACGCCGCAAGCATCCCGAGCATTGGTGAGATCACGATGAAGAGAACCACGGCAAGAATGCCGGAGATGTGAAGCAGACCCAGGATGATAAGAGCGGGAATGGTGATGGTGATTCCCATGATAAACGCGAGGGGAGCCCGGGGTTTCCATTCGTCCCCGCGGTAATGGGAGACCCCGGCGTAGAGAAGAGTGGCAATCGTTCCGCCGGCGATGACATAGATTATAACGTTTCTCACGAGATCTGTCGCCGGCCAGAGGATGGCACCGAATCCTGCCCCTGCGATACCGGCACCCAGAAGCCCGCCGATCAGGGCATGGGAACTGGACACGGGAATCCCGAGCATTGAGGTGATGAAGACCCAGAGGACCGCACCGAACATGCCGGCAAGGAGCATATGGGTCGTCAGAAAATCCGGGTTGACGATCCCTTTGCCGATGGTGGCGGCAATTGCCGTCGTAAAGACGAGCGGTCCGATGAGGTTGAAGACGGCCGCAAGACCGACCGCCTTCAGGGGGGTGAGCGCCCGTGTTGCGATGATGGTGGCAATCGAATTTGCCGCATCATTCAGGCCGTTGACGAAGTTAAATGCAAGGGCGAGAAAAATTCCAACCCCGATTACCAGAACGTCCATAACACCCTTCAGGAATGCCGGATTGCGATATCACTGAGGACGTTCGCAGCATTTTCGCATCTGTCCGTTGCGCTCTCCAGTTTTTCGTAGATATCCTTGTATTTGATAATCCTGATGGCATCCGAACAGGTGAAGATCTCCCGTATTGCATCCCCGAGAAGATCGTCCCCGAGGTTTTCCAGGCGGTTGATCTCAATGCACTGCTCTTCGACCGCGTTCGCGTGCTTCAGATCGCGTATTCCTTTTACCGCCTGTTCGAGTTCTTCCGTTGAAACGAGGATCAGCTTGGACAATTCGACCATATAGTTGTCCGTCTCCTCGATGCCATAGAGGTACATCATCCGTATTGCACCGTCGATGAAGTCAAGAACATCGTCAAGGGAGGCGGCGAGTTTCGAGATCTCCTCCGGCTCGATGGGAGTGATAAACGTCTTATTGAGGAGCTGGTATATCTGGTGGGTAATCTCGTCGCCCTTGTGCTCCAGCGCCTTCATCTTGTGGCACTTGTTCTTTACATTCTCAAAATTTTCCACGGTATAGACCAGATGTTCAGCTCCCGCCCGGACATTCTGTGCAGATTGTTCCAGGAGGTCAAAGAACTGGTCGTCCTGAGGTATAATCCAGTCGCGCATCCCCATACATAACACCTGATATTCAATCATCAGAAATTAAGAAAAAAGCTTTGTATTGTGAAAATGGACCGAGCGGGAATTGAACCCGCGGCCTCTACCATGCCAAGGTAGCGATCTTCCCCTGATCTATCGGCCCGTTGTGCAACCAATGTTGCACCTCCTACGATAAAACTCTTATTTTTCTGACGCCGAAAAAGAGGCGATAACGGCGAGAACACGGGCCCGGGCCACGTTCATATCGCACCCTGTGAGCAAGACGCCGCTCTCGATATATGCTTCGAGCAGGGAGACGGCCCCCTCAGGCGCTGGCAGGACGGCCGGGCGGACGACACGGATGCCGGGGCCCGCATAGACGTCCTTGACGCCGCTCTTCTTCCCCCGCTTGGATACGGGAACACCACCGCACTCCACGATGTCGAGAGAGAAGTCGATCACCGGGGCATTTGCAATGGCGCCGCCTACCCCGAAGGCCTCCACGATGTCGCGATACGCCCGGACGTCATCGATGGTCAGACCGCCGGAGAGGAAGATCTCCACCTCCTCAAACCCGTGCACATCCAGCTCCCACCGGACCTCCTCGAGAATTGCCCGCATATCCCCCCGCCGTGATCGCGGAGTGTCGAGGCGAACGGCGGTTGCCCCCGCACGTGCGGCCGCAAGTACCTCGCGTTTCTCGTCGCAGTAGGTGTCGCAGAGATACACCCGGGGCACGTCCGGCGGGGCCGTCCGGTCAAATGCCGACCATGCCTCCTCCGGATTGCCATAACACATGATGAGCGCATGCGGGATGGTGCCCGCCACCGGGATCCCCTTGGGCGCACAGGTATTGCTTACGGCATCGGCGCCTCCAATCCACGCCGCACGTTCGATCATCCGTGCGATCGCCGGGTGCTGCCTTCGGGACCCGAACGACAGGATCTGCCGTCCGCCCGCGGCGGCCTTGATCTGCGCCGCGGCGGTCGCAATCCCCGACGCATGGCAGATGAACCCGAGGAGCGCGGTCTCGAAAATGCAGAATTCCAGATACGGACCCTGAATCCTGATGACGGGTTCGCCGGGATAGAAGACACTCCCTTCAGGGAGGGCACTGACACTCAGGTTCCTGCCCGCAAGGAGGGTCACCACATCGTTGAGGCCGCAGAACACTCCCCACTCGCCGGGAAGGGACGATGCCGTAACCTCTGCAGTCACGACCGGGTTTCTCCCGTCCCGTGTGAGAGCGGCAACCGTCCGGTCAAAATAGATATCCGTGCATGCTCCTTCAGTGATCGTCTCATCGTCGACAATACCGAACCTGTCCATTGTCATTGGTCAGATTCTGAACCGATAAACATATGGATTCTTTGGATTTCCCACATCTTAAGTGGAAGAACAAAAATATGATATGCATGGAATCCATCGTGCGGATGCACAGTATCATATCCATCGGTCAGGCGGAGGTGACAGGACGATGCTCGCCATAATCGGTGGGACAAGTCTCTTTCACGCAGACCTCCCCGACCTGTCCCGGACGGTGACGCATACCCCATACGGACCGGCCGAACTCTATCTGGGCGAGGTGGCCCTCCTTCTCCGGCATCAGTTCAACCGGCCGCCTCACCGGATCAACTTCCGTGCGATGGCATCGGCGCTCGCCCTTGCAGGCGTCGACCGCGTGGTTGCATTGGGTTCGGTCGGGTCCCTCAGGACCGCTCATCCGCCGGGGACGATACTCATCCCGGACGATTACCTCTCCATGGCCCCGGTCCCGAGTATCCACAACCATATGCAGCAGCATGTGATGCCCGAGATCGATGCAGGACTGCGCACCCGCCTTACGGAGATCATCCCGGACGCACGCAACGGCGGCGTCTATGCGCAGACCGCCGGGCCACGTATCGAGACACGGGCGGAGATAGCAGCCCTTGCAAAGGTCGCCGATGTGGTCGGCATGACGGTCGCCTCCGAAGCGACCCTCTGCAACGAGCTTGGCATCCGGTTTGCCGCCGTCTGCATGGTGGACAACTATGCCCACGGGGTCACGGAGGACATCCTCTCCTACGAGCACATCCTTGCGATGGCAAAGGCAAACACCAAACGCACGGAAACGATTGTCACATCCATCATCACCACCCTCGGAGCAAACGAATGACACCCGAAGACGATTTTTTCACCCCCAATACCTCGAAATACATCAGCGGTGCATGCATCGGCAAAACACCGCAGGACATCTACATCGGCCCCGACGGCACCATCGTTGCGGTCGGCACCGATATCGGCGAGTACCGCGGTGACGCGGATTTCCTCGTCGATGCCTCGGGAACGATCGCCACACCCGCCCTTGTCAATACCCATACGCACGCAGCGATGACACTTCTTCGCGGATATGCAGACGACATGTACCTTCAGGAGTGGCTCAGCGAGAAGATCTGGCCGCTCGAAGCACACCTCACGGGAGAGGGTGTCTACTGGGGGACCCGCCTCGCATGCCTCGAGATGATCCGGACAGGAACCGTCGCCTACAATGACATGTACTTTTTCATGGACGAGGCCGCCCGTGCCACCGCTGATGCCGGAATGAAAGGAACGTTTGCCCACGGGTTCATCGACCTCGGGGACGAAGAGAAACGCGAGGCGGAGATACGGGCCACAAAGGAGTTGTATGCCGCCATTGCCGCGATGGAGAATCCCTCCCTCCGTGTCGCCGTCGGCCCCCATGCACCCTATACCGTCTCCACCGAGGGGCTGGAGTGGTGTGCGCAGTTCAGCCGGGAGAAGGATATCGGCCTTCACATCCACCTTGCAGAGACAAAAAAAGAGGTAGACGACTGCATCGAACAGCATGGCATGCGCCCTGCAGCCCTTCTCGATGCATGCGGATGCCTGACGGAGAGGACCGTGGCCGCCCACTGTTGCTGGCTCGATGAAGAGGAGTGCCGGCTCCTCGCCGGACGCGGGGTCACGGTCTCTCACAACCCCGTCTCGAACATGAAACTGGCGGTGGGCCGGGCGATGCCGTACCACTGGCTGACGGCTGCAGGTGCACGGGTGAGCCTCGGGACCGACGGGTGCTCCTCGAACAACAACCTCGACCTCATCGAGGAGATGAAGTTTGCCGCACTCCTCCAGAAATTTGCATGGAACTCGAGCGTCCTCCTCCCCGCCCACGAAGCTCTGTCGCTTGCGACATCCGTCGGCGCCCGTGCCCTGCGTACCGGTGGCGGAGCGATCGCACCGGGTTTTGCGGGCGACATCATTCTCCTCGGCACCCGGACCCCCTCCATGGTTCCGCTCCATAATGCGGAGTCGAATATTGTCTATGCGGCATCAGGTGCCGCGGTATCCACTGTCTTCTGCAACGGGAACGCACTGATGCATGAAGGATTCATCCCCGGGGAAGAGGAGATTCTCAGCCGGGCGCAGGACTCTGCGAATGAACTGGTTTCCCGTTCCCTACCCTGAAGAGGAACAAATCTTTTTTTTGGCGATATGTTTATACCTCCGGTCATGCATTCTGCATCATGGCGCAGGGGAGCAGAAAACGCCGGTTTACACAGCCAAGGGTTGTGATCAGCAGGTGCATTGAATTCGAACCCGTCCGGTACGACGGGGGCATCATACCAAGCAGGGAAGTCGCCCGTTTGAAACCGTACATTGAATTTTTACCGGTCTGCCCGGAGGTGGAGATAGGTCTTGGGATCCCGCGGGAGACGATACGCATCGTCCGGACAGACGGCGACGACCATCTGATCCAGCCATCAACCGGGCGGGATGTGACAAGGGAAATGCAGACCTTCTGTACCCGGTTTCTGGATGGAATTCCCCCTGTCGACGGATTCATCCTCAAGAACCGCTCGCCGACATCAGGGATCAATGGCGTCCGTATATATCCGTCCGCACAGCCGTCCGCACCTGTCGCATACGGTCCCGGCTTCTTCGGGGGCGAGGTGCTCAGGCGATACCCCGGGTATCCCATCGAAGATGAGGGCCGCCTGCGAAACCATCGCATCCTCGACCATTTCCTCACCCGGATATACACCCTTGCCGACTACCGTCTTGTCGAAGAGGCCGGAACCATCGATGCCCTCGTCGGGTTCCACTCCCACAACAAACTCCTCCTGATGGCCCACAACCAGACCGGGTATCAGGAACTCGGCCGACTGGTCGGGTCCCATACGAAACAGGAAGAATCAACGGATCTCATCGCCCGCTACCGCCTGCTCCTCGTTCCCACCATTGCACGGGCTCCCACCTATGCGGAGAACATCAATGTGATGCTCCACAGTGTCGGACGGTTCAAACACCAGCTAAAATCTGAAGAAAAAGCGGTATTTCTCGATGCCCTCGAAAGCTACAGGGCGGGAACCGGCACGCTTGCCGGCCCGAAAAATATCCTGAAATCATGGATTGCACGGTTTGGGGACGAATACCTGAATGAACAGACATTCTTTGCCCCCTATCCGGATGCACTCATGGAGTACCCGGCCGAGGAGACGGAACGGGGCCGGGATTTGTGGGCTGATTTCCGTAAGGCGCCTTAGGCGGTCTCGATGCTGGCCTCATCCTCGAGGCCCAGTTCCTTTATCGAGATCTCCCGCATCTCGACTTTTCTTATCTTCCCCGACACCGTAATGGGGAATCCGTCGACGAACTTGACATACCTCGGGATCTTGTACCTCGCAATCCGCCCGTTACAGAACTCCCTGACCTCTTCTTCGGTCATCTCAAATCCATCATGGAGTTTTATCCATGCCATCAGCTCTTCGCCGTACTTTTCATCCGGTACACCGATGATGTACGCATCCTCGATCTTCGGGTTGGTATGGAAGAATTCCTCGATCTCGCGGGGATAAATATTCTCTCCTCCCCGGATGACCATCTCCTTGATTCTCCCGACAATCCGGACATACCCCTCTTCGTCCATGATGCCGAGATCCCCGGTATGGTTCCACCGGTCGGCATCGATGGTACTGCGGGTTGCGCTCGGATTGTTGTAGTAGCACTTCATCACGACATATCCGCGGGCGCAGATCTCGCCGGGCATCCCGCGGGGAACGATCTTCTGGGACTGGGGGTCGATGATCTTGAGTTCGACATTGGGAAATGTCTTGCCCACCGTCGACACCCGCCGCTCGAGCGGATCGGAGGTGGTCGTCATCGTAACCCCGGGGGATGTCTCCGTCTGGCCATAGACGATCACGATCTCCGTCATGTTCATCTTGTCGGCCACCTGCCGCATGTACTCAATGGGGCATGGAGACCCTGCCATGATGCCGGTCCGGAGGGTGTCGTATTTGTATTTCTTGAAGTTCGGGTGCTTCAGTTCGGCGATGAACATCGTGGGAACCCCGTGCAGTGCCGTGCACCGTTCATTCTGCACCGTCTGGAGCACCTTCTCCGCATCGAAGGTGGGCGACGGGAGAACCATGGTCGAGCCGTGGGTGACACAGGCCATGTTGGAGAGCACCATCCCGAAACAGTGGTAGAATGGCACCGGGATACAGAGGCGGTCCTTCTCGGTAAACGACATTCCTTCGCCGATCGTAAAGCCGTTGTTCATTACGTTATGATGGGTCAGCACCACTCCCTTCGGGTATCCGGTGGTCCCGGAGGTGTACTGGATATTGATGGGGTCGTCAAAGGAGAGGGTTTCCTCGCGTTCCTGCAGCTCTTCGGGACTGATATTCTCTCCCATTTCATGGATCTCGTCCCATGTGAACATGCCGTTGTACGGAATATCGCCGATGAAGACCACATTTTTCAGGAAGGGGAATTTTTCGCTGGAGATCTTTCCCGGTCTCGACTCGATCGCCTCGGGGCATGCTTCATAGAACATGCCGACATAATCCGAGGTCTTGAAGCGCCCCTGGATAAAAAGCGTATGGATTTCAGCCTGTTTCAGCGCGTATTCCAGCTCGAAGGTACGGTACGCCGGGTTGATATTGACCATGATCGCACCGATCTTTGCCGTGGCAAACTGTGTTAGAAGCCATTCGGCATAGTTCATCGCCCAGATGCCGACACGGTCCCCTTTGCGCACCCCGAGTGCCATGAGGCTGCGGCCAAGCTTTTCGACCCGCTCATTGAATTCACGGTATGTCCAGCGGATATCCTGTTCGACTGCGACCACAGCTTCGGTATCCGGATATTTACTGACCGTATTGTCCAGCATCTCACCTATTGTCATTCCCATCAGGGGAATGTTTGAAATACCGCTTGCGTAACTTGGCTGAACCATCCCATTCCTATACGAATTATGGATACTTAGCTCTCGCGATCAAGAACACAATTCTTAAGTTTCCCGCTTGCGTAGTTATGATGCACCTTTGGAGGGGTCGTGGCCTAGTCCGGCATGGCGACGGGCTCCAGCGGTCTTTGCGAATGATGAACAATGGGTCTCCTGACACTTCGGATGATGACCCGTTGGAGCACTGACGCAAGTTATGTGCTCTCTCGCATGTCGGAGAGACCCGTCGATCGTGAGTTCAAATCTCACCGACCCCACTTTTAAAAAAGGTTGTATTTTCTGTGTTATTCTGCTCAGAGCCCGAGCTTTGTCCTTTTGCTCTCGATATGGTCTGCAATTCCATTCGCGGCAGCTTGGGTATCCTCTTCGAGATGCAGGACGCCCCCGGTGATGTCGGGGAGTTCTGATGTGAGGAGCCGTACGAGATTCGGCCCCCCGGTGACGGTCGGGACCGGGTTGACATAGGTGTAGAGCCCGAAGGCAAGGGCGAAGATGGCATCGATCGTCGCCTTCTGTTCCATGTACTCGGGAGCAGCGGCGGCAACCGGCAGGTCGGCGACGGGAACTCCCCCGAGCGCTTCCGAGACCGCATACAGAAGATCCGCACACCGGCCGGTATCGGTGCAGGTGCCAAAGCTCAGGACCGGCGGGATACCAAGGGCCTCACAGAGACCACCGAGACCTTTCCCGGCAAATTCCTTCGCCTCAGGCGAACAGAGGCCCGCTACCTGAAGGGCGGCGCTGCCGCACCCCATCGAGAGGACAAGGATGTCCCGGTGAACGAGCTCTTTTGCAAGGGCGACGGTTTTCACATCCTGTCCCGAATCCCGGAGCGTGGTGCAGGAGACCAGTCCCACGATCCCGCGTATGGTTCCCTCCTTTACCGCATCGAGAAGAGGAGTAAGGGAACCGCCCAATGCCTCGGTGATGCTCTCGGGGGAGAATCCCGCTATCGCCGTTCCCACGGGAAAGCCGGTGACGGGCGTCACGGCAGCCCGTCTGCGGGGATAATTATCAATTGCCATGGCAAGGATGGCCTCGGCCTGCTGCTCTGCTTCCCGGGGTGCATAGTTCAGGCGTGTGTCCGCTCCTTCAAAGGCAACAAGATCGCTGACCGGCAGGAGGACAAATTTGTATTTGTCAGCATAGACCGGGTCGAGGGGGAGGGAGCAGTTCATGTCCGCGACAAAGACATCCACCGCCCCCGTCGCAAGAATCGCCTCCTGCATGATCCAGTTGCCGGTGTACCCGTAGAAGACCTCGTCATTCTCCCACCGCTGGATCATCTCCTGCCCGGTCTCGATATTGCCGATGATCCGAAGACCTTTTGCCCCGGCGGACCGTGCCTTCTCCTGCCACTTCTCCTCCCGTGCGACATCGATGAGGGCAAACCCAAGGAAGGGTTCATGGCCGTTCGGAAGTACATTGACGTAATCGGGGTCGAGCACGCCCAGATCCACCCGGACCTCATGCGGCCTCGGGATGCCGTAGAGCACGTCCTGAAGATGTTCGAGGACGAGCTGGCTCTGGTATGCCATCGCAATCGACAGGCGCATCGCCTTCAGGGCAAGGCTCACATAATACCCGTCGACATTGGTCAGGCACGAACCGGTCGCGTTCATGATCTCTGCATGAATACCGCCGGGAAAGATTCCCAGATTCTTCCATACTTCCTGTCGTTCCCACGGAGCGAGTGCCGCAACAACAGTGCTTTCATGCTCGACCGGGGAGATGAAGTCCTTCTCGACAACATCACATACCCGCAGCGCCGTCTCCTCGATGGTATCGCCGGGAGTGATCCCAAGCCGTTCGGCGAAGGTTATCAGCTTCTCCGGTTCCCGTATGGAAAAGGGCGTCTTTCCAAGGGCCGTCTGCCGGAGAGTACGGACCGTCTTATCAGCATGATAATGATATGTAGAGGCTCCCATGAGGTTGCGCAGGAGCATCATCCGCATCGCAATGCCGTCAGCAGATATGCCGCAGACACCCCGTTTATCCTCTTCGGCATTTACCCGGCACGGACCATTGGAACAGAAGTCACAGCGTGCCCCTGCCATGCAGAACCCGCATCGCTTGTCCGGGTCGCCGCCGAATCCCTGCGCCTCGTAGCGGTCCCATACGTTCGACATCCCGTCGGCACGGAGTTTTTCATACATCGCACGAACGGATGCATGATAAGATATTCTGTCATCCTCCATCGACATTCACCTTACATACCGCGCATGATGCCGTCTACCGGTATAAATATGTCGACGCCTGAAATGGCCATATTCCGGAAAACACCGGTATCGGGGGTTGCCATCCGGAAATATTCTCATATTGACGATATTCGCTGATTCTGCACAATGCTCCGGAGGCGCCTTCGTTTTCTTTTCACGCACCACCCGGATAGGGTGCCGACACGACACCCCTTCCCCATTCCCTCCCCTCTTCGTCACTGCACGAATACCTCCTGATCCCGGACATGTCGGTTGAATTGCGCCAATCCGATGGGGAGAACGGCAAACATACCATAAACGGGGCCAAATGACGCTCATCCTGCAGTGGACGTCCCCTCGCACCTGAACAAACCCCGGTCTTCCTACCCCAAACTCTTCTGTGCGGCCCGCCCGCAAAACACCCCAATTGACGAACAGCTCTTCGACACATCCCGGTTCCCATTCAACCCGACACGTGGATTTATGTACAGAGAACTCCCATAATAACGCAGGAATTTAACCATGTTTCTTATAGGAGAATCTCTCGAAGGCGAGGGAGCAGAACTCGCCCACATCGATCTGATGATCGGTGACAAAAACGGCCCCGTCGGGATGGCCTTTGCAAATGCGGCATCACAGCTTTCCGCAGGCCACACCCCGCTTCTGGCGGTCATCCGCCCCAACCTCCTGACCAAACCGGCAACCCTCATCATCCCGAAGGTGACCCTCAAAAAGGAGGAGCAGGTCAATGCAATATTCGGCGCTGTTCAGGCAGCGGTTGCAAAGGCGGTCGCCGATTCTGTCGAGGAAGGCATCTTCGACGATATGGATCTCGAAGAGACCGTCATCCTCGCAAGCGCATTCCTGCACCCCACGGCACAGGACTACAACCGCATCTACCGGTACAACTACGGCGCCACCAAACAGGCAATCCAGCGCGCCATCGCCGGATTCCCGGACAAGAAGACCCTCATCCACGAGAAGGACCGTGCCGGCCACGCCGTCATGGGCTTCAAGGTCCACCGCCTCTGGGACCCGCCCTACCTCCAGGTCGCCATGGACCTCGTCGACATGAAGTCGGTCGAGCGTGTTCTTCGCAATGTGCCCCAGAACGATCACGTGCTCATCGAGGCCGGCACCCCGCTCATCAAACAGTTCGGGCTCAGCGTCATCGGTGAGATCCGCAAATACCGTCCCGAGGCATTCATCATCGCCGACCTCAAGACGCTCGACACCGGCAACCTCGAGGCACGGATGGCAGCCAACGCATCCGCAGACGCGGTCGTCGTCTCCGGGCTTGCACCCATCGCCACCATCGAGAAGTTCATCATCGAGGCAAAGAAGACCGGCGTCTACTCGGTCATCGACATGCTCAATGTCGAAAAGCCCGCAGAACTCGTAGCCGAACTTGCCAAGCGCGGCGCCGTCCCGAACGTCGTCGAGATGCACCGTGCCATCGACGCCGAGGGTGATGAATACAACTGGGGCGACATCCCGGCAATCAAGAAGGCCGCCGGCGGCAAACTCCTCGTCGCAACCGCAGGCGGTATCCGCCAGCACGTGGTGAAGGACGCACTCAAGGCGGGCGCCGACATCCTCGTCGTCGGACGTGCCATCACCGCATCCAAGAATATCTGCAATGCAGCCGAGGGATTCCTGGAAGAACTCAACAGTGAAGAGATCGATCAGTTCAGAATCATGACTGATTTTTAATATCCTTTTTTTCCAAACCGAACCCGCCCCGAAAAGCATAAGGTTCCCGAATAAGAGAATCCAAATGCGATTTTATGAACCAACCCCATACAACGGACGTTCCAACCGTCTATCTTGATCACTCCGCAACGACACCGACCCACCCGGACGTCGTTGCCGCGATGCTCCCATATTTTACGGAGCATTTCGGCAACCCCTCCTCGCTCTACCGCCTCTCGAATACGAGCAGGGAGGCCGTCTCAACGGCGCGGGAACAGGTTGCCGCGGCACTCGGGGCGAACGCAGGTGAGATCTTCTTCACCGCCGGGGGCACCGAATCAGACAACTGGGCACTCAAGGGGGTGGCATGGGCCCGCAGGAACGAAGGACGGCATATCATCACTTCCTCGGTCGAACACCACGCCATCCTCCATTCCTGCGAATATCTCGAGACACAGGGATTTTCCGTCACCTATCTCCCGGTCGACCGGTACGGGATGGTCGACCCCTCGGATGTCGAGGCCGCCATCACCCCGGAGACGGCACTCATCTCGGTGATGCTCGCAAACAACGAAGTGGGGACGATTCAGCAGATAGAAGAGATAGGCGCCCTCGCCCACGACCACGGCATATGCCTCCACACCGACGCCGTCCAGGGCATCGGCCATATTCCCATCGATGTCGATGTCATGAACATCGACCTCCTCTCCCTCTCCGGCCACAAGTTCTACGGGCCGAAAGGAACCGGCGCACTCTATATCCGCGATGGAACAGACATCGATACCTTCATTCACGGCGGTGCCCAGGAGAAAGGGCGCCGTGCAGGGACGGAGAATGTACCCGGCATCGTCGGCATCGGTGCCGCAATCGAGCGGGTCACCAAAGATATACCCGGGCACCAGAAACGGGTAGGTGCTCTTCGCGACATGCTGGCATCCGGCATCACCGAACGTATCCCCGACAGCCACTACAACGGCCATCCGAACAAACGGCTCGTAAACAACGCCCACTTCTCGTTTCCGGGACTGGACGGCGAAGCCCTTCTTCTGATGCTCAACCGACGGGGCATCTGCGCCTCCATCGGCAGCGCCTGCAGCTCGGGAAGTGACGACATGTCCCATGTTCTCCGTGCGATGGGAGTCCCGGCGGCACATGGACGGTCGTCCCTCCGGCTGACCCTTGGGGATGATAATACAAAGGAGGACGTCGAATATGTACTGGACGTTCTTCCCCAGGTCGTCGGACGCCTGCGGGACATGGCGATTTTCTGACCACACGGAGTGACGGCAGATGTACAATGAAACAGTAATGGACCACTTTGAACACCCCCGCAACGTCGGGGATATGGAAGACGCCACCGTGGTCGCCGATGTGGGGAGCCCGGAATGCGGCGACCGCACGAAACTCTACCTGAAGATCGAAGACAATGTTATCGTGGATGTTTCATTCAAGACGCTCGGATGTGCCGCTGCGATTGCATCCAGCAGCAAGGCCACCGAGATGATCAAGGGAAAGACCCTCGAGGAGGCATGGGCCCTCACGAATATGGATGTGGTGGAGGCGCTGGGCGGCCTGCCGGAACCGAAGATTCACTGTTCCGTCCTTGCCGAAGGCGCCATCCGTGAGGCCATCAACACCTACCGGAAGGACCAGGGACTCGTGCCCTGGGAATAACAACAAAAAAATATTATTTAATTTCCATCGATTCTCCGGGAGAGAGGACCTGCACCGATATATCGGTCGTCCGCTCCACGGCTTTTTTGTAGGCATGCGGGTCCTGCCTGATGGCCTCGAATGTGTTGTAATGCATCGGAATGACGATCGGAGCTCCGACGAACTCCGCGGCCATCATCGCTTCAGCAGGCCCCATCGTAAACCGTCCGCCGATGGGAAGGCAGGCGACATCAGGATGATAAAGTTCACCGATGAGCTTCATATCGGAGAAGAGGGCGGTATCCCCCGCATGGTACACCGAGATGCCGTCCATCGAGATCACGAACCCCGCAGCGCCACCGCCGTAGAAGCCCTGCCCCGCCATCTCCATCCACCCTGAATGCAGGGCAGGCGTCATGGTGAACCGGACACCATCCACCTCGATGGTGCCGCCGAGGTTCATGCACTCGGTCTCCAGTCCATGGGTTGCAAGATATTTTCCGATTTCATTGATGGCGACCGTCTTCCTGCCGAGTCGTATCGTCTCCCCGACATGATCGTCGTGACCGTGGGTGAGCGCCACCATATCCACGTCATCAGGAATCCCGCCCTCCGGGGCAAACGGATCGATAATGATCGTCTTCGTGCCCTCCAGGAGGAAGCATGCATGTCCGAGCCACGTGAGTTTCATAGGGAAAGATGGATCTCTTCAATAAAAAATCAGACGGAAAAAGAAGGGACGGAAATGGAGGGGAATCAGGACAGGTCCGCCAGTTCCGCTTCGGTGATGTCGATGGCTTCCGAGAGGCCGTCGTTTACAACGCCACCCGTCATCGACTCGGTCAGGTCGCGGTCCTCCATGACATCACGGATCCGCTCGAGGAACGGGTCCAGCGTCGGATCCCGCTGTGATTCGATCACATGCCGGTATTCACGGAGTGTCGACGGGCTGATGCCAAGTTCCTCGCTGATCTCCTTCATGGTCTTGCCCGAATCGAGGAGCGCCTCCATCTGGGCAGGGTCGAACGGCATCTTGAAATCCAGTTCGCGGAAGAGCTTCAGGCGCACACGTGCCCGTGCCACCGTCTTGGAGAGCTTCTCATCGCCAAGAGTGCGGGCAATCTCGGTATCGTTCTTGTTGTCATAGTATGCACAGACCAGCTGTGCCAGCTGACGTGGCGCGAGTTTTGTCTTGAAATGCCCCTGGTCCAGGACCTCACGCATGATGAGCGCAACTTCGCGTTCGATTGCCTCTTTGTCCCTGAGTGTGCCGTGAATCTTTCTCATCGGCTCAACAATGGTCGTCTTGCTCGTAATATTGGTGAAGAGATCCAGAAGTTCCTGTTTCCTCTGGTTCATCCGTACCTTCTTTTTGCTCTTGCTTTCGCGCATAGGCTCACACCCCGTAATTCTGCTTTATAATGTCCACGATTTGATATAATTGTTTTCTTCTGTGCACAGAGGGACTTTTGGCCTTTTAAAATATGTTTTATAATCACGCGTTGAAGTATTATCAACTTCAGGGATTTCCAATGGCCGATATTTACGATAACGTTATTGAACTTGCACGAAGGAGAGGATTTGTCTGGCCCTCCTCAGAATGCTATGGGTCTGTGGCAGGATTTATTGATTACGGTCCGCTGGGGGCAATGCTCAAGAGAAAGATAGAAAACCTCTGGAGAAATTTTTACATCATCCAGGAAGGCTATTATGAAATAGAAGCCCCGACCATCGGCGTCGAGTCAATTTACATCGCCTCCGGTCATGTCAAGGGATTTGCCGACAAGATGTGCCAGTGTCCCCACTGCCGGGAATATCACCGTGCCGATCACATCGCCGAGGAGCACGGAACCATGGGCGCCGATGCACTGAGCCTTGAGGCATTAAAGGACTGCATTGCGGGTCTTCCCTGCCCCTCCTGCGGCGAATCGATGGGAGATGTCGAGGTTTTCCACTTCAACCTGATGTTCCAGACGGGCATCGGCCCCGGCTCACAACGCACGGGCTACCTGCGCCCCGAAACCGCCCAGGGAATCTTTACCGATTTCAACCGGCTGTCACGCTTCTACCGGGAAAAACTCCCGTTCGGAGCGGTCCAGATAGGCAAGTCATACCGAAACGAGATATCCCCCCGGCAGGGCATGATCCGTCTGCGTGAATTCACACAGGCGGAGGCCGAGATCTTCATCCACCCGGAGCACAAGAACCATCCCGCCTTCTCCCGGTATGCCGACTACGTCATTCCTCTCTGGGGACAGACGCAGCAGATGGCAGGCGACGCCCCCGTGACGACCTCGATGCGGGGTGCCGTCGATTCGGGACTGGTGGCAAACGAATACGTGGCCTACTACATCGCCCTCACCCATGAGATCCTGATGTCCGTCGGTATCAATCCCGACAAACTCAGGTTCCGCCAGCACCTCCCGACGGAGTGCGCCCACTATGCACTGGACTGCTGGGATGCGGAGATCTATTCCGAACGGTTCGGATGGGTCGAGACCGTCGGAATTGCGGACCGGACGGACTACGACCTGCGTGCCCATTCTGCAGAAAGCGGCGATGCATTCACGGTCTTCATCCCGTACAGCGAATCCCGCACCGAGACGCAGAGACGCATCATTCCCGATATGGGAGCGCTCGGCCCCCAGTACCGCGGGAAGGCAAAACCCATCGCCGATGCCCTCACAGCCGCCGAACCGACCGATGAGGGTGCAACCGTCACGGTGGACGGGAAGGAATATTTCATCCCGGCAGATCTCTTCGAGGTCCGGGAGGAGACCGTGGAGATTCGCGGCGAGGAGATTATGCCGCATGTCATCGAGCCATCGTATGGTATCGACCGTATTCTCTACTGTGCGCTCGAGCATGCCTATGACGAGGAGGAGGTCGAGGGAGAGATCAGGAGAATTCTTCACTTCCCGCCCCCCATCGCCCCCGTTCAGGTGGCTGTCTTCCCCCTCGTGAACCGTGACGGTCTGGAGGAGATCTCCCGCGAGATCACTGCCGACCTGACATTGCACAACATTCTCACCCAGTACGATGACAACGGCGCCATCGGCAGACGGTACCGCCGCCAGGACGAGATCGGAACCCCCTATGCCATCACGATCGACTACGATACTCTGGAAGATCGGACCGTCACTCTCCGTGACCGGGACAGCATGGAACAGGTCCGCATTCCCGCAGACACCGTATCCGGGACCCTCGGGGAGCTCATCAGGGGCAAAAAGCAGTTTGCTGATCTGAAGAATGAAGAATGACCCACCTCACCCACCCCCTTATTCTGCCTGAAAGTATTGAAGAGCGCGAGTATCAGCTGTCCATTGCAGCGACCGCGCTGTTGGGAAACACGATGGTGGTCCTCCCGACAGGTCTTGGGAAGACCGCGATAGGGCTCATCGTCGCCGCATCAAGAATCAAAAATTACGGGGGAAAACTGCTCATGATGGCTCCCACAAAACCCCTTGTGGAGCAGCACTTCCGCTTCTTCTCACGCCATCTGCTGGAACCGCCGTCCCCGACGGATGACTTCGAAGGCGCCGCGATGTTCACCGGCGAGACCCCGACCGCGAAACGCATGGAGACGTGGAAGAAGAGCCGCTACATCTTTGCGACACCCCAGGTGATCAAAAACGATGTCCTCGCGGGCAGATACGGGTTTTCGGATGTCTCCCTCCTGATCATCGACGAATGCCACCGTGCGGTCGGCAATTATGCGTACGTCTTCATCGCAGGCGAGTACAACCGGACCGCATCCCACCCCCTCGTCCTTGCGATGACCGCGTCACCCGGAAGCAACGAGGAGAAGATCTCCGAAATATGCGTACATATGGGCATTGAATCGGTTGAAAGCAGAACGGAGACGGACCCGGATGTCAAACCCTACATCCACGAACGTGAGCTCACCTATGTCTCCGTGGATCTTCCGCCGGAGCTCGGATTTGCAGTCCGGGCCCTCGAATCGATGGTCGCCTCCCGCCTTCAAACCCTCGGCGGCCTCGGCTTTCGGGTGCCCTCTGCTGACAAACTGACGATGAAGGCAATTCAGGGGATCCAGGCCCAGTCACAGTCCCGGATAAAAAAGAAGGACAGCTCCGGGTATATCGCGGCATCGATCCTGGCCGAATGCATGAAACTGCGCCATGCCACCGCCCTTGCCGAGGGGCAGGGAAGCGAGGCGCTCAAAGGGTACCTGCACAAACTGGCACGGGAGGGGGAGACGCCATCGGCGTCGAAGGCCAGCAAACGCCTTGCCGGGGATGCCGTTCTTCTCGACCTTCTGGCCCGGGCCGATGCGTGGGAGACCGAACTTCACCCCAAACAGACGATGGTGCGTGAACTCGTACAGCGACAGCTCGAACTCTTCCCCGACAGCCGGATCATTGTCTTTGCGACCTTCCGTGATACCGTCCAGATCCTTGTTTCCCATCTGCAGGAACACGACATCGACGCCGAACGCTTCGTCGGCCAGGCATCACGGGACACCGAGCGTGGCCTCTCGCAGAAGGAACAGCTCAAAACCATGGACCGGTTCCGGAGCGGCGAGTTCAGGGTTCTGGTTGCAACCTCTGTCGGGGAGGAGGGGCTGGACGTCCCATCGACCGACCTTGTCATCTTTTACGAGGCTGTTCCATCGGAGATTCGCAGCATCCAGCGCAAGGGGCGGACCGGACGCCATGGTGCCGGCAGCATCATCGTCCTCGTCACCAAAGGGACGAGCGACGAGGCCTACCGCTGGGTCAGCCAGTCCAAGGAGAAGTCGATGCACAAGGAGATCTCATCGCTGCGGCAGCATCCCGGCACCTTCAGTCCCGCACAGAAAAGCGGAGAAGAAGAGCAGCCGGCACCAGCGCACGGCAGGGAACAGATGAGCATAGATGCCTTCCTCGACACCTCACGGCCATCCGTTGTCGCAGACGACCGGGAAACCTCATCCCGGGTCGTGGAATGCCTCCACGGCAAGGGGCTTTCCATCGCGGTGCAGCGCCTTGAAGACGGGGATTATGCCATCGGAGACCAGATCCTCGTTGAGCGAAAGACAACAAAGGACTTCGCCGACAGCCTGATAGAACGCGATCTGCTCGGGCAGATTCGCCGCCTCTCGATGCGGGTGTCCCGCCCGATCCTCATCATCGAAGGGGAGGATCTCTTCAGCCAGCGAAACATCTCCCCCAATGCGATACGGGGCGTCCTTGCCGCAATCGGGATTGACATGGGGGTGACGATCCTCTATACGGCCACCCCGGAAGAGACGGCGGAGATGCTCTACATCATAGCACGCAGACTTGAGACGGGGAGCACCCCCCCAAGTCTTCATTCCAAAAAACCCTACCATTCCGATCGCGAACAGCAGGAGTATATCCTTGCATCCTTCCCCGGTATCGGCGCACGGCATGCACGGCTCCTCCTCGGTCATTTCGGAACGCTCAGAGACGTTTTGAATGCCGATGAGGAGGCGCTGATGCAGGTCGAAGGCGTTGGAAAAAAGACGGCGGAGACGATCGCCTCCCTCATGGCGCGACCGTATACCAGATAACAATCACGGATAACAATCAGAGGTCCTGCAGTGCCTGGACGCCCTTTCGTATTCCTTTCATGAGAAGATAGCAGTCCTCGGCCCGTGACTCGGTCCGGACCCGTCGGCAAAGGGCAAGGATCGCCTGTTCGATCTCCTCTCCCACCTCCCCGTGGCACGCACCGGCGTGCAGCCTCTGCGGCGGCACAATCACCGGTTCCGCCTCCGGGGGTGAATGCCGCACCGGTTTTTCGGCACCCTTCTCATCCGGCGGTCCGATCTCCTTACAGACCACACACAGGACGCCCTCCTTTGTCTCAAACAGCGGCGCTCCACAATCCTTACAGGTTTTCGAGAGCATTTTACCTCCCTTAAGGAGATATTCGGCCATTATCGTGTCTTCAGTCTTCATGCGCATCATCCGGTTTGTCAAGTATCTTATATATGCTCTCACCAAAAATGTATACTGCGAAGGTGGAAACCATGGCTGACCCGGAAGTAACAATAAATAACTGTACAATGATGCTCCAGCAAATGATCGAAGACGGCACGATTCCACGCAATATCCGCCGTGTGGCCGATGAAACACGCAAAGTTCTCCAGGATGATTCACAGGGCCTGGGCCTGCGTGCTGCAACGGCCATCTCCATGATCGACGAGATCAGCAATGACCCGAATATGCCTGTTCACGCCAGGACCCGTATCTGGGAGCTGGTGTCACAGTTGGAAACAGTCCCCCTCGACTGAACCGATTCATAAAAATCCCTTTTCATTCCTTCATTCCATTTACGGTACATACAACAGAACGCGTCCTTCGGGGCCGCACATCAAGCTCAACCATGACAATCTGTTGCCATGTACCGGTGAGCAATTTTCCTTCCTGAAGAGGAATCGTAATCGAGGGCCCTATCAGGGCTGCACGCACATGTGACCGCCCGTTGCCGTCGCCCCATGCCGCATCGTGCTCGTATGCCGCATCCTTCGGGGCCATGACATCGAGAGCCCGACGCAGATCCGAAAGAACGCCCGTTTCGTATTCAATGGTCGTCACAGCGACGGTCGACCCTTTCACAAAGACCGTGACAAGACCTGTCCGGATTTTGCTTGCGGTCACAATATCCTGCACTGCCGCGCTCAGGTCGACGATCTCCCCTTCTCCATGCGTCTCAATGGTCAGTTCTCTCTGATACAACTCATCTCACCTTCCACGATTACGGGAATGCTCTCCCCGACAGATACTCTCCCGCAGAAAACATATTAATACCCTGCATCGTATGCAGACCCATTATGAGCAGAAATATCCTCGCGATGAAAACCGGGATCAGTCTCATTCTCCTGCTGGGCCTGGTGATGGGAATTGCGTCCGGTGCACCGAGCGGCATCACCATCACCTCCTCTCCCTCGGGGGCACAGGTCTTCGTTTCGGGATCGTATAAGGGAGACACCCCTCTCGACCTGACCGGGATGTACGCACCGGGAACCTATGCGCTGGAGGTAAAAAAGGACGGGTACATCACATGGAGCGGGTCCCTCGCCGTCCGCAGCGGCGAGACCACCTCGGTGACGGTAACCCTTGACCCCTTTACCGGATCGGCAACAATCAATTCCGTTCCTCAGGGGGCCTCCATCTACTTTGACGGAGACTACTACGGCATGACACCCACCACCATCGCGGAGAAGACCGTGGGCGTCCACGACATCACCCTGAAAAAAGACGGGTATAACGACTGGGTCTCACAGATCCGGGTTCTGAAGGACAAGACCATCACCATCACTGCAACACTGGTGGAGCGGACCACTCCCTATGAAGGTTCCCTGAACATTCAGTCGACACCGTCCGGTGCCGAGGTCTACTTCAACGGCGACATGAAAGGGATGACCCCGCTCATCATCCCGGGCATCGCACCCGGCACGTACAAGATCACCCTCAAAAAAGACGGGTATCAGGACTGGGTTGCAAACATCGAGATCGATGCGGATGAGAAAGAGACGATCTCCGCAAGCATGTATCCGGGAGGAAACGGGAATGAAGAGCCGACCGGAACACCTGCCCCCCTGATACCGCTCATCATCGGGACCGTAGCAGCGTCGCTCATCTGCATGCACCGCAATAAAAAAAGCTGAATGGATGAACAATGCCGGGAATTAGCCGGCATCCCATCTTATTCTTCGGAAACGTCGTCTGCGCCTTCAGCCGCTGCTTCCGCCGCATCATCGGCCGCCGGTTCGTCCATTCCCGCCTCAAGGATGGCAAACCCGACGATCCGGTCCCCGTCGTCGAGTTTCATGATGCGAACACCCCGGGTGCCTCTCTTCTGGACGGAGATCTCGGATACGGCGGTGCGCATCACGATGCCGGAGGAACTCATAAGGATCACTTCTGCATCGGAGGAAACGGCCTTCGATGAAACCACCCCGCCGTCCATCGAGGTCTGGATGTTTCTGACTCCCATGGTGCTCCGTCCGTGCCCCCGGAATTCGTCGAACTCGGTCCGCTTTCCATAACCGTTCGACGTGATGGTGAGCAGATAGTCCTTTGATACGAGCGCGATGTTTTTCAGCTCATCGCCGAAGCGCAGTTTTATTCCCTTCACCCCGAGGACATTGCGCCCCGATGCGCGGATCAGCTCTTCGCTGAACCGGAGACTCTGTCCATGGAGCGACGTGAGAATCAGATCATTTCCGCCATCAGTCGCCTTCACATCAATGAGTTCATCATCATCCCGCAGCTTGATGGCGTTGATGCCGGTCGTCCGCGGTCGCGAGAACAGGTCCTGTGATATCCTGATGACCATCCCTTCCTTTGTGGCAAAGACGAAGTACCGGTCTTCACGGAACTCCGAGACCGGGATGATCGCCGTCACCCGTTCGTCATCGAGGTTGAGCAGGTTGACGATCGCCTTGCCCCGTCCGGTCCGGGAGCTCTCCGGGATATTCCAGACCTTCAGCCAGTAGGCACGGCCGGCGTTTGTGAAACAGAGGAGGTAATCATGGGTGTTGGCGACGAAGACCGATTCAACGATGTCATCCTCCTTTGTGGACATGCCGATGATACCGCGTCCACCGCGGTGCTGGCCCTTGTAGGTGTCAAGGGGCATGCGCTTGATGTAGTTCTGGGATGTCAGCGAAACGATCACGGGTTTGTTCTCAATGAGATCCTCGGTCCCGATCTCTCCCGGGTCGGCCATGAACCGGGTGCGACGATCATCGCCGAATTTCTCTCCGATCTCTATGGTTTCGCGTTTGATCTCTGCGAGGATATGGCTCTCGTCGGAGATGATCAGGTTCAGGCGGGTGATCTCCGCAAGGAGACCCTCCTTCTCGTCGACGATCTTCTGGTGCTCGAGGGCCGCAAGGCGCCTGAGCTGCATCTTCATGATGGCATCCGCCTGGATGGCATCGAGGGCAAAGTTCTCCACCAGCCGGGACATCGCCTCATCGGTCGTCTGTGACGACCGGATGGTCTGAATGACCGCCTCGATGTTGTCGAGAGCTATGAGGAGTCCCTGCAGGATATGCAGGCGATCTTCAGCCTTCTTCAGGTCATACTTCGTCCGCCGGGTGACGACCTCGATACGGTGACGGAGAAATTCGGTAATGAACTGCTTGAGATGAAGGAATTTCGGCTGCCCGTCAACGATTGCGAGGTTGATGATCTTGTGGGTCTTCTCCAGGTACGTATGCTTGTAGAGCTGGTTTAAGACGACATCGGGCACCGCACCGCGTTTGAGTTCGACGACGACCCGGATGCCGTCCTTGTCCGACTCATCCCTGAGATCCGAGATTCCGTCGATCTTCTTCTCCCGGACGAGGGTTGCCATCTGCTCAATCATCGCCGCCTTGTTCACCTGGTACGGAATTTCGGTGATGATGATACGCGGTTTTTTACCATCATCCTCGATGGTGGCAACGCCGCGGAGCCGGACCCGGCCGCCACGCCCTTCCCGGTAGCCGCGGGCAATGCCCTCACGGCCGAGGATGATCCCTCCGGTCGGGTAATCCGGACCGGGAATATGCGTCATCAGCTCATTGAGGGTGATATCCGGATTGTCGATGGTGGCACAGACTGCCGAACAGACCTCGCGAAGGTTGTGCGGGGGGATATCGGTCGCCATACCGACGGCAATACCGTTCGAACCGTTGAGCAGAAGATTTGGGACCTTTGCAGGAAGAACCACCGGTTCTTTGAGCGTTTCGTCAAAGTTTGGTATGAAATCAACGGTATCCTTATTGATATCCGCCAGGAGATCCTCGGAGAGCGGGTCGAGACGGACCTCGGTGTAACGCATCGCAGCAGCGGAATCGCCGTCGATGGACCCGAAATTTCCCTGCCCCTCGACCAGAGTGTGGCGGTAGGAGAAGTTCTGCGCCATCTTCACGACGGTGTCGTAGATGGCGGCATCACCATGCGGGTGATACTTACCCATGACATCTCCGACCACCCTCGCACTCTTCTTGAACGGCTTGTCATGGGTATTGCCCATCTCGCCCATCGCAAAGAGAGTACGGCGGTGCACTGGTTTGAGACCATCACGGACATCCGGTATCGCACGGCCGATGATGACACTCATCGCATAGTCAAGATAGGAGGTCTTCATCTCCTCCTCGATAGAGACCTGAATCAGTTTGCCGATGTTGGTATCTTTCTTACCCATCTCAGACGTCAAGGTTCGTCACCTCCGTGGCATGGCGGCGGATAAATTCACGGCGTGCATCGACGTTGTCTCCCATGAGCTTCTCGAAGATCTCGTTTGCATAGGCCGCATCCTCTATCATCACCTGCTTGAGGACCCTCCGGGAGGGATCCATCGTTGTTGTCCAGAGCTGTTCTGCGTTCATCTCACCAAGACCCTTGTAGCGCTGGACACTGGTGCCTTTCTCGCCGAACTCATCGACGACTTTTCGCATCTCGTCTTCCGTGTAGACATAGCGCTCGGTCCTCCCGCGGGCGACCCGGAAGAGCGGCGGCTGGGCGATGTAGATATACCCGTTTTCTATCAGCTCCGGCATATTCCGGTAGAAGAAGGTCAGGAGGAGCGTACAGATATGGGCACCATCGACATCCGCATCCGTCATGATGATGATCCGGTGGTATCGTGCCCGATCGATGTCGAACTCCTCGCCGATACCCGACCCTATGGCGGTGATCAGCGTCTGGATTTCCTCGTTCTTCAGCACCTTGTCAAGCCGTGCCTTCTCCACGTTGAGGATCTTTCCCTTCAGCGGCAGGATCGCCTGGAATAGTCTGGATCTGCCCTGTTTTGCAGAGCCTCCTGCAGAATCCCCCTCCACGATATAGATCTCCGATTTGGACGGGTCCTTTTCCGAACAGTCCGCAAGCTTTCCCGGAAGCCCGCCGGAATCGAGCGTTCCTTTTCGCCGGGCGAGTTCCCTTGCCTTGCGTGCTGCCTCACGCGCCTTTGCGGCACTGACCGCCTTCTCGACGATTGCCCGGATCACTTTCGGATGTTCCTCGAAGTACTCCGAGAGCGACTGGTAGACGAGCGAATCGACGATCCCCTTCACGTTGCTGTTGCCGAGCCGCATCTTTGTCTGGCCCTCGAACTGCGGTTCGGCAATCTTGATGCTGATGACGGCATTGAGACCCTCACGCACATCATTGCCCTGGAGGGCAAACTTCGGGTCCTTGATGATATTGTTCTTGCGTGCCGTCGTATTGATGGTCCGGGTAAGGGCGGACCGGAATCCCTCGAGATGCGTACCTCCCTCCCGTGTGTTGACGGAGTTGACAAAGGTCAGCACCGTTTCCGTATATGCTGACGTGTACTGGAGGCCGACCTCGACTTCCACCTTGTTCTCGATATCCTCCGTATTGAGATAGATGACATCAGGGTGAATCGGATTCTTCTCCTTTGTCAGGTAACTGACGAATTCCGCAATGCCTCCCTCGTAACAGAACGTATCCGTATCACCGCTGCGTTCGTCGATCAGCGTGATTGAGATGCCGCTGTTGAGAAACGCCAGTTCCCGCATCCGGTGCAGGAGGATATCGTAGTCGAAGACCACGGAGTCAAAGATCCTGCCATCCGGTTTGAAGGTGATGATGGTCCCGTGCTCCTTCTTCGTCGCATTGACCCGGGAGGTCATGGGCTGTACGACAGCGCCCCGTTCAAAGTCCATCTCGTAAATATACCCTTCACGATACACCTCGGCATGGAGGAATGTCGAAAGGGCATTCACCACGGAGACGCCCACCCCATGAAGACCGCCGGATACCTGGTACGTATTTTTATCGAATTTTCCTCCGGCGTGGAGGACGGTCAGGACGACCTCAAGGGCGCTCTTCCCCTTCTGGCCGGACATGGCATCCACGGGAATACCGCGGCCATCATCATCAATCCGGCACGAACCGTCTGATTTGATCGTAATTACGATATTTGAACAATACCCCGCCAATGCCTCATCGATCGAGTTGTCCACTATCTCATACACCAGATGGTGAAGGCCCCGTATATCGGTACTCCCGATGTACATTGCAGGGCGCTGCCGGACGGCTTCAAGCCCCTCCAGCACTTTAATATTTTTCCCGGAATAATTGTTTTCCCCCGTCATATCAACCACTTCCGAAGAACAAGGAATCATAAGAATACAGTTTGCTTTTGTTCATGGGTACCTCTATTTCACACAAATACAAAGAAGAAAAAAACTCCTTGGTTCCTACAGTATTATTTGGTTACAATCGCATTTTATGATTTCTATAAAAGAAATTCAGGTATCAGTCGAACTTGCCGACCTGAGGGTCGGCAATGCCCAGCTGACGATCGATCGCGAGGACCAGTCGCCTAAGAATGCGCCATACCGCCTCGGCATCCTCGGCATCCATCTGCCCGTTCTGGTGCCACATGATGTTTTTTCTGAGCATTGTCACCAGCTCCTCCACCTCCGTTCCGGCAAACATCTCCGGAAGCTCGAATTCAAGAAGATGATCGGACACCCCGGGCCACGCCTTCTCGGGTGCAAGGGCAAAATGTTTGGTGACAAGCATGATATTGGTGATGAATCCTCGTCCGAACTGGCTCTCCATAGGTGCCAATGTACCGTAAAACGAGAAAAAAATTGTGAAAGGAAACAGAAGGTGGTCAGTCTTCTGCTTCACGATGTACCAGGTATTGGGTACATACTGGCCGGTGTATGAAGATGTGTGCGCAGACACGATAGAGGTCTCATTTCCCGGATTACCCCGTGGGCGCATACATAGCAAACCCAGCAAAAGGGTGGTCAGCCCTTTCGTGGATTGCCAATGATACTTGCAAATGGATCATTAAATATGTTTTGCATTTCTCATATGTTCAAAAGAATTAGTTGACTATTCGCCCGATTTCAGACCTGCCAATCGAATAGATGACCCTGAACATCGCCGGGTTTTTCAGAAGATGCTTCAGGACCGTGCCCGGACGATCCATATCGCCGTATCTGACGATGATATCCTTCATCCCGGGAGTATTCAGTGTCCGGCATACCTCATCCAGATGCTGGGGACTAACCCTTGGTCTGATGCGGAAAAAACGCATTCCGATATCAAGTTCCCTGCCAAAATCCTTCTTCCAGCGGCTCTCATATCCCTCAAGCGCCGCATCATCGAACCTGTCGTTCCCGCAGCATTCCATCGCGGTGTCGGCGGCATGACAGCCGGAACGAACCCCGGTATAGACGCCTCCCCCCGAGGTCGGTTTGGCAAGGCCCGCAGCGTCCCCGATGAAGAGGGTGCGGTGACCATAGGTTCGCGGCATCTGCCCGAGAGGGATGGTGCCCGTCACCTGATGCATACACGAAGGTCCGAACTGTGCCGAGAATGCCGCAAACCGTGACGGGACATCGCAGGTACCGCACAGACCAATCCGGGCCCGCCCGTCCTCCACGGGAATGGCCCAGCCGAAGAAATCCGGCGATGCGTCGGGATAGATCTCCACGTGCCGGCCATCCATTTCATACGGCACCTCCGCCTGAACCCCGGAGAGATGGACCGGGGGACGGGCCAGCCCCAGCATCCGGGAGACGGGGCTTCGGGGGCCGTCTGCCGCAATGAGCATACGGTACCGTATCTCTTCGGTGCCGCGGACACCCTTGGTACGGAGCACCCCGTCACTGATGCCGCAGGCATAGGTCTTCAGCCGGATGTCGGCCCCGGCTTCAACCGCCCGCTGCGCCATCTCGCGATCAAGGACGCCCCGATCAACGACATACGCCTTCGGGACACCCGCATCAAAGGTAAGGACCGACCCCATGGATGAAATGATAGAGGCGCCGCTCACCTCCCGGACGACCGCATCCCCGGAGACGCCACATTCTTCCAGTGCCGCCACACTCAGGAGGCCTGCGCACTGGATGGGGTATCCGATTGTTGCATGTTCCTCCACGATGAGCGTTTTCAGCCCGTATCCGGCGCACCGGCGTGCGGCGGCGGACCCGGCCGGTCCCGCCCCGACAACAACGACATCATACATCTCTTCTGCATAGATTGGAGGCAGGATACAAATAATCTCACGTTCGGGATAAATCCCCCTCCCGTTCGTTCTTCAGGGTGGTTGAACATCAACTATTTTTCCCCGTCCACGAAATCATCTGGGTACAATGAGTCCCGAACCCGAGTTTAAATACAAACAATGCCTCATCATCCGCAACGATATCAAAATGACCTGCGGCAAGAAGTGTGCGCAGCTTGCGCACGCAGCCGTCGGGGCCTATGAAAATACCGATAAAATCACCAGGAAGAAGTGGTTCGACGAGGGAATGAAGAAAGTGACCCTCAAGGTCAACTCGCTCAGGGATCTCTATGAACTCAAATCCATAGCAGAGGCGGCTGGAATGTCCACCTCCCTCATCACGGACGCCGGTATGACGGAAATCCCGCCGGGAACCGTAACCGCCCTTGGCATTGGTCCTGCACCCTCAGAGGCCCTCGACAGAATCACGGGAGATCTCCAGTTATTATGAAGGCCTCCTCATACCCCCTTGAACAGGATTTGGGAATAGAATATTACGGCACCGGCACGCCCGGCATCGGAGGCAGACTCCGGACAGTGGCCGAGGACTTCATTGTTCATGAGATCCCGTCTTCGTTTCCTGAGAACGGCAAATACCTGATCTGCCGGCTGACCAAACGGAGATGGGAGCACCAGCGTGCGGTCAAGGAGATTGCAAAATCCCTCGGCATCAGCCACCGCCGGATCTCATGGGCCGGCACGAAGGATCGAAATGCCGTCACCGATCAGCTGATCGCCATATACGATATCAGCAAGGATGACCTTGCATCCGTGCGGCTCAAGGACATGCAGCTCGAGTATGTCGGACAATCCTCCCGCCAGCTGGCACTCGGCGACCTGGAAGGAAACGAATTTGCCATCACCATCCGGAACACCGACCTTGCAGGAGACGAACTCCGCGGATGCCTGATGCAGACGACGGAAGAACTCGCAGGAGGCGTTCCCAACTATTTCGGTCTGCAGCGGTTCGGAGTCCAGCGCCCGGTGACCCATGTGGTCGGCCGGCATATCCTTCAGGACGACTACCAGGGAGCCGTCGAGGCATACATCGCCATGGAGTACGACGGCGAATCGCCCGAAGCCGCAGCGGCACGCCGTATATATGCCGAGACGAAGAACCCTGCCGAAACCCTCAAAGCACTCCCGGTTCCACTCAGTTTCGAACGGACCCTCCTTCATCATCTCATCGAGGAGCCGGGCGACTACCGGGGGGCACTCAGGAAGATGCCGCCGAAACTCCTCTCGATGTTTATCTCGGCGTACCAGTCATGGCTCTTTAACAAGGCCCTCTCGTTCAGGATCGCCTCCGGCACCCCCCTCCTCGAACCGATGAGCGGTGATCGCATCATCTTTACGGGCGGAAAAGAGGATGTGGTCACCGGGCGAACGGAGAAGACAGCGGCCATGCACATCAGACGGGGCCGGGCGGCCATCGGCATTCATATGCCCGGAGCGGAGGAGACCAAAACGACAGGTCCGGTCGACGAATTCATGGCAGATCTCCTTGACAAGGACGGGATCACTTCCGCCTCATTCGGTAGGGCGGCAAAATTCGTCGAAACACGGTTCGCCGGGGCATCCCGTGTCATCTCTCTCACCCCGGAAGTCAGATGGGAGACGCCGGATGACACCACCGCATCCCTCACCTTCGGCCTCGGCCCCGGCCAGTATGCCACAACGGTCTGCCGGGAATACATGAAGGCACACCCGGAACAGATGGTCTGATCGGAAAAATAAGAACTCCTGATTCGATCAGGAGGCAGAGGAGCCCGCCGCGGAGATGGTCTCGAAGAGATTTCCCATCTCATCGACGAGGCCGATGCGGAGCGCCTCCTCTCCACGGATGGGCCGGGCGTCATCGATGATGGAACGATCGATGCCCCGCTGGGCGACGACATCCTCGATGAAGAGTTCAGAGCTTTCATCCACGATCACCTGAAGGTAGTCACGTTCATCGTCGGTGAGCGCCCGGTATGGCGAGGCGATATCCTTCTTCTCACCGGATTTTACCACTTCCACACCGACGCCGTCCTCATCCAGCGCCCGGGAATAGTCATAGACCAGCCAGATGGTCCCGATGCTTCCCGTCATGGTGTCAGGGTTCGCAAATATCCGATCGGCATGTGAACTGATATGGTAGGCAGCAGACGTGGCGATATCCCCCATCGATACGAACACCGGTTTTTTCCCTTTCGCATACTCGATGTCCGTGATGATCTCCTGGGCTGCCGATGGAGAGCCTCCGGGGCTGTTCACCCGCAGGACGATAGCCTGTACCAGCGGATCATCGGCCGCATTCCGTATCTGCCGCCCGATATATTCACTGCCCACGTAGCCATTTCCCACGCCGTCGCCTGCAACGATTGTTCCCTCAACACGGATGACCGAGGTGGTCGTCTCTTCGAGGGTGGCATACCAGACAACGATGACCGCAAAAAGACACAGGGTTACGATGATGCCGTAGATAAAATATCTTCGGCACGCCCTGCGCTCCCGTTTCCGCTCAATTTTCCGGCATTCCCGTTCAAGCCAACTCATCGGTCCGACCCATGGTTCAGTACATCGTACTCGGTTACCAGATTACTTCCACAGGTATAATGCTTTTTCAGGACCAGACGGAACATCTCATCCTCGGAATCGATATGCATTCCTCCGACAAGCGACGGTGTATCGGCCCCGCCGACGATGAACGGCAGATGAATGAGCCGGACCTCGTCCACCAGATTATTATTGAGCATATAGTAATTCAGCGTCGGACCTCCCTCGACCATCAGCTTTTTCACCCCGTACTCCGTCGTGAGAATATGCATCAGGAGCGGGTAGTCGACATGATCCCTGCCGGCAACGACCACCTCCACCCCCTTCTCCTTCATCCGTTCGACATTCTCCGGGGGTGCCGTTTCGGCAACCGCGATGATCGTCGGGGCGTCCGGTCCCATCACATTGGCGTCAAGGGGTAGATCGGCATGGCTGTTCGGGATCACCCGGAGGGGGCTCTCTCCTTCCACGAGCCGGACCGTCAGCATGGAATTGTCAATCCGTATGGTCGTGCTTCCGACCATTATCGCATCATATTCAGCCCGAGTCTGGTGAAGAAGTATCTCCGTCTTCGGATCCATATATTTCATGAGTATTTTGCTTGATGCCCCCCGCTTGAGTGTCAGTTTCCCGTCGACGGTAATCTCCGACATCACCAGAACATGGGGCCTGGATAACGAACCAGACATAAAAATCCTAATGATTTACTATGCCCTGCGATGCTTAAAACCTTATTTGGTTCTGCCGCAAAGACGGCCCTCCTGCCCCGGGACATATGACGGGCCGGGCCTTCGTCCCCCTCTCCGGAAGATGCTTAAACAACAGTTATAGGGTCGGCAGGCTACACTATAGCTGAGAATGAATATTACCGCGCTCAGGCCCAAATTCATTAAAAAACTGGAACCAGTGGCTCAGTTTTTTGCAAAAACCGGTATTACCCCAAATCAGCTGACGGTCCTCTCACTCGTATGCGGCATAACCTGTGCCGCCCTGTATGCAAACCGTTTCTTTATCCTTGGGAGTTGTGCGCTCATACTTTCAGCAGTCCTCGACCTCGTCGACGGGGGTGTTGCCCGTATCAATAAGAAGGAGACGAATTTCGGTGCAGTCTTCGACTGGATTGCCGACAAATATGTCGACACCATCGTCCTCCTCGGCATCGGCATCTCCGGCATTGCCATCCTTTCACGGTTTGCGCTTGTTCCCGCCGAATGGGGCCTTCCCGCCGATTTTACCATCGTGTGCCTTGCGATCATCGGTTCGATGATGAATACCTTCATCAAGCCCGTCGTCTATGCGGAGATCGGATATGACGGAAGAAAAGATGGAAAAATTTCCGACCCCCTTGAGGGGATCGGCTTTTTCGGCCGGCCGGAAACGCTGATTATCCTCATTCTCGGCGGCCTGTCCGGGTTCATATGGGTGTCGGTGATTATCGTTGCCGTCTGCACAAATCTCTCGGCTATCCAGAGAATCCTTTATCTTTACCGAACCATCCCCTGATTTCACGGACGAACATCTCAACCACCTCCACCATCACATCTCCCAGTTTCGGATTGATGCGATAGAGCATCCAGGCGATGCCGATAAAGACGAAGAGGGCGCCCAGCTCTGCAAAGAAGTTATGCGCCCAGAAGAAACTTTCGTACCCGATATGGCCGTTGGAGGCAATCTCCGGGAAATACGGGAACCACTGTCCGCCATATGCCATGATGACGAAGCTGTTGCGTACCGTGTTGAGAATATAGATGACCGGTGCGACCGCAAAAAACGACAGAATCTTCTGCCTGCGTGTTGATGGAACCGCCCATGCCACCCCAAGCATGATCGCAATTCCCTGAATACCTGTGCACGCGAGGATGATCTCGACCCGGTAAATATCGGCGAGGAACATATTCCAGGTCACGAGTTCATAGGGAAATCCGATTGTCTGGAAGACCCATGCCAGCTGGGCGACGTTAACCGCGATGAGCCAGTCCCCGACGGCAGGCAGAAAGGCAAATGGCGCAAATATCAGATATGCGATTGCCGCCATCCTGCTCAGGATGAAACTCTGTTCATTCTCCTCCAGGAGTTTGGGGATGAGAATGATAAGAAACGGAATCCCGAGGAAAGCGGCTATCGGGTACATAAAATTGTTTGCTATGATATATTCCGGAAATTTCGCAAAGAGGATCAGGACAACACTTACCCACCCGATCACCGCACAGTACTTCCGGTATGCGGTCGGGATGAGAAAGGCCAGGAATGCAATGAACGAGATCAATACAAAAATTTCCTGCATCATAACGCATTGAGCGCCTCAGGTAAAAAGAGTTTTTAAGGTGATATTCTCCGGGGAGCGCATCTTCCATATCTTAATCATACGTCACCGCGAATCTGTTACCGATGATGTTCTGTCCAGAATGCAAGGGAATGCTTGTTCCCGTCGGTGGAAAGCTTAAATGTCGGAAATGTGGATATATCGAAGAAGCCACCGCAGACAAATCGGTCCTTAAACGAACGGAAAAACGCGATGAGAAAGAGATCGTTATCATCGAGGACGCCGAACAGATGGCAACCCTTCCGACCATTGCCGTACGGTGCCCCGAGTGTGGACACGACATTGCCGAGTGGTGGCTCAGACAGCTGAGATCAGCCGATGAGTCTGAAGTCCGGTTCTTCCGGTGCGTCAAGTGTCGCCACACCTGGCGTGAATATGATTAATAGAACATACCTTTTTTTCCGGAACGCAGCGGGCATTGGTCGATGTCCCCTGTCTCCGATTATAAAATAATAAAAAAATTAGTTGAACAGTCCGGGCGCCTTGACCCTGAACTGCTGCCAGAGAACACGGCCCATCACGCGGAACGTGAAGTCGAGTTCTTCGAAGCTCGGAATGGAGTGCTGGCGAAGGATCTTGCGGCCGCGGTTCATGGAATCGCCGCCGAGGAGTGAACAGATGACGCGCTTGTTCGTGCTCTCGGAGAGCTTGAGGATCTGGTTTGCCATCTGTTCGGAATTGAGGATGTTGTTCGGGAACCCGACGACAAAGCACATGTCCCAGAGGTCGTCGTGTTTGGCAAGGACCTCGAAGGTCTGCTCGAACCTGCGCTCTGAGGCGTCGCCGAGAAGGTCCACCGGGTTTCCTTTGTTCCAGAATTCCGGCAGGAACTTGTCGAGCTCCTCCACGACATCCGGTGGAAGGGTGATGAGATCGATACCATACCGCTCGGCATAGTCGGAGGAGAGAACGGCAAATCCACCGGCGTTTGTCACGACGACCGCACGGGTGCCGACCGGGAACCTCTTGTGGTGCGAGAGCATTTCTGCGGCGAGGAAGGCCCCGGTCAGGGTGTGAACGGAGACGACACCGGCCTTACGGAAGGCCTCCATGTAAACGTCATACGACCCGGAGAGCGAACCCGTGTGGGAGGCGGCCGCCTGGGAACCACGTTCGGAGGAACCCGACTTGATCGCGATGACGGGTTTTGTCTTCGTCACTTCGCTGACGACATCCATGAAGGCCTGCCCGTTGTTGATCTCCTCGATATACATGATGATCGCAGACGTATGCGGGTCGCGCTCCACCCAGCGGAGATAATCAAAGAAGTTCAGGTCGGACTGGTTTCCGACGGAGACGACGGCGGAAAACCCGATGTCCTCGGCAAGACTCCAGTCGACGACGGTGTTGACGATTGCACCACTCTGAGAGAGGAAGGCGATGTTGCCCGGCTTCGGAGACTGGTGCACATAGGTTGTGTCAAGACCACGGGGAGGCACGATGAGGCCGAGACAGTTGGGACCGACGATGCGGGTTCCGTATTTGTTTGCGATCGCAACGATACGCTCTTCCAGCGCCTTGCCGTCCTCGCCCATCTCCTTGAACCCGGCGGTGATGACGACCGCGATGGAGACGCCCTTCTCACCGCACTCTTCGACCACCTTGGGGACATGCATGGCAGGCACGGTGATGACCGCCATATCGACCGGGGCTTCGATGTCCTTGATGGAGGCATACGCCTTCAGCCCCTGGATAGTGTCGCGCTTGTTGTTGACAGGGTAGAGCTGACCGGGGAAGTGAAGGAGGTTGTGCATGACGGCGTATCCCATCTTGGTCGGTTCGTCGGATGCACCGATGACCGCCACCGAGCGGGGGTTGAAGTATTCGAGAGGAACATCGGGCCGGGAGACCGTTTTGACCTTCTTCTTCTTCTCGGTCATGATCACCCGGGAATCGACGGCACATGCACCCGACTCATACAGACGGAGAGGGTTGATATCGAATTCCTTGACCTGTTCATTCTCTTCGAAGAACCGGCAGACATTGATGATCGTCTGGACCAGTGTTTCCTCGTCCTTCGGTTTCGAACCACGGTACCCTGCGATGAGCGGGTAGGAGTTGATCTCCCGGACCATCAAACGGGCGTCTTCTTCGGTCACCGGCAGAATGCGGAGGGTGACGTCCTTGAGAAGTTCAACGAGCGTTCCGCCGATACCGAAGGTGATGACCTTTCCGAAGGACGGATCGGTCTTCCCGCCGATGATCAGTTCAAGGCCCGGTTCGGCCTGCTCTTCAATAATCACTCCTTCAATCTGTGCATCCGGATTGTACTCCTTTGCACTGCTGACAATCCTGTTGAATGCCGCCTGTGCCATCTCCTTGGTGCCGATACTGGTGACGACACCGCCGGCATCGCTCTTGTGGACAATCTGGGGAGAGACGATCTTCATTACCACCGGGAATCCGATTCCCTCTGCAACATCGCCCGCTTCTTCAGCGCTGGTCACAATTTTGAACTTTGGAACAGGAATATCATATTTCGCAAGGATTTCGTATCCTTCTGCTTCACTTAGCATCCATTCTTTCATGTGTGTCATCCTCTCATTCGAGTGATTACCAAATGGCTTTAAAAAAGCCTTCAACAAATGACGAAATAATCTTCGTCACCCTAGCATGCAAAAATATTGAACTGTGATCTACATATAATTTTGTAATTGTTAATCATGTAGAATGGTTCCCTCATCACCACAAACGATAATGTATCGCACACAAAATCATTGTTGGTGATGAGTAATCATGACAAATTCTGAAGCCGGTATTCGTCCCGAACAGGTGGTCTATTGCCCGCCTGCCGAATACCGGGAATATGCTCCTTTCAGGGACTATGAAAGCGCATATCAGAACTATCTGAAAGATCCTGACGGATTCTGGAGAGATATCGCGTCGGATCTCCTCTGGTTCAGGCAGTGGGACAAGGTCAGGGAATGGGAATATCCCTTTGCAAAATGGTTCATCAATGCAAAACTGAATATCACCTACAATTGTCTCGAACGCCATCTCAAAAACAACCGCAGAAACAAGGTGGCACTCTTCTGGCACGGGGAAAACGGAACGAAGAAGATCTATACCTATGACCATCTCCACCGGGCGGTCATGCAGTTCGGCAATGCCCTCAAAAACCTGGGTGTCGGGAAAGGGGATGTCGTCTGCATCTACATGCCGACGGTTCCCGAACAGGTGGTCGCCATGCTGGCCTGTGCACGTATTGGTGCGGTGCATACCGTCGTCTTTGCCGGATACGGTGCAAGCGCCCTCAACCAGCGTATAGTCGGGTCGAATGCAAAGGTCGTGATCACCGCCGATGCCTCGATGCGTCGCGGAAAGAGCATCCCTCTCAAACCCATCGTCGAAGAGGCCCTCATCCATGCGCCGAGCGTCGAGCGGGTCGTTGTCCTGAGAAACCAGGATCCCCCTACATGCCTGCTCGACGACTTTGAGGTCGATTTCTACGAGATCATGCAGGCCGCGGAGAAGAAATGCCCGCCCGAGGAGATGGATTCGGAAGACCGCCTCTTCATCCTCTACACCTCCGGGACGACCGGTGCACCAAAAGGAATCGTCCACACCTGCGGGGGGTACATGGTCGGGGCCTATTACACGACGAAGTATGTGCTGAATGTCAAGGACAATGACGTCTACTGGTGCACCGCCGACCCCGGATGGATCACCGGACACACCTATGCGATATACGGACCGCTTCTCCTCGGTGCCACGATCTTCATGACCGAGAGTACCCCGGATTACCCGGATGTCGGGATCTGGTGGAAACTCATCGAAGAATACGGCATCAACGTCTTCTATACGGCGCCGACCGCAATACGGATGTTCATGCGGTATGGGGAGGACTGGCCGAACAAATACGATCTCAGCTCACTGAGAATCCTCGCATCGGTGGGTGAACCGCTCAATCCCGAGGCCTTCGAGTGGTTCTATCATGTGATCGGCAAAGGGAAGTGCCCGCTGACCGACACCTGGTGGCAGACGGAAACCGGCAGCCACATGATAACCACCCTCGTCGGCGAACCGATGAAGCCGGGATTTGCCGGCAAACCAATCCCCGGCGTCGTTGCCGATGTCGTTGACAGCAAAGGAAACCCGGTCGGTCCCTTCCAGACCGGCTATCTGGCCATAACGGAACCCTGGCCGTCCATGATGCGGTATGTCAATGACGACGAGGAAAAATACCGTTCGTACTGGGAGTCGCCCAATCACCGCTATTACAGCACCAATGATCTTGCAATCAAGGACGATGACGGATATATCATGATCCTCGGGCGTTCCGATGATCTCATCATCGTGTCGGGTCACAATATCGGTACGGCCGAAGTCGAAAGCGCTCTCGTCTCGCACCAGGCCGTCGCCGAGGCGGCGGCGATAGGAAAACCGGACGCCGTCAAAGGCAACATCGTCAAGGCATTCGTGATCCTTGTCGAAGGAACAGTCCGGACACCAAAGCTCGAGCATGATCTCAAGTACCATGTGCGTCAGACACTGGGGCCCATTGCCGTGCCGTCCGAAATCGAATATGTCGACAACCTGCCGAAGACGAGGAGCGGAAAAATCATGCGCAGGGTGCTCAAAGCGAAAGAAATGGGCGTCGATCCGGGTGATATCACCACCCTCGATGAGTAATTACCCAACTATTTATATACTTTTTATATCCTTTTTATATACTATATGAAGCACAATCCAGAGGATTCTTTAAAAATTGAAAATATCGTTGCTTCCGCCAAAGTTGCCGATGAACTGGATCTTCAGATGATCTCATCGAAGATTAAGGATGCCGAATACAATAAGAAGCGGTTCCCCGGTGTTGTCCTCCGTATGCAGAATCCGAAGATCGCCGCCCTTGTTTTTGGGTCGGGAAAGGTGGTTCTGACCGGTGCCAAGAGCATCGACGGTGTCTCACAGGGCCTTGAGATTCTCGGAGAAAAACTCAGGGAGCTTGGAATCGACATCCCCAATGAACTTGAATATAAGGTTCAGAACATCGTCACCTCAGCCGATCTCGGCACGCCGATCAACCTGAACAAAATTGCCGTCGGATTCAATCTCGATCGCATCGAATACGAACCCGAACAGTTTCCGGGACTGGTCTACCGTCTTGAAGAACCAAAAGTGGTCGTTCTCCTCTTTGGGTCGGGCAAGTTGATCATCACGGGTGGAAAAGTACCGGAAGATGCGAAAAAGGCAGTCAATAAGATTCTCTCAGATCTTTCGAATCTTGGATTAATTTAATAATACAATTCAAATATTCTTCTTTTCTTTATAACCAACTGGTTTAACCCTATCCGAAGGTTTTTATGTATATATACAGACATAATACATACACCAATGTATTTATAGTACATTGAATAATTGAGATTGTATTTACGGTGTAAAATATGAGAATGGAAAAGGTAATGATCTTCACGGATGAGGATGAGGAATTCTCTAATCTTCTCACGGAGATCGGTCTCAAGCGAAACGTTGCCAAAGTGCTGGTCTACCTGGCAAGTTCCCCCGAAGCAACATCCAGGGACATTGAACGGGGAACAGACCTCCGGCAGCCTGAAGTCAGCATTGCGATGCGGACGCTCAAGGAAAACGGATGGATCCAGAGTCGCGAATCGAAGGCAGAGAGTAAAGGACGCCCGGTCAAAATCTATTCTCTTTCAAAACCGATTGCCGAAATAATGGATATAATTGAGGAAAATAAGCGAAAAGAAGTGGAGAATCAGCTCATGCTCATCCACAAGGTTCGTGAACACCTTTCACAGGTCCAGAAGACCATATTAGAGTGAACGGACTTCCACTCCGTCGGAAGTACCGACAACAATACTTGTTTTTCCGGTAAATTCAGTAAAAATTCCGCAACTCAGGACACCCGGCATGGCATTGATAGTACATTGAAGCTCTTCCGGATTCTCAATGTGCGGGAAGGTGCAGTCAATGATCCAGTTCCCGTTATCGGTGATGACCGGACCGTCCTTTTTGACGCCCTCCCGAATTACCGGTGTCCCGCCAAGTGCGACGAGCCCGTTCATGACAATGGGTACGGCAAATGCGAGAACTTCCACGGGCACCGGAGCGGTGAACCAGTCGGTCAGCTTGCCCTCATCCGCGACGATAACGAATACTTCCGCCGCCGCCGCAACGCAGCGCTCCCGGGTCTGGGCAGCCCCCCGCCCCTTGATCAGGCGAAACTGCGGATCAATCTGATCGGCACCGTCTATCGCGATATCTATATGATCGTGTTCATGCAGGGATGTGATGGGGATGCCGTATTCATATGCCCGGCGTTCTGTCTGAAACGAAGTGGCAATTCCGGTTACCCTGAGCCCTTCGCCCATCCGTTCGGCAAGACGCTCCATCATGAAAAAGACCGTCGAACCGGTCCCAAGACCAACGATGGAGTTGTCCGGTATCATATCCGCGGCGTAGTACCCGGCATTCCTCTTAGCACGGGTCTGTGAATCCATTGCGCCGGATGTATCGCTCATACATACACATCGGTCTGGCACATCTTTATCCTTTCACCGCGGTGCACGGATAATGGAAAAAAAAGAGTTCAGATGAAATAGGTGACGGAGACCGTCGCCGTTACATCGATGCTGCCGGATTCGATGGGGGTGGGGAAGGCATACGACCCTGCTGCATCCATGCTCCTGTAGACCGCTTCCTCGGCATAGACGACCGGTGTGTAACTGCCTCCCACACTGACCTCCTTGACACCGAGGATCATGACGCCGAGGGCGTCAGCAACGGCATCGGCATCCGCGCGGGCCTGCGTAACGGCTGCATGCAGGGCGTCTGCCCGGAGTTCCTGAGACTTCTCGTCACTGAGGGTGAACCGGACGGAGTTGACCTGGTTGGCCCCGCTTGAAACGGCGGTGTCGATCACCTCTCCTGCCATCGTCACGTCCTCAAGGGTGACGACGACATTGTTGCTGACCACGTACACCTTCACCTCCTTTCCTCCGAAAGGCGAATCATCATCCGCAGTCCTCGAATACATGGAGTATCCCGAGGTCTGGATATTTTCTGCAGGTATGCCCATCTTCTTGAGGGCGGATACGACCGCATCCATCTTTGCCGCATTCTGCTGCTGCGCCGTCGCGGCATCCGGGTTCTCCGTCTCCACACCCACCGTGATGATGACCCGGTCCGGAGAGGTGGTGACCTTTCCGGTGCCGGAGACGTGGATGACACGTTCGTCTGCACTGTCCGTTGCGGCGGTTACTGTGCCGCCGAGGAGCAGTGCTCCAATGAGGACCGCGATTGCAAGCCCTATGATCGGTTTTGCATACATGATACACTTCATGGCATTTTTATTGTAATCAAGGTATGCTAGACTACGAATTTTTTCGAAGTGACCCCCAACAACCGGGCCGGCGCAGTTTTGCATATCTTTATGAGGAGGCTCTGATAATTGTGGATATGAGCCATATGCCTGAAAGCTCCTGCGGTGGTCTGTGCACGGACATTCGATTTCATTGAGGGAATCATAACATGCTGATCTCTATGACGCCCGATGCATGGCTGACATTACTACTCCTCATAGCCCTCTTTGCACTTCTTGTCAGAACGAAAATCCCCCCGTGGGTACTCTTCGCCGGTGCCATCACAGCGGCAATGACCCTTGGACTCGCTCCCCCCGCTGATCTTCTGAAAGGGTTTTCCAATACGAGTGTCATAGCCGTCGCCGTCCTCTTCATGGTGGCAGAAGGAATGTATTCCACCGGGGCCATCTCCCTCATCGTCGACACCGCCATCGGCATCCCCCGGACCCTGAGAAACGCACAGGCAAAACTTCTCCCGACGATCGCCGTGGGAAGTGCGTTTCTCAACAACACCCCGCTCGTCGCCATGATGATTCCCGTCATACGGGATATTACCCGGACGACCGGACTCTCGTCATCACGTCTCTTCATGCCGCTCAGTTATGCCTCCATCCTCGGCGGTGCCGTCACCCTCATCGGAACCTCCACCAACCTGATCATTGCAGGACTCGTCGCAGAATACATCGCCATCGGCGACCCGAACGCACCGCACATGACGGAGATAGGGATGTTCACCCCCTCGATGGTCGGCATCCCCTGTGCCGTTGCCGGCATCCTCTTCATCATGGGCTTTTCAGGTCTCTTGATCCGGTCCGGTGCAGGGGAGAGTACCGATTTGGGCCGCAAGAGAATCTACACCGCAGACTTTCTCGTCGAGGAGCGTTCCAAGCTCATCGGCAAGACCCTTACCGAAGCGGGATTTCTCCAGCAGAAGGGATCGACCCTGAAAAACCTCGTGCGTGACGGGCGGGAGATGAAGCCCCTTCCGGACCTCGCCCTTCAGGCAGGCGACATCCTCCTCTTCCTGACAGACCTCGAGTCCCTGTCCCACCTCTGGTCGAGGATTGGTCTTCGTCCCGCATACCTCTCGACGGAAGATGGAAGTGAGCGGCACCGGCATCAGCTTGTGGAGGTTGTCGTCGCCCCGACAAACCCGGCCGTCGGCTACAGGATTTCCTTCCTTCAATGGCTCACATCCTCCTTTTTTACCACCGAAGTCGTCGGCATGTCGCGCAACGGAAAACCTCTTGAGACGCCGTTTCCCGAGACGGCCATCCAGGCGGGGGACAGCATCATTCTCGAAGTCGATGAATCGTTCTTCTTCGAACGAAGGGATGAGACGCAGTTCATCGTGGAGAAACCGTTGAGCGGCTTTCACATCAAGCGTACCGACAAGGCAATCACCGCGATCGCCATCACCGCCCTTATGGTCGCCTCCGTCGCACTCCAGGTGCTCCCCCTCATCAATGCAGCACTTCTGGCCACCATCGCCATGCTCCTGACCGGATGCATGACCGTGTACAAGGCGGGCAAAAGCATCGACTTTCCGACAATCATTATCCTTGCCTGCGCCATAGGGCTGGAATCTGCCATCACCTCATCGGGACTCTCCCAGACCATCGCGGATGCGATCGCCCACCTCGGGGGCACAACCCCGATGACCAGCCTCGTGGCAATCTTTCTGGGCTGCATCATCATGACAAACATCATCACCAACGCCGCAGCGGCGGCGTTCATGTTTCCGATCGGCTACTCGCTCGCCGCAACCCTTGATGTCAGCTTCATGCCCTACGTGATTGTGATTATGCTCGGCTGTTCCTATGCGTTCATCAACCCTGCGGGGTACCAGACAAACATGATGGTCTACGAACCCGGTGGATATTCGGTGAAGGACTATATTCTATTCGGCACCCCCCTCACTCTCATCACCGGCATCCTCGCGGTGGTGCTCGCCCCGGTGTTTTACCCGTTTTAAAAAAAAAAGATTCAGAGGTCGATTGTTCCCGCGACCCTGAGGCGACCGCCGTCGAGATAGTGGATGACCGCGGAATGTCCCGGGAGATATGCCAGTTCCCTGTCGAGTTCTATGACAAGCGTCGGCGTGTGCCAGTCGCCCTCCGATGCGACCGACACAACCCGGCCGTTGATATACTGCATCCAGAACCCGATATGAACAACCATCCCCTCCTTGAGGGGTTCGGGCCAGTATTTTACGATATGCGCCGGCCCCTCCAGGCGATTGCTGACTTTGATGCCGGGTCCGTTGGTGAGGACCATCCCTCGTTCCAGCTCCTCGGCGGAGATGTTTTTGAGAGCGAGGCCCACGCGGTCGCTCTCATAGGCCTCGGTCACATCGTCGTCGTGTTTCTGGATGGACCGCAGCTGAGCGGTGATTTCGCCGGGGTAGCCGGTCAGGGTGTCATGCTGCCGTATTGTCCCGGATTCGACACCGCCAAGAACGACCGTCCCTATCCCTTTCACATTGAAGGCATGGTCGACGGAGACAATCCCCGTCATGCCGGTGGCGTCCTGTTCATAGGTAAGCGCCTGGGCATCCACGAGGAGTTGTTCCCGCATTGCTATCGGATTGTCCTCGACGACGGCATACCCTTCGACCGCCGTTCCCCGGATAAGCGGTGCAATCTGGGAGATATCGAGATAATTACGCAGCACGATGTACCCTTTCGTCACCTTCTGTGCATCGAGCATGACCACCATCTCGCCGAATTCCGCGGTGATCGCATCGACGATGAGAAGGGCCGCCGACGACATCGCAACCGCATAGTAGAGGGGGGCAAGCCGTTCGGGATACCGGGTCGGTTCGATGATCGTGACCGTATCCTCACCTTTTTTCAGATTATAGAAGGTGATATCCGAACTTGTCCCCGCCTTTCCGATATCTTTTGCATATCCATTGGCACCCAGGACAGCTATGGTCAGGTTTGGCATAATGCTCTCTCTATACGCTGCCCATAAAGAAATTGATTTCCAAAAATAGAATTATCGGTGGGTAAAGTAGGCGGAGACATTATGCTCCGTCACCTCATCCACGCGGACAAAACCGACACGTTCGAACTGAACGACCCTGTCATATTCGTCCATGACACCGCGTTCACAGAGCCCGTGAACAATGCCGTCGGGCGTATGGAGGCTGCAGGGGACGGTCTCGCCCTTCGGAAGCCACTGCACGATAGGCGCCCGCTCCGCACGTGCCTCCTCCAGTGAATCCCCGTCATAGACAAAGGTCGGGATGCCGCCGCTCTCCCCGATGCGCACATTGAAGAGATCCTTGAACCGCACCAGCCCGGGGGTGGCCACCTCATCTTCCGGCGCATAGAGCGTTCCGGCAAACGGCAGGTTTCGGGAGCCCTCCGCCGGGTCATTCGGGTTTCTGGAGGGAGTTGCCACCATCTCCGGCGCCCCTTCGATGGTGCAGGCGACCGGGTCGGGGACAAAGAAGTACCGCGGGGCGACGGGGTCGACGAGGGCCTTGTTCGCCGCATAAAGGTTCTCCCATGAAAAGGAGATGTCCGTCTGCCCGATGCCGATATCCACCATCGCATGCCGGACCGCCTCCGCCTGAAATCCACGGCGTGCGATTGCCTTCAGGGTCCCGAGGTGAATATCGTCCCACCCGGTATAGATGCCCTGTGCAATGCCCTCCTTCATCGCCGATGTGGAGAGGACGACGCCTTCGATGGACATGCGCCCGTAATGGAAATACTCCGGCATCGGCCATCCGAAGTACTCGTAGATGAACTGCTGGCGACGGGTGTTCGCGATGTGATCCTTGCCGCGGATCACATGAGTCAGACCAAGGAGATGATCGTCCACCGCGACGGAGAAGTTCATCAGCGGGTAGACGCGGGCATCGATGCGGGGATGCGGGGGCGATTCGACGATCCTGAATATCGAGTAATCCCGCATCGCGGGGTCCGGGTGTTCGATGTCGGTCTTCACGCGGACGGTGATCGTCCCTTCGGCATACTCCCCGTCCAGCATCGCCTGCCAGAGGCGAAGGTTATCTTCGACGCTCTGCTCCCTGCAGGGGCAGGCAACCTTTGCATTCTTCTTTTCGCGGAAGACCTCTGCATCACAGGTGCAGACATACGCCCCGCCGATGGAGATGAGCTTTTCACAGTATTCGTAGTAGATGTCGAGCCGGTCGCTCTGGTAGACGATATCCGAGATTTCAAGGCCGAGCCACTCGATATCATCGAGGAGCATCCGGTAGTTCTCCTCGTTCACCCGCTTGGGATCGGTATCCTCGATGCGCAGGATATACTTCCCACCGTATTCCCGGACATAGTAGTCATTGAGAAATGAGGCGCGGGCATGCCCGAGATGAAGCGGGCCGGAAGGGTTCGGGGCAAAGCGCATCACCACGCCCTCGGGACCAACATTTGCAAGGGGCCGAAGACCGGTCTCGCGTTTCTTCTTCTCTTTCTTTTCGAGCATTTCCGGTGCGAGCTCTGCGAGCTTTGCGCGCCGCTCCTCCGGCGTCATGCCCTCGATGTCCGAGAGGACCCCCTGCAGGATGCCGGAGAGTTCCTTTGCCTGCGACCGGAATTCCGGGTGTGCACCCATCAGTGCGCCGAGAACCGGTCCCGCCCGTGGGACATTGTTGTGCTCGACGGCGTTTCGCAGGGCGTGAAGATAAAAGAAGTCTTTGGGGTCTGTTGCCATTCAGAATCCCCGTGAGACAAAGTAATCGGTAATCTGCATCAGGCAGTCTTTTTCATCGCAGTCGGGGAAGATGTTGAGCATGCTCTTGGCCCTCTCAACCCGGGACTGTGCGATGGCCCGTACTTCTTCCAGGACACCGCCATCTTCGAGAAGAGAGATCGCCTCATCAATCTCCCCCTCTGTCAGGTCGGGTTTGCGGTATTTCGAAAGGTCGATGCCCTTCTCACGGGCAAGGATCGCAACAAGCGTCTGCTTCCCCTGCCTAAGATCGGAGGCACGGTCCTTTCCACTCTTTGAGGAATCTGCCATCAGGTCGATGTAATCGTCCTGTATCTGGAATGCGATGCCGCTGGAAAGCCCCCACTCATAGAGCGACTGGGCCTGCTGGGCGCTGCAGCCTGCAAGAGTTGCACCGATGGCGGCCGCTGCGGCATAGAGAATCCCGGTCTTCTTCGAGACCATCTCAATGTACTCCCATTCATCGACATCCTCGCGGGTCTCAAACGACATGTCCATGTGCTGCCCCTCGCAGAGTTCGGCACAGGCATTGGCAAGAGTCGTGACCGATCGTACTTTATCCACATCGGCGGCGATCGCGGTACATATCAGTTTGAACGCATGGGCATAGAGGACATCTCCCGCAAGAATGCCGGTCGGTTCGTTCCAGACCGTATGCACGGTCGGGACACCGCGGCGCACTGCGTCCCCGTCCATGATGTCGTCATGGATCAGTGTGAACGTGTGGGTGACTTCCAGTGCAAGGGCGGCGGGAAATATCTCCTGCGACCGGCCTTTTCTGACCATATCGGCGGCGAGCATGACCACCGCAGGTCGCAGCCTCTTTCCACCCGCAAGCAGCAGGTGGGCGCTCGCCTTGTTAAGTTCGCCGGGAAGTCCGCCGAATTCCCTCTCCAGTGCCGTGTCAATCTCTTCCGCAACAGTTTCCAGATATGTGAACAGATCCATTTTCATCACCAGGAATATTACCGTACTCTGACCCGCTGTCCGTTTCTCAGGATATGCACATCATTATTCAGGGTGTACCCGCACTCCTCCGCAAGTTTCAGGTATCCGCCTGTCATGTCAATATCGCCGTGGGACGGAATTATGTGTTGTGGATTGAAGTAGTGCAGGATTTCGTAGTGCTCCTCACGCTGGGCGTGACCACTCACGTGAAGATCGGTGAATATACGGGCTCCCTTCATCCCGAGGAGCACCTCCTGCGTGTGCCGCTGGCCGTAATTCATGGGATTGGGGATGACCTTTGCACTGTAGAGGATCCGGTCGCCCTTCTCGATCTTGAACGGCGTCTGGCCGAAGGCAAGACGGGTGAGAATGGCGCCGGGCTCGCCCTGACTTCCGGTGACGATGGGCACATAGTTCTCCCGGCCCTCCTTCATGATGGTACGGAACATCTTGTCCACCGTGCGCCGGTTGCCGCGCATCGTCATGCCGCGAGGGAACCCGACGAGCTTCATCTGCTCGGCGGTGGAAGAGTAGCGCTCCATCGATCTTCCAAGGAGCACCGGTTTTCGTCCGATCTCGTGGGCACACTCGGCGATCATCTTCACACGGGCAATGTTCGAGGCAAAGGTTCCGACCATCATCGCATTCTTGTCGTCCTCATAGCAGGTCATCACGTCTCTGACCAGTCGCTGGGCAATCCGTTCACTGGGGCAACGACCCGGGATTCTCACGTTCAGGCTCTCGACGATGAGGGCGAGCACGCCTTCCTTGCCCACTTCGCGCATCCGCGCGAAGTTGGGAGGTTCGCCGAGGACCGGGGTGCGGTCGAGCTTGAAATCATTCGCATAGATGACCGCACCTTCCGGCGTGTGGAGAACCGCCATCGCGGTATCGAGAATCGAGTGCTGCACCGCGATGAACTCAAGGGAGAGGTGCTTGGATATCTCGTAGCGGTATTTCTTCCCTGCCGGAAGCTCGAATACCGGATTGTTCACCACGAAGCGCTTCTCCCCCTCGATCTGCTGGCGGATGAGGGCCGCAGTATAGGGCGTTGCGATGATCGGGGCGTCGTACCGGTGCGCAAGTTTGGGAATGGCACCGATATGGTCCAGGTGCCCGTGGGTACAGACAATCGCCTTGACCGTCCCTTCCACGGCATTCATGATCGTATCATCGGGAATCGCCTTCATCCCGATGAGATCCAGGGAATGCATATTCTCTACTTCCGCATCCTCATGGATCATGATCTGGTCCAGACGCAGACCCATATCGAAAATAACTATTTCTTTTCCGCAGCGGACGGCGGTCATATTTCTGCCGACTTCGTTATACCCGCCCACGGCTATTACTTCAACTTCCATTGTTTATTCCTCGTTTCGTAGCATTTCGGCGGTTATGCCGGTGATGTACGTTCGTATTGATTTCAGTTCGTTCACGGTTCGTGCACCGGTAAGATACATCGCAACCGCAAGTTCCCGGTGTATCCGGGAGATCTCACTCATCAGGGCATCATCGCCGTCAAGCGCAGGCCCAAGGAGCGCATGTGCCATGCCGCCAAGATCCGCGCCGATTGCAATGGCCTTTGCAATATCCGTTCCCCGGCTCAGGCCGCCGGTCGCAATGACCGGCCCTCCGGCCCGCCGCGTCTCGACGACGCTGACGGCGGTCGGGATTCCCCAGTCGGCGAAATGATCGCCGAGGGAGGCGAGCGCCGGATCATGGGCCCGCACCCGTTCGACCGCCGCCCACGATGTCCCGCCGATGCCGCCGACGTCGATGGCCGCCGCACCCGCTGCATACAGCGAACGGGCGACTTCATACGATATCCCCGACCCGGTCTCCTTGACGATGACCGGGTACCTGGCGGATGAACAGAGATCACGCAGACTTTCGAGGCACCCGGAGGTGTCGTGATCGCCTTCGGGCTGGATTGCTTCCTGAAGAGGGTTCAGGTGAATGCAGAGTGCCTGTGCATCGATCATCTCGACTGCACGATCGGCCCATTCTGCACCATGGTCCTTGAGCTGAATTATACCCAGGTTCGCACAGAGAAATGCGGTCGGCGCTTCTTCCCGGACGACGGTGAAACTTCCTTCCAGTTCGGGGTCTTCAAGGGCCGCACGCTGGGAGCCGACGCCCATGCCGATACCACATTCCTCTGCCGCTCTCGCGAGGGTTGCATTGACAGCCGTCGTGTCGGGATGCCCCCCGGTCATCGCAGCGATAAAGAGAGGTGAGTTCAGCTGATGTCCAAGAAACCGCTGACGCAGGTCGACAGCATCCATGGAACATTCAGGCAGAGCATCGTGCACCAGACGGATGTCGTCGAACCCCGTCGCACCCGCGAGAACGGGCTCGTTTGCACAGATGATGAGATGCTCTTTCTTTCGTGATGATGTGCTCGTATTTTTCATTATGATATTTCCCCCTTTCTGGCATGTGGGGTCCATCCTTTTTTCCGTACACCGCCTCGTATGCGAGGGTGCCGATATTGTGCTGCTACACCAGGTATGCAACGGAGCAGTCAGTTCTGCTTGTGGGAACCTTTCACAACAGTTCCACCGTGATCACGCCCATCCAGGAAATCCCCGAGCCTTGAAATATGAAAGATGGCCGATTCCGTTCCTTCCTCTGCAAGAGCGAGGAGTTCGGAAATCTTCCCTTTCATTCCGCCCGTAACATCGGTATTGTCTGATTGCCGAATGTCCAGGATGTCTGCGGTCTCCGGAGTGATGACCGGCACCACGTCCCCATCGCTGAGAACGCCCGCAACGTCGGTCGCAAGACCAATACGGTCGATCCGTATCCTTGACGGAAGAGCTGCTATCAGCTGATCCCCGGAAACAATGCATGCACCCCGTTTACGGTCCATGACCACGTCCCCGTGGAGGACCGGAACAATTCCATGCTGCATGAGGAGTTCTACAGGTCCGCTTTCGAATGATATGAGACGTCCGTTGTTTGCGATGCATGCATCAAGCGGATGGATACCGACGGCCTCCACCCCTCGTGCACGCAGCGCCTTTATCACCGCATCGTTCAGATTCCGAACGGCATTGTGGGTGATAAATATACCTGCTTTATTATTCTGATTTAAACCTTTATCAAGGTGATGGCGTTTCGCTTCCGGGTGCCCGCAGGAACCGGCACCATGTACAACCACAAACCGGACATCCGGACGGGATGCGAGTTCATCCGCAATTGCCGCCAGTCGTGCCTCGTCTACTTTGCATTCACCCGATTTGTCGGTAACGACGCTACCGCCCAGCTTTACCAGTATGCTTTCTGTCATCTTCTGACTCCTTTCGTGCCCCTTCTGTGTCGATCGTGGTGGTGATTGCCTTCCCGTCACAGCCCTCGATGGCTCCTGCGACCTTTGATTTGGATCGTTTGGGACAAAGGGCCACCATGGAACCGCCGCCCCCCGCGCCCGTGATCTTCGCCCCATAGGCACCTGCCGACCGTGCGGCCATCACCAGGCGTGTCAGTGATGGATGCCCGACGCCGAGTGCCTCAAGCAGTTCATGATTGATATCCATGTACCGGCCGAGAGAACGGTGATCATTGAAGACATGCATGGATTTGAGTGTCACCGCCTCGATGGCATCGAGAATGGGATTGACGATGTTCGGGTCCTCTTCCCGGAAGGTTGCAACCTGCTCGACCATCTTTGCCGTGGAGTGAGAGACCATCGTATTGCCGATGACGAGGTGAAAATCCTGCGGAGGGAGACGGCGCTTGGTTCCACCCATGATCAAAACGATGCCACCGAAGGTGGAGACGTAGGTGTCCGTGGGGCTTGCACGTCCCATCTGGACCTCCTTTTCCACCTGGAATGCGAGATGCGCAATATCATCTCTCGAATGTCCCAGCGAGAATTCGTCGTTGATCGCAGAAAGCGTTGCGACCGTCACTGCCGCCGAGGACCCCAGGCCCGATGAACTCGGAAGCTGGGAATGGATATAGACGCTTCCATTGACACCCATCTTCTCAAAACACATCTCAAGATAGGGCGATTTCACCCGCGGGGGATGCCGGGTCTTTCGCACGGTTACATAGACCCGCGGTTTAATCCCCATCGCTATGCCGGGCTTTCCGTACACCACCGCATGCTCACCAAATAGAAATACCTTGCCAGGTGCGCTCCATACTGCCAAATTTATACCGCCGCTATTGATGCATATCCGACAACCTGATCGAAGTCACCGGTGACGTCGCCGCTTGTTGCATATTCTATCAGACGTCCCTGTGTGGCTCCGAGATGCCGACAGACCTCGGTGAGGACCGCTATCGGCCCGTACCCGCATGCCGTCAGTCTTTTCTCGACTAATCTTTTATAAAACTCTTCAGTATTTAAATTATGAAGTGCCTCGATCACGTACTGATCGTCGGCACGTGCCACCGCATCCGGAATATAATGGGAAAAATCGCTCGATGCGATGATCCTGATATCGCCGGAATACGTCTCCAATGCCGCGGTTATCCGTGAAGCAACGTCCATCGCGCTCGCATAATCCTGGTATCCCATCAGGACGGGAACTATCTTCGCTTCGGGGAAGCAGTGCCTGATAAACGGCATCTGCACCTCAAGAGAATTTTCGCGCGCATTGATCGCATCATCGCGTATTTCGATACCCAGTGCCCGGCAGAGGTCTGCATCGGTCTCGACGACCCCGATGGGCGTTCCCCAGTCCATAGCAGACGTGCTGGTCGGATAGCCCGCATGACTCGGACCCAGTACAATAAAGGTCCCGGAATAGCCCTTTGGAATGCATGAATATGAGGCCGCCTGGACCTGTCCTGAATATGGATATCCCGCATGGGGGGCGACAACGCCGTAACAGTCGTCGACACCGTGCGCCCGGGAAAGAAAAAGATCCATCAGGGTCATTAATTCAGCGGGGTCATCCGGGTAGAACATCCCGGCAAATGTCGGGCGACGTACAACCATCCTCGCTCCCTGATAGTATGATGACTGGTCGGGAAATCCGACTCAGAGTTCTATTTCGAAGTCTTCCTGAACGAGTGAGGTCGTAATGCCACGCTCTTTCAGAACTTCGCGTGTCAGGAGATAGTAGACCATTGAGAGTGCCTTGCGGCCTTTGTTATTCGTTGGAATAACGAGATCGATGTATTTGGTGGAGTTATTGGTATCGCAGAGCGCCACGACGGGGATGCCGGTCTGGACTGCTTCCTTGATAGCCTGTGCGTCACCGGTCGGGTCTGTCACAAGGACGAGACGGGGCTCGATGAACCCATCCATATTCGGGTTGGTCAGGGTTCCGGGGATAAAGCGCCCTACCTTGTGCATGCCCCCGATTGCCTGGGCAAACCGCTTTGCGGGGTACTGCCCGTACTGGCGGGACGTGACAACAAGGACCTCAGCAGGGTTGAACTTTGCAATAAACTGTGCCGCAGTCTTAATCCTGCCGTCCGTCTCCCTGATATCAAGTATGTACAATCCATCGCCGCGCACGCGGTAGATGAATTTCATCATATCATCATTCTTCTGCTGCGTTCCGATGTGAACGCCTGCAGCCAGATATTCCTCGACCGGAACAAGTGATTCAGTCAGCTCAATTTCCATTTCGTTTGAGTTCACGATATCAACTCCTCAATTCGTATAAGTTCATTCAGTTTTGCGATGCGTTCTCCGCCAACGACACCGGTCTTCAGATAAATACATCCGAATGCCGTTGCGAGATGCGCTATGGTTTCATCGGTGGTTTCACCGGAACGATGGCTCATTACGGTTTCCATACCATATGAATGTGCCATCTTAATAGCCTCATAGGTATCCGTAAGGGTTCCGATCTGATTTGGTTTAATGAGAACGCAATTCGACGCATCGGTCTCGATACCCGTTTCTATGCGCTCAACATTCGTAACATAAAGGTCGTCACCACAGATAAGACAGCGGTCTCCCACCAGTGAGGTCAGGTCCGAAAACCCTTCAAAGTCCTCTTCCTGCAAGGGGTCCTCGACATAGGCAAGCTCGTAGCGGTCGACGAGCTCTGCGATATATGCGACCTGGTCCTCTGTGGTGCGGTGTGCATCACGGTAAGCGTACGCGCCGTCCTTCCAGAGTTCGCTTGCCGCAACGTCGATGCCCATCCGAATCTCAATCAGCAGTTCGTCGGAGACCATTCCGACCGCTTCCTGCACGAGATCGAATGCCTCAATGTCCTGGATCCGGGGTGCCCAGGCGCCCTCATCCCCCTTGCCGCAGGCATTGCCGCGAGCGGCCAGAAGCTCTTTTATCGTCCGGTGAACGGCCGCGTTTGCAAAGACACCTTCTTCGGAGTTCATCGCACCTGTCGGAACGACGAGGAATTCCTGGATATCGGTTGCATTTGCCGCATGTGCCCCACCGCCGATGACATTGCCCAGCGGGTACGGGGTCTCCATCGCAAATGCACCCCCGAGGTACCGGAAGAGCGGCAGTCCGAGTGACGATGCCGCAGCCTTTGCCGAGGCGAGCGATATCGCGACTGCAACATTGGCTCCGATGACCGAGAAATCCTGCGTCCCGTCAATTTCCCGAAGAATTGCGTCGATACACGGTTGATCCGTCACATCCTCCCCGAGGAGGACCGGTATCACCGTTGATTCTGCATCGGCAATGGCGTCTCTCGGCGGACGAACCTTTGCCTCATACATCCCTGTACTTGCACCGGAAGGTGCCGCAGCACGCCCGGTAGCTCCTTCTGCCACAACCTCTGCTTCAACCGTTGGATTGCCGCGGCTGTCGAGAATAGTTCGTAAATTGATCTGCTGAATCTGTGCCATTCAATCACTTCGCTCTTTTTACCGTGATGGGAATTACATTTTTTCGGAATTCTTCATCGGCAATCTCAAGAGGATCAATCGCATCAGTCTGGACCAGAAGAGGAGCTCCCATCGAAATCTGCAAAGAACGTGCGCCGACAATTCTTGCTCTTTCATAACGGGTAAATGATTCCATTATCTCTCCAAAATTTGAAAATGGGGTCGCTGAGATTTGAACTCAGGTTACAGCATCCCGAACGCCATAGGATGGCCAGGCTACCCCACGACCCCCTGTAAACATACATCTTTACTGGAACGGATTGAGATCATCGATAATCTCTTTGTGTGCTAGCAGCATACGCCTGCAGCAGTAGCGCGAAAGTCCGAGGTCGTCGAGGATCTGTTTGGGATCCTCGCCTGCATCTCTCCTCTGCCTGAACTCTTCCCAGGAGGAGGAGATTACTTTCCCGCAAGTGAAACATCGGACCGGAATCATGTAAACGACTCTCTATATGTTATTCCTATCTAACGATAAGACTTTTGGAATTTCGCACGTGCACCACGGCCATGCGGCTTCTTTGCTTCCTTCTGACGCGAGTCATTTACAAGGAGCGTACGGTCATATGCCAGGTATGCATCCTTGATCTTCGGGTCATTGTGCCACTGTACAATTCCACGCGCAAGCGCAGTCCGCACTGCCTCCGCCTGCCCCATGAAACCGCCGCCATTGACATCGATGCTGACGTCAATACCGTCGATTGCCTCAGGGACCAGGAGGAGCGGTTCGGAGATTTTCATCCGGATCAGCTCGGTTCCGAAGATTTCCAGCGGAACTGAATTGATCCTGACGCGGCCCTTGCCTTCACTGAGCGTTGCACGCGCAATAGCAGTCTTCCTTTTACCGCTTGTGTTAACTACTTTCGTCATATCATCTCACCGCCATTAAAACTTTGCTCCAAGCCGGGTGCTGACCTCGCCGAGTGTGATGAACTTGGGCGTGGAGAGACCGTCGATGTGCGCCTGCTCAAGGACTTCGCGTTCAGCGCCCTGGAATTCATCAGGAACGCCGACGTAGACCTTCACAAGCTCAAGTGCTTCCGAACCACGCTTGCGCTTGTAGGGAACCATGCCCCTGATGGTGCGCTTGAGGATGTGATCCGGCCTGCGCGGGTAGAAGGGCCCACCCTCGCGGGAGCCACGCTTGCGCTTGTGATCATAGTCAGCGATGATGCGTGCCCGGGAACCGGAGACCACACAGAGTTCAGCGTTGACAATCGCGATCTCCTCTCCTTCAAGCGTGCGTTTCGCAACGATGCTTGCAAGTCTGCCGAGGCGAAGACCTTCTGCGTCAATTACTGTCACCATTCTTCTCACCTCAGAATCCTAACCTTCGAGCCCTGCGGATTATTTGCAACAAGCTCTTCGATTGTCATGCATTTCCCGTTCGCACCGGTGATCTTGTCTACTGCCGCTGCACTGAAGTTGAGTGCGGCTACAGAGACACTCTGGTCAATCAGGCCGCTGCCAAGGACCTTACCCGGAACAAGGATAATGTCCCCTTCCTGCGCATAGCGGTTGATCTTGCTGATGTTTACTTCAGCATAGTTATTGCTCGGCGCTTCCAGCCGTTTTGCAATCTCGCGCCATACTCCGGCCCCGGTGTTTCGTGAGACCTCCTTGAGTGTGGAGATGAGGGCAGAGTAGCGCGGGTTCGTCTTTGAACTAGATTTCATCATTTCCATTTCCTCCAGAAATGTCGCTTAAAACATCCACCAGGCTTTCAGATTTGGACTGTATTTCCCGAAGTGCCCGCTCGATTATCTCCTTTACCGGGAGGGAACCGTCGCTTTCCACGATGAAGAGGAACCGTGCGTCGTCCGAGGTGATGCGAATCGCCGGGACGTCCCAGGTCCCCTCTGAATTACAGATCCTCTCGCAGAGGCGACAGAGCGAACAGTCTTCGAGTTTTCCATCGACAACCCGTGCCGAGTCTCCTGCCACTTCAAGGACTCCACGTGGACATTCATCAATGCACATCCCGCACCCGTCACACTTCTTGTCGATGGTGATGATGGGGTATGTCTTATAACCGCACACAAGAGTCGGCTGCCATTTCGCATGGGTGGTCCCCTTTCCAAGGACGGCACGTGCCTCGAGGACAACCTTCTGCTCCTTCTCGAGCTTGACAAGGGGGATACTGTCCACAACGGGAGCCGCCTGAGGATTCTGCGGAATGAGATCACTGGAATAGACCATCTTCGGCCCTTCCACACTCAGCGTATAGATTGCTGTGCAACTGGAACATCCTTCGCCACCGCATGAGCATTCCTCCTTCATGACATATTCGTCAAGATCGGTCCTGAGGGGAATCAGACCCAGGCGGTGAGCCAGTATTTCGTCAAAGAGTGCGCTGTTATTATCGTAGATGAATACATCCTCGATGGCAAGCGTCGGAACTTCTCCGATCATCGTTCTGCGGAGGGTGTTGGCAAATGCCGGTGTTGCCCCCTTGAGAACGAAACGGGCGACGGTGTCATCAAGCCTGCTGAATGAAATCTGCATTAATCAGACTCTCCTGCCCCTTCTCCCACCTTTGGCACGAATGCTGTCGTGGGGGACGGGTGTAACGTCTTCGATGCGTCCGATACGCATGCCGGCCCGGGCAAGTGCACGAATTGCTGCCTGCGCACCAGGACCGGGGCTTCTCTGTTTCCCGCGACCCGGGGCACGAACCTTGACATGCAGCCCGACAATGCCTTTCTCCATTGCCTGGTTTGCCACATTCGTTGCCATCTGCATTGCTGCATAGGGTGAGCTTTCATTTCTCGCCTGCTTCACCACCATTCCGCCGGAAGACTTCGTGACAGTCTCGGCACCGGAAAGATCAGTGACCGTGATGACGGTATTGTTAAATGAAGCGTAGATGTGCGCCACTCCCCATTTTTCGGTCTTTTCAGCCATTAGCTACGGCCTCCCTTTATGATTCTCTCCCTCTCGGGGTGGACTTCGTTCGTAAACGGCGACGGGCCATAATACTCAATCATGTCCTCTTCGCCCCGCTTTACACGGTAGCCCGGGATCGTCAGTTTACGGCCGGAGATCGCAATGTGGCCGTGAGTTATGAACTGGCGTGCCTGTTTCGGTGAACGGGCGAGGCCACGACGGTAGACAAGCGTCTGGAGACGGCGCTCAAGTTCATTCTCGGTCTTGAGTGCAAGGACCTCACTGATGCCTGCGTGTTCTCCGAGAAGGCCATACCGGAAGAGGTGGCCGAGGAGTTCATCCTCCTTGCGTACGATCAGTGCCTCATTGGTGGACGAGGACTTCAGAGCAAGAAGTTCACGGGCGAGACGGCGGTATTTACGAAGCGTGGACTGTGCTTTCCAGAGTTCCCTCTTGTTTCTCAGACCATAGTCGATGACCAGACGGGTCTCATCCTCAATACGGGACTTTTCAAAGCGGCGTTTCGGCGTTTCGTATGTCTTGTGGTTCTGTCCTGGATATCCCATCTAACCCACCTAGCTCTTCTTTCTCCGCACACCGACGGTCGACCCGGTTCTTCCGGTAGACTTCGTGCGCTGCCCACGGACCTTCTGACCGGTCTCATGACGAATTCCACGATAGCTCCGGATTTTTCTCATCCGGTTGATATCGTCCTCGATTGCCAGACGCAGATCAGTGCCGAGAAGCTGCTTTGCTTCACCGGTATAGACATCCTTCTGGCGGTTCAGCATCCACGTCGGGACGTGGTCTTTATAGTTCGCTACGACATCGCGAATGCGGTTGACCGGCTCGTCGTCCAGAAGACCAAGGGTTGCGCGCGGGTCTACATCAGCAAGCTGTGCAATGACCCTTGAGGTGTGCATCCCGATGCCCGGAAGGCCGGTAAGTGCAATCTGGACGGCTTTTGTTCCGTCAAGGTCCGTATTCTCGATACGTACGAAGTAATTTATCTCCTGTTCTTCCATTCGGTTAGCCTCACAATGAGATCTACTCTGAAGCGTTGAGAGAGGGATTTGAACCCTCGAGTCCCGCAAGGGACACGGGGTTAGCAACCCCGCGCCATGCCTGGCTTGGCTATCTCAACAGAGATAATCTCGCATCGTTACGACACTCGCAACACCATACAGTGCTGCTACATGAATGTTACCTTATAATTAGGGCCGAGAGTGATATTAAGGATTGTGGTTCGTACCGCACCGTTCCCGCCGGTGTCACGGTTCCGACCAAAAAAAGTGGGTATTCAAAGGGCAACCAGAAGTGCCTCTTTGGTGATGATTCCGGCGAACTTCCCATCCCGGATAACCGGAACGGAACTGATGTTCTTGCCGACGATCAGGTCAATGAACTCCGGGACGGCAGTCGTATACTCCCGTACGATAGCAGGCGAGGTCATGATATCCCCGACGCGGATATGTTTGACCTGGTTTTCCTGGTGACGGTCGTCAACCCGGAGCCTGAAGTCGCGCATCGCTCGTGCGACATCGGTCTCGGTCACGATGCCGAGGATCTCTCCTTCCTCCGTGACAACGAACTTTGTGGCTTCTTCGTCAATCATGCGCCTCCTGAGATGAATCACTCGTTCCTCCGGTCCGATTACCGGGGCTGTCTGGAGCAGGTTCTCGGTGGTCGTCTCCGGCTTCAGCACCTTCAAAAGGTCCGTCGCATCGACTTTACCAATGAGGTGGTGTTCGCTATCCAGAACCACCACAACCTTGAACTCCTGCAGGAGCGGAATGAGAATCTCTGCCTCTTCATCCGGATAGACGGAGGTGAAATTCTCATCCGTTTTGTTGGCCACATGTATCTTGGTTGGTGACAGCGACGACGTTTTCCTGCTTCCAAGCGTCTCTGCGATGGCCGCCCTCGATATGGTTCCCATGACACCGCCATTGTTCGTCACAATGAGCGGGTCGATACCATCGGCAAGCATCTTATCGAGTGCCTCCGTGATCGGTGCGGATTTCGCAATGGTGATGGGCCTGGACATAACGTCTTTTACAAATAGTTCGTCACTCATTTTTGCCACTTCCTGATTATTCTACACTTTGAGCCTTACCGGGCGGCGAAACGCCGCCGGGCAGGTGATATCCTTTCAGCGTTGCTTCAGGCACCGTCCATGTACCACAGCGGAACAGTGCCGGAGTGCTGCCGCCGCATGCGCAGCAGGCGAGCATTCCTCTACTGTGTTGATCTCCTTTTAGGAATTAAATCCTGATCCTTGTGACACACACAGGCAAAGACCCTACATCTCCCGGCGGAGCGCCCGGACCATGTCGAATTCGGTTATGATCCCGACGAGACGGGAATCTTCGATAACGGGAAATGCCCCCACTCCGCGTGAGATCATCATCCTCGCCGTCTCACCGATATTCGTATCAGGCGTCGTCGTATAGAGCTCCCCGCTGATAATCTCCCGGATAGGAAGATTCATCACGTCATCGGCATTGCCGGTCTCCATGTCGGCAAATGCATCACCGTTTCCGAGGTACCGCATGACGTCCATCGCCGTCACGATGCCGAAGAGGACGTCTTCGCTGACCACCGGAAGTCTCCGGAATTTGCGTTTGACCATCTCCCGGGTCACCTCGGAGATCGTCGCGTCGGGAGAGGTGACGAATGGCGATACCGTCATCACCTCCTCAACCGGAAGACCGCTCCTGAATGTCGAGAGGACATTGAGTGCGTCGCGCTCGGTAAAGATCCCGCAGAGGACCATCTCCTTGTCGACGATGGGGAGGCCGCCGTATCCCGACTGAAGAATGCATTCGACGGCATCCCCCAGCCCATCGGACGGGGAAAGGGTCATGATGTTCGTCGACATGATCCGCCGGACCGGTTCATTGACGGCGGCAATGAGATTGCCGTGGTGCCTGCCGCGGACCAGGTTGTACTTCTGACCACCGCCCATGAAGTCGATGATGTCTCCTGCCGTCACCAGCCCCTTGAGCTGCTGGGTACCGGGATCGGTTACCGGAAGCCGCCGAAACCCCTTCCGGATCATTCCTTCGACCGAACCGATGATACTCATCGTCGGCGGCACGGCGCAGACATCCTTCGTCCCCAGTGAGAGCAGTTCATTGTGACTGCCGGACCTGTGCGAATTCAACTCCACTGCGCCGCCCGGGTTTTTGCCGGGGCTCAGAATCCTCTTGTCATTCACCTTATTGTGTTGATTATGCCGGTTCATTCATATTCACCTGGTAGGGAGAGTGCCCGCAGGATATCCTGTCGTGAAATTATGCCGATTACGGTTCCGTCCGGTTCTATTACCGGAAGTCGGCTGATATCATGTTTTATCATCGCCTCCGCCGCATCTCTTACCGTGTCGCCCCGAAATGCAATGATGGGAGGCGTCACCATGATCATCTGCACCGGCGTCCTGTGCCGTGAGGTTATGGAATTTTTTATATGTCCCTGAAGAAGATCCCGGCGGGATATGATGCCGACGATCTCCCGACCTTTCCCCCGGATAACCGGGAGGCCATCATACCCGCTCTCCGTGATCATCGCATACACCCGATAGAGGAATTCATCCTCTCCGCAGGTGACGACCCGTTTGGTCATATAATCCTCGATGATCCCGGTAGGATTCTGCCGGGACATGACGATCGGGAAGAGGTCGGAGAGGAGGACCGCACCGAGGAGTTCCCCATCGGGCCGGACCACACCGGCACTGTCCGTCCGTGCATCGCGGATGACCAGGAGGGCCTCTTCGACCGACACGTCCTCCCCGACAACAGGCGCCGGCCTCATCAGTGAGGCGAGCGTCAGGTTCGACCGGGTGTCACTTACCATCAGGACATCGGAGATGTCGATGATGCCCGCTATGGTGCCGGCATCATCCTGTATATAGAGTTCCCTGAAATCACCGTCGCGCAGCATCTGCCGTGCCTTCGTGATCGGATCGCCGGATTTCAGGGGTGGTAATGTCCGCATCAGGTCCGAGACGACCTTCATAGAGGTTCTTCCTCCGCCCGGCATTCGGGGCACAGCATCCGGCCGTCAACGCTCCGAAGATCGTCGGACATGCACTCGCATTCGTCACAGATGCCGGTTATGAGGTCGTCATATCGGTTGATCTCGATGAGATTCGCCATAATCTCGTTCATCTCATTCGAGACGGCAAGAATGTCGCGGACGGTGACGATCCCGGTGACATAGCCGTTCTCCACCACCGGCACACGTCGTACCTTGTGCCTGACCATCATGTCAACGACGTCACCGACCGTCTTGTCGGCCTCGATGGTAATGAGCGGGGTACTCATCACTTCCTTTACCAGAACATCCCCCGGTTTTCTGTCCTTTGCGACGACCTTGCAGTTGATGTCCTGCTCAGTGATGATGCCTGCCGGATGGCTGTTTTCCAGGACGATGCAACTTCCCACCTCCTCCTGGCACATTTTCTGAGCCGCCGATGCAACCGTGGTATCAACCGGGATAGTCGCGGGCCGGAACTTCATAACTTCCTTGATGGGGACACGTGTTTCAAAACGCATCGCGTTCACATTGTTGTCGCTCACACAGATCACCAGATATCCTACAATTTCACGGGAAATCGAGATCGTTTGGATACAAATGGGGTATTATGCACAGCATCTATAAAAGAATACTGAAGGTGCACCAATCCCGCGTATTCTCCAATAAAGTGGATTATAAAGGTATATTAGATAGGAATGAAATATCCTAATCTGAATACGTCTTTCTTTCAGGAGGAGTTCATGAATCTCTTTATCCGGACCAAAAAACGACTATCCAGATTTTTAAGCGCCTTTCTCAAGAAGCGCCAGTCACGAATAGGCATATACGGGCCGCCGAACGCGGGCAAGACTACGCTTTCCAACCGTATCGTGCGTGACTGGACGGGCGACGCCCTCGGCCCCGTCAGTGAAATTCCGCATGAAACACGTCGTGCACGCAGGAAAGAAGGCATCACCATCTCAAACCAGAACGGCAGTTCGCTGACCATCGACATCGTCGATACCCCGGGTGTGACGACAAAGATCGACTACCAGGAATTTGTCGAGTACGGTATCGAAAAGGATGAGGCGATCAAACGGGCCCGTGAGGCAACCGAAGGTGTGGCGGAGGCCATGCACTGGCTCAGGGAGGATATCGACGGCGTCATCTACATGCTTGATGCAACGCTCGACCCCTTTACCCAGGTCAATATCATGCTCATCGGCATCATTGAGAGCAGAAACCTTCCGGTCCTCATCGTCGCAAACAAGATCGATCTCCCCGATGCTGCACCGCAGCGCATAAAAAAGGCCTTCCCGCAGCACCCGGTCATCTCGATCTCCGGTCTCGAAGGCGATAACGTTGAAGAACTCTACGAAAAAATGCTCGAGGTCTTTGGGTGAGCTCATGATTCAGGGAGTTCAGATTAATTTGATTTCAGCGGACAGGCTGGACAGGATGACCTCGATGGAGAAGATTCGCCTCATCCTCGATGACGTGATGGAAGGCAATATCGTCATTTTGGAAAAAGGCCTCTCTCCCGATGAGCAGAGCAAACTCATCGAGATGACGATGATGGAGATCTCACCGGACGGGTTTTCCGGCATCGAGATGGAGACCTACAGTGCAAAGGATAGCCAGTCCTCACCCGGATTTCTGGGAAAGCTCCTTGGAAAGAAGGCTCCCGGCGCCCGTATGACCGTTATCGGACCTGCCAACCAGATGAAGACCATCAAGAAAGACAAAGACCTCATCAGTGCCTGGGTCTCGTCAAGGTGAGGGGGTAAATGCCGCACAAATGCACACAATGCGGACGGGAATTTACTGACGGGTCGACCGTCATTCTCAAGGGCTGCCCCAGTTGCGGGGGGAAGAAATTCCTCTACGTCAAGGCAGCGGATATCCACAAGGATGTCCTTGAAGAGAAGACCATCGGACAGATAGCCGAAGAGACAAAACAGCAGTTTCTGGAACTGAAGGAAGAAAAATCCGAAAAACGTTCCGGCGAAGAGGCGAAGCGTCCCCGGAAAATAGAGATATATGACCGGATTGAGAGCATCACCGTTGTCAATCCCGGCACCTATGAACTCAATATCGAGAAACTTGCCGAGTCGGATGAGGTGGTCGTGCGCATGGGAAGCGACGACCGGTACCTTGTGGACATCCACTCGATGGGCAAGCCGGCAAAGAAGAAGAAGGATAAAGCGAAGAAATAATTTCCCCTCTTTTTTCCTCTCCCGTACCGTTAACGGGCCAATTATCCGCTCAACCCATTCTCCTGCGTCCCCCCTCAGCAGACGGAGACGTGCGTCACCGGGTGCACGGTGCACACTTCATCTTCTGCCGGTCCTGCAATGCCACGTTTCGCCACGGGCGCAGGGCACGGCTTTTTTGCATAGCAACCCGCATACCCTTTCCTGCAGCGAACAGACGACATGCCCCGACCTACGCGGGGGCAGCAGTCTTACCTACATATTGTTAATCTAAGAGTTCCAATGTATAACCCGATGCAGCAGCAAGCCGGCAATGCCAACGGAAAGATACACTGGGCAGACGTCTGTGCAGCCGAGGTTGACCAGGATACTCCCCATCGGATTGCAACAGGGATCACTCCTTCCGGTCCGATTCATATCGGAAATATGCGGGAGGTGCTGACGGGCGATCTCGTCTACAAAGCGATGAACGAGCGTGGTCTCGATGCCGAACTCATATACATAGCGGATGACTTCGACCCTCTCAGAAAGGTCTACCCGTTCCTGCCTGAAGAATACAGCAAATATATCGGCCGTCCTCTCTGTGACATCCCATGTCCCTGCGGGGAGCATGCAAGCTATGCGGAGCATTTCCTCGAGCCGTTTTTAAGCGCTCTGACCGAGATGGATGTCCGGCCCACCGTCATCAAATCGAGCGAACAGTACCGGAGCGGCCGGTATACGGAACAGATACGGACCGTTCTCGAAAAGAGCCGGGAGATCAAGGAGATCCTCGAGAGAGTCTCCCGGCGCACCCTCCCCGACGACTGGGTGCCGTATTATCCGGTCTGTGCCGGGTGCGGGACCATCTCCAATGCCGAGATCCTCGCCCATGATGCCGATTGCCATACCGTGTCATACCGCTGCGGGTGCGGATACGAAGGCGTCTCCGACTATGCAAAGGGCGAAGGAAAACTTGTCTGGCGTGTCGACTGGCCGATGCGGTGGGCCGCCCTCGGCATCACCGTCGAACCGTTCGGCAAGGATCATGCGGCCGCCGGTGGATCATATGACACGGGAAGGGAGATCGTCCGCACCATCTTCGGCGGAATGGAGCCCCACCCCGTCCAGTATGAATGGATCAGCCTGAAGGGCAAGGGCGCCATGGCATCCTCAACGGGGGTTGCCATCACCATCAACTCCATGCTCGACATCGTCCCCCCGGATGTCCTTAGGTATTTGATCGTCCGGACAAAACCGGAAAAGGCAATCAACTTCGACCCGGGCATGGGCCTCCTGAGCCTTATCGACGAGTATGCCCGCGTCGCAGAAGAAGGAAACACCCGCGAGTACGAGCTTTCAGCCATCTCCTCGGTTGCAACCGACATCCCCTTCCGCCACCTCGTGACGGTCGTTCAGATTGCACAGGATGACGATGCAATATTCGATATTCTTGAAAGAAGCGGCTATAATGTGGCGAACCGCGATGCAGTCCTCGCACGGGCAAAACGGGCGAAGCTGTGGATTGAGCAGTACGCACCCGCCGACGTCCGGTTCACCATCAGGGAGACCCTTCCCGAAGAGACGTTTGCGTTCGGTGACGATGAGCGCTACGGGCTTGGCGCCCTCCTTGCGGCATACACCGGCTTTGACGAGTGGCGTGCGGAAGACATCCACAACGCCGTCTACAAGGTCGCCGAAGATACCAACGTCAATCCAAAGGTCATCTTCACGGCGGTATACATCGCCATCCTCGGCCAGAAACGCGGCCCGCGCCTGGGATGGTTCCTCGAGGCACTCGGCAGTGACTTTGTCACCGGACGGATTGCAGAAGCGGTGAACGCCGGTGTTGAGTAGGGCCTGTCAACTCTGCCACGAGGGGGCCAAGATGGTCCTCTTCATCACCGGACAGTGCAACCGCACCTGCTGGTACTGCCCGATATCGAGTGAACGAAAAGGAAATAGTGCCGTCTGGGCAAATGACCGGGAGGTTCGCTCCGACGATGACGTCCTGGACGAGGCACGCATCATGAGTGCCCTTGGGACCGGCATCACCGGGGGGGAACCGTTCCTTGTCCTCGACCGCATCGTCCATTACTCCCGGCTCCTGAAAGAGACGTTCGGAAACGACCATCACATCCACATGTATACCGGTATCGCACCGGGGGAGCGGGAACTGACAGCCCTCGTCGGCCTCGTCGATGAGATCCGGTTTCACCCGCCGCATGAGATATGGCCCCATATCATGGAGAGCAGGTTTCCGGACGCAATACGCACCGCAAAGCGCCTCGGCATGGAAGTCACCATAGAAGTCCCGTCGCTGCCAGGGCTCGAGTACTTCGAACCCCTCCTCGATGAACTGGACTTCTTCAATATCAACGAGCTTGAATGGAGCGAGACCAATGCGGGCGAAATGCGGCAGCGGGGATTCGATCTCGAGGACTGCTACCACAACGCGGTGGGGGGCGCCGAAGAGTGGACCCGTGAGATACGGCGGCACGAAAAGGTCCATTGGTGCTCATCGACATTCAAGGACTCCATCCAGCTCAGGGAGCGCCTGAAGCGTATTGCCGCCAACACCGCCCGGCCGTTCGAGGAGATTACCGAGGACGGCACGGTGATATACGGTGTCCTCGAGTATGGGGACGAGATGCCGGAGATCGACCCCGACGAGATGGAGGTCATCGATGGTCGGGTGGAGATGGCATGGTGGGTGCTCACCGAAGACTTCAATGATCATCCCGGTAAAAAATACGTCGTGGAACGGTTCCCGAACAACGGTATGGTCGTCGAGGTCATCCCGGTATGAAGATACGTGCAATCCCCGAAAAGATCTACGAGTGGCACCTGAAAAAAAGCATCCGGCATGTGCCCGGTCACATCGCCATCATCATGGACGGCAACCGCCGGTATGCCTCCATTCTGGGGAAAAACACCGCATTCGGCCACTCCATGGGGGCGGAGACGACCGAACGGGTGCTTGAATGGGCACGGGACATCGGGGTTCGCTCCATCACGCTCTACACCTTTTCCACCGAGAACTTCAGCAGGTCGGAAGAGGAACTCTCCGAACTCTTCTCCCTTTTTACCAGGAAATTCGGGTCCGTCCGCAGCGATGAACGCTTCCACGCAAACGGGATATGTCTCCGGGTTGTCGGGGACCGGAGCCGGATACCTGCACCGCTCCTTGCAACGATAGAGGATGCGGAGGCGGCCACCCGTGACTATGACCGGTTTTTTCTCAATATTGCGCTTGCCTATGGGGGGCGAAACGAGATTATCAGGAGTGCACAGGGAATACTCGAGGATGAACGTGAGGGACGCATCAGGCCGGACGAGATTACCGCTGCCATGGTCGAGGAGAAGATATGCGCCGACACGCATCTTGCACCCGTCGACCTGATCATCCGCACGGGCAACGAACAGCGAACCTCAAACTTCCTGCCATGGCTTGCCAACGGCTATGAATCGGCGGTATATTTCTGTGCACCCTACTGGCCGCTCTTCAGAAAGATCGATCTGCTCCGGGGCATCCGCGTCTACAACGACCGGGTCAGGAACCATCACCTGCCGAACCGGCGGGTACGTATCTGATAATCCCGCAGGGCGCGGAGAAAGTCAATTTTTCGGAAGGTGTCCCAGTTCACGTCCGTAAAAAAGAGTTCTGCGTATACCGACTGCCATATCAGAAAATCCGTCAACTGGTCACCGCCCGTCCTGATGACGAGATCCGGTTCGGTCCTGATGGCCAGGTACGAACGAAACAGCTCCTCGTCCACCTCATCGGGAGAGACGCCCTCTTCAGCCATGGACCGGATGGCCGCGGCAATCTCCTCTCGTCCCGACAGCCCGACGGCGATGAGGATCTCAAGGTTGCCCTCCCCGAACGCATCACATCCATTCTCCGTGTGCACCTCCACACGGGCAAAGGAAAAGAGATCCCGCAGCTCGGGAAGAAGGGTATGAATATCCGGCGAACCGGAAGTCCTGATATGGATGATGAGGGTTTTGATCCCGAGGTCCCTGCTCCACCGGGCGCAGTCGCCAATCTTTCCGGGGGCACTTTTCACCTCCTCCTCACTGACCATACAGCAGACATTTAAGGGAATATCCTCCAGGGATTCCGTTAGCCTGCGTTCATACAATTTCCTGATCATGATATCAGCTGCATTATTGGATACGGGACCCGTCATCCCATGGATGAGATATAATGAAGGCTACTTCGAAGTAGTGGAGGGTTCCGCAAAGCCCCCCCGACAGTAGTATCATGTATCGTTACGACCTGAAATAAAGCATTCTTTCAGGGACAGTCCGTCAGGGGGCATTCCCGAACATTTTCGCCCCTCCGGGCGAAAACCCCCCTCGTCATACCGCAGAGTTGATCTAGATCATACGCAAAACTGATAAGTCATACTATGAGGAATACGCATGAAGGGAGGAATACGCGATGCTTTCGTTCATTGGTCTGGGGCTGTTTGACGGCGACGATATCTCACTGAAAGGGCTGAAAAGGATTCAGGCTGCGGATCATGTCTTTCTGGAAGGCTATACCTCACGCCTGATGGGAATAAAAATCTGTGAAATGGAGGATCTGTACGGCAAGACCGTCACGGTCCTCGGGCGTGAAGACGTCGAACTGCATCCTGATACCATACTTGAATATGCACGGGACTCCGATGTTGCATTTCTGACCGGGGGAGACCCGATGGTCTCGACGACCCATGCGGACCTGAGAATCCGGGCGTCCGAACGGGGCATACCGACAGAGATCGTACACGGGTCGTCCATATCCTCTGCGGTCTGCGGTCTCTCCGGCCTCCAGAACTACCGGTTCGGGAAATCGTGTTCGATACCGTTTCCGGCAAAGGGCTGGTTCCCGACGGCTCCACTGGATACGATCCTCGCAAACCAGCTGCGCAGTCTCCACACCATCGTCTACCTTGACATCCAGGAAGGACGGTATATGACCGTGCCGCAGGCAATCAGGCTGATCGAAGAGATGGCGGTAAAGGAAGGGAAAGAGCCTCCGCGCCTCTTTGTGGGGATTGCCCGTGCAGGTTCGGCAGACCCGCATGTCCGCGCCGGGGACGCACAGACACTCAGGGACCATGATTTCGGCGACCCGCTGCATGTCCTGGTCATCCCGGCAGAACTGCACCTGATCGAAGAAGAATACCTTAAGACATTCGCAGGATTATGAGCATACAGGCACTTGGAGAAGCACTCTGGGACAAGACCGAGAAGGTCAGGCCGGCCGTTTCACGGTCGGGATTCTACTACGCACTCTACCATGAGATGATCGAGATGGCAGGGGCATACGCAAGCGACGGGTTCCGGTTCTATGATGAGGGAGATTCCGTCAATGCCCACGCCGCCTTCACATACGGATTCGGCTGGCTCGATTGCGGATGCCTCCTCGGTATCTTCAGCGATATCGAACCCCTCGACGAAATCCCGTCTATCGGAGAGAAGGTGGCACCGAAACTGGACGAACACCTGAGGGAAAAGACCAGCCGGTACCACCGCATGCTGACAACAGCGGTTGAATCGGTGGCCATCAACCCGGAGGAGGAGAGCCCCGTCCATGAAGCGGCGGAGATGGTCCTTTTCAAGGCGGAACGGTATCTGCGCAAGGCAGAAAAGACGATAAAAACCGGGGATCTTCTTCAGGCACTGGGTGAACTCAGCTATGGGTACGGCTTCCTGGATGCAGGCATCCGCGCCGGGCTTCTCAGGGTCCGAAAAAACCGCCATTTGTTCACCATTTAAAGTAAAAAGGGTATATAGTATCGGGTTCCAAAAAATAGAGATACGCAGTGCAGAAAAATCGCAAAAGAGGTGATGAATGGAGAAAAAACAGTGGAAATGGCTCGCAATATCTGTCGCTTTCTCAACTGTCGTTCTCCTGATTGTTCTGTGGCTCACCATCGATGAAAACACCATCGATTACCTGCAGCATGCCAAGCTTCAGTATCTGATCTTTGCCCTTGTCCTGCACATGGGAGCTTTCGTCTTCTGGGCGCTGCGTATGAAGATGATGTCCCATTCCCTCGGCTACCACGTGCCGTTTCTGCATTCGCTCAATGCCGTCTTTGCCAATCTCCTGGTCGCCGCCATCACCCCCTCCCAGGCCGGAGGAGAACCCGTGCGGATTCATGAGCTGTACCGGGCGGATGTCCCCATCGGGGATGCAACCGCAGTCGTCATCATGGAACGGGTCATCGACGGCATCGTTTTGGGGATCATCGGCATCTTCTCCTTCCTGCTGCTGGCATTTCAGGTCAGTGATCTCGATGTGAACCTTACTACACCGCTTCTCGTCATGTGGGCGCTCCTTGTGGTGGTTCTTGCCATTTTCGTCTATTCCATACGTCACCCGGATTTTTTAAAGCGGTTGATCAAGAGAATCTCCGGATGGTTTACAAAACGGTGGAAGTCGGAAAAAGTCGAACGCTTCCGCGACCGTATAGATGAAGAGGTGGACAATTTCAATTCCGCCCTCACCAAATTCATCGGAAAGGCACGGTCCGGCCTCTTCTGGGGCTTTCTCTTTACGGCACTCTACTGGATAGCAGAGTTCCTCATACCGTCCTTCATCCTCATCGCCCTTGGTGAACCGCCCCATTTCCTGGAGTCCTTCATCGTCCAGCTGATGATTGCCATCATCATGATGATACCCCTGACACCGGGCGGATCGGGCATTGCAGAGATCGGTGCCACTTCGCTGTACGGCCTCTTCGTCCCATCGTCCATCGTGGGGGTCTTCGTCCTCATCTGGCGCCTCATCATGTATTACTTCAATATCTTCGCAGGCGTCCTTGCAAGCGTCTTTATCGTGCGGCGTGAGATGATCCTCCGACAGATCAAGCGACTGAAACGGACCTGAATATATTCCTGTTTTCCCCGATGTTCCCACCGGACAATCGTCAGCGGTTCAACGTCGGGCGATCAAAAAACCCTTGTCCGACATCGTCATGCAGAACAAACAGGTATCAGTGAGGGTGGAGCGGTGTGCACATCCCGATTCTCCGATGCTATCCCAGTGCCGGAATAAAGGATACTATGTAATAGAGACCGAAAAGCACGAGCATCACGCCACAAGCCCCGATGACTCCGCGATATACCCGTTCAGAGATTATCGTTCTGCTTCTCCCGATGCCGACCGAGATGAAGGTGAACCATCCGAGATCGGCGAGCCAGTGGCCGGCCAGAAATGCAATGACGACGAGAAGACCACCCTGCACACCATCAAGAAGGAATCCTGCTCCGATTGTGAGCCACCAGAGCCAGAAATAGGGATTCGAAACCGAGGTGATAAATCCTGCAAGGTACGGGCTGACATACACTTCTTCACCGGATACAATGAGCGAGGCCGTCTGTGCAGCCCGGAGAGTGATGGCGCCAAAAAATACAAGGGATATACCACCGGCAAAGGCAATTATCGTGCTGTGGGGGGTGATGTAATCTGCAAGCCCTACCAGTATGAAGAGAACGAATATCGCCTCGATTGCCATGTGGCCCACGACAATGCGGGGTCCCACCCTCCATCCATCCCGTATGGAAGCAGTAATGGTGGCAACGAGCATCGGCCCCGGGGCAAGCGCACCGGTAAGACCGATAATAAACGCAAGAAGAAACATTCCCGCAATGCCTGCGTCATACATAATGCAGATATGCGTTGAACCCCACGGGTAATAACCGCAGCGCTACCGGAATAAAAACGAAGAATAACTTCTCTTTTAGAAAAACTGCAGCGAAGTATGGTTCCCGAGAGCTCGCGCATCTCAGTAGAGCATACCACGTGAGAGGGCTTAACTTCCGGGTTCGGGATGGGTCCGGGTGTTCCCCTCTGCTATGGCCGCAGTTTTATGCCGGAACGATTGCTCCGACGGTTGTTCAGAAAACCTGAACAACCTAAAGCCAAGGTCCGGATTTGAACCGGAGTATAGCTGCTCTGCAGGCAGCCGCGTGGCCGCTCCGCCACCTTGGCATCGTAGTCTTGCCTTACTAGATTGGAAATACAAGCATAAAATATGTTTGATTGGATTCTGTCGCGAAATGAAAATCATTAAGTGGAGAAGACCATTTGGGCTGTTTTTTTCTCACTGCGCCGTACTTCATCCTATTCTGCCGCAATTTCGCGCCGTATCTCGTCGAAGGTCAACAGCTCATATCCGCCAATGGACATGTCGGAATTGAGCCGTATGCGGACATATAATTCCAGTTCATCATTCTCCATTGCATAGGGGTCCGGCGAATTGGTGGCACGAAGAAATCCCAGCGATGCAAGTTCCCCCATGATCAGTTCGGCATTGTCATATGACGTCATGATGTCATGGACCCGGTCAATGACCCGTTTCTGCTCATGTGTGCGAATTACCATGCACCCTACTTGCAATGGGCGTATATATTGATTCTCCTCACACGCACATCTACACCTGGCAGGCGGGAGCGTCCCTCATGTACAGTCTTGGTGCAGGAGAGAGCGGGTGTGGCAAAAGGCGTTCCTTGCGGGGAATGCGGGCGATATAGCAGTACGATCTTCGCCGCGCAAGCATTTCACGCACGGCGCTGAGCGAGACCGTGAAACGGTCTCCGTTCACCAGTTCGATATTCAATGCCTTTCCGGACCGTGACAGAACCATCACCCCGGCATTTCCCAGGAGATGCTGCCCATCATTATTTCGAAGGGGCTCTACGCGTGCGGCAGCGAGCCCTCCGCATGCCTGCTGCACCTCCCCGACCCGTACGGCAAAGCGCGTGCCACAGAGCGTACAGGTGAATATTCGGGATTCCACACCCATCGTATCGATGGCGGGGTACCTGTTTACCGAAAGATTCCCAACCTTTTCCATGATCTGTTCCTCTCGGCATGACGTCACCGGAAAAGATAATAAGAGAGAACCGTATGCAGTGTGAAAGTATACTCAAGGAGACAGTGCAACAAAGAGAGCTGCAAACGCCCATGGCATTCGCTCCGAATACAAACATTACAGAAGAGTTTCATTTTTTTTAGTCAGCAATTGCAGCGAGGTATGGTTCCCGAGAGCTCGCGCATCTCAGTAAAGCATACTACGTGAGAGGGCTTAACTTCCGGGTTCGGGATGGGTCCGGGTGTACCCCTCTGCTATGGCCGCAATTACACGTTGTTGGTATTTGGTGTGCACACAGGATTTCGTCTGGGTTCTGGGGACTCAATTTTAGAGCTGATTTGGGCGTTAGTACTCGTGGACTGAACACGTCGTTACCTTCGTGCGTACATCCCGAGCCTATCAAACGGATCTTTTATCCATGCCCTCAGCGAAGTCTCGTTTTAGGTCTGGTTTCAAGCTTAGATGCTTTCAGCTTTTATCCATTATCGCGTAGCCACCCGGCACTGCCCTGTCGGACAACCGGTCTACCAGTGGCGACGACGGAAAGTTCCTCTCGTACTATTTCCGTCTTACCCTCAGACTTCTAACACTCCTTATAGATAGTAACCGACCTGTCTCACGACGGTCTAAACCCAGCTCACGATCCCCTTTAATAGGCGAACAACCTCACCCTTGGCTGCTGCTGCACAGCCAGGATGGAAAGAACCGACATCGAGGTAGCAAGCCACCGGGTCGATATGTGCTCTTGCCGGTGACGACTCAATTATCCCCGGGGTAGCTTTTCTGTCGTCAATAGCCCTCATCAACAGGGCGTATTGGTTCGTTAGACCCGAGTTTCCTCTCGCAGATACTTGCTATGCGTATCAGCGTCAGGCCAACTTTTGCTCTTGACACTCTTCTGTGAGTTTCTGACTCACATGAGTTGACCTTGGGGCACCCTTGATATCTTTTCGAGGGTGTGGCGCCCCACCCAAACTGCCCACCTATCGGTGTCCTCTACTGAGTGAGTGTTACAGTAAACAAAGGATGGTGTCTCAGATTGCGACTCCCCAACCCCCACGAGGGTTGGATCGACATCTCCCATCTACTCTGCGCAATGAATACCGTAACACAACGACAGGCTGCAGTAAAGCTCCACGGGGTCTTCACTTCCCATAAGGAGTCCCTAGCCTTTGCACTAGGATAAAATGTTCAACGGACTTGTGTTTGGGACAGTAGGGCTCTCGTTAATCCATTCATGCAAGTCGCCAATTAAGCGACAAGGTACTACGCTACCTTAAGAGGGTCATAGTTACCCCCGCCGTTTACAGGTCCTTCGTCCGGTTGTACCCGGTTTTCAGATACCTGCACTGGGCAGGAATCACAGACTATACTAGTCCTTACGGAGTTGCAGTCTGCTATGTTGTTATTAGACAGTCGGAGCCCCCTGGTCACTGCGACCTGCCCAATCGCTGGGCAGGCACCCCTTCTACCAAAGGTACGGGGCTATTTTGCCGAATTCCCTAAACACAATTAAACCGACACGCCTTAGCCTACTCAGCTAGGGGCACCTGTGTCAGATCTCGGTACGGACATCTGATTCCCTTTTCACGGGTTCCTGGAGTTTGCTTTATTACTCCATCACGTATTCACCCAATTCTCACCATTACGGTTCTCCAAGGGTTTCGCCGCTTGGACAGGGCGACGGCCCTGCAAAGCATATCCAGAAACGTCAGGGTCAATAAATTGACTACAATCAGATGGTACAGGAATATTAACCTGTTTCCCTTTCGACCTACTCGAGTTACGGTAGGCCTTAGGACCGACTAACCCTCGACTGACGAACATTGTCGAGGAAACCTAGCCCCTTCGGCGGTGTGGATTCTCACCACACTATGCTTCTACTGATGCCAGAATTTTCAAATCTACACGGTCCACAGGACCTCACGGCCCTGCTTCCGCCCATGCAGAGCGCCTCTCTACGCCATCACCTTACGGTGGTCTGTGGTATCTGTGGTAGGTTTTAGCCCCGTCCATTTTCAGCGCCCTGAACCTCGACTGGTAAGCTGTTACGCACTTTTTAAAGGATAGCTGCTTCTAAGCTCACCTTCCAGTTGTCTTTGGCCCAGGACATCTTTTAGTATTGACACTTAACCTACACTTGGGGACATTAACCACAGTCTGGGTTGTCTCCCTTACGCACTACAAGCTTACCCCGTAGTGCGGACTACCAGCCTTCTACGACGACGGGGAATTCGGAGTTTGACAGGAGAGTGAGGGATTTCTCCCCCAACTTCCCCAATCAGTGCTCTACCTCACCGTCTATCTCCAGCCAGGTCATGCTACGGCATGTTTCGAGAGGAACCAGCTGATGCCCAGTTCGATTGGCCTTTCACCCCTATACGCAGGTCACACGAATGATTTGCATATCAATACCGCTACGGCCCTCCACGCAACTTTCGTCACCCTTCAGCCTGCCCACGCATAGATCACTGGGCTTCGGGTCTTATCCTGTTGACTCCACGCACTTTTAATACGTCGTCCCATGGCCGAAGCCTACGGACATGTTGCTTTCGCTTTGGCTTCCCTTACCGGTTAACCTCGCCAACAGAATAAACTCTCTGGCCCGTTCTTCAAAACGTAAGTTACGATGCTGGCACCTGAACCCATACTACCGCCTCGCGACGGGTTCTTTCGCCCAGGAGATCCTTTCACACCGCAACACACTATCACCAATCAGTTTCAGGCACTTTTAACCACCTTTTCAGGGTTACTTTTCAGCTTTCGCTCACGCTACTAATGCGCTATCGGTTTCGAGGAGTATTTAGTTTTGGAGATTGATGATCCCCGGATTCGCGCGAGAATTCCAACCCACGCTACTCAAGACACTCCCCAGACAGATCAACCGTATGCGTACGGGACTGTCACCCTCTGCGGTATCCCATTCCAGAGAAATTTCCACTTAGGATGGTCTGTCTTTACGGGAGGCTTATCAACACCACATGTCCCCGAAGGGATTCGGTTTGAACTGTGTCGTTTTCGATCGCCTTTACTCACGACATCTCGATTGATTTCTTTTCCTCCCCCTACTGAGATGTTTCAATTCGGGGGGTTCCCGATCCAAAATGGATCGCTTCTTACGAAGCAGGATGTCCCATTAGGGAATCTCCGGATCATAGACTCCTTGCGTCTACCCGGAGCTTATCGCAGCTTGGCACGCCCTTCATCGGCACTCGAACCGAGCCATCCACTGATTGGCTTGTATCAGCACGTCATTTTAAATGTGTCCGCCAGAACCCATTTAACGTCCTATGTGCACACCTTTACCCGACCTCACAGAGTCTTTTGGACTCTCGGTCCTTCCCCGGGGACTCACGTCTCCGGGTGCATTGGAAGCGGGTTTCACAAGAGTATTGTGGAACCTGCTTGATGGACTTAAGGGGATTTGAACCCCTGGCCTCGGCGTTGCAAACGCCGCGCTCTTCCAGCTGAGCTATAAGCCCACAGCTTCCGTTGTTGACACCGGCAATTTTACGTTCTGTTTAGCAACCGCATCCCCTTGATTTCTTTAGGAGGTGATCCAGCCGCAGATTCCCCTACGGCTACCTTGTTACGACTTAACCCCCCTTGCGAAACCTAGATTCGACCACGGCAACGACCATGGCCTCATCCAAACCTCACTCGGGTGGTTTGACGGGCGGTGTGTGCAAGGAGCAGGGACGCATTCACCGCGCTATTTTGAAACGCGATTACTACGGATTCCAGCTTCATGTGGGCGAGTTGCAGCCCACAATCCGAACTTAGAACAGGTTTAAGAGATTACCTTCACCTTTCGGTGTCGGGGCCCATTGTCCTGCCCATTGTAGCCCGCGTGTAGCCCGGATAATTCGGGGCATGCTGACCTACCGTTGCCCATTCCTTCCTCCTCTTTAGCAGAGGCGGTCCCAACAGTGTCCCCACCGACCCGGAGGTCGTGCTGGCAACTGTTGGCGTGGGTCTCGCTCGTTGCCTGACTTAACAGGATGCTTCACAGTACGAACTGACGACGGCCATGCACCTCCTCTCAGCTAGTCAAACAGAGTCTTCAGCCCGGTTATCATTCCGCTGTCCTATCCGGTGAGCTGTCCGGCGTTGAGTCCAATTAAACCGCAGGCTCCACCCGTTGTGGTGCTCCCCCGCCAATTCCTTTAAGTTTCAGCCTTGCGACCGTACTTCCCAGGCGGCACGTTTCACGGTTTCCCTTCGGCACCCCGGTGACTCGTGGTCACCAGTACACCTAACGCGCATCGTTTACGGCTGGGACTACCCGGGTATCTAATCCGGTTCGCTCCCCCAGCTTTCGTCCCTCACTGTCGGAGCCGTTCTGGTGAGACGCCTTCGCCACAGGTGGTCCCCCGGGGATTACAGGATTTCACTCCTACCCCCGGAGTACCTCTCACCTCTCCCGGTCCCTAGACTCCCAGTATCTCTTAGACGCCTCCTGGTTAAGCCAGGAGATTTCCCAAGAGACTTAAGAGTCCAGCTACGGACGCTTTAAGCCCAATAAAAGTGGCCACCACTCGAGCCGCCGGTATTACCGCGGCGGCTGGCACCGGTCTTGCCCGGCCCTTTCTTCAGGTGCGTTTTAAACACCTGGACAGCCCGCGTATACGGGCACTCGGGGTTCCCTTATCACAGTTTCCTGCATTGTAAAGTTTTCGCGCCTGCTGCGCCCCGTAGGGCCTGGAATCGTGTCTCAGATTCCATCTCCGGGCTCTTGCTCCCACAACCCGTATCGATTACAGGCTTGTTGGGCCGTTACCCCAACAACAACCTAATCGACCGCAGATCCATCCTAAGGCGCCGGAGCTTTGAGTTATGATGCATTCCAGCATCCATAACCTATGGAGTATTATCCCCAGTTTCCCGGGGTTATGCTCCACCTTAGGGCAGGTTATCCACGTGTTACTGAGCAGTCCGCCGAGGGTCTGAACCCTCTCGACTCGCATGGCTTAATCGAACCCCGATAGCAGTGGCCTCTGGCAGGATCAACCAGAATTGTTTTTGAAGTAGCTTCATGCAAGATTCTTGCATTCAGTGGTCTTCGGCACACATGCCTTATCGGCTTTATATTTGGAACCATTTCTGCTCATCATCGTGATGATGGCATTCCATGGTAAAAGGAATTAGCGGTTACTAAACAGATTTCCGCATTGCCAGTGCCAACGTCAGAACCGACACTCCCCACCGGAGCGGTTTCGGTTCCCCATCAAAACATCGGATTACAATATTAGTTTCGAGAGGTAATAAACCCATCGAAACCGCTTGCATCCGACGCCGGAAGCCTTCCTGCAGAGCGGCGATTGCCACCCTGCAGAGGTATTTCCTTTGTAGTGCTAATGGCGTATTTCGGGCACCGTTTTTTCAACGGAGCATTTTGCACCCGTTTTGTGCCCGAACCATTCGACCTAACAAGGTTGTCTTCAGAGGATATAAACCCTTCGAATCGTTTTGTTCGGCCGACGTCCGCACCCGGAGAACCGGACAGACATCCGGTTTCGCGGTTGCGGTTCGCCACGATTGCAATGTTCGTTCTTGGCGCGGATACGCACAAACGGAGCGCGTTGCGCCCGTTTTCGTCCCGAACCATTCGACCTAACAACATGGTATCCGGAGTGATATAAAGGTTATGAAACAAGAATTATCGTGACCCGTTCGCAGAAATACGGCCAATAATAACTCAATTCATAATTAAAAGCCTAATAACACCATTTTTCAAATTCACCGACAGTTTTCACCATCAAAATCCCCTCAAAAATCGCCCAAAACTACCGTCGAAAGGGGACGGCCACGCATGCCCTCACGCATAAAAAAATATCAAAAATATCTTCGATACCGCACAATACTCGTTAAATTTAAAATTGATGCGCATATCAGTCTTCAAATGCGTCTGCGCGCCACCGTGAGACGTAAATATCCCCAAAAAATTCTTCCTGCCAGATCATCAGGCGTCCCTCAAGCATGAGAAAGAGGAGCGGAAGATAGACGTCGCGCACATCCTTCCCCATGCTGCCGCTGAGCGCATGCAGGGTGGTCACTGCCTCCCCCGCACCTTCGATGCGCTCAAAAGACGTATACACGGTCTCGGTGACATCCTGAAAGTCCTCCTCGTGCGCCACACTGACGATATCGTCCGCCTCCAGCAGGAGGTCCGGTACCGCACTCTTGCGCCTCGTCCTCCGCCGCTCCATCTTCTCTGCGGTCTTGAGCTCTTTTATCAGCTCATAGAGGGTTACCGGCCGGCGCCGTTTCCCTTTCCGCCCCACGCGGCGCCGGATCTCCCGCTCGAGACGTTCGATCGGTTCCGAAAGATCCTCGAAGGTGGAATCCGACCCAAATCCGAAGTCGTCATCAAAGAAGGATTCCTCCTCGAATTCAACCTCATCTGCCACCTCGACCTCTTCGAGATACTCGGATTTCATCCGCAAAAGCGTCGATGCAAAAAAGAGAGTCCTGCCTGAGATGCGCAGATCGAGCTCCTTCATCCGCTCGAGCTCACCGAGGAAACGGTCCGTCACCTCGACGATATCGATATTCCACGGGTCAATCTCCCCCGACTCGGCCATGCCGACAAGAATTTCAACCGGTTCCTCATGCATTGCTCTTAACACCGGTCACGTAGGTGGACTTGTCCGGACGCGTCGTCACCCCGATGATACGGTCAGCCCGCTCAATCGTCGGCTTTCGCAGCGAGACACATATCGACTGGGCATCCCCCGAGAGTTCCTGGATCATCGTTGAAACGCGCTCCACATTCGACCCGTCCAGCATCATATCGATCTCATCGAGCGCGTAGAATGGGGCCGGCATGTGCTGCTGAATCGAGAAGATGAACGCAAGCGTCGTCAGGGACTTCTCCCCACCCGAGAGGGAGGAGAGAAGGTGAACCTTTTTTCCCCGCGGCTGAACGGCAAAAGTCATGCCGCCTGCAAAGGGGTCGTCGTCGTTATCGAGGACAAGGCTCCCGGACCCGCTCGTCAGCCGTGCAAAGATCTTCTGGAAATTCTCATCGATCGCCGTGTACGAATCCATGAACGAATCGAACTTCATCTTTTCATAGTGCTCGATACGCTCGATGAGCATCGTGCGTTCCCTTGACAGGACGTCCTTCTTCTCGGTCCGCTCGGCCGCACGCTTCTCGACGCGTTCATACTCCTCGATTGCGAGCATGTTCACCGCACCGATGCGCTTCATCGCCCGCTCCGCGTTCTCCATCCCGGCCTCGATCTCGTCGAGGGAGAGATCGGTGGTAGCCTCGCCCACTTCCTCCCTGAGCCGTTCGATCTCTTCCAGAACCGCGATCTTCCGGTCGTTCAGGGAGCCGACCTGGAGCCGAATCTGCCCCATCGTCGTCTCGATCTCCAGAATCGAATGATCGATTGCGCGGATCTCCGCCAGATGGCCGTCGTGGATCTCCTGAAGACGGGTGATCTCCGCGGAGAAGGACTGCTGCCGCGTCTCCAACTCGGCAATCTCCGTCGTCTTCGACTCGATCGTCGCCCGGGCCGCCTGGATCTCCACATCGATCTCCCGGTTCCGCACCTCGAGTTTCTCCCTCGCCTGCACAAATTCCTCGAGACGGTTCTTGTAGTGCTGCCGTTCCCGCTGGGTGTCGTTGAGGTCCGCTTCCTTGTTGCTGATGCGCCGGTCGAGATCCTCAAGGGACTTCATGAGACGCTCGCGCTCTTCGGAGAGACGGGGGATCTGTGTATCGCCGAGACGGGACTTCAGACCGCCAATCTCCTTCTCCACACCCGCGATCTCGTCGTTCGCCGCGGCAATCTCCTCCTCGAGCTGTGCGAGGGTTCTGCCGCCCGCCGAGACGCCTGCGATCTCCTCCTGCCCCGCGATGATGCCCGCCTGCTCCTCTCCAAGCGACGCAACCCTCTTGCGGTACTCCTCCAGAAGCATCCTATAGCGGGCCATCTCGTCCTCGATCGCCGTCCGCTGACGACGTGCCTCCTCCGCCTCCGCGGTGTAGCGTTCGACCGCGGATCCCAGGTCGGCGAGCTCTCCCTGCAGTGCGGCTATGGCCGATGCCAGCCGGGCGACCTCGTCGCCGACGGCGACCCCGAACCCGCCGGCCTTCTGCCGCCGGGAACCGCCCGTCATCGCACCGCCCTTCTCCACGAGATCGCCTTCAAGGGTGACCATGCGGTACTCGCCCATCATGCTGCGGGCCACATCGAGCCGGTCGATGACGACGGTGGCTGCGAAGACCTGCCGGAAGACCGGGTCGAAGAGCGGGTCATACTCCAGGAGATTGACCGCATAATCAATGACGCGGGAGTTCTTCAGGGGCGGAATGGCAGGGGCCTTCAGCTTGTTGAGCGGCAGGAAGGTCATCCTCCCGAGGCGGTTCTCTTTCAGGTACGCAATCGCCTCGGCTGCGATCCTGTCCGTTTCGACCACCACATAGTTCAGGCGGCCGCCTGCGGCGATGTCCAGCGCCGTCGCATACTCGGGAGGCGCCTTTCCCAGCTGGGCGACCGTCCCGTAGACACCGTCCATCCCGAGGATCGCCTCGAGCGCCTTCCCGCCCGCACCGCTCACCTGCTGCTGCGCCTCGAGGCGCATCAGGTCGCGTTCCTTCGAACGGATCTGCTCCCGCACCTTCTCGAGTTCGGACCGGTTCGCAAAAAGCGTGCTTTCTGCCCGCGAAACGTGCTGGCTATGGGCATCCTTCTCCTTCTCGAGACCCGCGATGAGGGCCTCATACTCGGCGCACTGCCGTTCCTTCTCCTCGATCTCCCGTTCGATCTGGACGAGCCGCCGGTTCATCCGTTCGTGCTCCGAGGTGCGCAGGCGGCTGCGTTCGATCATCAGATCACGCTCACCGATCAGTTCGGAACGACGGTTCTTCAGCTCGGAGATGGTATTCTGGAGGGCAAAGAGCTGGTCACGGGCACCCGCCACCTCGTCGCTCTCCGTCCCGAGGGTCTTCTCGACAATATCGAGGTCGGCCTTCAGGCCCGCACGCTCCATATTGAGATTCGACCGGTCGATGGAGAGGTCGCGAATCGCATTCGAACACTCTCCGATACGCTCGTCGGCACGCTTCGCGTTGGTGTAGAGGGTATGAACCTCCTCAAGGTTCGAGGACTTTTCATAGTTCTTGCGGCCGATAGACTCTTCCGAGGCCTTGATCTCGCCGCGAGCGGATTCGATATCCTGCAGGAGCTGCAGGTATTCACTCCCGCTCTTCCGGTGAATCTCTTCGGATATTTCGGCTATTTTGGCCTGAATCCTGCCGATCTCCCCATCCAGCTCCGATTTTTCGGCCGTCTTCTTCCCGAGATCCGCCTCGTGGCCGGCGATGATCTCGTGGAGGGAGCCCAGCTCACGCTCCCGTGCCGTCAGGAGCGCCACGGTCCGGCACTCTCGCAGGTGATCGAGCTTCTCCTGCCATTCGCGGTATTTTATCGCCTGCTCACGCTCTTTCTCGAGCTCGACGAGCCGCACCGAGAGTTCATTCAGGAGAAGTTCCTCGCGCTCGATGCGCTCACGGACGACCTCGAGCTCTCCGAGGGACTGCTCCTTTTTCTTGTCGAACTCGGCGACGCCTGCGATCTCATCGATGATCTTGCGCCGCTCGAAGTCCGTCATCTCGGTGATCCGGGTGACGTCCCCCTGCATCACCACATTATATCCCTCGGCCTTGATGCCGACCTTTGCAAGAAACTCGATGATGTCGCCCTGTTTGCAGAGACGATCGTTGAGGTAGTTATAGCTGTAATAGCCGTGCGGCGTCCGCTTGATGCGCCGCCTGACACGGGTCCCGTCCGAGAAGGTGATCTGGACCTCCGCAGTATTCCTGCCGGTATTGACGTTGATGAGGTCCGTCAGTTTTTCCGCCCGAAGACCGCGTGCGCTAGAGAGGGCAAGGCAAAAGAGGATACTATCGATGATGTTGCTCTTGCCCGAGCCATTCGGGCCCGATATGACGGTAAATCCCTCATAGAAGGGGATTTTTGTTTTTTTCCCGAAAGATTTGAAATTGTCTATTTCCAGCTCAGTGATGTACAACCAGCAGACTCCCGGTTATTTTTTCTTAATTTCCACCGAGTCATCCTCTTCGGCGTAAATCAGGGGCTTGGATTCCTCAGCCTGGCGATAGCCCTTCCCCGTGCGGGTATTCTTCACGCGGGGGCGTGCCCCGGCGACGATGAGGTCTTCATCGTTTGACCGCTCTTCGTAATCGAGCGTGCCGTCCGGCTGCATGATCTTGACTGCGTCATGGGGCCGCTTCCCGGACGCTGCTTCAGGGGCGGGTTTGCGGGCCGTAGGGGCCGGCTCGGGGGCAGGACGCGTTCGCCGCGGTGCCGCAGGACCAGGCTGGGATGCCGCCGACGCACCTTCGACGAGTTTCGATAGCTTGCGCACCTCTGCCTTCATGTCAAGAAGCTCTTCAGTCAGTCCCTTTACCATCCCTTCAAGCTCGTTGACACGGTTTGCCAGACGCTCGTCAACAGGCTCGGTTCGAACCACTTCAGTGATTTCCGGATTTTCCTTTAACATTTCGATCTCCCGGTCTTTTTCCTCAATAATATGCTTAAGTCGATTAATTTCCCTCTGATTTTGTGACATCGGCCCCTCACCTACTGAATCATTACGCCGAGTATCTAATAATTTTTATGTTCTTTCATTATTGATAGCGTTTCTGGGCGGATATTTCTGAAATCATCAGATATTTTATCTTTTTTCGCACCTTTGTGACAAGGTATATACTCTTATCTATCCAACTTGTGTGCATATGTCTAGTCTGGCCGAATCAGATCCAGAAGTATATGAAATCATTGAACTCGAACGTTCCCGTCAGGTGAACGGTCTTGAACTCATCGCTTCTGAAAATGTGGTTTCCAAGGCAGTACTCGAAGCTGTCGGTTCCATCATGACCAACAAATATGCAGAGGGGTACCCCGGGAAACGGTACTACGGCGGATGTCAGTACCATGACATGGTCGAAAACCTTGCACGCGACCGGCTCTGCAAACTTTTTGGCGCCGAACATGCGAACGTCCAGGCGGTCTCGGGAAGCCAGGCCAACCAGGCGGTTTACTTTGCCTACATGAAGCACAACGACGTCATGATGAGCCAGGACCTCTCGCAGGGCGGCCACCTGTCCCACGGTTCACCGGTCAACATCACCGGCAAGTGGTACTCGGTCTCCCACTACGGCGTCGACCACGAGACGGAGATGCTGGACTATGCGTCCATCGCCGAGCAGGCACGGAAAATAAAACCGAAGATGATCGTCTGCGGTGCGAGCGCCTACCCGCGTGAGATCGATTTCAAGGCATTCCAGGAGATCGCCGAGGACGTCGGTGCATACTGTATGGCCGACATCGCCCACATCGCGGGCCTCTGCGCCACCGGCGTGCACAACTCACCGGTGGGCGTCGTCAACTTCACCACCTCGACCACCCACAAGACCCTCCGCGGACCTCGCGGCGGTATCATTATGTGCAACGACGAGTATGCCGCCGACATCGACCGCTCGGTCTTCCCCGGCATGCAGGGCGGCCCCCTGATGCACGTCATCGCCGGTAAGGCGGTCTGTTTCCAGGAAGCCCTCCAGCCCTCCTTTACGGAATATGCAAAACAGGTCGTAAAAAACGCCCGGGCAATGGCGGAGACCCTCCTCGACGAAGGCTTCGACCTCGTCTCCGGCGGAACGGACAACCACCTCATCCTCCTCGACCTGACCAATATCGGACTGACCGGACTTGAGGCAGAGAACCTCCTCGGTGATGCCGGCATCACCGTCAATAAGAATACCATCCCCCGCGAGACCCGCAGTCCATTCGTGACCTCCGGTCTTCGCATCGGCACCCCCGCCGTCACCTCACGCGGCATGAAGGAAGACGAGATGAAACAGATCGCCCTCTTCATCGCCCGTGTCCTCAAGGACCCCGAGAACACGACCATGACTGCAGATGTCAAGGAAGAAGTTAAGGGTCTTGCCAGCGGATTCACCCTCTATCCGGATGAAGTATGTTAATTGATGGAAAAGGAATCTCAGTAAAGCGCCTTGCGGCACTCAAAGAGGAGATCGCCACTTCAGGATGTGTCCCCTGCCTTGCAACGGTCATCGTGGGGGCAGACCCGGCCTCCCAGATGTACGTGCGGATGAAGCACAAGGCCTGCGATGATGTCGGCGTCACCTCCGTTGGCGTCGAACTTCCCGAAGACGCCACCACCGAAGAGGTCGTGGCAGCAGTCGCCCACCTGAACGACGACCCGTCGGTCCACGGCATCCTCGTGCAGCTCCCGCTGCCGAAACAGATCGATACCGAGGCCGTCATCGAGGCCGTCTCTCCGGCAAAGGACGTCGACGGGTTCCACCCGGAAAATGTCGGCGCCCTCTTCTCCGGACGTCCGCGGTTCGTGCCGTGCACTCCCGGCGGAATCATGACGCTTCTTGCCGAGTATGCCATTCCGACCGCCGGCGCCCGTGCGGTCGTCGTCGGCCGCAGTGTCGATGTCGGGCGCCCGATGGCAGCACTCCTCATCAACGCCGATGCGACGGTGACCGTCTGCCACTCGCGGACAAAGAACCTCGAAGATGAGATGAAGGCGGCGGACATTTTGGTCAGCGCCATCGGCAAGGCCCGGTTCGTCACGAAGGATATGGTCAAACCAGGTGCCGTCGTCATCGACGTGGGCATCAACTATGACGACGATGGCAAACTCTGCGGCGACGTCGACTTCGACGCGGTTGCAGATGTCGCCTCCGCCATCACGCCGGTTCCGGGCGGGGTCGGCCCGATGACCATTGCGACGCTGATGGAGAACACCTTCGCCGCCGCAAAACGCCAGATATGTTGAAGTGTTTCGTCGGAACGGTGGGTATTGGCGGCGGCGACCCGGTACGCCTGATGGCCGTGATGAATGCCAGCCCCGAATCTTTTTTTTCTCATTCTTTTGTTCCCCGTGAAAAGCTCCGTGACACGGCATTCAGGTTTCTGGACGATGGCGCCGAGATCATCGACCTCGGAGCACGCTCGACGGCACCCGATGCCCCGCCCCTCAGTGCCGCCGAGGAGAAGGAGCGTCTCTGCGCATCATTAAAGGAACTGGCGGGGATCGGGCTCCCCGTCTCGGTCGACACGATGTTTCCCGACGTGCTCGATGCAGCCCTCCGGTATGACATCGACGCCATCAACGATATCCACGGCCTTGCAAACCCCGACTACGCCCGTATCGCCGGAGACGCAGGGCTGCCGGTCTTTCTGATGGCGTCCACCGCCGTGCCTGGCGACGCCGTCGGGGTTACCGCGACCCATGCGGCCTGCGAGACGGTCATCGACCGGGCGCACCGGGCGGGCATCACCGACATTATCCTCGACCCCGCCATCGGCCACTGGATACCCGAACGCACGATGGAAGACGACTGGGATCTCTGCCGGGCATTTTCCTCGTTTCAGGCCCATGGCTGCCCCCTCCTTGCGGCGGTCTCCCGCAAATCGTTCATCGGCGATCTCCTTGACACGCCACCGGAGGGGCGCCTTGCAGGAACGATGGCCGTCACCTACGACCTCCTCCTGCAGGGAGCATCCGTCGTCCGCACCCACGATGTACGCGAAACGGCAGACCTAATACGAATCTTTGAACACCTCAGGGAATCGAGGCAGAATATCACATGACGGACAATTTCTGTGTTTATGGGCTCACCACCGGCATCATCACCGCCGGTGACGATATCACACAGGCCATTCTCACCTCGGCTGAAACGGCCTGCGGCATCGAAGACGGGGACATCATCGTCATCGCAGAGAGCGCCCTTGCCTCTGCCGAAGGCGCCATCGTCTACCTCGACGATGTCACTCCTTCGGCCGAGGCAGAACGCCTCGCCGAAGAATACCGGATGGACCCGCGGGTCGTCGAGGTCGTCATCGGCCAGAGTGACGCCATCATCGGCGGCATACCGGGCTTTCTCCTGTGTCTTCGGGGGGGGACGCTCCTCCCGAACGCAGGCACCGACGGGTCGAACGCACCCCCGGGTGCGCTCGTCTGCCTTCCCGACGACCCGGACCAAAGCGCCGCCACCATTCGCGAGCGCATCCGTCGGGAGACGGGGAGGACCGTCGGCGTGCTCATCGCCGATTCACGAACCCATGCGATGCGCCTCGGGTGCGGCGGGGTCGCCATCGGATGTGCAGGGTTCGGCGCCGTCGAGGACGATGTCGGGCGAAACGATCTCTTCGGCCGGACGCTCGAGGTGACGAAACGTGCCATCGGGGACAACCTTGCATCCGCTGCAGAACTCGTGATGGGTGAAGCGGACGAATGCGTTCCGGCCGCGCTCATACGGGGGACGAATATCCCCATGACCGAAGAAAGAGGTGTCGAGACGATAGACGCGGCAGAGTGCCTATTCATGGGGGCTGCGCTGCACGCTGACCCGTCCCGTCTCAAGGGAAAGCCCGATACCGATACCCTGTAGATATCCCCTGCTCTCTCCTTTTCCGTGGAGAAGGATCTCCACCAGATCCTCCCGCTCGTCGATATCCGTCGACATGAAAAACGAATCGATCACCTCGACGGAGAGCCCCGCCGCCTCGGCGATCGCCATGTGATCGCAGAAACTTGCGCCGTAGAAATCGACCCGGTACCGGGAGGGTTCCCTGATGAAGATCACATTGGTCCCGCCGCCCCTCCCGGGGACGATGGCCACATCCGCCCCGGTTTCGATGACACGGCGGATAGATGCTGGCGTTGCGAGTGGAATATCCGACATGAAGATGAGGACCGGCCCTCCGGTGCAACGGGCAAGATAGTCATTGAGCGCCTCGTTGAGACCCTGTTCATCGATGTATGTCGCGGCCCCGGTATGACGAAAGTCCGTCGTGCAGAGGATGCACGGGCTGCACCCGGCCTCCCGGAGGGCACGGATCACATCGCCCAGCATGACGCGGGCAAAGGCCTCACGCTCCTGCTGATCCATGATGTCGGAAAGCCGCGTCTTCGGGTTTACCGGGCGAAATGGTATGATGGCGTCGACAGGCATTGGAGAGTCACCGTGATGGGGCTTTTCTGGAATTCACGTGTAAAAAATGAGACCTATTCATCCCTGAAGAAGAGCCGGCAGTGACAGTTCCCGTCGTTTGCCAGTTCATCTTCATGGAATATGCAGGGACAGATGATTTCCCTGTCCGTTTCCTCGTCACCGGTGCGCATCCTGCACGGACAGTATCGCTCGCCCAGGCGCACGGTATTTCGTGCCAGCCCCTTCAGGACAGCGTCGAGCTGTTTGTCGTTTGGGTTCAGGTGCCAGTCCTTCGAAGCAGCGTACTCCGCCGCCCATTCCCTGATGGACTTCTGGATGGCTTCTTCATCGGCTTTTTTGCTTTTTCCGGTCATCATTCACCTGCTTACTGATTCTCGATATGGGCAATCATCGACTCAAACAGGCGACGTCCGTCGTCCGAACCGAGGATGCCTTCCGCCGCCCGCTCGGGATGCGGCATCATTACAAGGACATTGCCGTCCTCTCCTAAAACACCTGTGATGTTGAGCTCGGACCCGTTCGGGTTGGACGCGGGGGTGCATTCGCCTGCCTCGTTGCAGAAGCGGAAGGCCACGCGTCCCTCGTCGAGGAGCTGCCTGCCCACGCCCGGCGGGACGACATACCGCCCCTCCTTGTGGGCAATCGGGATCCTGATGACCTCTCCTTTACGGTACTTCGTGGTGAAGGGAGAGGTGGCGTTCTCCACCTTCAGGTGGACCCACTCACAGATGAATTTCGGGTATTCGTTGGTCGTAAAGACCCCGGGGACGAGCCCGCTCTCGGCACCTATCTGAGCGCCGTTGCAGATGCCCAGGACCAGCCGTCCGGCACCTGCATGAGCGAGCACGTCCTGCATGATCGGCGTCCGCGTCGCAATCGCGCCGGCCCGCAGGTAGTCGCCGTACGAGAATCCACCGGGGATGATGACTGCATCGTACTCCCGGCCGATGCCTTCCTTGTACCATATCAGGTCGCAGTCCACGCCGCAGACATCGTGCACGACATGGTATGCGTCATGGTCACAGTTGCTTCCGCCAAACTGGAGTACTGCAAATCTCATTTCAGGACCTCAATCTCGTAGGAGTGAATGACCGGGTTTGCAAGCAGCCGCTCGCACATCTCCCCGGCACGAATGCGGGCGTCCGCTTCCGTCGGGACGTCCATCGTGATGGAGAACACCCGTGCGGTCGTAAGCGTTTCAGTCTCAAATCCAAGATTGGAGAGGGCATGCTGGATGGCCCGGGCCTCCGGGTCGAGCATGCCTTCCTTGAGTGATATGGTAATGTTTGCGGTAAAACTCATGCATTTCCTCCACGCATTTCATCGGTGATCCGTTCCACGACCCGTGCATAGGCCGACATCACATCGCCCTTGCCGAAGCGGTAGACGTCCTTGTCCAGCGACTCGCCGGTCTCCTGGTCCCAGAGGCGCATCGAGTCCATGCTGATCTCGTCGCCAAGGTAGATGCCGTTATCCGTCCGGCCGAACTCGATCTTGAAGTCAACGAGATCGATGCCAAGTTCGGCGAAGAACTCGGAGAGCAGGAGATTGATGCGAAGCGTCTGCTCGCGGACGAAGGCGAGCTCATCCGGCGTCAAAAAACCGAGCGCTATGATCAGGTCATCATTGATCGAGGGGTCGCCTGCGGCATCGTTCTTGTAGTCGGTGACGATGACCGGCGGGGAGAGCGGCTGCCCCTCGGTGAACGGGAATTTCTTCACGATGGACCCTGCCGCGATATTGCGGGCGATGACCTCAAGAGGGATCATCTTCAGTTCCCGTACGGCCATGGTCCGGTCGTCTTCCATCCCGAGATAGTGCGTCTGTATACCGTTCTTCTCGAGGTAATTGAAGAAGAAGGCGGAGACGCGGGCATTGTAGACACCCTTTCCTTCCAGCACATCCTTCTTCTCGCCATTGAACGCCGTGATGTCGTCCCGGAAGACGACGATCAGTACACCGGGGGTGTCCGAGCGGTACACCGATTTTGCCTTCCCCTGATACAGGAGTTCCCCTTTCTTCATAGCTCCTCTCCGTTTCTCTTCATCATTTGCATATTGCGTTCTTCAATCACTTCAGCAAGAGTTTTAATAAGCCCTTCGAGAGACGGGTCGTTCCACCCGCGGTCGATGAACCGCTGGTAGATGCAGAGGCGTTCCCTGAGCATATTTGTTCCGACAAGACCCTGCAGCTCTTCTATCTGCGGCCATGGATGTTCGGGATTGACGTAGTCGATCGTCACCGGGGAGACGCCCCCGAGATCATCCACGCCGCATTCGATGAGGTAGGCGGCATCGGCCAGATTCGGCGGGACCTGCACCATCACGTCATCGGGCAGGATTTCGCGGGCAAGCCGTATGATCCCGCACATTTCCTCAGTGCCCGGATAGGTGGCGGCCTCCATCGGGGTGCCTTCCTTCGGGCAGAAGTTCTGGATGATAACCTCCTGGATATGGCCGTAGCGCCGGTGCAGGTCGCGTATGACCTCCAGCGACTCCTCCCGGTCACGGGGAGTCTCCCCGATGCCTATCAGAAGCCCGGTCGTAAACGGTATCTTCAGCCGCCCGGCGTCCTCCATCATCGCGATGCGGACCTCGGGAGCCTTGCCCGGTGCCTTGCGGTGGGCGGGGATCTCGGCCGTCGTCTCCAGCATGAGCCCCATGCTGGCGTTGACGGTGCGGAAGCGCTCCAGCTCCTCGCGGGTGAGAATTCCCGCGTTCGTGTGTGGAAGCATCCCCGCATCGATGGCCGCCCGGCACATATCGTAACAGTAGTCGAGAATCGTCGCATAGCCGGTCGGTGCCAGTGCCGCGTCGAACCCCTCGACCATGCCGGGCTGTTCACCAAACGTAAAGAGAGCCTCGGTACATCCCATCGATGCGCTGTACCGGATGGTCTCCTCCACCACCGCCGGAGGCATGATGCAGCCCTCCTGCACCGGGGTGCGGAAACAGCAGTATCCGCACGTGTTCCGGCACACGGTCGTGAGCGGAAGAAACGCATTTCGTGAATAGGTGATCACCCGGGGGTGCATGATCATACATTTCAGCACCGGGGGTATTCAAGCTTCGGACAGATGCCGTCCGGGTGCTTTAGAACCAGTGATCCAGGGTCTTCTGCCCGCTGCCCGAGCGCATCTTCTCCAGGACGGCCTTTACGCGCACAGATGAGAAATCGTAGGTATTGCAGAGGAGATCGTGGATGCCGTCCTCGTCCGGCGTCCGCCATTCGACGGTATAATCCGTCGTCACCGGCGGTGTCCTGAAGAATTCGAATATCGGCTCCACATCCGTCTCCGGGGCCTTCTCCGCCATCGTCTCATCAAAGGTGCCGGCCCGGACGATCTTAAGCGCCGTCTTCGGTCCTATGCCCCTGATGCCCGTATTGAAGTCGGTGCCGATGAGAATGCCCATCCGGATAAGATCATCGCGGGTAATGGAAAGCCCGGCCAGCACCTCGGCAAGGACGATACGTTCGGGTTCGACCGAGATGGTCCGGCCGCGGATCTTCCGTTTTCCGCTCACGGTGAGATTGCGCACGAGCACCGGTACCCCGAAGAGGAGCGAGTCGTAGTCCTGGCTGACGGCATAGCTCACGTCCCCCCGCTGCGCCATGTATGCCGCCTGAGCCTCGCCCTCGGAGGGCGCGGTGAGATACGGGACGCCCATCAGGCGGAGAAGCTCCTGTGCGCCCTCGACCGTCTCCTTATCCAGCCGGGTCGCCGAACGGGCCTGTTTGTAGGCCTCCTTCTCATCGCCTGCCGCCAGTGCCTCCGACCATGCCTCCGCCGCCCGGCTCCGGGCAGCACGCCGCTCCTCGATCGTCCGCATCTTGAGGTCGGGCGGTTTTCCGTCGAAGACATACACCGGCCGGATACCCTTCTCCATGAGGGTCGCCGTCCGGAAGAAGAGGCCCGACAGGTGCGAGGTCACCCTCCCTTCGCGGTCCATCAGGGGCGTTCCGTCCGGTTGGCGGATGATGGTCAGAAACTGGTACAGTGCATTGTTCCCGTCAATTGCGGCGCTGCCCGCAAGGGCATCCCAGGAAACCGTCGTCTTGTAATCTGCGAGAATCTCGCGTAGTCCTACACCCATAAAAAATTGTGCGTGTATGGTATTTTCAGCGGTACACGCGACGCGAAAGTTCGGAAACGATCTGGTGAACCTCGGAGATCATCGTATCACACTTCTTATTCACCATCTGGTTGAGCTCGTCCAGGTTCATCCGCATGGTGCGTTCACGGGCACTCACGTTCTGGTCGAGCGCACGGATCTTCGTTCCGAGCGAAAGAAACAGCCCGCCCAGCGATGCCATCATGAGCGTGGCCGCCACCGCGAGGATGAGATCCTGCCATACCCGCAGGACGAGGACAAGCGTGGCAATGATCAGCACGATTGCAAGGATAATGTCGACAAGAGATTCCTGAATATCCATGATATGTCATGATGGCAAACCAGTAATTAATCTAACTATATCGAATCCGCACCCGTCCGGCACCGCACAGAACCGCTGCCGCCCGAATCGGACCGGACGGACGTGACAATGCCTGCAACCGGGGAAGAGACGGGGAGAAACGGGTCGAGAATAACCGGGCACCATATACGTTTATCCATATCCCGGTCAAGAAGTACCTCCAATGAGTGAAGAATCGGGGATTCGTTCCTATATCCCGCTGGCCGGCATGCTGCTCCTGCTGCTGGTGGTCCAGATATGTGCGCTTGCCGTCACCCCCCTCATGATCGGTGCCGGGTACGAGGCCTTCGAAGACCCGGATTCGGCCGCAAACCCGATATTTTTCATCGTGCTCCTGCTGATCTTCACCGCCGTTCTGCTCTGGCTCATCCGCAAGGGCAAAAAGAACGTCATCACGGCGATCATCGGTTTCTCCATCGTCTTCATCTTCCTCTATATTTACAGCGCCGTCTTCCTCTTCCTCCTCGGCCCCACTATCGCAGGATATCTGGCGACGGGTGTTGCGACCGTCCTTTCGACGGCCGTCCTCTACCTCTATCCCGAGTGGTATGTCATCGACGTAATGGGGGTGATCGTCTCGGCGGGGGCAGCATCGATCTTCGGCATCTCCCTCGGTATCCTGCCGGTCATCCTCCTCCTCGTGCTGCTCGCCGTCTACGACGCCATCTCGGTCTACCGGACGAAGCACATGATCGATCTCGCCGAAGGGGTGATCGCAACGAAGAGCCCCATTCTCGTCGTCGTTCCGAAGAGTGTGGGGTACTCGTACAGAAAAGAGGGAATCGCCATCCACAAGGAGAAGAACGAACGCGGGGCATTCATCATGGGCATGGGGGACCTCATCATGCCCTCCATCCTCGTCGTCTCCTCCTATGCCTTCCTCGAGGCCCCCTCAGTTTTCTGGACGCTCTCCCTCCCCACCATAGGCGCGATTGCGGGCAGCCTTGCCGGTCTTGTCGTCCTTATGCACTATGTCAATAAAGGGAATGTTCAGGCGGGTCTTCCGCTCCTGAACGGAGGAGTGATTACAGGGTTTCTTCTTGGCTGTATGCTGGCGGGGACCTGGGGCTGGCTGCCATATATCTGAGAAGGACTTCCACGACCTCCTCAATCCCCTCTTCTGTTGTCGTTGACATGTTCAGGTAGCCCTCCATCCCGGCGAGGTCGGATTTGCCCACCACCACTTCGACGGGGACGTCACCCACCACCCGGCGGACCTCCTCGAGAAGGGCGAGCTGTCTTTCCACCGGGTACCCGCAGGCCTCGCTCGCGTCGATGATGAAGAGAATGACATCGGCGACATTGGTGATCGCCGAGAGCGCCTGGTGCTCGATATAATTGCGCTCCTCTGCCGGACGATCGAGGATCCCGGGGGTATCCACGATCTGCATGCGCTCGCGTCCCACGTCCCGGTGTCCCACGACGACCTGCTTCGTGGTAAACGCGTATCCTGCGACCTCAGGTTCGGCGGACGATATCAGCCGGATGAAGGAGGACTTGCCGACGTTCGGGTATCCTGCGACGACCACGGTGAACTCGTCGCGGATATCGGGGAGTTTTCGCAGCACATCGCGGGCACTGTTCAGGAGGACGAGGTCGTCCTCCACCTGGTGCATGATGGAGGCCATGCGCCCGGTAGCGGCCTTTCGCAGGTTGGATGCATCATCCGGATTCGTTCGAATCCGCCATGCATAGTCGTTTCCGACCTCGCGGATGCGCCCTGCGGCCCATGTCAGGGCACCGAGGGACCGCCGCAGTTTGTCGATGGAAAAGAGGATGTTCGTCATCTCCTGATAGAAGATGGGCAGGTTCTCGAATGTCGGGAACCGGCGGACGGTGTCGTCCAGTTTGTCGTAAAGGGATTTCGACACCGAACGCACGAACTCCTCGTTTGCACGGACCTTGTTGCGCTTTTCTTTTTTGGCGGCCGCCGCTCTCTTGAGCGCACGCTCAAGGAGTTCATCGGCAGTCGGTATTGTCGGTATATGTTCAAATTCCACAGAAAGCACAACCCATTATTACTACAAATCGCTTATGATTAACCATTATGGATCTGTCGCCCATCCAGAAAGATATTCTCATCACCCTCATTGCCCTCTATCACCAGCATTCATCCCCCATCAAAGGCGAAGGCATTGCGGATATGCTCAAACGAAACCCGGGGACCGTGCGAAATCAGATGCAGGCCCTCAAGGCGCTGGGGCTTGTCGACGGGGTGCCGGGGCCGAAGGGCGGATATACGCCGACGTCCCTTGCCTACAAGGAACTCAATATCGCCGACTATGCAACCGATGCCCGGGTGCCGATACGCAGAGGCGATGACATCGTCCCGAGTGTGAACGTGACCGAGATAGATTTTACCACCCTCTGTCACCCCGATATCTGTCAGGCGGTCGTCAAACTCATCGGCAGCGTCAAGATGTTCCAGATCGGTGATCGGATCACCATCGGACCGTCGCCCGTGAACAAACTGCTGGTGCGAGGCGAGATATACGGGAAGGACGAAGTCTCCCAGTCGCTTCTCATCACGATCACCGAGATGATTTCGCTTCCCAAAAAGAAGATCAAACACTACATGTCGACGCCGGTCAAGAGCATACCTTCGACGGCCACCTTCCGGGAGGCGTTTGGCATTTTCACGAAGAACCGCATCCACGGGGCGCCGGTGATGGACGGGGAGAAGGTGGTGGGCATCGTCACCCTCTCGGACATCTCCCGCGGGATTGAGAACGGGATGGATCTTGCGACCCCGGTCACACGCGTGATGACCGTCAAGGTCGTCACCGCCCCGCCGGACATCAACCTCTACGAGGTGATCGGCAGATTCAAGGAGCAGTCCATCGGGCGACTTCTTATCATGAAGGACGACAAGCCCATCGGCATCCTCACCCAGTCGGACATCATCAGGGTCTTCCCTGCACTCTGATTGAAAAAATACCTTTTTTCAAACGGCCTTTTTTACCGAGATTGAAACAATTTAAATAGTATCAGGCCCTCCTTTTTTAATATGAGGAATACATTCTCCCGCAATCTCTCAAAGAAAAAAGTGATGAGTACGGATGGAATGGTGATTGGGACAATACGGAATATCATGGTCGATTTCAAGACCGGGGAAGTCACCGACCTTGTCGTCAAGCCTGAGCAGAACTTCGATACGTCCAGTTATGCCACCGAAGGGGACAAGCTCTTCATCCCGTTCGAGGCCGTCAAGGATATCCGGGATTATATCGTCGTCGACCGGTATCTCTCTTCACGCAAGTGAAGGAAATACCGACCTGACCGCTTCTATAAACCCATCCCCGTACTTTTCTTTCGTGACCCGGTCCGCCGCGTCCTTCACATCATCGCTCGCATTTGCGACCGCAACCCCGGTGCCCGCAAGCTCGATCATCTCCCGGTCATTGTGCGAGTCGCCGACCGCAAGGAAATCCCCCACATCAAGGCCCATGTCGCGGGCGACGCAGCCAAACGCAGTGCCTTTGCTGATGCCGTGTCCCTGGAGATGAATCGCAAAACCGGTGTCGAGCACACGCACGTCGAAGCCTGCAAGTGCGCGTTTCACCTCCTCCGGTTCCACCGTCCGGGCGAAGGCGACGTCGGCGAAACGATATTCCGGGCTGTAGAGCTCGAGCTCTACGCCTTGCCTGCCAAAATAGTGTTCAAGGTGGTGGAACGCGGCCCGGCAGAGCGCGATGTCCCCCAACACGCGCTCTTCACCGTGGAATCCGATCCTGTACAGCCCGCCGTTCTCGCAGATGACTGTCCCGTCGGTGCCGACCATCTTACAGAGGATTGTCAGCGAACAGATGGTATTGCCGCTTGCAAAGATGACCGGAATCCCGGCATCAACGAGATGCCGGATGCAGTCGACCGCACGGGTGTTCAGGCGCCGTCGTTCGTCGGTGAGTGTGCCGTCCAGGTCCGTGATGACCGCTTTGGGTTCCCGTTCCACATTCATCGTCAGTACATGTGTCAGGTATCTGATATTTAGATTGGTTTGAGACCGGTCAGATCGACCATGAACGCCGCCTCGCCGTCGGGGAGGCTCGGGCTGTCAACAAGTTTTGCCACCCGTTTGCCTCCCTTGCTCTTTCGCAGGTAGACACGGAACTTGGATGCGTGCCCGACGATGTTGCCGCCGACGGGTTTGGTCGGGTCGCCGAAGAAGACGGCCGGGTTTGACTGGACCTGATTGGTCACGAGGACGACGGCATTATGCTCCTCGGCCAGTTTGGCGAGATCGTACATGTGCTTGTTGAGCTTCTGCTGCCGGACGGAGAGCGTGCCCCGTCCCGAGTACTCCGCACGGAAGTGTGCCGTCAGCGAGTCGACGATGAACAGCCGGACAGGCTTGTCACTCGTCTTCAGTTCCCCGGCAAGCTCACGGGCGCTGTCGACGAGGAGCATCTGGTGGTCCGAGGTGTACCCCTTTGCGACATGGATGTGTTCGAGGATGGTCGCAAACGGCGGGTGCTCGATCTCCGGGGGGAGGCCATGTACCATCTGCTCGATACGCTCGGGCCGGAAGGTGTTCTCCGTGTCGATGTAGATGCACGAGCCGTTCAGACCGCCCTCCTCCTCGGAGAGCTGCACGTTGACCGCCATCTGGTGCGAGATCTGACTCTTTCCCGACCCGAACTCTCCGTAGAACTCGGTGATGGACTTCGTCTCCAGACCGCCGCCCATCAGGTCGTCGAAATCAGGGACGAGCGACTGAAGCTTGCGGACCTCCTTCCGCTCCTCCAGGACCACGGTCCCGGTCTTGAACCCGCCGATATCCGCCATCTTGCGGGCTTCCTTGATCATCTTCTTCGCCGTCGACTCGCCGATCTCCGCCGCTTCGGCGAGATCCGCGTAGGATGCGGTTGCGATCCCCTCGATGGTCGTGTATCCGCCGTCCCGCAGCTTGTCGGCGGTGGTGGGGCCGACACCTGGAAGGTCTTCAATATCTAGTTCCGGCATGCGTATGTACCTCTCATCAATTCAACTGGATAACCATTGCGAAAGTGGCTATAGGTCACTGCGCCGTGCGTCGTGAAAGTAAAAAAGGGAAAAATATTCAGCGGGAGCCGAGACGCCGGAGCCGCTCCTGGAGACCGACTACGTCCGGCGGCACCTCGCTCACCTCGTACGGAAGGATCATATCACCGTCGAGCATGCCCTCCACCACCACCTCCGCACCGGGGAGGAGTGCGGCGTCGCAGCGGTAGCAGGTCGTCCCGTCGTCGATGCACCGGCCTTCCGCCGTGTCGATGACCGTGCCGGTGATGCGGACTTCGACCGGTTCCCCGAGTGCGGATGCCGTATCGGCTGCGGGGTCCCATCCGGTATCATCCTCATCGCTTTCCCCATTTTCCCTGCCGGGCAGTCCGTCACCGGCCCTCTCCACCGCAAGAACGCTCCCCCAGCTGCCGTGCACCTCGAGATCCCCATAGCGGCCGCGTTTGACAATCGCGTTGTAAATGGCAAGCGGGGTGCCCTCGATAAGCTCCGTCTTTGCGTCCTCGCCCCAGAGGACGAGGTGCACCCTTCCGGTGTCCGTTTCCAGTTCCGCGTTGCGGACCCACGAGATGTCACCCTTGCGGGTGGTAAACTCCCGGACGGGGGCGGACGACCTGACGGAACCGGAAAGAGAGACGCAGTCCCCCTCGGTGATCGCATCCGCCTCATCATAACGGGGCATGAACGCCTCGTCGACAGGCACGACGGACCCCGCCCGCCCGAGCGAGTACTCGACGCCCTGGCTCCGATCGTTTCGCCGGACGCCGGTGAACCGGTACGACCTGCCGGGCGCAAGTCCCGCAGCGATGGCGGGGTCCCAGACGACGACGACCGCACACCCGTCATCACCGCCGACGACGACGTTCGTCTTCGTTCCGTCCGTCCCGTCCCGCCGGGTAAAGGTCTGTGTCGGTCCGACGGCCATGATACGGCCTGCGACCGACTCCTCGTCGGGCCCCGACGGGGAGAATCCGCCCGGCTCCCGCCGCGTGGGAATGTCGCATGCCGTCCGCTGCATGTCGAGCGCGAATACCTCGCCGCCCTCCCGCAGTTTGCCGACGATCTCAAGGACCTCACCCACCCGCATGTCCGCGATGGAGAGCGCCTGTTCGTCCCAGAGGACAAGCCAGACTTCCCCGGAAATGTCCCCAAGAAGGACCCTGCCGACCAGTCCCGGCGTCCCGTCCCTGCGCTCGAACTGCCGGGGTTCACGGAGCTCCAGCACCTTCCCGAAGAACGCAATACAGCTCGGTCCCGCCGCAAGATCGGCGATCTTCCGGTGGCTCCGCCCGGCGTTTCGAACGACGATCATGGCGGCCGTCCGCTCCTCGTAGATGCCGCCCGACTCCTCGATGACCCGGAAGACCTCCCGTTCGTACTCCTCCCACGGGATGAGATCATCGACCAGTGAAAAATGCGCCCGCATTGTCTTCACCGGAAAAAGAGGGTTATTTCTGCCATGGGAGTGATTCCATGGTCATCTTCAGGTCGATGATGGTCTCGGCCCGGCGCATGGGCGCTTCCATGCCGCCGTTGACCATGATCTCGGCGCACCGTGGCCGGCTGTTGTACTGGGATGACATGGAGAACCCGTACGCCCCGGTGTCGAGGAGGGCGATGACGTCGCCCGGCGCGACCTCGGGGAGGTCGCGGTCGTGGGCAAGGATGTCGCCGGTCTCGCAGATGGGGCCCGTGACCGTGCAGCGTCCCGCCGGTGCCAGCTCCGCCTTGTTCGCGACGATGACCTCGTGGTACGAGTCGTACATCACCGGGCGGGCGAGGAGATTGAATCCCGCGTCGACGTTCACGAAGGTCTTGTGCGTCGTCTTCACCGAGTTGACGCAGGTGAGAAGCACGGTGGAGTCGCCCATCAGGTTTCTCCCCGGCTCGACCCAGAACGCCGGCTTGATGCCCGCCTTCTCGATACCGTCCAAAAAGACCGGCATGACCGCATCCGCATACTCCTGTGGCGTGGGGGCGGCCTCGGTCGTGTGGTTGTAGGGGATGCCAAGCCCCCCGCCCATGTCGAGGAAGCGGAGGGTGACGCCGAGATCGGTGACCTCCTTTGCCACCTTCACGAGCACCTCGGCCTCCTTGGCAAACGGCGCCACATCGAGGATCTGTGAGCCGATGTGGCAGTGCAGCCCGACCGGCACGATGTTCGAGGCCTCGACGGCGGCACGGTATGCCTCCTTGATCTGCCCCGCGGGGATGCCAAACTTGCTCGTCGCAAGGCCCGTTGCGATCTTCGGGTGCGTCGGCACCTCCATTGCGGGATTCACCCTAAAGGAGCACTCGACGGTGGTGCCCATGGCCCGTGCAATCTCGTTGAGCTGCTTCATCTCGTCGATGGAGTCGAGCGAGACCCGGACGTTCTTCTGGACTGCAAGCTTCAGGTCCTCCGCCGTCTTCGAGCTCCCGTTGAAGAGGAGGTGTTCGGGGCGCATGCCTGCAACGAGGGCGAGATACAGCTCTCCCGCCGAGAAGACGTCAGCGCCCGCCCCCATGTCGGCAAAGACCCTGAGGACGGCAAGGTTCCCGTTTGCCTTTGCCGCATAGAGCATCTGTACCCGGTCGTAGTAGCCGGTGAGCGCCTCCCGGTATGCCATGAAGTTCGCCCGGATGCGCTGTTCGTCGGTCACGTAGAGGGGCGTTCCGTACTTCTTCGCAAGCGCCACGGTGTCGTGGCTCCCGATATGCAGGTGCCCCTCCTTCACCGTCAGGTGCGGCGGCAGGGTCATGGCGCCGTTCATAGGTCCATGCCCCGCATCCGCTCAATCGCCTCTTCGATACGCTCCACCGACCGGGTGATCGCAAAGCGGACATATCCGTCGCCGTAGGTGCCGAACCCGACACCCGGGGTGACGACGATGCCCGCTTCATCGAGCATCTTCGCCGCAAAGGCCATCGAATCGTCGACCTTCATCCAGACATAGAAGGTCGCCTTGGGGGCGGTCACGGAGAAGCCGAGATCAGAGAGTCCCGCAACAAGGGCGTCCCGGCGTTCCCGGTACACATCACACGATTGCGCGATGCAGTCCTGCGGGGAGGTCAGCGCGGTGATCGCCGCCCGCTGTATCGCATCGAAGGCACCGGAGTCGATGTTCGTCTTCACCCGGCCGAGGCCTGCGATGAGATCCGCGCCGCCGCATGCCATGCCGATTCTCCATCCGGTCATATTGTAGGTCTTCGAGAGGGAGTGCATCTCGATGGCGACCTCTTTTGCCCCGTCGGCCTCCAAAAAGGACGGCGCCCGGTAGCCGTCAAAGGAGATCTCCGAGTACGCGTTGTCGTGAATGACGACGATGTCATGCTCGCGGGCGAATTCGACGACTTCATTGAAGAACCCGAGGCCCGCAACCGCACCGGTCGGGTTGTTCGGGTAGTTCAGAAACATCAGCTTCGACCGGGCGAGGACCTCTGCCGGGATCGCCTCGAGGTCGGGCAAAAATCCGTTCTCCGCGGCAAGCGGCATCTCGTGAACCTTTCCTTCCGCAAAGAGCGTGGCGGTCTTGTACACCGGGTAGCCGGGGTCCGGTACGAGGACATAGTCACCGGGGTTGACGAATGCCTCGGGCACATGAGCGATCCCCTCCTTCGACCCGATGAGGGCGAGGATCTCGGTCTTCGGGTCGAGTTCGACGGAGAAGCGCTCCCTGTACCATGCGGCAACGGCCTCCCGGTACGAGAGCATACCGGTGTAATCAGGGTAATGATGCGTTGCCGGGTCGCGGGCTGCCGCCACGAGTGATTCGACGATATGGTCGGGCGTCGGGAGGTCCGGGTCGCCGACTCCGAGGTCGATCACATCGACTCCCTGGGCTCTCTTTGCCGCCTTCATGGCGTCTATTCTGGCAAAAAGATATGGTGGGAGGTTATCAAGGCGTTGTGCGTACATCATCCATTCATATAATGCGGACTTCCGATATAATGTCAACCCACGTGCCACGCACGGCCCCCGGTATATCTCAATAATTTATAGGGACGAAGAACGAATACACGCAGGAGGAAGACGCAATGCTCACCGTACGATATCCCGGAATTCGGGTCGAGGACGGAAATCCGGAGAAGATCTTTGATACTGTCATCCGGGAGGACCGGTTCAAAATCCACCTGAACAATTCCCTCCTGATAGAACAGGTCGCATCGAACGAGATGCTCAGGGAACTGGGTGCCGGGTTTGTGATCTGTGAGGGACTGGCGGAGACGGTCGAGTCGGTGGTCTCAACCGGAACGGAGATCTGGGTCGAGGCGGACGTGCGCAGATTCGCCGACCTGGAGATGCGGACCGGCGGAGGCCACGGCGTCAAACAGAACGTGCCACCGAGGGTGATCTCATCTCTTACCATGGCCCCGGACGCCGTCTATGCTGCAACAGCGGAGATCCATTCCGACACCTGGCAACAGACGGGGGGGGTCCACTGTTCGGTCCTCGTCCGGGAGGGGGGGGTTGTCGCAAAGAGCTGTGACATCGGACGGCACAACACCGTCGACAAGGTCGTGGGCGCCGCCGAACTCGCCGGCGTCGACCGTGGAGAATGCTGTCTCGGGTGCACCGGACGCCAGCCGTCCGGGATGGTCGGGAAAGTGGCGAACGCCGGCATCCCGATCCTCATCTCGCGGGCGGCCCCCACGGATAAGGGGATCCTCCTTGCAGAAGAGGCGAATGTCACCCTGATCAACTTTTCCCGGGGGAACCGGTTCACCATCTTCGCCCACCCGGAGCGGATCGAGGGCATCCTCCCCGGCATCCGGCACGACAAGACCATCGAATGGGGATGACACGACCTATGACAGACACTGACTTGAACAAACCACGAAACGCACTCATTCTCCTGGGATGCCCCCAGGTGCCAGTCCAGACGAGCATCGCCCTCTGGCTCTGTGCGGCCCTCAACCGCCGGAACATTCCCTGCCTCGTCGGCGGGACGCCCGCGGCGCGGTCGCTTCTGGAGGTCGCCGACCCGGACCATCATTACCTGACGGAGGTCGCCGATCTCGACACTGTCATCGAGGAGCTTGCCGGGGGAACGCGTACTGTCGACGCGGCCTTCGTCCTCGTCCACAACACAGCGGCGGTCGCCTACGCAGCGACGATGCAGGAGATCGCAGGAGGGACGACCTACGCCCTCCTCTTCGGCGAGGAGACCGAGACGCGGATGGCGGACCTGGAAGGCGTCGGCTGCCGGGTGATTGCCGCAAAGGGAAGCCACAATCCCCTGCCGCTGAAACGCAGGGTCCAGGAGGTGCTTGACACATGGGATGCATAGAAAAACTGGATTATGAAGTGATCATCCGCCACGCCTCCTTTCCCGAGGCGGCAAAGTATATCCGCGCCCACTGTGCGGAGGCATACGAGGTGCGGCCGGGGTTCAGGATATTCGACAAGGCGATCATCGGCATTCCGCCGGTCCTCATCGGCCTCGACGGGGATGTCGTCACCTTCCCCTTCACCAAACCCTGCCACGGGACCTTCCTCCTCCGCGTTTCGGACGGCGCAGAGGCGGCGATGATCCGCTCGAAGGCAAAACGCGTCAAACCCTAAAAATCCCCCATTTTTTGTTGCCCGCCGGGCGGCACCAACCGCTACTCCGGGGAGTCGAGAACGCCACGGTAGAGGTGTCCTGCGGTCAGACCGCCAACGGCGGTTTTCTTCAGATCCTCTTTTTTCCGCTCCAGAAGCGACAGGAGCTCCGCCGCACCCTTCTTCCCGTCGCCTGCCGTCCGTTCCATCGCCGCTGCCGCTTCGACGTACGCGGCGGTGACCGTCCGCGTGTATGCCGGAGGCTTGATGCGGCAGTCGAGAATGATCTCTGCAATTCCTGCATCGGCGAGTCGGGGGAGTGAGTCGACAAGACAGGTCTCCCGGGAGTTCCAGATATGGGTCCGGCACGCATCGTCGGTCGTCACCGGGAATATGTGGCCTTTCGCGTCGCGTATGCCTGCGACCATCCCGCGGCGGCGGCACCGTTTCCTGCCGGGGCAACCTGTTGCGGTCGCAAAGATGCAGTCCTCGGCGACGGCAAGTTCCGCCGGTCCGTGGACGAGGTATGCAAGACGGCAGGGTTCCTCCGGGGCGTCCCCCGCGGCGATGGCGGCGCAGGTACGGATCTGATCAAGGGTCATCTCGGGCGAGAGCGTAAGCGCCCCGCACCACGGCCGAAGGGCCGCCACCGCCGCCGCGTTGAAGACGTTCAGTCCCGCGGCTCCCGCAACGGGCATCACCGGATCAGCCTCCCGGACCGCCTCTACGGCCCCGAGGCCCTCGACCATCACGCCGTCGACGGAACCCCTGACGCCGGAGAGGAGGGAAACGGCCATCCGCAGCCACGCTTCCCGGGTGATATGGGGCCACTTCCATACAAGGACGGCACCATGTTCCCGGCAGATTGTCGCCGCCGCTTCGATGGCTCCCTTCAATACTTCCCGCTGCTCCTCCACGGTGTGGACCCCGGCGCCTCCCTCGTGTTCACCGGGCGCTCCTCCGCATCCAGAGGGTTCGAAACAGACCCGCGTGGCCCCGGCGTGGGCGGCGGCTGCGACCCCCTCGAGGGTTGAAACCCAGACCGCGACCTCAGGGGGCGCTCCTTCTCCCTTGCGAAGGTCATAAGCGGCGCTTCTCCGGGCGACCTCCCCGGCGACGGCTCGCTTTGCCGCTTCAACCGCCTCCGCTTCGGGTCGGTACTGCGCCGCGACCGCGGCCACGAGCCCCTCGAAGAAGCTGCGCCGGAATGCGTTGATGGCCCCGATGGGAAGGAAGAGATCACCCGGATAATCAATCGTGAACTCTTCTATGGTATACGGGACGTCGCCCGTCCGGCCGATAAGCTCCCGGAGTTTTCCGGCGGAAACCGGCTGTGTACGGGCCGGCTCCATCGGGACAGGGGAGACGAGTTCGAACGTGACCTCGCCCCGGCGGGTCCGCACCGTCCCCGCAAGGACAGGGGTCGCCTCCCGGAAGCTCAACCGGAGGTGGAGCGGGAGCGGACGACGAAGCGGTGCATGCATGATATTCGCATGGGCCGCGGCAACCGCCTTTCCCGAGGTGAGGAATACCTCAGCCCCAACGGCCACCCGCTCCCGGACCGGGAGTTCCACCACATCACCTCTCCGGTCGGGGTCCCGGCGCAGGACGACAGGGACGGCGTCCGAGCGGTCCGGGCGGAGGGCGATCACCATCCCGTCGCCGGCTGCCGGGTCATGCATCCCGTTCAGCCGGACGAGGGCGATGCGCCGTGACGGCTGCATTTTGATGACCGCCCCGATGAGAAGGCCGCGGTTGGCGGCAAAGTCCTTTCCCATCACCGTACCTGTGCGACCGTCGAGGAGGTAGCCGCCGGTAAACTCCCTGTTGAACGCCTCCAGAAGGAGACGCATGTCCGCATCCGAGGGCGAAAATCTCCCCTTTGCCGTCGCATCGAGCGCCCGCCGGTAGACGGCGACGACGGCCGCCACATACTCCGGCGACTTCATCCGCCCCTCGATCTTCAGGGCATCGATACCGGCCGAAAGCACTTCTGCCGTCCGTGGATAGGTACAGAGATCCTTCGGCGAGAGGAGATACGACGGCCCCTCCCCCATCGTCCGCACCCGTTCGGGGCGGCCGTATTCATCTGCCTCCCACGTGAGAAGCTCGTAGTGCTTGCGGCAGGGCTGGGCGCAGGCGCCCCGGTTGCCGCTTCTCCCCCCGATGAGGGAGGAGAGGAGACACTGGCCGGAGTAGGAGTAGCAGAGGGCCCCGTGGATGAAGACCTCCAGGCCCATCCCAAGCACGTCCGCGGCGGTGCGGGCGTCTGCAATCTCCGACGCCGTCATCTCGCGGGCAAGCACCACCCGCCGGGCGCCGAGTTCGTGGACCGCACGAATACCCTCCACCGAGTGGACGGTCATCTGGGTGGAGGCATGCAGCTCGAGGCCGGGGACGAGGCGGTGGAGGAGGGCGAGGAGACCTGCGTCCTGGACGATGATGCCGTCAACCCCCTCCCGGTAGAGGGCGATAGCGTCACCGAGGGCGTCTGCCATCTCGGCATCGGCGATGAGGGTGTTGATGGTGACATACACCCTCATGTCCCGCTCGTGGCACCGGGCGATGACGGCGGCGATCTCCTCCGGGCTAAAGTTCGTCGCGTATTTCCGGGCGCCGAACCGCCTCCCCGAGAGGTAGACCGCGTCCGCTCCGGCGGCGATGGCGGCATCGAGCGCCTCCGGCGACCCGGCCGGTGCAAGAAGCTCCGGCATATTCTTTCTTGCTGCATCCCCCATGTATGCATCATCGTATGCGCCGCGGACGCATAAACATCGGGGCGCCGGCGATGGGGGTATATATAGGGTGAGAAAGGATGGTTGTTCAACGGTGAATGGTGATGAACGACGAAGATCTTCTGGAAGTGGTGCACCAGAACCTCTGCGCCTGCGCCCTGGACCTCTCGCTCTCCAAGAACATCGAAGCGCTCCTCAAACATCCCCGGCGTGAGCTGCACGTCTCCATCCCGGTGATGATGGACGACGGGAGAATCGAGACGTTTCAGGGGTTCCGCATCCAGTACAACAGCGCCCGCGGACCCACCAAGGGCGGCATCCGGTTTCACCCGGCGGAGACCGCGAACACCATCCGCGGCCTTGCCGCCATCATGACCTGGAAGTGCGCCCTCCACGACCTCCCCCTCGGCGGGGCGAAGGGGGGGGTCGTCTGCAACCCGAAGACGATGAGCGAGCGGGAGCTCGAGAATCTCTCCCGCGCCTATGTCCGGGCCGTCGCCGACTTCATCGGGCCGGACCGGGACATCCCGGCACCGGACGTCTACACGAACGAGCAGATCATGGCGTGGATGATGGACGAGTACTCGGCGATCACCGGCACGACCACGTTCGGCGTCGTCACCGGCAAACCGGTCGTCCTCGGGGGGTCCGAGGGGCGCCATGACGCGACGGCCCGCGGGGGGTGGATAGCCATCCGCGAGGCCGCGAAGGAGACCGGCCTGGACCTTGCCGGCGCGACGGTCGCCATCCAGGGCTACGGGAACGTCGGCTCCAACGCGGCCATCTGCGGTGCCGACCTCTACGGGTGCTCCATCGTTGCCGTGAGCGACTCGAAGGGCGGCATCCACCATCCGGAAGGGCTCGACCCGCATGCCGTGATGGCGCACAAGGAAGAGACGGGGTCGGTCGTGGGCTTTGCCGGGGCGACGGAGATTACGAACGAAGAACTCGTCGAACTGGACGTGGACATCCTCATCCCGGCGGCCCTGGAGAACGTGATCACCGAAAAGAATGCGGAGCGGGTGCGGGCACGGATCATCGCGGAGTTTGCAAACGGCCCGACGACGAAGGGCGCCGACATGATCCTCGAACCGAAAGGAGTGCACATCATCCCCGACTTCCTCTGCAACGGGGGCGGGGTGATCGTCTCATACTTCGAGATGGTGCAGAACTTCAATATGGACCACTGGTCCGAGGATGAGGTCTACCGCCGCCTCGACGAGAAGATGACGCAGGCCTACCACAAGGTCTTCGAGAGCGGTAAAGGCTACGGCGTGGGGATGCGGCAGGCCGCCTACTCGGTCGCGGTAGAACGCGTTGTCCAGGCGATGATCGGCCGCGGCTGGATTTGAAAAACGAATGGAATAATTATATATTTATTCCGCCACGCAGACCCAGGCGTCATAGATGGGATCGGCATCGTGAGCGAAGATCTCGCAGGGACGCCCCATCTCTTCGCACCACTCACCGATGAGCCGGATCTCCGGTTCGGTCGCGGTCGACATCAGCGTCCGTTTGCTTAAGTACAGGAGCTCCCAGACGATCTGCTGCCACATCTCGCTGTTGAAGGACGTGATGTCGCCGAGCATGAGACCCGCCCCCAGTTCGGCAGGGCCGATGTACTCGCCCGCGACGGTCGCATCGATGTGCATCGTCTGCTCGGGAAGAAGGCGACCGGTGACAAGCCCGAGGGCGATGAGTTCGGGGTCATTGTCGTAGGCGACGGGGTACGCCCCGCAGTCCCGGAGCGCCGCCGAGACGACGCCCGACCCGCAGCAGCAGTCGATGCAGGACCGGCCGTCCATGTCATCGTTCCAGACCTCCCGGAGGAGGGAAACGATCATCTCCTGGCGCCCCGGCCGGTTGTCCTCGGGAGCGGGCCGGACATGGCCGCAGAGGCGGACGTTGTAGTACTCCATCAGGGCCCGCATGTACTCCTGCTGGGGCTCCTGATAGACGTCGCCGCCGAGCTCCTCCATCCGGTCGAATACCGCGGGAGAGCACGGGCGGCAGACGAAGCTTGCCGCCGTCCACGCACCCTTTGCCCGGACCGCAAAGGCAATCGGGTGGTCGTTCTCGTTGATTAAAAGGCGGCCTTCCTCCGCCTCGAGCTCGAGGAGTTCGGCCGTGTAATAGTCTTCCGTCAGGTTCGCAAATGTCGGTTCGATGCACCCGATATCCTCTGTTCCAAAAATATTCTCTATCAGCATGGGTTCCTCTCTATCTTCACGCCGCCCAGCGCCTTGATCGTCCCGTCGACGAAGGCCTCCTCATGCAGGGAGAGCTTCTCGCACCGGACATCGCCCAAAATGTGCACTTTCTCGCAGATGGTCACGTTGCCGCCTGCGTAGACGTCGCCGTGGATGGCGTTCGCCTCTTTTATCTCCGCGAACTCGTCGGCCCGCAGGCTCCCGAAGATCGTGCCCCCCTTCGCGACCGTCACCGAGCCCGCCTTGATATTTCCGTGGAGACGACAGTTCTCCCCGATGGACATTGCCTTCGGGACGGAAAAGGTCTGCATGTTGAGGACGGAGTGGGAGGGGATCATCAGGGGCACGCCGGTGATATCGTCCTCATCGTAGCCGAAGAGCTTATCGAGGATCTCCTGGACTTCCTCCTCCTTTTCTATCCCCAGAAGGGTGACGAGATAGAGGACGATGTAGGTGATGACGGGCATCGGGTTGCGTATCGATATCCACCCCTTCGCCTCGAAGCCCTTTTCAATCTGGACGTTGTCGCCGATGTCGAGGTCGCCGTTGACGATGAGCCGTCCCTGGATCTTCACTCCTTCACCCAGGTAGGCATCTTCAGTCACGAAGACGTCGCCCGACACCTCGCAGAAGTTATCGATGCGCAGGTCGCCGTCGCAGTGGATGTCACCGTTGAGCGAGGAGAACTCGCAGACGATCACATCCTTGCCATCGAGCCCGTAATCGATCCGGCACCGGTCCCCCACGACGATGCAGCGGTCGGTCATGAGCGTATGCTCCTGCAATTCCGTATTATCGGGGAGTATGCAGTTCTCGAATAGTTCCCGGGAAGTATCCTCCATGATGACGCCTATAGAAAGATACGTTGCCGGAACCTTATGATTCTTGCCACTTTGTTTTTCAGGAGGTCAGAAGGGACAGGCCCTCCGGCCCCCATGCTTTGTGAAGTACTTCTGGTGATAGGATTCGGCCTCCCAAAACCGGCCTGCGGGCTCGATGGCGGTCACAATGGGTCGGCCGAATGCATCCTCGTCTGCGAGGCGATCGCGGATATTTTCTGCAATTCGGCGTTGGTCGTCGGAATGATAGAAGATCACCGAGCGGTACTGGCTTCCGACATCCGGGCCCTGGCGGTTGTGGGTGGTTGGGTCGTGAATGGAAAAGAAGATCTCGACGAGCTCGCCATACCCGATTATGGTGGGGTCGAAGGCGACCTCGACAGCCTCGGCGTGCCCCGTCCGGCCGGTGCAGACGTCCTCGTAGGTCGGATGCGCCATCGTCCCGCCGGTGTAGCCGACACGGGTCGAAACGACGCCCTCGAGTTCAGCAAACCGGGCCTCGACGCCCCAGAAGCACCCTGCCGCAAAGGTTGCCGTCTCGCGGCGCTCTGCAGCGAAGTCCGCCGTGCCCTCCATGGGCGCTTAATCGGCGAGGTATAAGATAATGGTTTGCCCTGCGTGCGCCGGAGCCATGCCGGGGCGTTTTGAACGGGAAAAAAAGAAAGATGCGATGCCTGAACGGGTGTTCAGGCGGTCTCTTCTTCCTCGGAAGCGGCCTCGTCGGCTGCCTCCTCGGCTTCTTCTGCGGGCTCTTCAACGGGTGCCTCTTCGGGGGCAGGCTCGGCGGCGACAGGCTCGGCGGCGACAGGCTCGGCGGCGACAGGCTCGGCGGCCTTTGGTGCCGGAGCGGGGGTGCCGGTTGCGGTCACTTCGCCCTTCGACTTGATCACTTCGACACGGCGGGTCGGGTAGATCTTCTTGACGATCTTGAAGACCTCGCGGGAGATGTCCCCGAGAACCATCTCGCGGACGAACTGGTCGTAGGTGACGGACCGTGACTTTGCGATGAGGTATTCGGTGATCGTCTGGCGGATTGCCTTTGCCTGGCTGATGTCCGCACGGGAGATGGTGAAGCACGTCGCTGTCACGCGGATCTTCCGGCCTTCCTTCGTGGTAAGAAGGACGAGCGAGTCGATACGGGAGGTGCGGCGCTTGACCATTGCGCGGAGGTAGTCCTTGGTAACCTCGTGGCCGACGAACTCGGTGTATGCGGCGTCGCCTGCGACATTGACGACCTTGAAGGCCATCTTCGTGTTCTGCTTCGAGTAGTCGGAGGTCATCTCGCCGAGGGTGGTGCGCATGACGCGCCCGTATACCTTCTCGGGGTCTGCTGCGATCGTCTCACCAAGGTATGCACGGTCGAAGTATTCCGGTGCATAGACCTTGTACCAGTTCTTGGCCTTCCAGCCTTCAACTCTGCGTCCAACTTGCTTTTTTCGTTTTGCCATAGTATTACCTTTTTTTTTATTTTTTTCAGAGGAACCTGAAGACCTCTTCAGGTTCACCGACCAGCCGGGCGACTTTCTCCGGCCAGTTTGCCATATCAAATCCTTTCTGTCCGAGGAAGGCTGCCACCCAGCGTTCGAGACCGATGCCCGAACATCCTGACCAGCACTCCTCGCCGCTCTGCACCTTCACGTTGAAGCCCTTCGGGTACTTGTTCCCGTTGATGCTCACGTTCTGGAACTCGAGGTAGCTGCCGTTGTAGGGCAGGTATGCCTCATAGTCGGTCGTCCCGACACGCTCGGTCTCGGAGACGCCCACGAGGCCCTCCTGGGCCATGAACCAGGGGGTCACCCGTGCGGAGCGCCACTCGAGCTCGAGGATGTCCTCGAAGACCCGGCTGTAGGCCGCGTGGAGTTCGTCTGCGACCGCGATGGTCTGCTCCTTCGTGCCGAGCCAGAGCACCTCGATGCGGTGGAACTCGTCCACGCGCTCGATGCCGTGAATCCCGCCGGACTCATACCGGTGGGATGTCCCCGACCGGTCGAAGACCCGGATGGGGAGGCAGTCGTTTGCGAGGGTCTCGCCCTTGACAAACGGCCAGAAGGGGGGGCACTGTGCATAGCACATGCCGCCGATGGGGCCGTCGATCCGGTCGCGGATCATCTCGATGGGGACTTCGCCCGTCACCTTGTAATAGTCGGTGACCTCTTCCCAGTAGGCGGGGTCGCGTGACTTCGGGGTGCAGACGTAGTAGATCTCGGGGTAGACGCCCTTTGCGTGGCCCGAGTTCTTCCAGACATCCCAGGTGACGAGCTTGGGGAAGATCATCTCCTTCCACCCGAGGGGGCGGATGATCTCCTCGATTGCGATCTGTTCGAGCGCCCGGACGAGCTGGACCGCCTGCGGGGCAAAGATCCACTGGCCGCGGGATGCGCCGTGGCGGATCCACCCGCGGTCCATCATGTCCTCGGTCGGGTTGCCGGTGTAGACGCCGGTGCGCTTTTCGCTTTCGAAGATGAGTTCCCAGTGCTCGGCCTTGCCGCCGTATGCGGCGCTCTCGGCCTTCTCCTCGATCAGTTTGACGAGGCGGTCGGGTGCCTTGTTCTCGAGGTCCGCAAGCTCCATCGCAAGCGTGAGCTCGCATCCCTCTTCGTCCGTCTCGACGGACGTGATGAAGGGGAGCCGCGGGACGCAGGAGTCCTGGACCTCGTCACCGAGACGGATGGAGAAATGACGGACGTCGATGCCGCGAACTCCCAGGCGCAGCTTGCCCATCGCAGGAGCGATCTGCTTCCTGAACCTGAGCAGTGCGTCGTGGGAGCGGGTGTACGGACCACTCTCGATCCTGAGGCAGAGCCGGTTCTCCTGTACATCCCAGGACGTAATCTGACCGTACTCGCCTTCAGCGGCGTCCTTGGGGACGCCTTTCATGAAGAGCACGGTATTTGCCTCTGTCACTTTCTCTTCGATGACCGGTTCCGCCTCAGGGGGAATCGCTGCATTGAAGAGCAGGTCGGCTTCTAATGAGAAACGTAACAACATGTGTCCTCCGCTATTGCAAGATTCATCAGGTAATCGTCCACCGATGCGATCGTCGACCGCAGTTTTTCACTGGTGAGCGTCGTCTCGACGATGCCGTCCAGTGCATGGGTATCCATGCCCAGGAGGTTGTCGGCGTGCAGCGCGGCCGCGACGCAGTCGGGCCGGGCGTGCCGGGTGCGGATGATGCCGTGCACCTTCATGCGCAGACCTCCATAAACCCGTTTTTGAACGCTTCGATCGTCTCCGCGGGGATCTTTGCCCCGCCGCGGGTGGCGTGTCCACCGCCGACCCCGCCGCATTCGGCGGCAAGGGTCGCCATGAGCTCCGCCAGGTTGCAGCCGGTCTTTCCGGCCGAGCGGGCGGAGACGGACCAGTTCTCGCCGCGGGGTGCCATCACCGCAAGGGGTGCGGCATTCAGGAGATCGCCTGCGAGGACGTCCGCTGCACCGCTGACGACGTCGGGATCATCGACGACGTAGACGGGCCCGGTTGCGGTTGTCGCCGTTTTGACGGCTTCGATTACGCGGAGGCGGTACTCCCGGGCAATCTCCCATGCCTCATCGACCGACGCGGTCGACCGGAGGCAGAGGGAGGCCCCGAGGCCCCCGTGCCCGGTCTTGCCGCAGGCGTTGATGACGGCGGCAAGACTGTGGGCGTCGCGGATCATGCCGCGCTGGAGGTCCCAGGTGTCACCCCAGATACCGGTCATCGCCGTATCGTTCTGGACGGGGCCCATCGCAAGGACAAGGCGCGAGAGGAGGAGATCGTAGTCCGTCTCCCCGCGGACGGTCGTCTCTTCGACGAGCGCCGTGACCGCGTCCTCGTTGCCGGAGAAGCCGTGGATGTACGGAGCCGCTGCGCAGTAGACTTTCTCGTGGACGTCCCGGCCGAAGAGCGGGATGCCCCGGCCGGGGACGATGTAGTTCTGGGCGATCCCTTCGTCGACGAGCTCCAGGTTCTTTCCTTCGATCGCCTGCCCGTCGCCGATCATCCCGAGCATCGCGAGACCGACGAGGTCACGGTTGTCTCCCATGTGCTGGGCGACCATGTAGGCGGCGCCCGCCGCGGAGAGGTTCCGTTCGCCGTCGATGCCGCAGAGCCGCGGGTTGACGTGGTAGCGGCCTTCGAACTGCGGAATGTGGTGGTCGATGACCATCACGTCGTCGGAGAGATCCGCAAGGCCCGAGCCGAAGTCGCACAGGACGACGGCATCCGTCCCCTGCACCTCATCGGGTGAGACGCGGGGGGAGATGCGCAGGCGGACATTCGTCCCCGTGCGCAGGAGGGCATGCGTGATGATCGAGGCCGCAGCTATTCCGTCCGCATCATGGTGGCCATAGACCTCCACGTAGTCCTGGGTCTCCAGGTGGGCGGCAAGGTCACCAGCATCGGTGTCAAGCTTGTTTGCAGCGGCGTCGGTCGTCATGGTGGATGTTGCCTAATGAATCAGGTCTACCGTGAAATCAGGAATTCAGCGGTGTCGGGTTTGTAGGTCCATCCCTCGGGCATCTTGCCGTTGTTGACATAGTAACGGCCGAGCCTGCGCACCTTTGCCTCCGTAAGCTGGAGCTGGCGCTTGTTGTGGACATCCTTCTTGTTCTCGCTCAGGTGCTTGCGCATGCCGAGTGCCTTTACAATGAGGTTTCTCAGGTCTTCAGGAATCTCTGAAGCGATGCCGTTCTCCGCGAGGATCTGCTCGACGCGTTTGCCGGTCGCGAGCTTCACCGAGGGGACGCCGTGTTTGTCCCTGAGGACGGAGCCGATTTCGGCCGAGGACATGCCCTGTCTGCGGAGTTCGATGATCGTCTTTACAATTTCCGTTGTGTCGGTATTGGACCACTCCGGTGCTTCGGAGCGGAACGGGCGGACGGAGCCGGACTGGCCCCGCCGTCGTGCGTGCATTCGTGCCATTATTCACCACCTATGTTTATGGTCCGGGGATGCCGGGGAGGGCGGGTGTTTTCCGTCCTTCATCCCGGCACGGCCGGTAGATACTCGGTTGGATTTTGGTTGAATCCGTGTGGTTCGTGTGTTCGCGTCGTTCGTTTGTTGGATGTTCGTGCAGTTCATGTGAGTGTGTCCGTGTGTGTTCGGGGAACACCGCCGGGACCGGATGAGCCCGGAATCCCGTGTAATTCGATGAATCGACTGATCTTCACTGATATGCTGATTCGCGGATCCGACTGGCCCGGCCACATTAGCGGGTCGGGCGAATCGTGGAATCGACTGAAACGTGCATGAACGTCGTCGGATTCGGTTGGTAAAGTCCTGAAAATAGTCATCACTGACTTCTTCTGTAATCCCAGAGCCGCATGAGTGCGGCCATGTCGTATGGACACGTCGGACTTACCGAGCCAGCATCACATCTGATGTGTGTGCTGGAATAATGTCGATGGGATGGGTATTAAGGGTTGTCCCGGAGGACACCAGACAGCCGGAGAAATGAGCATGAATCAGTCACGGATATCTGATTGATAACGAAGATTTATGTGGATTTAATGCATATGAAATCCTGCACGATATGCACCATGTGCACACAACCATGTCTGTATCATCATGCGTTTCCACCAACTTCAATTTCATTTCAGTCAATCAATGAATCAATCAAAGTTCCCTGCGATTGTAGTCTAGCGGTAGGACAGTGGCTTCCCAAGCCTCTAACTCGGGTTCGAATCCCGGCAATCGCATTTCTGATTTTGAGATTGCAACAGTAATTCTTCAATTCGGTGTTTCGGGCTATTCTGTTTTCAAAAAAGTTGAGGCATTGTAATTTTCAGCAGACTGCACAGGACATGCCAATGGTGCCGCTGGGAAGATGGAATTCATTTGCATCCGTTGCAATCATGGATTTCGGAGTAAATTTATTTCTGATTTCAAGAGTGATTTGAATATTCAGCTCAATTTTTTCTTCAGACACATCAAGATGGAAATCAATCTGGCAAGTCCTCATTAGTGCAGATTTTGACACACCAAATCGTTTCGACGCATTCTGTATCTCCACTCCTTTGACATAATTGTCATCTCCGAAATCAATGATGACATTGTCCAGATTCACCGAGTGCAGATAATTGGCCCCTTTAAGAAAGAAATACAGACTATCGTTTTCAAAATCATAATCAATTGTATCTCCATCCGTATGATAGTGATTTCCAGCCATTTACCTCACCCTCCTGCTTCTCTCTTGCTTATAGCACGTAATTAACCGTAATATTATTTCAGGATTGGTATCATCCACACCAACGACCATAACGAGGTCATAATTCTCGTTTAAATTGAAGAGAATTACAAATTTATCCTCTTCCTGATTTGTTATTGAGACGGGATCACCACTCCTCAGGAGTTCGTACATGCCATCAATATCAGGCATCACATCATCTTTCCGTTCCTCGTGCCGAATCCCGAAGTGACCAGTAATATTCAGGTTCTCCCGGCGTAATCCGGAAAGCAACTGCAAGAATATTGAGATATTCATTGGATCACATGGAATTTTCTAATATTCTTAAATAAGGCATTCGCATTCGTGGAGAATGTGACATTGACCGGAAATATGGAAATTAATGAGCCACACTTTCGTAGATTTATTTCGCACAAAAGAGATCTTCTCCGCTCATCCGCGGAGGACACTATCCTGCCGCCAGACTAGAATGATGACGGCAACATACAAGCACGAGTATATTTCTCCATAATTAAATCATGAAATCCCCTCAATCACCCCCTTCGCACACTCCACCAATGCATCCGCACACCCCTCCTCGATCTTCTTGCCCTTGAGCGCCTCCACATGATGGATGAATGCCTCCAAAGGCCCGACGGCGCCGTTCACATTCCCGTCCTCCAGCGAGCGGCCGGCGGCCTCGAGCTTTGCGGTCAGGCTCCGGCAGGTTCCCTTGTCAAGGCCTGCCGCCTCGACCGCCGTGATGAGATCGTCGATCGTCGGGGGCGACGGTGAGCGGACACAGATGCAGTCATCCATGACGAGCGTGTCGCTCCCGCCCGCATTCGTGACGGTCAGGCAGACGGTGCACATCCCGGCGGTGGCATAGGTGTGCACCGGGTTCTGCCCGGCGGAGGTCGTCCCGTCGCCGAACTCCCAGAACCATTCCTCCGGTTCGCCCTCCGAGAGATCGGTGAAGGCGACCGTCAGCGGGGCCACCCCCTCCGTCACATCGGCCGCAAAAGCCGCCGACGGAGCGGGGGGAACATGCTCCTGCGGTTCATAAATGACAGTCACCCCGGCGGCCTCCAACGCCTGTATTGCCGTCATCCCCGCCGAACCGGGGGTGAGGTCGAGGCCATTGTACCGGATGTCGACCAGATCCCCCGGCCCGAGCCCGCCGGCATCGCTGTTTGCGATCAGCGGTGCGAGGTCGCCGATGCTGTTGTTCGAGAGCACCACCTCACGGAGGTCTGTCAGCCCGGCAAGGGGGCAGAGAACGGTCACGCTGTTGGTGTCGAGCCCGAGAACCTGCAGGCCTGCCGCGTACTCCAGCCCGGCGAGCGATGCGATCCCGCGCTCGGGGGCCTCAAGCGCCGTGAGCGTTTGCATATCCCCAGCGAAGATGTCGCCCGAGGGAATGCCGAGCGCCTCTCTCACCGCATCTTCGAGATTTGCATCGACAAAGAAGACATATCCACACCAGTCAGCACTCTGGCCCTCCACCGTGCACCACGGATACTGATTGCAGCTGCAGCCGAGGTCCTGGTAGACCGCACAGCTCATACTGCTTATGATGCAGCCGCTGAACACGTTCTCCCATGATTCCCCGAGATAGACGCCGTATCCGGCGGCGAAGATACTGCAGTTCGCAAAAGTGTTCCCGTTGGAGCCGGTGAGGACGACCCCGTCGGAGAACATGTAGTCCCACGCCTGAATGGAGCAGCCGCTGATGGTATTGGACGCCGACCCCTCCATAATGATGCCGTCATCCCTCGTGTGGCTCCCGCAATCCGTGATGGTCGTCGCGCTAGCGCCCCGGAGGATGATGCCGTTGTAGCTGTCGATGATCGCAAGGCCGTCAAACGTGTTCCCGACGGATGGGTCGATGGTCACCCCGATGCCGCCGCCACCCAGGAAACAGCCGTCCACCAGGCAGTTCGTGAAGGTGTTGTTCGAACCCGTGACCCAAAAGCTCTCCCTCGGCCCCCCGACGCCGCCAAACCACCCGGTGAGCACCTCTTCGACGGTATTGTTGTCCGACGCCACCCGCACCCCGTTTCCCATCAAAAGGCCGATAAGGGTGCTCCCGTCGGCGGTCAGGATAATCGACCCGTCGATCGCCGCATCCCTGCCTCCGTCAATCACAAGGGCTTTGTCCACCACGACGTCCTCCCGGTACGTTCCGGGCGTAACCAGGATCGTATCACCGGCCGATGCCGCGTCGACGGCATCCTGTATGGTCGAAAAATCGTCATCCGCCGCAGGACCGACGGTCCAGACAAACGCCCGCACCGCCATCGCGTCGCGGACGACATACTCACGGCGGGGAGTAAAGTCTACCCCGAGGGGGATGACGCGGACACGATCATTCCCGGGATCGTTCACATAGACCGTCCCGTCCGCATCCACCGCAATGCCGTACGGGTGAACGGATTCCCTGCCGGCAGGGGCAAATGACCCCCAGACGGCGACATACTCCACCTCGTCCGTTCCTGTAACCGGCGTGCCGGCAGTGACCCCCACCACCACCAGCATACATACCAGTACGATGACCGCCATTCTAATAGACCACATTACGTTCACCGGCGACCGATCATTTTTCCGGCAAATAATGGTATGCGAGGCGAAAAGATCGCTTCATGTCGCTTCCGGCAATCCCCCGTCACCCTTCAGTCCCATCATGCAGGCGAGGGCACACCCACTGTCGGGAAAGAATGGAAATACTACCATTCCCAATATCCCACCCATACCGAGGAGGTCATATGCAGATCGTCCCCTTCATCCACGCCCTCCGGCATCCGTTTACGATCCCGGTGGCACCCGGTGTTGCCCTCGAGCGGTTCGTCTACTCGTTCCTCGTCTACGGCGAGACCATCACCCTCATCGACACGGGCGTCGCCGGGTGCGAGAGGCGGATCTTCGACTACATCCGGTCCACCGATCGCGAGGCATCTGATATCACGGAGATCGTCCTCACCCATTCGCACCCCGACCACATCGGGGCGGCCCGGGCCATCCAGGAGGTGACCGGGTGCAGCATAGCCGCCCACGCCGCCGAGAAGGCATGGATCGAGGATGTCGCACTCCAGTACAGTGAACGGCCGGTGCCGGGGTTTGCCATGCTCGTGGGCGGGTCCGTGGAGGTGGACCACCCTCTCCGGGACGGCGACACCACCGAACCGGACCCGCTCCACGAGTGGGAGCTTGAAGTGATCCACACCCCCGGCCACTCGCCCGGCTCCATCTCCATCTTCATGCACGGGAACGGCGCCCTCTTCTCCGGCGATGCGATTCCCGTCGAAGGAGACATTCCGGTCTATGACGATGCCCTCGCAACGGTTGCGTCCCTCCAAAGGCTCCGCGACCATCCCGGCATCCGGGTGCTTCTTTCGGCATGGGATGAACCCACGACCGGCGATGAGATGTATCGCCGGATGGACCGGGGAGCCGCCTACCTCCAGGCTATCCACGACGCCGTCCGGGCAAGCGCCGGGACCGGCACCACCGACCCGATGGAAGTGACCCGCCGGACCGCGGACGCGTTGGGCCTCCCTTCGGCGGCCGTCACCCCGCTCCTTGCCCGGACCATCGCAGCAAACCTCCGGCTCAGGGAGATGCCAAACCTCCTTTTGGCCCCTGCGGGGAAATGAATACAGCGAGTTTCCCCGCTCCCGGCAGGGGGGACAGTGGTCACTCACAGGGGGACAGGAAGGCATCCGCCCAGCCCGCAACGCCACACCAATATTTAAAGGATCCCCTCTTTCTCCATTTTCACCGAATCCTTTTTAAGAGAAACTATTTGAAGTATAATAATTTACCCCAATATATGCAAAGACATCCAATCGTCGATCTCTCATCCAATATCCTAATACTACTCCTGATGGTCGCCCTCATCTGGTACGCGATGATCTCGTTTGCCTTCTGAATGACAGTCCGGTCCGGGAGGGCGTTCGTTGAATAGTTCATAAAGAGACGAGCACACTAACCCGTCAACACCTCCGGCCCCATGCCCGACGTTCAAGCAGGCCCTCCTTATCAGAGCATTCCCGAACAGGCGGCGATACGCGTTCAAAAACAGCAGCCCCGGGACAACCTCCCTGTCCCGGTCTTTTTTTCGGATTCCTATCCGCGGAAAAACAGGCAGATGTTCTGTATCCGCGGCCTGACCCTCTATTTGATTTTCCCATGCCCGTGCCGGTGGTGCAGGTCCGGCTGGTGGGGGTGCTCGTGGGTCATCTCCTCGTGGAAGTGCCGGTGCGAGTGCTCCCCATTCGCCGAGAGGGGCGGCTCCGTCCCCACGTGGGCGTGGAGGTGGTGGCCGTCGTCGTGGCAGTGCCGGTGCTCATGTTCCATCGGCGGATGATAATGCGGGTGGGAGTGGTTCTCGGTGATGAGGAGGTACGCCCCCACGACCATGATGGGCAGCGCAATCCAGAAGGTGGATGCGAGCGGCTCCTCGAATATCGCAAAGGAGATCGCCACACCAAAGAACGGCGAGACGGCAAGAATCGACCCCGTCCGGGCCGTCCCGATGCCCCGGAGCGCCATCATGAAGAGCACGCTCGTGATTCCGCCGTAGCTGAAGAACCCGACGACCATCACGCCCGCGACCGTCGGCAGGGCAGGGAGGCCGCCCCCCATCAGGAGGGCTGATGCAATGATGACGGCACCCGCGACGAGTCCCTTGATGGCGACGATGGGGATGGGGTCCTTGGCGGCGATGTTTCTTGAGATGTTGTTGTCGAGCGACCAGAAGGTGCAGGCGAGAAGGATCCCGACGGCCCCCAGCGAGAATCCCCACAACGCCGTCGGGCTGTACGAGAGAACCGCACAGGAGGCGGTGATGAGGGCAAGCGCCGTCCAGACATTCCGGCCCACGTACTCCTTAAAGAACGCCGCCGCGAGGATCGTCGTTGCGACCGCCTCGAAGTTGAGAAGGAGCGCCGCCGTCGCGGCGGGCGTCACTTCAAGCGAGATGAGGAGGACCACCGGGGCGAGGATGCCGCCGAAGAGGATCACCCCTGCAAGCCACGGCAGGTCGGCCTTCGCAAGCGGCGCCTCCATGTCGTTTCTGTCCTGCCTGCGCAGGCGGCAGACCCCGAGGTAGAGGGCGAGGCCGGCACCGCTCCCGAGATACAGGAGCCCTGCCAGCATCACGGGCCCGATGCCCGCCAGCAGGTACTTCGCCGCTGGCGCACAGGACCCGAAGAGCATCGCCGCAAGGACTGCATAGATGACCGGATTGAAAGAGTGGTTCTGCATATGACGGTGAGAAGGAATGTAGGTCGCCCTTTGAGCCGATAAAACTCTGCTCTTGACATACCCATGTCACGACAATACGGTGGGAACGCGCCGGCTGCAGGGAATGTCAGCGCAGAAAAATAAGGTGCCGGGGGAAACCGGCACAGGCATGAACTCCGGATGTTTTCAGAGTTTCATGTCGTAGGCAACTTTCAGCTCTTCCCAGTAGGGGTCTTCCATGAGGTTGGCAAGACCGGCATTGAGCTTTGCAAGAAGCTCGGTGTCGTCCTTGCGGACGGCGATGCCAAACTGCTCATTGGTCTCGATGTATCCGATAATCTCGACGTCGCGTCCCTCGATGATGTCTTTCATGGAGAGATCGTCGTACATCGCTGCATCGATACGGCCGGTGGCAAGGTCATCGACTGCCTTCGGGGTGTCGGGGTAGACCTTGATGTTCTCCTTGTCCATGATGCCGGTGTCGACGAGGTTCTCCTCCATCCAGATGGCAGCCGTACAGCCGCTCTGGGTACCGACGACGGCCTTGCCGTTCTGGATATCCTCAATCGTCACGCTCGAGCCGGGCTGAGCGACGACCATCTGGTTGACCGTCCAGTAGGGGTCGGAGAATGCGACCTTCTCCTTGCGCTCATCGGTGATGGTCATACCGGAGTAGACCATGTCGATCTGTCCTGCCTGGAGTGCGGGGATGATGCCGTCCCATGCAACGACTTCGAACTTCACTTCAAAGCCCTGATTGTCTGCAATCCATTTGATGGAGTCCACGTCAAACCCGGTGTACTCGTTTGCAGGAGTCACGTAGGAGAACGGGGGGTACGGAACGTCGATACCAACAGTGTAGACCGGGGTCTCTTCCACGCCCGCGCCTTCACCGGCGGAGGCGGTGGAGTCGGTACAGCCGGCAATTGCCACTGCAAGCACCGCGATACACACCACAAAAATCGTCAGATACTTGTTGTCCATAACAGGGGTTTAGGGGGGCGGAAAAATAACCTTTTTCAATTGAACATGGTTACCATCAGAACCGATAATTAGAATGATCAGGTATACAACCACAAAATCGATTTTTCCGACACGAACGGGGATTTCCACCAGGAGTCTCAATTCATGTGCCGGCAGGCGCATCACCACACCCGTCCGTCCCCGTGCGAGGGGGAACAGGCATTCCTCATACGCACGAAAAAAGTTCGCCTATCCCGACGGGCCGCAGGGGTCCCGATAACCAACCCTTAATTACCCACGAATAAAAATCATTCACAACAATCCGGCATCACCGGGGAAGGTTATCATGGACGAACCAAATGCCCTTCATGCACTCAGCATCCTCTCCGAGAACCAGCACGGCGTTCTGAGGGATGTGGCACTGGTAATGGCGAACCACGGTGCAAACATCGTGAGCACCCAGCAGTCTATTATCCAGAGCGGCCCCTCGAAAGGGCTCTCCTCCCTCTTCTTCGAATACGAGACGACCGGAGATGTGGAGGCGCTCCTCACCGACCTGAAGACCATTCCGGCGGTCCGTTCGGTGCAGTCCAATCCGCCCTTCTCGGTGGTGTACGGCAAACGCGTGCTGATCTTCGGCGGCGGGGCGCAGGTCGCACAGGTGGCGCTCGGTGCGGTCAACGAGGCCGACCGGCACAACATCCGGGGGGAGCGGATCTCGGTCGACACCATCCCCCTCGTGGGTGAAAAGGACCTCGCGACCGCCGTCGATGCGGCGAGCCACCTGCCCCGGGTCGCGGTTCTCGTCCTTGCGGGGAGCATCATGGGCGGCGAGATCTCGAAGGCCGTCGACCGCGTCCGTGCGGCCGGCATTCCCGTCATCTCGCTCTCCATGGTGGGTTCCGTCCCCGAGCACGCCGACCTCGTCGTCACCGACCCGATACAGGCCGGGGTCTTTGCGGTGATGCACGCAAGCTCGAAGGGCGTCTTTACGATCGACCGGGTGAGGGGGAAGAGACTGTGAACCGCGATATCGAACAGGCGGTCTCCGTCCTCCACCGCGACGGACTCGTCGTCTACCCGACCGAGACCGTCTACGGGCTGGGGGCGGACGCCCTCTCGGACCATGCGGTCCACCGGGTCTACGAGGTGAAGGGCCGCCCGCTTGGAAAGCCCATCTCGGTCGCGGTCTGCGATGAGGAGATGCTCGCGGCCGTCGCCGCCCCGGACGATGCGGCGTGGGCGTTCATTGAGACGTTTCTTCCCGGCCCGGTGACGGTCGTCGTGCCGGTGAAGAGCTGCCTTCCCCCCATCCTCTCCGGGGGAACGGGGGACATCGGCATCCGGATGCCCGACCACCCGGTGGCGCTCGAGCTCATCGAGACCTTCGATGCGCCCATCACCGCGACGAGCGCGAACCTCTCGGGCAGGCCCTCCCCCACCACCCGCGAGGAAGTGACCGTCGTCTACGACTTCATGATCGACGTGGGGGGGCTGCCCGGAACCCCTTCGACCGTCGTCGACCTTATAGGCAGGCAGATCCTCCGGCCCGGCGCGGAGATCGAGAGGATCGCACAATTCTTACGGGACATGGAATGATTGCAATGACCAGACCCATCCGACTCAGAGACTTCATCGAAGATACCGACGGCCGCCTCTACGCCGTCTCGAACTACGACAACACCGAACGCGTGGGCTGCGTGCTCCGTTACGTCCCCGACGAGAACGGGGAGCGGACCGCCCCCGACGGTCGGCGGTACCATAAGCTGGACTTCGAGGATGCCTTCGACTACATCCGGGAGCACAAGCCGGAGTACCTCGACACGGTCCACCGGGTGCCGCACTCCGATATCGCCCGCGTCCTCAAGCCCGATCGCGAGATCATCCACATCGCGGCACGTGACGAACGCGTGATGCGGCTCCTGCCGGTGCTCGGCGTCCCCATCGACAACATCGGGTGCACGGGCTCGCTCCTCTGCGGGCTCGAGAATTCCGGGTCGGACATCGACATGGTCGTCTACGGGCGGGACTGGTTTGCGGCCCAGGCGAACCTGAAGAAGGCCATGGAAACCGGCGACATCCAGCCCCTCTCCGAGGAGATGTGGGAGAAGGTGTATACGAAGCGGGTGCCCGAGATCGACTACGAGACGTTCCTGCGCCACGAGAAGCGCAAATGGAACCGGGGCGAGATCGAGGGAACGTACTTCGACCTCCTCTATACGCGGTCGTACGAGCGGTTGGAAAGCGCCTCGTGGGGGAAGGGCGAGGTGCTGGGCCGGGACGTGATCGAGGCGACGGTGACGGACGCGTCCCTCTCGTTCGATTCGCCCGCGGTGTATCTCGTGGAGCACGAGGAGATCTCCCGGGTGCTCTCGTTCACGCACACCTACAGCGGGCAGGCGCTCGCGGGCGAGACTATAGAGGCCGCAGGTGTCGTGGAACAGCATGGCGAGGAGAAGTGGCTCATCGTCGGGACGACCCGCGAGGCGAAGGGCGAGTTCATCATCTCCGAAACGCTGATGGACAGCTAAAACGGATTTTTCTTTTTTTTATATTTTTTCAGAGCAGGTCCGTGAGGCGCTTTGCGCTCGTCCCGGTGCAGTGGTCAGCGAGGTAGCAGCCGTCGCAGGGGGCGTCGTGCGGTTTTCGCGGGACGTGGCCGGTGCGGATCTTTTCTATCAGGCGAATGGCCCGCAGGGCGTTTCTCCGGTCGCGGGGCTGGGGGATGCAGGTGCGGGTGATGCCGGAGGGGACGTATTCGATGGCGACCGACGTGGCTATGGGATCGATAGCCTCGTTGATGCAAAAGAGAAGGCAGGCCGCCCGGAGGCGGTCGGCGGTGTAGATGCCCGCGTCGGGGGCCTCGGTCGACCGCAGAATGGCGGCACAGGGTTCGTCCTCGAAGAGGCGGTCGATGGTGCCCGCGATGTTTAATCTGGCGGATTCGACGCGGACGTCGTATTCGGCCGCCTCGCGCCAGTTCGTCTTTTGGCAGTTGTTCACCCACTCGCGGACGGTCGCCTCGCACTCGTCCGGGGTTTCGGGGGCGACGAGCCGGACGTCCTCCCAGACAACGTCCGCGTCGAGTGGGGAGCCGAGGTGGTAGGAGATTTGTTTCGCAAACGTGTAGCGGGCCGGTTCGATGTGGTCGGTCTCCTGTTCGAGGTAGAACCGGAGCGGGCAGGCGTGGCAGGCGATGACGGAGGATATGCTGATGGGCGGCATGGGGCGATCACGGCAGGAGAACGTCGATGACAAAGGATTATCGTTGCGGCTGATTAATGCTATGGTATGAAAAAGCGGGAAATTTCGGTGAATGTCCCGGGCGATCTCGACCCGGTCTATTCGAATCGCATCCAGGTGGCCTATAAAGATGACGAGTTCACCTTTATGTTCCTCCATGAGATTCCCGGCACCAACCAGGCACGTGCGAAGGCTATAGTCTCCATCAGCCCGAAGCACGCCAAGAACTTCTCCAAGGTGCTCGCAAAGTCCGTTGCCGACTTCGAGGCGAAGTTCGGGGAAGTGAAGGGCGACGTCGCCAAAGAGGAAGAGACCAACGAAGTGACGATTCAGGGATATTCCTGAGCAAAAAACTGAGCACAAACTACGCAGGGATGGTGGAAACCGGCGGCCGGAATTCACCCCGGACGGGACGGGAAAAACACCACCTTTATAATTTTTCACGAACTACATTATGGAGCACCAGGTGCGACGAGGATTACTTGTTCCTTTCGCGGCTGTTTATCGGTGCAGCATTCGTGCCGTTGTGGCTTAGAGGTATAGCGGCTGATTCGTAATCAGCAGGTCGGGGGTTCAAATCCCTCCAACGGCTTAGTTACGGGCGTTACGCCATCAATTTTTGAGTACACCGTATAGTGAATGTATTCCGAATTGATTCTTTTTTTACGTTAACAGTTGTGAAAAATTTGGAAAATCCTGTGGGAACCTTACTTTCTTCACACATCTTCTGTAATTCGAATCAATCGGGGACATGCATAGATCGTTGCTCGCCTTCCTCTCCCTTTTCTGATTACTTCAATAACGTTGTTCTCACTCAGTTCTTTGAGTATACGTTGAGCCGTCATATTCGGAATCCCGGAAATACTGACGAAATCCGAAGCCTTGAATATCTGACGGGTAAAAATTGCGTCAATTGCCGATACTGCATATTGTGAATGGGTGATCTCAGGAACGGTGATTTTCATCTCTTCATAGAGCTCAAGTATATTCCGAGCTTTCATGCAGTTTTCTTTGGCCTGTTCGTTAATTGCGCGTAAAAAGAATGAAATCCACTGATTCCAGTCATTTTCGCTCGAGATTTCGCCAAGAGCTTCGTAGTATTCATCGCGATTTCTTTCCAGATAGGAGCTGATGTAGAATGTTGGCCTGGAAAGCAGACCCTTATTGTAAAGAATTAACGGAACCAGCATTCTCCCGATTCTCCCGTTTCCATCCCTAAATGGGTGTATCAACTCGAATTGGGCCTTCAAAACTGCAATCTGCACAAGTGGATCTTTCTCATCGCTATGGAGGTACATCTCCCAGTTTGAGAGAGCATCAGGGACTAAAAATGGATATGGTGGAATAAATATGGCCTGTTCTATTGGTTGTCCCGGCTTGGCGATATAGTTCTGAATCGTTCGTAACTGCCCGGGCTCTTTATCCTTCCCCCGTGCATTATCGAGAAGAACCGCATGAAGCTCCCGTATCAGGTTGACATGGAGAGGCTTTCTTTTAAGTTCCTGTTCTGCCAGTTTGAGTGCCCTGCGGTAATTGATGATCTCTGCTATATCATTTCTCTTCTCAATTGGAACATCGCCATCGGGATCAGCCTCGTACTCAAGCACTTCTTCAAGTGAAGCCTGCGTGCCTTCAATGCGTGATGAAAGGACGGCCTCACGGGTTATCAGAGGAGATATCAGGATTTCAGGATTAACGATCGCCTGCAGAATTCCGTCATAGCGTGCAAGTGAGGCGTTCGCTTTTCCAATCAGCGAGACGTGCGCAGCCCAGTCTATAGTATCAAGGGGAAGTTGTTGTGGTTCATAGGGTTCAGGCATATTTCTCACCGAAAAAGATTGCTATCCTATTTCTCTTTTGTATCATATTTGGCACAATATGATATATTTGTGTTTTTGTATCACATATTTTGGCAAATATGTTACACAAACCAAATAACATATCACCCATGATACAAAACAGAAACCTGATTGGTTAAGAAAATCGGCTATTAAAAATGAGGCCATTTTACAAGCTTTTCCCATTTCCATTCACTTTCAATGACGATTTCTTTGGATTCATAATTCAATTCATCGGCTTCTTCCTAGGAAAAGCCCACGACAATACGGATACAACACCAGAAAGTCCTCCATCGTATGAATCTCCGGGTTGACAAAGATCGAATGATCAATGGTCTTCATCCACTCCCGGAAACAGGCCCAAAACGCAGGATCGTCTTCTTCGACGACCGGCCCATGCTTCAGGTGGACATGCAATCCCTTCACTGCCTCGATGGGGATGGCATTGAAGGACACCGGATATGCCTTTTTCTTCGTCTTGTTCGCTGTCCATATCCCGGAGATGTCCACAACAAACCCGCAGGACTCTGCCATCGAGGGGTCGGTTGCAATGAGGGTTTCCCAAATTTCCGCGAGCTGAACTCCTGAATGAACCCTCGATATCATGAGATTTTCGAGGACGATGCCGGGCCGCCGTCCGGCCTGTTCCTCGAATACATCCTGGAGTGTTTTCATCGCCGCGACATAGTCTGGGGCTTGGTTCTTGTGGGATCCCGGATGGATCTCAATCGTGTGTGGGACCTTGCCGAGGCGGCAGGCAATCTCGACAAGCATCCGGGCGTAGGCATCCACCCACTCCAGATCATACCACCGGAGATACTCGGGGGAATACCCGGAACCAGTGTTGTCGAATCCCGGATCGGTGTGGAGGATATATTCCAACGCTCCCGGCAGGGCCGACCCTTCGGTATAGAGCAGTGCAATGGTCTCGGGCGTCAGCAGTTCACCATACGACTGTCCGGTCGCTCTCTTCTCGTGTTCGACAAAGACGAACGGTGCCGGCATCTCGATGTACCGGCACCCGTGATTCACAGCGAGGTCCCAGCGTTCGGCAAGCCCGCCCCGGTTGCCAGGACGACGGAGATTGGGAAAGACATAGTCGATGGTATGCATGAATAGAAACCGTCGGGATCTGGAGGGATTAAGGTTTTGAATTGGTTTTTATGCATATTACGAGAAGAAAACTTTCGAAAAAAATGCTATTAATATCAAATTGTTTGGTATATGAATCATTTTTTACTTTGAATTTGTTCACAAAACATCTCGATCATTGAGGGATCTTGGATTACTTCAATTACTTGCAATAATTCCTGCATTAATGAGCCCAAATCCTCCTTATCACAAAATCCTTCCAACTCTTCACTGAGAATAGTTGGAAATTCCTTTTTCTCAATCCAATCTTGTAATATGATTCCTGCATTTTCTTCAAAGAAATATTGATAATCAAAATCTTGCGTCTCAAAAGCTGCAATTACAGATTCTAATTGGACATAGTCATCAGCATATAAATTTTTAATTGAATCCTGATGGCCTTTTAAGTGCTGAATCAAATTAACCATACTTTCTTTGAAATTGTCAAATTTTATTACAAAGTCGTCAGCGATTTGCGTTGCAATTTCACGTTTCTTACTTGGTTCAGTAAAATTACCAACAACATAAGCTCCAAAAATCATATAATAGGAGCAAATTAGTTCGTCATGACAATTTTCAAATTTTTCAAAAGGAAGCCTCAATTTACTTGATAATTCATCTTTATTCTGTTCCTGTTGAATTCGCTCTTTCATCTTTTCAAAAAATGCAAATGCTACAGGTGCGAAAGAAATAATTCCTAAGATATCAGTCATTATGATAAAAATTATATTAATTTTATATGAACTTTATTCAGAAACTTGTGTGCAATATTATCAGTATGCCTCAACGTCTATTTTGGAATATATTTTTGAAAGATGTAAAACAGTCCAGCAAATAACCCAACAAATACAATTATTGTTTCAATTGCCGCAAGCCCTTGAAAGAGGTTAACTAACGCTGTTGCCAAGTCAGATATTTGAGCAATATTTTCAGAATTTTCTAAACCAACAATTTGGTTCATGATCGAGGAAAAGGAGATGAATATTGATCCCAATAGACCAAGGATTACTAAACCAACTATATTCCCGATTCTCTCATTTATGATAAAATTCAAAAAATCGCTAAGCCATTCCAATAGTTCCTCAATCATACGGAATGAACACATGTTTTTGAATTCTTTTTCCTAGACTTAAATTTTTACAACAGCTCTAAATATTCACTTCCGCCCCCCACATCCCAAACCCCTATTCATACCCACCCCAACCCTTCTCTCATGCGACCCGACAGGGCCGGGGCATAACCGGCAGGTCCCGCACGCGAGCTTCAGTTACAGTCAGACACCATCCTGAACAAGAAAAAAACGATCAGGAATTCTTTTCGAGAGACACGTCGGGCGGACCTGCCGAACGACAGCGGACAAATCAGCCAGGGGGCCACCGGAGATGAGAGGCCGGTGCCCCCTGTGTCCGTGCCGGTGCCCCGCACTCCAGGCCCTCCGCGATCGCGTACTCAGGACGTTTTTTCTCATTACGTCCATTCTTATTGAATCTCTCGCTTCCGGACTGCCTATGGAAATAACGATTCCAATGACCATCCTTGACTGAAGATCCATCCGCGTAATAGTATCATTAGAACGATACTTGTTGCAAGAGACACAAATGCGGCCCGGTCTTTTGATTTTTCATGAAATATCCGTATACCCCAATACGTCATCAAACCAAAGCAGATGAGTAGTAACAGACTTGCGAAAAGGTTCTGAACAATTACAATCACCCAGAAAAACAGGACGACGGGCGACAAAGCATAGACCGCAGATTTGATTGTTTTTTCAAATCCCTGTTCTACGTCGACAAAAAGCAGAAAAAAATGCTCAATAAGACTGATTCCCAGGAGTGAAATTACCCCGCTTATCAAACCCTGTACCAGACCGATGAATGTGCCCAGCACAATTAGCCCAACAGGATACAATCCACTAATTCCTGATTCGTTTCCCATATCCGCACCCTGAAGAAAGGATATCAGCGTAAAACAGATTGATACAGCGATCACTATCGCAAAAAAGAATGTGAGAGCCGCCCGCAGTGGTTTTTCATTAAGCTCCTGAAAAATCCTCAGGGGATGGGAAAAACCAGTTTTTAACTGTCCACCAATCGTCATTTTGCCATCCTAAATAATCACGGAAAGGCTCCACACCCAACTCCTCCTACACTCACCCAATCTGAGGTTTGCGAGTTTCCGTTGGTCACTCCGGTATTAGTACAACGCTTGAGGCTCAACCATTCCTGATCTGTTCGGTGAATCCCGTGCGACACCTTTTCGATGCTACGTGCATGACTTTTAACTCCGGTTTATTAACCGTTTATGGTCCAATCGTTTACGCATCATGCAACTGTTTCCGCAAAAGATGATCTGTGGAATGGCAGTATTCTCAATTCAGACCTGCATGGCCAAATAGTTACAAATTGAAATAATCGTTCTTAATATTTCACTAAAAAAGAAAAAAACGACTGAACAACCAATGAAATCAGTCAGTCTCCCTTAAATTTTGAACAACGTGAAAAAACAACAGGTATGTCTTCAATATCGGCCAGTTTTCCATTTTTGTTCCAGACAGAATAAATCCTGTCCATGGTAGATTCATTCACTTCAGTATCTTTATTCCACCATATCTCAATGTGTCCTTTATAAGATAGCCCATAACCAACAAGAGGGCCGCCTTTCAGGCTCATATACTCTGAAAGTTCAGGATTTGACATGTTAATGACATCCAGCATAACTCCGGTATCATAGTCTTCCTGCGAAAAATTTCCATAGCTCTTGAGAAAAACGGCCGGATCACGGACATCACTGTCTTCACCTTCTAAACCGGGGGTATCTATCATACTGCAGATAACAGCATATGAGAATACGCCAAAAATGATGATTGTCAGGACGATAAATCCTGTCGTTTTATATTGTTCATTCATATCTTAGCTCTTAACGTGTCAATGGGGTAATACCGAGATCATATAATTACTCCGGTAGATTAACCGTTTATGGCCCAATCGTTTACACATCCATTAGGCACATCCAAAGGAGACTATTTCAATCACTGATCAATCCATTCAGGCAAGCAATATTCATCACTGATACTCCACAACTTCAACCTTTTCAAGGTCAGAGATGGTGAAGACAATGCTACAGGGAGAATCATTCTGTGGGACAGCAACCGGTACTGATTTTTCCGATGAATGTGCCCCTGATACCGTTACGGATTCATATTCCGTATAATTACAGAGAACGATGTCATAATACGGCTCATCCGTATGAAATACCACTCTTTTCAGCGGAGTAAGTACACCTGTATCCAGAGCAAAAAGATTTCCATAACCGGCATCGTAGCTCAGGTCTCCCCACTGCGGATCAACTTCAATGACGAGTCCTGCCTCCTCGCCAATCAGTTCCCGGCAGGGTATCTGCTCGATTTCCGTAAGCAGACTGAGCGGATGGGTCCCCGCAGGTTGTATGCTGCTGATTTTTGATGAGTACCAGGTAATTGCCCCTGTCGGATTGACTTCAACATGATACCATCGATATATGCCCCCATCGTCTCCGTGGAACTCAAGAATCAGTGATTCGACCGATCCGTCCTGCGCAGCTCTTATCCTCAATAGGCTGAGGATTGCAGTAGAATTGTCAACACCGGTCTGGTCTGTGACAATACTCCACAATTTCGATAAAGGAAGGCCATAGATGTCTGGCGGGAGAAAGAGGTCATCAGAATCATCGTCATGCATGAGCACAAACATGGACCCGGCACCAACAAGGAATGATACGCATATCACCAGGATGCTGACCATTTTCTGTTTCATGATTCCCCCTTACATCTAAAGTTGTCCGGGCCTGCAAATCCAACAGACTGAACAGGGACTCCACGAGCATCAATAGAAAAACCATAGGCAACTATTTCAGCACCATCAGGCACTTCAGGATCAGTCAATGCAAATGGCATATGAGCTCTGGTCTTTTGGAATTTGTCTGTCACGCACCCTCTCATATCTACCAGATCGTTCTGAGTGATTGGATTTGACAAATCCGTAATGCCATAGTCCGACAGTGTTTCATTGTTTTCCGCAGTATTTTTGGTACTGGTGCACCCTACAATCATTTCTTCATAATGTAGACGTATTCAATCCCGACGAAACCTCAGATACGGTTTTCACAACTTTATCCGTATTTACATCAACCAGAAAATCAACCGTCGTCATCTCGTAACGAATCCTGAGTGCCGGAAAACATCCAGGATAAGGGTCATCCTTCGGCCCCGGAGGGCAGGAGATAAACACCCCAATGATCTCTCCACCATTTTTAAGAATACTCGCTACACGTCCATCCTTTAGTGCGATATTATAAATGGTCTGTTCATCCGTGCCAATCTCATCCAAATATGATTTTGTGTCACTGGATACATACAACCCTTCTTCCGACACATGAGTATCGTTCAATGATACATTTTTGTTGGAAGGAATTTGTGCAGAAATGTTCGTTTGGGCATTAGTATCCTGCATATTAATACAGCATGCACCGAAAGATATCACAATTACGAAAATAAAAAGAATATATTTAGCCATTATCCCTTCCTTACAGCAGAACAATCAATTTGCTGTTCGTAGTCGCACTTCCGAAGGATCAGATATAACATCAACTCCGCCAACACGGTTTTGCCTCCGGGCACGCGTGGGGTTCAACCATTCCTAATCTGTTCGGTGAGCCCCGTGCAACACCTTTTCGATGCTACGTGCATGACTTTTGATTTCGGTTTATTAACCGTTTATGGCCCAATCGTTTACGCATTATACAACGTGTAAATGATAGGACCATTAAGGATATATTCAACTTCCAAATTTTCCATTGATACCATGAAGACTATGAGAATTGCTGCCGTGACACTTGTTGCTGCGGCGCTGGTTATATCGGCAGCCGCTGCACAGGAGACAAACTGAATAATGGATCTATCGTAACCCCTGCAGGGGATACGGATGGAAAGGAGGATTTCTACCTCTCAGGACATATTGTACGATTACCCTGGGCGACACTGACCGGTATTCAACGTGCGTTTCAGCCCAGACAGATGACCTGATAAAAAATGGCAATACCTTATTCCATTTCCTTCATTCATCTGAACGGCGTGCAATTCCATGCACATCGTCTTTCACTTCACAGCATTTTTTTCAGGCCCAATAGATCCAAAAATCAGAATGATTTGATTGCGGAATCATTCTGATTTTGAGAAGATTGAAAAGACCGCCCAGAATACCGTAGATGCTATCGCCACCTCGATGTACAAGCCGAGAGTCACACCGATAATGAAGATCAGATCATACCCCGCCTGCCCTACGATGCCGAGTGCTGTTGCAACTTCATCGAAGATATGCCCCAGCCCGGGAAGATATTCCACGAAAAGGGGTGGCGGAGCACCTTCCCATAATTCAGGATTTATGAGCAGTCCAGCCAGAAACGGGATCTGGAAGATCGACCCGGTTAAGATTGCAAGAGTTTTCATTCTTCCGGAAATTGCCGGGGTGAAGAATAGCCGGGTGAAGCAGATGTAGGGCATGACTACGGCCATGGCCGATATGGTCACAAGTAAGGCAAGGATTGTGTATGTCAACAACGGATCCGGTGGCGGAGCATGGGAAAACTTCGTCACCCCAATTCTCATAAGTATTGCAAGAGATGTGAGGAGTACGTAAACGGGAATGCGGCTCTTTTCTCTGAGCAATGCGAACAGTTTATCGAGAATAAACGGATATGCCAGTATGAATATGAGTGCAGCAATCAATCCAAAAACTATATTTGACATTTTTTACCACCTCAGAAGAAATTTTGAATGGTTTCAGGGATGTGGTGTATCACATCGATTGGCACATCAGATTTTTACTTCGGTTTATTAACCGTTTATGGCCCGATCGTTTACGCATCATTCAACTGTTTCCGCAAAAGATGATCTGTGGAATGGTAGTATTCTCAATTCAGACCTGCATGGCCAAATAGTTGCAAATTGAAATAATCGTTCGTAAAATATCACTAAAAAAGAAAAAACGACTGAACAAACAATTAAATCAGTCAGTCTCCCTTAAATTTTGAACAATGTGAAAAAACAACAGGTATGTCTTCTATACCGGCTATTTTCCCATTTTTGTTCCAGACAGAATAAATCCGGTCCATGGTAGATTCATTTATTTCCGTATCTTCATCCCAGCAGATCTCAATATAACCTTGATACGATAAGCCATAGGCAACAAGAGGGCCACCTTGCAGGCCCATATACTCTGAAAGTTCAGGATTTGACATGTTAATGACGTCTAACATAACTCCGGTATCATAGTATTCCTGCGAAAAATTTCCATAACTCTTGAGAAAAACGGCCGGATCACGGACATCACCGTCTTCACCTTCTAAACCGGAGGAGTCTGTCATACTGCAGATAACAGCATATGAAAATACGCCAAAAATGATGATTGTCAGGACGATTAATCCTGTCTTTTTAAATTGTTCATTCATATATTAGCTCTTAACGTGTCAATGGGGTAATACCGAGATCATATATCTGGATCTTTCTTTTTGAAATAACTCCCACAACCAATTATTCCTAATGCAATACCGACAGTTATCGATGGGATGAAGAAAACAGGGGACTGATGATATCATCATCCATCCAATGGAACCCAGTTCCCATCCAGATATTGTGTGATGTGAGCATTTACCGGAATCTCTCCGCGGATTTCAGGCGGAATACGCTCAAGAATGGTTACTCGAAATATATCCCCCAGAATGGAATGGTTGAGTCCCTCTGATACCGTTAATTTAAGGTCAACGACAATATCCGTTGCATTTGCATTCAGTGGTACGAGATCTTCCGGGAGGAAGATTATCGATACATATTCTGATCTGTTCTCTGTTCCGGAGTTCCACTCCTTTGACTCATCTGAGTTCTCACGAATGAGCGGATAAAGAGATTCATCACGGATATCGGTCACCGTTAGTTCCCCAGGATCAAATTTTTTAAAGAAATCTGCGTCAATATCGGTAAGATCCCCCCCAATTGACTGGAATGCCAGCATTTTGCCATGAGGGGTGACCACAATTACCGATTTCCAGTTGCCAAACTGTTGGTTTTGAAGTTCTTCTTCTGAAAATACCAGACTTCCATCTCTCATAGGCATTGGCACAATAATATCTGTTATTAATCCGCCCTGATACTGGGATAGGCCCTCCGTTGAGATTTTATACTCATAAAATCCCGGGTTTGAGTTTATCCAGGAAGCTCCGAACAGGGGTAACAGGACCATAAATGCCGCGATAATCACAATCACCACAAAAATGATTTTGGTTATATTTTTTGATTCCATCGTGTCTCCAATCCTATGTACGATTACTATCGGGTAACATAATCCACAAGACCAATGTTATACTTTGCACCAGTGGGGTTCAACCATTCCTAATCTGTTCGGTGAGCCCCGTGCAACACCTTTTCGATGCTACGTGCATGACTTTTGACTTCGGTTTATTAGCCGTTTATGGTCCAATCGTTTACGCATCATTCAACGTGTAAATGATTGGACCATAAAAAGGATATATCCCAATTCCAAATTCTCCTGCGATAGCATGAAGACTTTCAGAATTGCAATCATGACACTAATCTTTGCGGTACTGGTTATATCGCAGCCGCTGCGCAGGGGAGACAACCAGGACTGAACAAAATAATGTATATATCATAACCCCTGCAGGTGATACAAAATAGACCCGGAGGACTTGTTCCTCTCAGTACTGAGGATCATACCTTTACCTGGAATTAAGGTGAAACACAATCGTAATCTTCCATGAAAATGAGATGACAGTGATGGCAGGAAGACGGCCACTCACCCTCATATGCATCCTTATCCTCTTCGTTGTATACCTCATTGGTCCGGCAACGGCAGAACCCGGAGGGTATGTCGTCCAGCCAGCCCCTGACACAGACCCCAATGAAGAGAGACACGAATTTACCCCCATATCCTTTTGGGATCTATCTCCCCGTGCAATGCTAATTGGTATTGCACTCTCTATTTCTCCCGCACTGATATTCCCGGTTGAACTTTTGTTTGCAGTGAAATTATGGATTTATCTGGGATATCGAAAGGTTGCGAAATACAACGTGCTCAATAACACTGTTCGTTCAGAAATGTTTGAATGCATCTGCAATAACCCGGGAATTACATTTTCTGCCCTTGCCCGTAAATGCAACATCGGGAAGGGAACGCAACAATATCACCTCAAATTGTTAATGAGGGAACATAAAATAGTCTCAGTTAAGAAAAAGGGTCAAACCGGATTTTTTGAGAATGATGACAAATATGAAGAAATTCATCGGACCATACTGATGCAGCTCAGGAGCGATACGGTGCGCCAGATCTATGAAATCCTGATCCGTCATCCCACCATATCACGCAAAGAGCTCGCCCGGTACCTTGGCATATCCGGATCTGCCGTTACTTGGCAAATGGAACGGCTCTGTGCTGACGGCACCGTCTTCGCCACGAAATCCGGGAAATACACCTGTTACCTGCTCAATCCAGAAGTAAAAGAAATTCTTAGGGATTACCTGCCTGACAATCCTGTTGCACATGTGACCGATCTGGCATAATAAGGGATCAGATCCGCTCGGATACGACAAAACCGAATCAACAGATTCCTGCAGGATCATGATAAGCGCACTACAACGTCCTTCCTCTCAATACCTCTTTTTGTTTTTGATCCTCGAGCTGATCAAGAGCATCTTTCGCAATGGATCTGGCCTCCACTCTTTTTTCAATTAAAGTATCTTTTCCAGCTGATCCTGCTTGGAAACCTAGTAGAGTGCCAACAAGTGTACCAGTTATCCCTGTGAAGAGACTTACTATTGTCCGCGCCCGTGCCCCGCACTCCAGGCCCTCGGCGATCGCGTACTCAGGACATTTTTACTCACTACGTCCATTTTTATTGAATCTCTCGCTTCCGGACTGCCTATAGAAATAATGATTCCAATGACCTACAATAACAATCCATGACTGAATAACCATCCGCGGAATAGTATCATTAGAACAATAATTGTTGCAAGAGACACAAATGCGGCCCGGTCTTTTGATTTTTCATGAAATATCCGTATGCCCCAATACGTCATCAAACCAAAGCACATGATTAATAACAGACTGCCTGAATGTGCACAAGGGAAAACAATTGTGTCCGTTTTACGGAAGAGAGAGAAGAAAGCACTGTAGCATCAGAGATTGTACATCGAAGGATATCTACAGATACCGGCTCACATTTACCGAAATCACCAACAGACAATGTATGAACTGGTCATGTCAATAAATGAAAGGATTTTAGATCAACTCACAGATTATGATATGTACATATCGAGCGATTCGTAAGATTCATCCTCATATCGACTGGGACACTGGGCGGATATCGGGGTGGGTATTCCCATGAGCGCTGAACAATTTGTTTCGAATCATTGATGAAGACGGAATACATGCCGTCATATGTGCCATATGGACGAGAAGTGCCTTTAAATAACCAAAATCGCACTTTAATGAGTTCTTCAGGCTCATTTAATCCCGATTGCAGATGTGAAACGTAAATCTCAGTCTCGAACGAGTGGTTACGAATTGCATTGGCGACTTCTTCATCACGGAGGGCGATCCGGACCAGTTCAATCTCTGACTCGTTTCCTCGGCAGTCAAGATCATTCATCCAGTAATTACCATCATCATGTCCGGTACCGGTTTCCTGCACGCATCCACACGACAAAACCAAAGAAATGAGGAGGATGGTCAGGAGACCGTCCAAAACCCTGATGACAGCCTTTACAAAATCCATGAATCGATCCGATATGCCTGCGACCACCAAGGGATGTACATATCAACCATCACCGGATAGGAATTCTCACTTTTATGGGTAACCTCTGGCAGGTTATTGTTCCACCATACGGATGTCTGATCGCCAAACAGGTACGAGTCCCAGAAATATGCATTAGAGACAGGTGTGTAGCTGCTACTGTCGGCCGCGAAATACTCATGATTCTCATCAGGATTTCCTTTTGCAAAAGGTACGTGACCGGTGCGAATTACCTGACCATTCCATGAAAGCAGATATGGATATCCTTCGGGATATAGAACATTACTGACATAAACTTCAAAGTTGAAATCCTGATTTCCATTGGTAAAATTGGCATGTGGCTCGAATTGTTCATCTTCCGGCAGTGTGCTATCAACAGTGTATACAACAAACTCATTCGGATCTCCGCCAAATATCTCAGAAAACTTTGCTACTCCGACTTCTATCCAGCAAGGATCCCCTCCGACAGGTTGCCCCAAGTGGCTTGTCAGATATTGATGATTTGTGCCTGATGAAGAGACCTCCATATCTCCGGGGTGCACGATGCCGTTGATACCACGGTAATTATACTCATCTATCCACATGCGCCCATCTTTTTGAGCCCAGCTGCGAACTTCTGTTTCTTCCTCTTCCGATTCTTTAGCTCGCTTGTAAATACTTTTCACTCTCTCCGTATCATCTTCTGACCAGCCTGCTAGATAGGTCACACGGGGGGAATTGTGAATTGCATCTGCAATTGCTTTTTCTGTGTCCTGATTTGAACGACACTCCTGAATCAGTGACGGGGATCTCTCGAGTTGCGTAGCTTCATCGACAACATCTCCTGAGATCCAAGTAGGCTCATCCGCACTCACCGCCGACACCATCACCACACTCACCAGCAGCAACGCCAAGAGCACAGAAAGTGCCCGCATTTCATTTTTTTGTTTCATACATTTTCCTCCGTTTTTCATATCCCCAGTGGTAAAACAGCAAAACTTCCAAGTAATGGTAAGGCCAACACAGTTTTGCCTCCGGGCACGCATGGGGGTTCAACCATTCCTAATCTGTTCGGTGAGCCCCGTGCAACACCTTTTTGATACTACGTGCATGACTTTGACGTAGGTTTATTAACCGTTTATGGCCCAATCGTTTACGCATCATACAACCTCCGGTATCGGCCGTGAAGAACTATTTCAAATTTCACCTTTCCTTCACTTCCGCCCCCCACATCCCAAACCCCTATTCATACCCACCCCAACCCTTCTCTCATGCGACCCGGCAGGGCCGGGGCATAATCGGCAGGTCCCGCACGCGAGAGCCAGTTACAGTCAGACACCATCCTGAACGAGAAAAAAGCGATCAGGAATTCTTTTCGAGAGACGCGTCGGGCGGGACCTGCCGAACGACAGCGGACGACATCAGCCATGGGGCCACCGGAGATGAGAGGCCGGTGCCCTCCAATGTCCGTTCCCGTGCCCCGCACTCAAGGCCCTCCTCCGCGATCGCGTACCACAACGGGAACGACCGACATACAACCGATTGTATCACCGAACGAACCCCAATCACCGGCACATAACCAACCATCGCAGGCGTAAGCGGAGCGCCTGCGAACCCACCATCACACATCCAGAGGAATACCAATGCAAAAAAGAGAACCAAGAGAACCGATTTCATCATCACCACCTCGATTTATCAGAGAAACAGCAATCGTCTACCATCACGAGAATGCAGGCCCAGTGCCGACCGCACCACCGGCCTCCCTCTTTCCCCGCTTCCCCGGATCATCGCCGGGACCGTCCGGTGAAGCGGCACCGCCGCCGATATCGGCGCCGCCCTCCGAACATCCTCCGGCCACCACCTCCACCGCATCCGACCAGCCGCCCGCCCCCGGCCGGGTCTGGTGGTACGTCCTCTATGAGGAACTCGCCCGACGGGATGCCGTCATCGACGCCCTCGCGGAGCGGGTCGAATGCCTCGAATGCGAGTGCTACCGCCGGCAGGTGCCGCCCTTCGAGAGGAGGCGGTACTATGAGTGAACAGGCACCGGCAACACCAGAGGGCGAGGACGCCGGGGACTACCCGCTCTACCTCATCCCACAGGTCCTCTCCCGCGAGATCCACGCCCGCGGCGGGACAATCTCGGCGATCGAGATCCGGAGGGCCGGGCGGCACAACTACCGGATCACCATTTCCAATGCAGGTGGTGGAGGGGCCAGTACCCGATAGCCCCTGAACCCCACCAAATGAGGATTTTTTACCCCCCATTCTTTCCAAAAAGAAGCTCAAATCAGCCGTATTTTCAGAGATTTCCAACTCATAAAAAAATACGCGAAATTCTCGAATATTACCAAAATCCAACGGTTTTCCAAAGACTATATCTGCCCGCTACAGCCCAACGATTCGCCGAGGTGCCAGAGCCCCACTCCACCCGAGATCCGCCCGTATTTCGCGTCTGTATCGATCGCATCTCCGGCCGTTTTCACCAAAAATAGAGGATATTTAAGCTTTTCTTATGAAAGAACGACCGATTCCATGTCCATGTGGATGCGAAGAGCCGTCATGCATCCATGCCCTCTGATAAAATGGAAGAGCTCACAGCCCTCCCCTCCCTCTCCCCGAAGACCCGCCGCGGCCCCGGAGCACCCGCAGCCCTCCGACGATCACGACGGCGAGCACGACAATTCCGAGCACGACAAGCCCGGCAGTGACCACGTTGAATTCCGGTTCGAGCGTGATGGTGACGATCTTCGAACCATCTCCGGGCTCGACATCGAGGACCGCAGAGGCATTTTTATATTCCTCCTTGCGTGCGTCGAAGGTATAGCCCGAACCCGGCTCCAATTCGACATTCACCTCGCCTGCCGCATCGGTCGTCCCGATCACTTCACCGTCCAGCGTGACCGTCGCCCCCTCCACCACGGTGTGATCCTTCTCCTCGACGATGACCGTCACCCCGGTCTTGATGATCGGCAGGGTGGCGTAGATGGTCGCGGTGTCGCCGATGGTGCGGGCCTCCTCCCACTCCTCGTAGTAATCCTTCGAGATCGTGAACGTATATGTCCCTTCGATCATTGCCGGGTCGCGATATTCACCGTCCGCGTCGGTCGTTCCGATCCTGTCCCCGTCGATGTATACCGTTGCTCCGGACAGGGGGTTGCCATGGCCGTCGGTCACCGTGATCGTGAGATAGGATGTCGCCTCCGCAAGTTCGATGAGCTGATACACTGCCGACCCGTCGAGCGTCATGCTCGTCGAGTACGTCTCGTATCCGTAACAGACGACCTTGACCTGGTGAGTGCCGCTGCCGCTGATCCGGGTGAAGAGGAGCCCGCCGCTCCCCGTAAGGCCCTTTGAATCGCCATCAATGATCACCTCTGCGCCATCGATGGCGAGATGCGTATCGGCATCGCGGACCTTGAATGCAACCCGGTCCTCGTTCACCAGCCAGATAAAGACGGTTTCATCACCATCGGCTATCTCCACGTCCATGGACGAGGCCGCGTAGTCGTCGTCCAGCACCTCGATGGAATAGTCCGTCTCTTCGGTCACGACGAAGGTGACAGCCCCGCTGCTGTCGGTGTCATCCTCATCCGTGTCACCATATTCACTCTCGATTGCCACCTCGGCGCCGTGTATCGGCAGCAGGGTATCGGCATCGTAGACATAGATGACCAGGTCGTACTCCTCGATGCTCGACTCGAGCACGACGGTAACCGAGTCCTCATCCTCATCGATGTCGTCTTTCCAGGTATCGTAGTCCGATTTTACCACCTTGAGTTCAAAGGTGTCGTCCAGCGAATGGTCGAATTCGTATTCACCGTACTCGTCCGTTGCTCCCTCATAGTCACCATCGATGTAAATGTAGGCGTTCTCTATCGCATCGCCGTCCTCGTCCTCAACCGTGATATCCAGTGTCGTTGCCTGCACGGTGCAGACCAGCAGCAACAGCACGCACACCATGGTCAAACACCGACGCAGGTTCATAAGATGAAATTTCATTCCTGTTCTCACTCCTCCGGGGCCTCACCCTCGGGAAACCCGCCGGGGCCTCCCTGCCTCGCCGGCATATTCTCCATAATAAAGGCAATGACCATCTCCATATCGCCCTCCCCGAGTGCCGCCTCGGCATCGGTGGTATCGACACCGTGCGCCGCGATCATCTCGAGCATTACCCGCGCCTGCTCGCTGTCCATCTCCGGGAGGTCGCCGGGCATCATTCCTCCGTCACCCGCGGGCGGGGTGAAGTTTCCCTCCATGTCGGGGGCATCTCCCCCGGCGTGAAGTTCCCGCCACCCCGTGGCACTCCTTCATCCACCGGCGGCGTTTCACCGGAGGAGGTCGTTCCGGCACTCGTCGTCAGTTCGCTTCCCGTGTCGGTTCCGGTGATATACGGCACCATCAATGCCACTGCGATGATGACGGCGATCGCACCCGCAACCAGGGCAATGATATATGCTTTGTTCCTTTCCATTAAGAATTCATCTCCAGCAAAAGGTGGTCCATAATTAGGGAGTCCCGGCCGACGACTGCCTCCGGGAACCGGTTGACAGGCATGGTCCTGTTGTGCCAGAATCCCTGTTCATCCGGTTCGCACAGGACGGAATGAATGTAGATCATGTCCCGGATGAAATGAACCAACCACACAGTTCCATGATGAAACCGGGGACGTGCCGGAAGTCCCATAGTCAGGATACATTTACCGACGCCTCGGCCCGGCGGCCTCAAAAGCCCTGCAAGTATATATCAAATGAACCCGGTTTTTTATGTATGGCACCTCTGGGCTTTCTCGGCCGCCCCAATATCGCAAAAATGGCGAGGTGCCATGATCTCGAAGGCCTTATCCGGGCGCTGGAATACCCGAACGACCCCGCCATACGCAGCGCCGCCGCCGCGGCGCTGGGGGAGACCGGCGATTCCCGTGCCGTCCACCCGTTGATTCGCGCCCTGAACGACGACGAGGAGGAGGTACGCTTCGCCGCCTTCAAGGCGATCCGGATCGTCGGCCGACCGGCGGTTGAACCCCTCATGGCCGAGCTTCGGGACGACGACTCCCCCCATCACGACAACGTTGCAAAGGAACTGGTAATGATCGGGGAGGGGGCTGTCGAACCCCTGGTGGCGGCACTCGCAGACGAGAACGAACGCGTCGTAACCGCGGCGGCCGTCGCCCTCGCAGAGATCCGGGGACCGGCGATTCCTCCCCTCATCACCGAACTGCAGAACGGGGAGAGCTCCGTCCGCGACATCGCCGCCGCCGTGCTGGCATACATCGGCACCCCGGCGGTGCGGCGGCTGGTCATCGCCCTCATGGACAATGATCCGGGCACCCGCCGCCGCATCGCGGGCGTCCTGAAAGAGATCGGCCCCGCCGCCCTGCCGGACCTGACCACATTCCTGCTCGCAGGCGACCTTCGGCAGCGGCACGGGGCCGCCGAAGCGCTCGGGTATATCGCGGACCCTGCAACCGTAGAGCCGCTGATCCACGCCCTCGACGACATGAACCCCGATGTCCGGCACGCCGCCGCCGAAGCGCTCGTCGCGATCGGGGAGCCCGCCGTCCTCCCCCTCACGAACGCCATGAAGACCGCGGCCCCCGGCATCCGGGACAGTGCCGCAGACGTCCTCGAACAGATCGGCGCACCCGCCGTCCCTCCACTCATCGCCGCGATGGAAGAGGAGGGAAGCAGCATCCGCAGCCGTGCCGCCGATATACTCGGATGCTGCGGCGACCCCGCTGCCGCCCTGCCCCTCACAAATGTCCTCGGCGACCCCGACGAGAACGTCCGCCAGGCCGCGGCCGAGGCCCTGGGAAAGATCGGGGACCTCCGTGCCGTGGGCCCCCTCACTACCCTCCTCGATGACCCGGACGGAAACGTCCGCATGCGGACCATTGAAGCGCTCATCCGGATCGGTGACGACCGGGCGACAGCCCCCCTCCTTGCGGCACTCCAGAACGAGACGACGGAAATACGCAGCAACAGCAGGTATGTCCTCGGGACGATCAGCCGCGTCCCCAAGGGCGACCCCCTGATGAGCGCACTTCTGGAGGAACTCAGGGACGACGAACCCGTCTCCGCCACGGCCTTCTTCTCCCCGGCGATCACCGGGACCCGCACCACCTTCCAGCGGCGGTACACCGATGCACAGGAACGTGTATACGAACTCTTCCGGGCGCCGAATCCTGAGAAGGCACGGGCCTTCCTGAAGACGAAGAGCATCCCCCATCCCAACTATTACCTCATCGTCGAGACACCGGACGGCACCTGGGGCCTCGACAGGGACGGCCTCTTCCTCGAACACCTCGAGCCGTGGCAGGTCTGCTGCACCCCCAATCCCGACTGCGACGGAACGATCGTCTCATGGAACCCCGTCCGGCTGGAAATGGCGGCCCGCGGCCTCGCCGACAACTTTGTCTGCGACGTCCGGTGCGGACGGTGCGGACGGGTCTGGACCGACGGCATCCGCTACCAGAATATCACGGCAGTTCGCTGCCCCGCCTGCACCGCGGTCAACCGGGTCGACAGCACAAGCGCCGTCTGCTACCATCTCTGACGGCCCGATGACCATCCGCGAGGAGTGAGATGCCACCGCATCCCGCTCTCTCGTGCCATTCCTCACAATAAAAAATAGAATGGGGCCTCTCACGCCCCGCCCTTGAACTCCTTCATCGTCTCCGCCATCTCACGGAGCCTTTTATCAACGAGGAAGTTCACCGTTCCCTCCTCGAACGTCCCGTCGGGCCCCCGCTTCCCGGCCGGAACACCGGTGAGGACCTCGATGCCCTCGTCGATCGTCGCGACCGGGTAGATGGTGAACTTTCCTTCCTTTCCGGCCTCGATGATCTCGTCTTTGAGCATCAGGTTCTGGACGTTGCTCGCAGGAATCATCGCTCCCTGCCTGCCGGTGAGCCCCTTCGCCTTGCAGACCTCATAGTACCCCTCGAGCTTCTCGTTGACGCCGCCTATCGCCTGCACCTCGCCCTTCTGGTTCACGGAGCCCGTGACCGCGATCGCCTGGTTGATGGGCAGGCCGGAGAGGGCCGAAAGGATCGAGTAGAGTTCGGTGCTCGAGGCGCTGTCGCCGTCGACGCCGCCGTAGCTCTGCTCGAAGACGAGACGGGCCGAGAGCGAGAGCGGCTTGTCCTGCGCATATGCCGCGTTCATGTAGCCCGATAAAATGAGGACGCCCTTCGTGTGCGTCGGGCCGCCCATCGCGGCCTCGCGTTCGATGTCGATGATCCCGCCCCGTCCGGTCCCTATCGAGGCGGTCACCCGTGACGGGCGGCCGAAGGCGATATCGCCAAGCCCCATCACGGAGAGCCCGTTCACCTGTCCGACCGTCTCGCCCTCGGTGTCGATGAGGAAGATCCCCTTCGTGATGTACTCCTGCACCTTCTCCTGGATGAGGTTCGAGCGGTAGATCTTCTCCTCGACGGCCTTCATGATGTGGCGGTCACTCGTATACTCCTCCCCGTCCACGCCCGCGTAGTAGCTCGCCTCCCGGATGATATCGGCCACCCGTGAGAACCGGGTGGTGAGCTTGTTCTGGTCGTCCGCGAGGCGCGAGCCGTACTCAATCACCCGTGCCACCCCCGACGGGTCGAGATGGCGCAGGTCGTTCTCCTCGCAGAGCCCGCAGATGAAGGAGGCGTAGTTGCGCACATTCTCCTCCGTCCTGTCCATCACGGTGTCGAAGTCGGCCCGGACCTTGAAGAACTCCGAAAAGTCCGGGTCGCCGTTCATGAGGATCTGGTAAATCTCGGGAGTGCCGATGAGGACCACCTTCACCCCGAGCGGAATCGGCTCGGGCTTGATGCCCTTCGTGGAGATGAAGCCCATCCGCTCGCCCGGCTCCTCGACGACGACCTCGTCCGTTTTCAAGGCCGTCTTCAGGCCGTCCCACGAGAACTGGTTACGGAAGAGATCCTCGACGAGCATCACAAGAAAGCCGCCGTTCGCCTTGTGAATCGACCCCGGCCGGATCATCGTGAAGTCGGTCGCGACGACCCCGTACTGGACCTCCTTTTCGATCTTGCCGAATAGGTTCTGGTAGGAGGGATTCTGCTCGAAGACGACCGGTGCGCCGCCGTTTTCCGTGTTGTCCACGATCACGTTCACCTCGTACTTGCGCAGCGCAAGCTCCCTGAAGAAGGGGTTTGCAAACTGCGGCGGAAGCTGCTGCTGGGCCGCCTCGGGCATAAACTGGATCAGGTTTTCCACGATATCCTTCTGGACGGCGTCGATGTACGGGTGGATCTCGTCGATGCCCTCGTACTTGTCCTTCAGCGCCGCCACCCGGTGGCCGATCGCGGTGAGGGCGACGTCCCGGTTCAGCGTCTCGACGGTCTCCCCGCCCTTCTGGTCGAGCTCCCGCAGCTGGCGGAAGGTGGTGCGAAGCTCCCCCATCAGCTCCTCCTTTGCCTTCTGGAAGGCCGCCTGCACCTCCGGCGGCAGCGCCGCGAACTCCTCCGGCTGGTACGGCTCGCCGGTCTCCTTTAATGGGAGCGAGAGAAGCCCCTGCGGCCCTGCCTGTATGACGAAGCCCTTCTGCGCCGCCACCTCGTTGACGTGCTCGATCAGCTTCCCCTTCTCCTCCTCGACCCCCTGGATGGCGGCATTGCGGCGGTCGACGTAGTCCTCGCTCTCGAAGACCTTCGGGATGAAGCGTTTCGCCTCCTCGATGAAGGCCGCCATATCGTCCCTGAACTCCTTTCCCATCCCCGGCGGCAGACGGATGGCATTTGGCTCGTAGGGATTTTCAAAGTTGTTTACGTAGATCCAGTCATTGGCCTGCGGCCGGGTCTTCGCAAGCTCAGCGAGGAACTTTTTGACCGCGGTCTTTCGCCCCGTCCCGTAGATGCCGGAGACGTAGATGTTGAACCCCTTCTCCCCGATGTTCAGGCCGAGGGTGAGCGCCGCAAGGGCACGCTTCTGCCCGACGATCTCCTCGAGCGGTTTGAGGTCGCGGGTGCTCGTGCAGTCGACAAGCGTCGCGTCGAACCGGTGCCGGTACTGTTCCGGCGGCAGTGGTGTGATCATGTTTCCTCCAACTCCGTTATGCGTGGAATGGTTGCGATACCATAAGAGTCTTATGCGGCAGGATGGGAGGAAGTGCCCCTGAGGAGTGCCACCGGCGGGTGATAGTTCCCGGAAACGACCGGTCATCTCCGTGGCACGGCGATACATGGGTCGGTATGGGCATCGCCATGGATAAGAGGATGTTCAGAGGAAAAGAAGAAAAAATGCCCCTCTCGCGCCCTGATCATTGCGAATGTTCGGGAAGCGTCTGTGTATGCAGCTCGAAGGCGAACACGCCGATCGCAAGCCAGACGATGCCGAAGAGCATCGCATATTTGCTGAGGAAGATGAGAAGCAGGCTGCAGGAGACGATCCCAAGAAGCGGGGTCAGCGGATACAGGGGGACAGAAAATCCTCGTTCGATGCCCGGTTCATCCCACCGGAGCTTGATGAGACTCAGGTTGATGAAGAAGAACGTGGTCAGGGTGCCGAAATTGAATATCTGCGCAAGCGTGTCGAGGTCCCCCCGTGCCGCCAGGATGATCAGCGCCGCCACGATGCCGACCAGAAGGACGGCATAGAGCGGCACGCCCTTCTTCGAGATGACCGAGAGCTTCCCGGGCAAAATCCCCTGCCGGGACATCGCAAACAATGCCCGAGACCCCCCGAAGATGCTGGATATGACAACGGAGGCGGTGGCGAAGAGGGCTGCTATAGAGACGTACTTCAGGATAATGGGATTCGATGTCGCCTGCATGAGCGCCGTTTCGAGCGGTGCGGTGGAGGTCGCAAGGAGATTCCAGTCAAGAAGGCCGACCGCAACGATGGAGACCGCGATGTAGATGGCGGTGCTCACCAGAAACGCGATCATGAGCGCCCGCGGGACGTTCCGTTCCGGGTCCTTCACCTCTTCAGCGATGACCGTCACCGTGTTGAACCCGACGAAGGCGAAGAATATCACCGCCGCACCGTGGATGGTCCCCGACATCCCGTACGGGAAGAAGGGCTGGTACGTTCCGGTCGGGCCGTTGGTGAGGATGAAGCTCCCCCCGATGACGACGAAGAGGGCGAGCGCAAGGATCTTCAGGAGGACGAGGATGCCGTTTGCGCCTGCAGCCTCCCGCATGCCGTAGAGGTTCATGAGGGCAAGGACGACCGGGAGCAGGCATCCGACGACGATGAGCGCCACCTGGGTGGATGAAAGGCCGAAGAAGTACAGGAAGTACCCGGCAAACCCGATGGAGACGGCACTCGCGCCTATGATATAGTCCGCCGACTGCATCCAGCCCACCACAAACCCCCAGAACTTCCCAAACGCCCGGTGCGTGAAGATGAAGGACCCGCCCGATTCGGTGATGAAGGAGGAGAGTTCCGCGGCGCTGAGCGCCGTGAAGAGGGCAACGAACCCCGCGATTACAAATGAGAGAATGACCGACGGCCCGGCGATGCCGGAAGCAACTCCCACCAGCACGAATATCCCCGCACCGATGATGGCGCCGATACTGACGGCCGCGGCGGGCCATACCCCGAGGGTGCGTTTCAGTTCGGTCATGGATAGGAGTCTGATTCCCTCGGAAGGAGAAGAGTCTTTGCCCACTTCTCCGGCACTGACGAACCTCCATATTTTCATCCGGCGAAAGAAGGGAACGCCATTTCTTCCGCGGCAGTGACGTTCTCCTCCTACTTCTCCAAAAATGCCCGAAGCTCCTTCAGCGGCCGGGTATTGACGACATCCCCGGCTTCCAGCCACCCCCTTCGTGCGACGGCGACGCCCAAGGCCATGAACCGGAGGTGGTCGCGATTGTGGGCGTCGGTCCCGATGGCCATTGTCACCCCCGCATCACGGGCCCGGCGGCAGTGGACGTCGGAGAGGTCGAGCCGGGTGGGAAAGGCGTTGATCTCCATCATCACGTGCGCCGCGGCCGCTGCTGAGAAGACCGCGTCCATGTCGAACCGGTAGGCGGGCCGTCGCTGGATAAGGCGGCCGGTGGGGTGGCCGATGATGTCCACGTGGTCGTGGGAGACGGCCGCAAGGAGGCGCTCGGTCATCTCCGCCCCCGTCTGCCGGAACCCCGAGTGGACGCTTGCGACGACGACGTCGAGGTCGCGGAGGATCTTCTTGGGGACGTCAGGGAGTCCGTCCTTGTCGATGTTCGCCTCGATGCCGTGGAGGACGGTGATCCCCTTCCCGGCAAGGTCGCGGTTCACCTGTTCGATCTCTTTTGCCTGCTCGAGTATTTCACCGGGCGAAATCCCATGGGCGACGGGGAGGCCCGCCGAGTGGTCGCAGACGGCGATGTACTCCCAGCCGCAGGCGAGGGCCGCCTCCGCCATCTCGCGGATGGTGTTCGCCCCGTCGCTCCAGGTGGTGTGGACGTGCAGGCCCCCCCGGATGTCCCCGTACCCGATGAGGTCGGGAAGCGTCCCTTCGCGGGCCGCCGCGATCTCGCCCCGGTCCTCGCGGAGCTCCGGCGGGATATACGCCATATCCAGCGCCCCGTAGATATCCTCCTCCCGCTCCCGGGCGATGACCGTCTCGCCCTCGCGGGCGAAGAGGCCGTATTCGCTCAGCTTCCACCCCCGGCCGATCGCGATCTGACGCAGGGCGATGTTGTGGGACTTCGAGCCGGTGAAGTACTGGAGCGCCGCCCCGAACTGCTCCGCTGTGACCACCCGCATGTCCACGTGGAGATTGTCGCCCACGACGATCGTGCTCTTGGTGGGGCCCGTCATCACGACCCGTGTCGCCTGGGGGAGTGAACAGAAGAATGCGGAAACCGTCCCGGGGTCGTCAGTTGCGACGAGGACGTCCACGTCGCCTATCGTCTCCTTCCGGCGGCGGATGGAGCCTGCAAGGCAGGCCCGGATGACCGCCGGGTGCCCGGCAAGCGCCGCCTCGATGGCCTCCGCATCGGGGAGGATATAGCCGAGGAGGAAACGCGAGCCCCGTTCCCGGTACACCTGTATGGCCGCAAGGAGATTCTCTTCAGACGTTTCGCCGAAGCCCGCAAGTCCGCGGATTTTGCCCGCCTTCGCCGCCGCTTCGAGATCGTCGACGTCGTCCACGCCGAGCTTCTTGTGCAGGAGGAGGGCCTTCTTCGGCCCAATGCCCTCGATCTCGAGGAGCTCCACCATCCCCGCCGGGAGTTCCTTGCGCAGGTCCGCGAGATACGGGAGCTCGCCCTCCTCGATGAGCGTTACAATCTTCGCCGCGATGTTCTCCCCGACGCCGGGGATCTCCTCGAGGTCGCCGCGGGCATAGACGTCACCCACGTCCTCGCCCAGCGACTCGATGCTCTGCGCCGCCCGCTGGTAGGCACGGGGCTTGAATTTGACGCCTTGGAACTCGAGGAGCTCGGCTATTTCATAGAGGACGGCGGCGATGTCGGCGTTGGTGAGGGAGGTGGGGGGCATTTCGTATGTGTACTCCTTTTATATCGGGGTTCTGACCATCCATCCTGCCAAAAGGAGTGCGTGAGTGAATTGGCTCCCGATTGTTCTATATCCAAGAGGAGGAAGTCGGAGTATTTATGATCTGGGTATCAGGGCATGGCCCCATTAGTAGGCGACAAAAAAATCAGCCCAATATATATATTAGTTTCTGAGAATCGGATTAAAATGCGAATGAAATAAATATGATTGTTTGCAGGATCAATTGTATTGCATTGATTGTGTTCATTCCAATTGGTGTTCAACAGAAAGTCGGATAAAATCCACCAAACGACAGTATCCACACAAATACGAGAGCTTTTCGAAGCGCAGGGTTCCGGGGGGGGCTTGCCCTACAATTATCTCGTCGTTTTTCGGGCAGAGGCATACCAAGAGGTAACCGAAGGTTGGGAATGGTCAATGATGCGAAGGAGGGGAGAATTATGAGAAATTGGGAGTATCCTAGAGGATGTCAGACAACGCATAAAATTTGTACTTTTTTGAAAATGGCGAACATTTCTGGAGGGAGCATATATGAGAAATAATTCCATTTGCAAATATTCAGCAATTATTTTACTAATAGTTGGAATTTGTGCTGTAGGGACGGCATCTGCGTTTGGAGAACCAGATATTGGAGTGAATATCCTTGCCCCGGATGAATTCATGCCCGATTCGACATATTATATCGGAATACAATACATTGTCAACGATCCTGACTGGGACAACCCTGCAATTAGCCCCGATATTGATTTGAGTGTGAATAATGCAGAAATTCTTGGTTACATGAGCGACAGTTTCTCCGCCACCACTTCTCCCCGAGATTACTATTTTTATTTGGATGGAGAAATTCAAGAAAATGAAATTCGAAATATTGTTGTGGTTATTAAAACCGGTTTGTCCGGGAATGTTGAATTAAATTGCATTGCAAGAGCCCATGATCTAGACGATTATGCAAATATCGTTACAGCCTCTGGCGCGTGGGCCATTCCTATCATAGAAAAAAACCAAAATAGCGTGGAATATTTTAAAGCTCTTGCAGAACAGCGAAAGACATTATTCCAACAATATTTGTACCAAATTGATGACACAGTTCTTGGTTCGCCCAGCCAGGTCATGGAGGAGAACGATCAGGCAATGCAAGCAGCCCTCTTACAGCTTACTTCTGTATGTTATGAAATGACTAAACAAGAAATTATCAGTGCGGGTATTGGGGCCTATGTGAGCCCCTTTATCGGAACGGAGAATTATGAATATATTGACCTCTGTTTTGATACATACGAGGGAGTTGAGGGATATGAAGGATATCAGGTGTTTGATTTCATTAATTCGAAATTATATCAAACCTCATTAATGGTAGATGGAATACAATTGGATATACGAATTTCTGGTTTATTTGGAGGGGGGCCAGATGATGCACTTACCGATTATATTTCATTGATTGATCAAGAAATCGATTGCTGGAACAGAAACGATTTCGTTGGTCTCAAAAATGTATTGAATGAAGAGAAGGAATTCAGTTCATACGAATCGAATTTTCAAAGTGTTTCATCGGGTATAGATAATTATCAGGATCTTTCTGATGAAACAAGGGCCTTTATTCGTCTTTTATATGGAACAGTAGGCAATTCCATTGCCTCAGATAATAGGTTAATTGACGAATATATAGAATCATCAATTGAATCACCAAAACCTACAATTATTTCTGTGCCGTCTAGTTCCCAATATTTGGAAAATGGAGGTGAATCTGAACTAATTTTCAAGATTCGTAATGATGGGGGAACAGCAAGTGACTCGTATTTCTCTTTAAGTATTTCCGATGGATTAAGCATCACCGATACTTCATCAGATAAATCAAATGGCATTTTCAGCACCTCTTATGAAGGAGACTTAATTTGGACCAAAGATGGGTACCAGATTCCAGCGAGTTATACCCTCCTCGATTGGTACAGGCCTTGGTTAGGAGCGGGTGAGGAACAGACAATACGCGTTAAAATAAAAGGGATAGATAATGGCGAACAATGGATTAAATATCGCCTCGCGTTTAAACCACAACTTGATAATTTTGACTATATTCGAAACCCCGCGTCAGGAGAATTGGATCAGCAAGGGTGGTATACGTATTTAATCAACGTCGATGTTGGTACATCCCCTCCAGGAAATAATCCTCCTTCCGTCCCAACTCCGTCATCACCTACAAACGGTGAAACAGACGTTTCAACAATTAGGTGGTTATTATGGGAATGTTCTGATCCTGATGGGGATACGTTAACGTACGATGTTTATCTTGGCACAAGTCTTTCCAATATTCCTCTCGTAAAATCGAGAAATACCAATAATCAATATGATCCTGATCTCAACTATGGCACTACCTATTACTGGAAAATTATTGCAAAAGATGATGATTATGCCGTACCAGGCGGTCCTTGGAGTTTTACAACGAAAGCGGAAGATTCAGAACCACCAATAAATAATCCACCATCCATTCCAACCCCGAATTATCCACTAAACGGCGAAATTGATGTTTCAATAAACCCTTCGCTATCCTGGTCATGTTCTGATCCCGACTTTGACGATTTAAGGTATGATGTCTATCTGGGCACAAGTCCGACTTCTCTCAATCTTGTTAGTTCCGGGACTACAGTCAACCAATTTGATCCAATACTGGATTATGATACGACTTACTACTGGAAAATTATTGCAACAGATGGTACTAGTCCGGTCACAGGAGGGCCATGGAGTTTCACCACGAAGGCGGAAGATTCAGAACCACCAATTAATAATCCACCATCCATTCCAACCCCGAATTATCCACTAAACGGCGAAATTGATGTCTCAATAAACCCTTCGCTCTCCTGGTCCTGTTCTGATCCCGATTTTGACGAATTAAGGTATGATGTATATCTGGGCACTAGTCCGACTTCTCTTAATCTTGTTAGTTCCGGGACCACAGTGAGCTACTATAATCCTATCTTAGAATACCAAACGACCTATTACTGGAAAATAACAGCTACAGATGGACATAATCCGGTAACAGGAGGACTTTGGAGTTTTTCAACTATATCAAATACCGCCACAGTTCAAACACATGATGCAATTGATATTGGAACCACCTCTGCAAAGCTTAAGGGTTACCTCGAATCAGCCGGAGCCACGTCATCATGCAGGGTATACTTCCAGTACGGAAAAAGTACCTCGTATGAATATGAAACAGGTACACAAGTAACTAGCTCATCAAACTTTTTTGAAGAGCCGATAAGCGACCTCTTGCCAGGAACATTATACCATTACCGTGCAGTTGCAATTAATGATGCAGGGACATTCTTCGGTTCTGATAAGACATTTAAAACAAAACCGGCTTTGGTTTCCATTACCGTCACACCGCAAACAACAAGAGTTCTCGCTGGATCTCAGGAACAGTTCACCGCCATTGGTTATGATACAAATGGCAACAAAATGAACATTGTTCCAAGTTGGTCAGTCGATGACACCACAGTAGGTACCATCGATGCTTCTAACGGCATTTTCACTGCGCTTTTACCCGGTTCAACCACTGTAAGAGCAATATCTGGTTCGATCCAGGGAACGGTTTCCGTTGCCGTCGTAGATTCAAATGAGTTAGTTTCTATTGAGATCTCACCACCTTCTCCCGGAATTTTGGTCGGAGATCATCAGCAGTTCCTTGCAATAGGTCACGACTCGTCTGACAGCCCCATAACCATAAGTCCAAGCTGGTCAGTCGATGACCCCACAATAGGAACTGTTGGTGCCAACAGTGGTCTATTCACAGCACTTTCTACTGGTTCTACTACAGTGAAAGCAACATTAGGTTCGATTCAGGGTACCTCCTCGGTGACGGTTCTTGAATTCGTGAGAGCTTGGAGGTCTGACGGGGATGATGAATTCTACGGGCCTGTTGGAATCGCAGTAGACCTTGCTGGTAATGTCTACTTCACTGAGACAAATCTCTTTGCAAGTAGTACAAGTATTCATCGTGTTCAAAAATACACCTCGAGTGGTACTTATATATCAACATGGGGCTCTGGTGGGAGCGGGATTGGGCAATTTAACAGACCACAGGGCATTGCGGTTGACAACAATGGAAATGTGTACGTGGCGGATACAAAAAATAACCGCATTCAAAAGTTTGCACCAGATGGGACATTCATCACCGAATGGGGCACTTATGGCAGTGGAGACGGCCAATTTCATTCACCCGCAGGTATTGCTATCGACAGCGAAGGATACGTCTACGTATCTGATACGAGTAATAATCGCATTCAGAAATTTACATCGAGCGGAACATTTGTGAAAAAATGGGGGAAATGGGGAGATCTTCCATATTATTTCAATCTACCCGTTGGTATTGCCGTGGACAAGGATGGATTCATCTATGTCGCAGATACTATGAATAACCGCATTCAAAAGTTTTCCAGTACAGGCTCACTCCAAACATACTGGACAACAGGGTGTCATGGCGTCGCAGTCGACAGTGCCGGATATGTCTATGTCACGGATGCACATTGTGTCAAAAAATTCACCCCAAATGGCAAGCTTGTTACAACGTGGGGAACGCAGGGGAGTGAAGGCGGTCAATTTGATTATCCCAAAGATCTCGCAGTCGACAGTGCCGGATATGTCTATGTTGCTGATTGGGCGAATCAACGAATTCAAGTGTTCAACCAAGGAATTACCTTTGTTCCCTCTGTGAATACAATTCCTATCGATCCACCTGACCCTAACAATGCAATCCTGCAAGGTCACCTTGATTCGACAGGAGGGGCGTCTTCCTGCACGGTATATTTCCAGTACGATTTAGACACCTCGTACAGCCATACGACCAGCGAACAGACGATGACGTCATCAGGTTCTTTCACTGGATCGATTAGTGGTCTGTCACCCGATACAGAATACCATTACAGAGCAGTGGCAACCAACAGCGCTGGAACTGTATTTGGACCAGATATGACCTTTACAACACTATCATCAACACAACCCCCACCATCCCTCCCTTCGTCCCTTGAGGTGACAATCTACAATTTTGATGGAAGAGCTCTTCCCACATATGGTGTTCCTTACCATGATGGAGCACTAAGGGTTGATCTATATGATAGCAACATGAATCTGGTTGATAGCATATATGGCATTCCATATTCTGGGGAGGAATTTTCAAAATCTGTTACATTCACAAAGCTTAACAATGGAATTTATTATCTCGATGTTCATTGTGAGCCTTTTCTTGGTGGGCTGATGCCGGAGTATTGGGGAAGGAGTTCGGTATATGTAAATGGAATGACATCGTTTTCGTTCTATCGCCACACACAATATGTAACTGACGTAACAATAGACGGACAAGACGCATTCTCAAATCAAATTTCTGTCGGAGAAGGAAGCAGCGTCCCTATAGATGTTACTATTAAAAATGATGACTCCAATCCTCAGCAAATAGTCTTCAAGATGTTATTTGACCGCGATAGAACTGATACATTTGTATATCAACCATCCATCCGAGTAACTATTCCCGGCGACACATCATCAACCTTCACCTTCAATTTCAATCCGCCTGGTGAAGGTACATATTATTTTTCATATGATTTATATCAGGGAGATATATTCGATAATCTAATTACTGACCAATATTGGTGGATTCCAAACGTGGTTGTCACGCCCATAATCGACGGGACCCCGACTGTGGAAACCACCTATACATCCTCAGATGATCTAAATTCGGCGATTCTGAATGGCAAACTCCTCTCAACTGGAGAAACATCCCCTTGCACGGTATACTTTGAGTATGGCATCAGCTTCTCATATGGTCATACAACAGTGTCACAGACGATGACATCGCCCGGTTCCTTCAGTCAGCCTATCAATAGCCTTTCACCCGGTGTAACGTACCACTACCGTGCGGTGGCGAGCAACAGTGCCGGAACAGTGTATGGATCTGGGATGACATTTACAACACCGAAACCGACGGAGGTACCCCCCTCTGTCAGCACGACCGTTGCAGATCACCTCGACCAAGCCTGTGCGGTTCTCAACGGTAACTTGGATTCAACCGGAGAATCGTCTTTATGCACCGTATATTTCCAGTACGGTACTGATGCTTCGTACGGGTACACGACGAGCCCACAGACGATGACCTCGTCCGGTTCCTTCAGTCAGCCTATTGGTAGTCTCTCACCCGGTGTAACGTATCACTATCGTGCCGTTGCAAGCAACAGCGCAGGGACAACATTCAGCTCTGACAGTTCGTTTACACCACCTGCTGTTTCAACGAATCCGGATCAACCATTTATCGTAGAGCCGGTTGATTGTCGCTTAGGGGTATCAGCAGGAGGGGTAGGAGGGTACCCAACCTTTGTTTTTGACCCTTCGGGGTTGCCACATGCCGTATACTATGCAGATGGTAATGATGTTGCAAATCATGTTGATGTGTCCCACATCATGTATGGATGGAAGGACGACTCGGGATGGCATTATGAACCGGTCCATGAGGCAGATGTAGAAATACCACCACATCATGATATTGCATTGGACTCTTCAGGTAACCCCCATATCTTTTTTTCGGCATATCCGGGATTCGAATTGTACCATGCTTCCAAAGCAGAGGCGGGGTGGGAAATAAGTCCAGTACCCGGTGTATCAGCCGTTTGTATATCCTGTGCCTTTGATGATAATGATGTCCCGCACATTACCTATATATCCTCTGGTGGAGTGTTTCATTCGTTCTGGAATGGGGTTGCTTGGGATACAGAATCCATTTCATCTGGTGGTTCGGGTGATCCTTCTTTGAAGCTTGATTCTGACGGCAATCCCCATGTCAGCTGGGTCACGGGGGATGAGATAAGGTATGCTTGGAAAGACGTAACTGGCTGGCATGTTGAATTGGTAAATAATACCGGTGCCAGTTCAAGATACACATCACTCGCCCTCGATCCCACCACTGGATATCCCCGCATCGTGTATAATGATATTGAAGGGTATGATGCAGAGGATTCGTGGAAAGCAATGTACGCTTGGAAAGATGCTTTGGGATGGCATGTTGAAACAATTGCTGATTCTTTCCCATATACTGTCTCTCTCGGGTTGAGCACTTCAGGCACTCCAAATATTGCTTTTGTCAATCCGGATTTGATCTTAAAGTATGCGTATAGAACTACCTCCGGATGGAATACCATAGCCGTGGATTCATGCCAGAAATACGGGCCTTCCCTTGCAATGGATCCTATGGATTGTCCAGCGATAATTTATCATAGAGCTGGTGATTGGGTAATTGCTTGTAACTATGCATACTTGCCTCACTCGCAAGGGGTCAGTACTCTAGTTATCACAACAAAATGCCCGGTTGATTTACAAATCATTGATCCAGACGGCTGGACGATAAGTAAACAAATCAATGAGATCCCAGGAGCCCTCTACATCGAAACGGACCTCAACGGTGATGGTGATCCGGATGATCGCATCATAATCCCCAATAAAAAAGATGGTACCTACCAAGTCACCATCATCCCCGAAGCAGATGCAAATCCCAGCGACACATTCACTTTTAAAATGGTGGCTGATGATCAAACCGTCTATACTGCAGAAAACGTCCCTATCGGTTTGATTCCAGAAGGGCCGTTGGAAGTGACCGTGGCTGGAGAGGACGTGATTGTTAATGATATCTTCGGACCCATAGGCATTCTTACATCACCTGCTGTGACCACAGGTTCGGTAAGTTTGCTCGGCTCAACCTCCGTTACCCTGAATGGTTATCTTGATTCTCTGGGAGGATACGAAAGTTGCGATGTCTACTTCATGTATAAACCATCCAGCGATCAGGTTTGGCAAATATCTTCTTTCAATTTAGGGTTGATAACAACAGGGGCATTCTCAAAGACGATTTATGGCTTAATTCCTGGAACCAACTATGAATTCAAGGCGATTGCGACAAATCCCACAGGTTCTGACCATGGCGGAATAAATCAATTCACGACAAAAAATGATGTTCCACCCTCCCCTACACCGACCTTGACATGGACAAAGGGGTATGTCTGGAATGACCTCAATGCCAACGGGGATTGGGATTCAGGAGAACCGGGAATAGAAGGAGTCCCAATAGAATTGTGGACTGCTGATGACAACTGGAACCTTGTAACTTGTGTTTATCGGGTCAGCACCGACATGGATGGCTATTACGAGTTTGCATTACCAATCGTCCCAGGAACAAAACATCTTCTTGTGGAAAATCTCTTTTTCATGGGGAGCCAGTGCGTTCAGACTTATCCCGGACCTGATAGTGCAATATTTATTAATTCTAACTATGGGTGGGGATGGGAAGTCGATTATTTATCGACACCTTTTGAATCAACTAACAATTTTGGGAATTATCTTCAGGACACCGGAACCATAAGCATAATTTCCATACCAGAAGGTGCAACCGTATACGTAGACGACATAGTTAAAGGATCAACTCCGCTAGAAATCTCCGACATATCTCCAGGCATCTACACGGTCAAACTTACCAAATCGGGATATGAGGATTATCTAGAAACGGTGGATGTTATTGCCGGACAGACTGAACAGGTCTCTGCAACTTTAGTCCCTACATTCAAGTCCCAAATCCGTGCGCCTGATATAGTGTTGCAACCGGGAGAAACAATAACAAAAACCATAGATATCAATGGTGTAGACATCTCGGGATTGGAATTGGACCTAGATTATGACGCATCTCTTGTGTTAATCTCGGCGGTGGGTAATGAAAGTTTTCCAGCCCCGGTGATGCTGGTATTCAACCCTGATTCAATGAAAATAGCTGCGATATTCAATGAATATCCTGGAGTAAGCCTCACTTCCTGGACGTCTGTAATTGATCTTACAATTACTTCACTGGGACCGGAGGGCCTGAGCGTGCTTGTATTTGAGGGAGCTAATTATATTGACACCACTTTCACAACAAAGGATTTCGCGGAAGTGGCTAATGGAAGCATTCATATCGTTAAAATTCCACAGGACAATGGTTCAATCATCATTACCTCCACACCAGAAAGTGCAGAAGTATATCTGGATGGAACATTGAAAGGATCTACTCCTCTGGAAATCCCCGACATTCCTCCAGGTATCTACACGGTCAAACTTACCAAATCGGGCTATGAGGACTATCAAGAAACGGTGAATGTGGTTGGCGGACAGACTGAACAGGTCTCTGCAACTTTGGCACCAACATCGAAAATAATTGACCTAACAACCACTGGCGCAACTGTTTCGCATAACGGAGCGATATTAATCCAAGGCGAATTTCCATCAATGGAGGGAATAATCCCCTGTGCTCCATTCGTAAGGACGTATAGTAACAATCCAGTTCAGATGAGTTATAACACCGAATACCTTCCGATTCAGGAGGAGTTTGATACCGTCAGTAATGTTTGGTACACGCACAGCCTCCAACTCAAGGATGTTCCGGTAGAAGAATACCCCGAGGGCAGCGGGCATTATTACTACCAATTCATGGGTAATATCAATCAAGTGGCCATTGGAGACCGAGCCCTCCTCTCGATTGATGAGCTAAGGATATTCCTTTCAAATCGGGGGGATCTGCATGATTATAATACCGCTATAAATAATTTTGATGCATCCGGCGGCGGGCCAGCCGACCTTGTCTGGGACCTCGACGGAGATCAAGATTCATGGGTCAAACTCAATTACATGCTCGAAGCAGCGGACAATAATGATATAACTCTACTTCTCCCGATTGAATTGTTTGGAGCTAACGAAGAAAAGTATGTGTATTTCGTTACTCAGAGCGGTGCGATGTACCCCCACAATGGGGACTTTGAGGAATGGGGCGTATTACCAATTGGGACGTGGCCCCTTGAAATCATAAATATCGTCGACTGGAACGGATATCCTATAGATTCTGATACATTCTTTGACATCTGTATCACAGGGCCATCCTATCCAGCCGGTCACTGCGAGACCGTGAATTTCACCGGCGGAAGTCTGTTCTTTGACTCTCTTATCCCTGGTGAGTATCACATAAGTGCGTCCGCCCCTGATGATTCATGGTCGGTGCAATTGCCTTACTCTGATATAATTGTTGGTGGACCAATTGAAGAAGAACAGATTCTAGTCAAATTCATAAAAGACGCCACCCCAATATCAGGCCCAGGTACTATTGAAAATCTCGGGCAAACCGTATTCATCGGCGAAGAAGGACTGAATTTTGATCCAGTCCTAACCAATAATTTCCCGGGGGCAACCTCCATGCAGGTCGTATATTTCGGTGAAAATGACCCCTCATTTGATACATGGATTAACTCGTATGCCATCCATAAGGAATCCCCTAACTACATTGATCCAGAAATATTCGAAAGTTGCTTTGGTCCCTGGTATGTTTCACAGGAACATCCTGATAATCCACAAATCGGCGATCCTTTTAAGATTGCCTTCTGGGTTGACCGACCTGCAATCGACGTGAAAGTCTACACCACAGAGACCGGAACTGATGTCACTGATGGAACTGTAACGAAAGGGGAACAGCTGACGTTCCGTATCTACTCAAACCTTTGGAAGATATTTACCGAACGAGTGTACCAGCCCAGCGATGATGCCATCACAATTCGCCTGACGGATGAGCAGGGAATAAAGTATTCAGCTCTCTTCAATGCCAGCAGTCAACTTACTTCGATACAGGATTTCAAGATTGATTCAGATGTAACGTATCGCCTTGGAAGCGTCTCCAATCCGGTTTGGGACACAAATCAATATTCATCCGGTGTTTATATGTTCTCTGCACTTTGCGACGTCAACAATATGGACACCAACTATGGAATAACGAGGGCAACGATATCTCCCACCTATTCCCTTGCAATTGAAGAGAATGTTCTGCCTCAGGATCTTCCTGATTTGGTGATCTCCGAACTCACATGGGAACCCGTGAATCCGCAGGAAGGTGATCAGGTCGTCTTCTCGTACGTGATTGCAAACATCGGCAGTGAAAATGCAACACCCTTCGAATGCACACTTTTCGTTGATAATGCATTCAACGAAGTTCTATGGGAAGATCCGCTCCCTCCCGGTACATCGATAGCGAATAATGTTTCCCTTCCATGGACCGCAACAGCAGGGATTTATAATGTAACGATGATCGTCGACAGCAGTTTCATCATTCCTGAATTAGACAAATCCAATAACATGTATATTGGGATTCTCGAAGTCTCAGAGACACCCACCCCGGAGAACACCGCACCAACGGCATACAATGATACGGCAATAACCGATGAAGATACGCCGATAATTGTGGACGAGCTCGTCAACGACACAGACCCTGATAACGATGTACTGACACCTTTCGTGATTGAATCTCCATCACATGGAAACGTGACGCTGAACGTCAATGGCACCTTCACTTATTCACCGGAAGGGGACTGGAACGGAAATGACGGTTTCACGTACCTCGTAAACGACGGGTCGGCAGATTCAAATGTCGCTCATGTTATGGTAACTGTCAATCCAGTAAACGATGCGCCGGTTGCAGTCGATGATACATTGAGTACTGATGAAGATACTCCAATAACATTCGATGTGCTCGCAAACGATCTGGATGTCGACGAGGATTCATTGACGCCTTTCGTGATTGAGAGTCCGGAGTATGGAAATATCAGCCAGACGGTTAACGGATCCTTCACCTATACGCCGCTGGAAAACTGGAACGGAAATGACAGTTTCAAATACCAGGTGAATGACGGATCAGAAGACTCCAATGTCGCAATGGTTCTCCTCACGATCAATTCGCTAAACGATGTACCAGTGGCATACAATGATAGTGTCAATACAACTGAAGATACTCCTTTGATTATCGATGTTCTCGTGAACGATCAGGATATCGACAATGATTCGCTCTCACCATTTGTGATTGAGAGTCCATCGAATGGTGTACTGTCACAGACAGTTAACGATTCTTTCCTCTATACACCAACTGACAACTGGAATGGCAATGACCTTTTCACCTATGCGGTCAGTGATGGTGTCGCAGACTCCAATATCGCAACCGTCTTGATCACGGTCTATCCCATCAACGATGTCCCCCTGGCATACGATGACACAATTCATACAAATGAAGATACTCCTGTGACATTTGACGTGCTCGTAAATGATGTCGATATTGAAGGAGATCCGCTTGAAGCATTTATTGTCACCAATCCCTCGAACGGTTTGCTGACGAAAGGTGCCGACGGCAATTTCACCTATATTCCTGAAGAAAACTGGAATGGTTGTGATGAATTCACCTACAATATCAGTGATGGATTGGGATACTCTGATGCCGCAACCGTTCTGATCACGGTTGATCCCATTAACGATGTGCCAATGGCATACAATGACAGCGTTGCTACTGATGAAGATACTTCTGTGATCTTTGACGTGCGCTTTAACGACGGCGATATTGATGGTGATTCACTTGAACCAGTTGTTGTTACGTATCCATTGAACGGCTTGCTGTTCAAAGGCGTTGATGGCAATTTCACCTATACGCCTGAGGAGAACTGGAACGGGTATGACACATTCACTTATCTGGTAGACGATGGGAATTTAGAATCCAATGTCACTGTGGTTTCGATAACAGTCAATCCAATAAACGATGCACCAGAGGCGTACAATGACACCTTTTGTACCGATGAAGATGCGGCAGTAACCCTTGACTTACTTGCAAACGATGTCGATGTCGACGAAGATCCACTTGAAGCAGTAATCGCTTCCAATCCGCCGAATGGTTTACTGGCAATAGATAAAGACGGTTACTATACCTATACCCCTGACGAGAGCTGGAAGGGGGATGACAGCTTCACATACACGGCATTTGACGGGTTGGCAAATTCCAGTATCGCGTACGTTTCGATTGATATCTTCCACCCGGTCTCAATCGCTGCATTCCCCGAAACGGTTCTATCGGGTGAGTCCTTTGTAACAGAAATCTCGGGACACTCGAATACGACATATTATCTCTATCTCGTTGATGCATTGTTGTCAGAAGGGGACACATATCCGAGCATTATTGAGGGGCAGCCCGGCGTTAACATAACCCCAGAGGCCATAGAAATCATTAACGCTGCGTGCCCTGATATGGCACCATCTTCGGTTATACAATCCCTGGGTACTGTGGCAGCGATTGTGACAACAAGCGCTGACGGTAGTGCATCTGTGGTATTCACAACCAACGAAACGACACCAAAAGGAAAATACTCAATCAAGATAGTGAATCCTGAGGAATTAAGTGATGAGGACAGTACAAAAATTAATGTTGCGAAAAAGAGAGAGAAAATCAAACTGGCATGTCCTGCCCATCTTCACGTATATGATGCATCCGGAAACCATATAGGATTCAATCCGGAAACCGGCGAAATCGAATTGATGATTCCCAACGCTGTATTCACTGGCAATACAAGCGCTGGAATCCCGGAGGAAATCACCCTATATGACGTAGATACGTTTGAGAGTGTAGTCGATTCGTATGGCGAAGGTACCTTCGATCTAGTCCTCACAGCCTCAACTTTCAGAGAAGTTACACAGATCTCATACGAGGAGATCACAATTAATCCGGAATCAAGCGCATCAGTGAAAATTAGCCCGCAAGATAACGGCAACATCCTTATAGTAGACGTAGATGGCGACGGATCAAATGACGACTTGATAGAACCGGATTCCATCCTCATCAAGCAGGACGATGTTAGCAATTACTTGCCCATCATACGTACGATTGAAGGTCCGATTGATCCCATTCCAGTGAATACCGAATTATCGGTTTCAATAAACTTCACTGATCTAGAGGATAGTCATACCGTAAGCATAGAATGGGGAGATAATTCGAGCAGCACTTGCGCTATAGTAAAAACCGTTGACTCCGGTACCGCTGTCGGGACCCATGTCTTCACATCACCGGGAATTTATACTATCAGATGCACCGTTGAAGACTCAATGGGAGCAACTGATACAGAAGAATACCAGTACATCGTCATCTACGACCCCGACGGCGGCTTCGTCACCGGCGGCGGCTGGATCGACTCGCCCGAAGGTGCCTATTACCCCGATCCCGCCCTGACCGGCAAAGCCACCTTCGGCTTCGTCTCCAAGTACAAGAAGGGGGCAACCGTCCCCGAAGGGCAGACCCAGTTCCAGTTCAAGGCGGGCGATCTCAACTTCCACTCTGACAGCTATGACTTCCTCGTCATCGCCGGAAAGAAGGCGATGTGCAAGGGAACCGGGACCATCAACGGCGAAGGGAATTACGGCTTCATGATCTCGGCCATTGATGAGGCACTGACGCCCAGTAAGGATGTCGACCTCTTCAGGATCAAGATCTGGGACAAGGACGATGGCGACGCCATCATCTATGATAACCAACTTGGCGCAGAGGAGGATGCCGATCCGACTACCGCCATCGGCGGCGGATCGATTGTGATCCATACAAAATAACCCACCCATTTTTCCAATTCCATTTTGTTCCGGGAAAGCGATCCCCCTCTTCACCCCCATAGACATATATATGAATAGGCTGTATTCCCGCTCACCAACGAACATGGAGTGAGAAAAACCATGGAAAAATTCCTGGAAATGCAAAAAAAAATGGAGGAGATGTCCCCGGAAGAGAAGAGCGAGATGATAGCAAAGCTCCGGGGAATGTGTATCTGCCCACAGTGTGCATCGTACACCGAATGCATGAAGGAGAAGGATGAACTGATCTACTGCGCAACCGGACAGAGCGAGTGCCTGGTGCGGATGAAAGAGTGTATCTGCGACGAGTGCCCGGTGAAACCCATGATGGGGCTCATCAACACCTCATACTGCATGCAGGGCTCCGAGAAGGAACTGCGGGGACTCTGATCCCTCTTTTTTTGCCATTCAAAGGACGATGCACGACTGCGGTGACTGCCGGAGGGAACCTCCGGTAAAACCCCGCCATTATCATCCAGGCCCCCCGACCCCCCATATACATAAATGTGAATACGGTTTATTCCGGGATGCCACAAGGCTGGAGTGAACAGGCATGGAAGATTACCTGGAACTAGCGAAACGAATGGAGGAGATGTCCCCGGAGGAGCAGGAGGAGATGATGGCGATGATCCGGGAGATGTGCATATGTGCAGGGTGTGCGTCCTATACCTCGTGCATGAAGGAGAAAGGTGAATTGATGTTCTGCGCAACCGGAAAGAGTGAATGTTTTGTTGAGATGAAACAATGCCTCTGCCCGGAGTGTCCGGCGACATCGAAAATGGGGCTCATCAACACCTCCTACTGCATGCAGGGCTCCGAAAAGGAACTGCGGGGACTGTAATCATCTCTTTTTTTTTGGTTCCCGGCCGAAAGAAGCATATACCACGGCCCGGTATCTTCGTGCAGTGAAAGGGTATGGGGAAACACGAATCGTATCTCATCCGTCTTACAAAAGACCAGATCGAACCGGCGAGCGGGATGCTCGTGCGGTCGTTCTTCAATGATCCGAAACTTGCACACATCCTCCCGGACGAGGAGGAGCGCCGGAAAAAGGGACGCCACCTCTTCGCCTTCGAACTCCGCTACGGACTGAGGTATGGCCGGGTCTATGCCACCTCGCCCAACCTCGAAGGCGTTGCAACGTGGATTCGCTCGGAAAAGGCGGCGATCACCTTCTGGCGTGCAATGCTCTGCGGGGGAATGGCGCTGCAGAAAGGGCTTGGGAAAGAAGCGATGGACCGGCTGGAGGCATTCTCCGAACAGGCCGATTTCTACCACGAAAAGCACCTCCCCACTCCTCACTGCTACCTCTTCTTCATCGGCGTCGACCCCCGCTTCCAGGGGCAGGGATATGGGGGGATGCTGATGCGCCCGATGCTCGAATGGCTGGACGAGACGGGGACGGCCTGCTACCTGAATACCCAGAACGAGGCAAACATCGGCCTCTACGAGCACTTCGGGTTTCGGGTGGCGGGGCAGGTCACCCTGCCGGAGTCCGATATCGTGCATACCGGGATGGTACGCAAGCCCGCGGGTGAGAGAGGATCGTCCCCGGATTAGCCGGATACGGACCTTGCGGCATCTCCCGGAAGAACGGTGACTACCCGCACCATTCCGGCCATCCCGGTCCGCCCCACTTTCTCCTCCCCCCTTTACCGCAACCGCTATCTCTCCCCACCCCCACCATACCCCCATGCTCATCCGCGATATCCACACCGCCTCCTACTTCACGTCCCGTGACGGCTGCACGCTCTGCGAGCTCCTGCACCCGAAGAACGAACCCGACCTCGCCATGGACATGAGCCTCTGCCACGCAGTCCTCTCACGGGGGGAGAGGACCGTCCCGCACCGACTCAAGGGGCAGACCGAGGTGTATTACATCCTTGCAGGGGAGGGTCGGATGCATGTCGGCGAAGGAAATGCCGTGCTCCGGCCGGGCCAGACCGCCCTCGTCCCGCCGGGGGCGGTGCAGTGGATCGAGAACATCGGGCAGGAGGACCTCATCTTCCTCGCCATCTGCCAGCCGCAGTGGACGGAAAGGGATGAAGTGATCCTGAAATAACCCACGGGTGCCTGCGAGGGGGCCACCAATCCGACGGGCATGCCCCTTCCCGTCTTCCCGGATTGCCTTGCGCCGGACCCGTCCATCCATTCCATCGATGTCCATTCCCTCGGGGGGGCAGGCAGGGCATGGGTTCCTTGCCACGGTAAAAACGGCAGAAACTCCACTGCCACCCGCCCAACCACCCCCCTTCACTCCATCGATGATGGTGCCTCCCCCACATTAGCTTCGTCCCCGTCGGGTGAACTCATGCACGAACCGAAGCGAAGCATGCGGCGGCTTTCGTCCGGGGAAAAAATATTCCCAAAAATATGCACTCAAACATAGATCGAGCGCATTCAAATTTGAATAAATCTTTAATTACCAAATCCCAGGTTCATTAAACTCATTATTAATATTTGTGAATTGAACGAGAAACATTTTAAGCTCCGACTCCAGATTACACTATTACGTGGAGTTTTGTATAAATGGAGTGGCTATGAAAGGAAAATACAATATTCTCTATGTTGATGACGAAGAGATTCTCCTGGACGTCACCAAGGTATACCTGGAGAAGTCCGGTTGCTATTCGGTGGATACGGCACGCTCAGCGGGTGAAGGGCTGAATAAAATTGCCCGGCAGAATTACGATGCCATAATATCCGATTATGAAATGCCGGAGATGAACGGCATCGAATTTTTAACAAAAATCCGGTCTTCGGGAAATGACATCCCCTTCATCATTTTTTCCGGCCGGGGACGTGAGGATGTCGCTCTCGGGGCACCGAATACCAGGGTTGATTATTATCTCCAGAAAGGTGGTCAGCCCAAGACCATGTTTGCCGAACTGGGGCGCAACATCACCCAGGCAATCAGCCGAAAAGGAGCTGAAATAGGCCTTGAAAACAAAAAATCAATTAAATACTCTATTTAACGCAGCAAGCGAGGCAGGCATGCTCATATCCCCCGACGGGGCCATCCTTGCAATGAACAGCCGGATGGCTGAACGATTCGGCAGGACACCCGATGCACTCATCGATGGAAATGCTTTTGAAATACACCCTCCGGAGCTTGCAAACCTCGAAAATATCATCCTTCAGGGAAATCACCTCGCAAATACCCTCTTCTTCTACCATGAATCGGCCGACGGACGGCATTATAAAAATACGATAAATCCGGTCGTCAATCCGGAAAGTGAGGAGGTTTCGTATGCCGTCTTCTCGGAGGACATGACCGAAAAACTCACGAAAGGGAATTTTCCCGTGAGGGAAAAGACGACGAGACTTGCCTCGATCGTCGAATCGGCAGAGGACGCAATTATCGCAACCGATACGGAGGGCAGGATTACCATCTGGAATCATGCGGCCGAGGCTACATTCGGATACACGGAGGATGAGGCCCTCGGAAAGGATATCGATCTCATCAGTCCGCCGGATTATGGACCGGGGCCGAAACTTTTGACCGAGCGAGTCAAAAACGGCGAGAAGGTCAGGCATTTCACGACCAAACGAATGCGAAAGGACGGAACGGTCATCGATGTCTCCCTTACGGTATCCCCGATCACCGGTGACGCCGATGAGATCGTCGGCATTTCCTACATTACCCGCGATATCAGCGATGTTGCCGGCGCACGGCGCAAGCAGAAAGAGAGGGATGAATGGAATGCCGCTGTCCTCAGAAGCATCGGAGACACTGTCATAACAACCGATACGGACGGCAAAGTGACCTTCATGAATCCCGCGGCAGAGGAGCTTACGGGATGGACCTTTGAGGAGGCACGGAACAAGCCGTTAGCAGACATCTATCGGATTGCGCACGATGGAGGAGAGCTCATCCATCGCCCCGATGATTCCCTCCAGAAGGAGAGGGAGGTTCCAACTCCAGGCACAAATATCATTCTGACCGCAAAAGACGGCACCACTCGGCCAATCGATGACGTGAGTACCTCCCTTTCTGACGGCGACGGTGGAATGAACGGAGCGGTTCTCGTATCCAGGGATATTTCCGGGAGACGGGCCGTCGAACGGCGTCTCGAGGATTCCGTCTCGAAATTCCGTGCCTTGTTTGCCTCGAACGGGGTGCCAATGGTGGAGATTGACGGCGAAGGCACCATTTTGCTCGCAAATCCGGGATTCGAAACACTCTCCGGTGTCCGCAGCACCGAGGTCGACGGACGCCTGAAGCTCGCGGACTTCCTGGACACCAGTTGCCTCTCCCCGGTGCAGGAGACGACCGAGGGTGAAGACCCCGGCCCCTTCCCGGCTCACGGAACGCATGAATTTGTATTCACCGACCGCCTCGGCACCTCCCACGACATCCTTATGGTAACAGGACCGGTTGACGGGAGCGACCACGCCATATGCACTCTTATCGATATATCGGACCAGAAAACCGCAGAGCAGGATCTCCGCAGGAAGGTAACGGACCTCTCGGCGATTCTCAACAGCGTGCCGTATGCCATCGTTCACAGGGATCGCGATCTGAACATTCTGTGGGAAAATACCGCCGCAAAAGCAATGGATGCGGCCATCCCCGCCACCGCCAGCCGAAAGGCATCTGCCGATGGAGAGAATACGGGCGGTGCATGCACCGCAGCAGAGGCACTCGCAACCGGCAATGTTCTGAAAACATCGTATTCCCTCGAGACCGGTGCCGGGGAGGGGGGGTGCCGGGAGACGACGTTCGTTCCCATAATGGATTCGGAGGGGACGTCCTCCTCTCTCATGGAACTGACCCGCGATGTAACCCCGGAGAGGGAATCGCGGGAGAAATATGCACTCCAGCATACGCTCGCGGAACGCCTGAGCGCCATCTCATCCGTACCAGCGGCGGAGGAGATCATCTTCGAATCCCTGCTGGACATCGGCGGGGTCGATGCGGGTCTGCTGTATCATGCCGACACCGAGGGCGGCGGCCTTGCCCTCGTCCGGTCGGAGGGAGTGACGGACGAATTTACCAAGTCGGTCCGTCACCTCGGCCCCGAAAGATATTCCGTGAAACGCCTTGGAGCAAAAAAGCCCATCTATGGAATGGTTGACGACATCAGCCCGAATTTGATCGACATCTCACAGTATGAAGGGGTGGCGTCATTTGCATGTCTTCCCATCGTTGCAGATGACCATATCCTCGGCGCCTGTTACCTGCTGTCCCATACGAATACGGAAATCCCCGAATCCTCGCGGGCGATACTGGAATCGACCTGGTACCTGATGGCAACCTCCCTTACCCGGATGCATGCCGAAGAGCAGCTGAAGGAATCGAGGGAGCGGCTGGATATGGCGATTCAAAGCGCCGACCTGTATATCATGGAATACACGCCTGCGAACGGGACGATCAAATGGACCAACAGCCCGCTCCATAACCTGGGGTATTCGTCCGCCGGCATCGTCGATTTCGACTGGTGGACATCCCTCATCCATCCCGAAGACCGTGATGAGAGGATGGCGCATATCACCCGGAGCATCAACGGTGATGATGACGTCTACTCAGCCGAATACCGCATCCGTGCGGCCAATGGGGAGTGGCGATGGCTGAGCGTACTGGGGAAGGCACCGGACCGCGATGGTGACGGAAAGGCGCCCCATCTTATCGGCGTCATCCAGGACATCACCCCGATAAAGGAGAACGAGCAGTCCCTCAAGGTCGCCAACAAAAAAATGAACCTCCTCTCGAGCATCACGCGCCACGACATCATCAACCAGGTGACGCCCGTCCTGATGTACCTCGAATTGTCCCGGGAACTCTGCACGGACAATGCCACACTGGAGGGCTATCTCGAGAAGATGGAACAATGCGTCAATGGCATCAACAGTCACATCTCCTTCACCAAGGATTACCAGGACCTGGGGCTTGAACTGCCGGTATGGCAGTCCGTCATACAGACCGTGGGGAACGTGAAGAAGGACATCGACCTGACGTCCCTAACAGTCGATACCTCCGCATTCGGGGAGGATGTGGAAATTTTTGCCGACCCGATGTTCAGGAAGACATTTTTCAGTCTGTTCGACAACTCGGTGCGACATGGCGGCGACATCTCCGAAATATCGATTGCCAGCAAAAAAGACGGCGGCACGCTCAACATCATCTACCAGGACGACGGCGAGGGCGTCCCGTCGGATATGAAGGAGCGGATCTTTTCCAAAGGGGTTGGGAAGAACACGGGGCTCGGGCTCTTCCTGACAAAGGAAATCCTCGACATCACCGGCATCGGTATCAGGGAGACCGGGGTTCCGGGGGAATCGGCACGGTTTGAGATATCCGTGCCCCCCGGTAAATGGCGGTATGCGGGAAATTGAAGCCCGTGCCATCGCCACCCTGAACGGGTGATACGACCCTCACACCTTTCTCAGCACCGCCGCACGGTTCAGGAAATACCACGTCCGCTCCTCGAGGAGGAACCCGGCCTCTTCCGCCAGCGCAAGGGTATCGGAAAACTCCCTCTCCGGGACGAGGACCGGCGGTTCGGAGTAGAAGAATATGCCATCCTCCACCAGCAGCGTTGCTATCTCCCGGAACAATCGTGCAGGGTCAGGCACTTCATGGACAACGAAGAGGGCAAAGGCCGCGTCGATCGTCCCGGCAAAGTCCGGGGAAAGTCCGATCGTATCGGGCTGGCAGCGGTGCGTTCTGATACGCGGCATGAGGCCCTCCGGCTCCAGTTTGCTTCGCAGCAGCCCGAGCATCTCCTCCTGCAGGTCGGCGGCTATCACCTCTCCGCCGTCGCCGACCGCTTTTGCAAACTCGCGGGTAAAGAATCCCGGGCCGCAACCGAAATCGAATACGCGATCCCCCGGTTTGATGTACCGCCCGGCGAGCCGGTCGGGACGGTAGACCACCCGGCGGAGTCGGTTGTCGAGCTCTCCCGACCGGGAGGGCGGGTGGACGCCATGCGGTGTGCGGGGTTTCCCATGCGTTTGATCGGGAACCATCGGGATGTATAGGAGAACGCTGTTGATAACGGTATCCCAGTCGCCATCCCCGCGCCCGTCACAGCAAACGCTATCCCCCGTGAGGGTGAGATAGCATTTACCAACCCCCTACCGGAGATGAGACCCACGAAGACCATCATCTATTACTTCACCGGCACCGGCAACTCACTTGCCGCGGCCCGGCAGATCGCAACCCTCCTCGGGAACTGCGAGCTCGTACCCATCGCGCCGCTGATGAACACGCCGGGAACAATCATCCCCGGCGCCGACCGGGTCGGGATCGTCTGCCCGGTCTATGACTGCGGGGTGCCGGTCATCGTCGCAGAATTTGCCGGGCGCCTCGACGTCTCGGCGGCACGATACCTCTTTGCGGTGGTGACGATGGGGGGCACCGGCATCTCCGCACTGCACCAGCTCGACGGCATATTCAGGGACCGGCAGGGCAGAGGGCTCGACGCAGCGTTTGCGGTCGCCATGCCGGGGAACTTTACGCCCCTCCACCGGATTGCGCCGGACGCGAAGAACGATGAGATTTTGAAAAAGGCGGATATCCGGGTCGGCGAGGTAGCGGGAGCGATCGCCCGCGGCGACACCGTCCGACCCGGATTTTCCCCCCTCTCTGCGGTGATGAAGGCGCTCACCTACGGGCCGTTTGTCCGCAACGTCCACGGGCAGGATGCGGCGTTTACCGTCTCGGACGCCTGCACCGCATGCGGCACCTGCGCAAAGGTCTGCCCCGTGGAAAATATCACCCTCGAAAACGACCGCCCGGTCTGGCACCACCGCTGCGAGTTCTGCTGCGCCTGCCTGCACTTCTGCCCCACTGAAGCGATACAGTTCGGCGTGCTCTTCGGGACGAAGGACCGGGGGCGCTACCGGCACCCGGCTCTGACGATTGCCGCGATGGAGGCGCAACAGGGAAAGGGAAGCGACGACACCCCCGGCGGCGTTGTGTAAAAAAATAAATGGAAAGGGAGGCCTCAGCCCCGGTCTGTCGATGAGAAGGGATGGACAGGACGCACAAGAAAAAAATGAATATTCAGGTCTGAATCGGGTGCGGTCCCGCCATCCGATGGTCGTTATCTATCCTTTCTCATCCTGATGATTGCCCCTGCACCGATGGGTCCCACTGCGAGAGCGGCCAGAACCGGCATGGACGACGGCGACTGGGTCGCCGTGGGTCCGGCGGGTTCCGCTGCATCCGGCGACACGGTCGCAACAGGTGTCGTCATCGCATTTGCAGTGGGAGTACTTGCGGGGGACGAAGGTGGAACTGCCGCCTCTTCAACAGTGGTGACCGCATCGGTATCGGCAACATCACCAGCCACATCCGCCGCACCCTGCGTCACCCCGATGGCAAACCACGAGAAGGACGGCGTTTCCGCACGATAGAGGTAATAATTGCCGTCCTCACCTGTGTATTCGGTCGGAAGTTCGTCCCACGTGCCGGTCTCTTCATTGTAGTGCATCAGGACGATGTCCCCGCTGTCGTAGCCGTTCGAGGCGAGCCATGCCTGCGGGACCCGGAAGAAGATCGTCCGTGCCGAGAGGTCGGCTTCACCCGCGTAGTAGAGCGTGACCTGCTCGAATTCGTAGACATCGGTGCCGGTTCCATTGACAGAGGACGGCAGGGAGGACGCCTTCCTGACCGTCACCATCACCTTGTCGATGGTCGTCCCCGCGGCACATTCGACCCGGTAGACCGCTCCCTTGTCCATCGCAAAGGAGGCGGTGTCATTTCTCTTCAGGTCCGTTGCAAGGCCGATGCCGACATCGGTGTTGGCCCCGCCCCCGGTGCCGCTCCGTACAGGAGTCGGTGTCGGCGGGGCCGAGACCGTGATATACCCGGCACGCGAGAGCGTATCATTATTATTAATTCCTCCCACGACGGTCAGGTTCACCGTGTAGGTGCCGGGGTCGGTGTAGGTGTGGGTGGGGTTTGCCGCTCCGGCATCGGTCGTGTTGAACCACACCCCGTCGCCGAACGACCAGTTCCAGCAGTCCGGCGTACCGCCTGATGCGTCGGTGAAGGCGACGGTGAGGGGGGCGGTGCCGGTGATCGGGGCGGCGGTGAAGGCCGCGGTGACCGGACCCTCGATCGAAAGCGCCACCGTGTCCGCGAGGTTCGTTGCGGGCAGCGCCGTCGAGGTGTTCGTCCTCGTCCCGTCGAGGCTTTCGGCATCGTGGGCGGTGATGGAACCGACGGTAAGGAGCGGGGTCTCCTCGCCGGGGCCGACCGTATACGTACCCGACAGGGTGGATGAGCGTGTGCTGATGATCTCGAGTGCATCGGACATGTAACATGGGACATAGGCAAACCCTCCGTCGACAAAGACCGAGAACGCCCCGTCCATTCCTTGGTTGCTGATGGAGGCGACCTGCACGGGGGATGCAGGAGTGGAGACGTCGATGATGGTCAGGGCGTCGCTGAGATACCCTGCCACGTAGGCGTAGTTGCCGTCAACGAAGACGGACCGGGCGCCGTCCATGTCGGGGGAGGTGATCGACGCGACATGGACGGGTGCCGCCGGGGTTGATATGTCGATGATTGCCAGCGAATCGCTGCCGGTGCTTGCCACGTACGCATAGGTGCCGGAAACGAAGACACCCTCAGGATTCTCCAGGAGCGCCCCTCCTTCGCCATTCGTGATGCTCCCCGCCCGGATTGGGTGCGCAGGGTCGGTGACGTCGATGATCTTCAGGGCATGATAATCCTTACTTGCCACGTAGGCATAGTCACCGGCAACAAAGACGTCCACAGGCGAAGGGAGCCAGACCGGGTCTTCGAATATCCCCGTAGTCGTGGGATTTATCGGGTTGGTGATATTCACGATCCACAACTTTCCATCCATTCCCCCCACACTTATTCCCACGTACGCATTGTTTCCTGCAACAAAGACGTCCCAGGGATTGGAGGGGAAGCCAAAGAAGCTTACAAGCATGGGTACAGCCGGGTTGGTGATATCGACGATCTGTAATGAATACTGGTTGTAATTTGCCACGTATGCATAATTCCCGGAAACGTACACGGATTTTGGACCAAAGCCCAACGAGAGGTTTCCTTTGTGAACCGGGCGTGCCGGATCGGAGATGTCAACGATCTCCAGTGCACCGTTGACGTAACTTGCCACATACGCGTAGTCCCCGGCGACGAAGACGCCCTGGGCATTGTCGAGGAGCGCCCCCCCCTCCCCGTTCACGATGCTCCCCTTGTGCCGGGGGCCGACCTGTGATGCGAGGCGGTCCAGCGTAAGGGGTACGCTGTTGTTGAGGAGGATGTCGATTGTGCTGCCGGGGGCAAGCGCTTCGTCGTAGGTAGCATTTATTTCGAGGACGTCACCGGGTGCGTAGGTGCCGGAGCTGTTCGGGGAATCGAAGGAGAGGAGGAGCGGGCCTGCCGGAGGGGTCGTTCCCGCTGCCGCCGGGAGGACGAGGAGAACTGCCGCCAGCAGAAGAATGGCGGCGGCAACGCGGAGCCCGTATCGTTTCGTCATCGGCTGCATCCTCCCCGACTGTTCCGGTCATATCCATCATGCTGTTTCGGGTCTGCCGGCGTCTCCCCACGGAACTGCCGGCACGAAGAGGGAGAGGGGGCGGCGCCCATCCGGCCCGCTCCGGTTCCACTGTTGAATAATGACATCATTATGCACCTGTATATTCACTGGTCCGGCTGAAAGGTTGCCCGCTCTTACGCACAGTCCGTGAATAAATATCCATACTTGGCGATTCGTCCGTTAAATGTTGCTATTTTATTTTTTCGATGTAAAACGGAACTCATTTCCACGAACACTTATAATTCGGGGATATCACAAAAATCGGGGTATCACCCGCATTTCCTGTTCCTCAAGGGGGTTTTGCACCAGTTCATTTGAACCAATATAACCCTGTTTCCCTGATTGATTTGATCTTCACGAATTTCATTGCGGGCAAACATTAAAAACGCCAATAAATAGGTTAATTTCAGAAATACCCCCAAACGACCTCTGATACCCCAACACCCGGAGAAATGTTTATCTCCAACTATGGCTATCGATGGTTACCTCTGTCCTGCGACTCATGCCAATGTTCATCGTCAGAGATCCTTCGTATTTCATCGCAGATCCAGGGGAAATGCAGCTGAGCCGGAGCGATATTGCTCGCGGCATCCGTGCATTCCGGGCGATGACCATGGCCGCCGGCCCGGCTCTGAACGAGGAAATGCGGCATAGGAGATGAGAGATGAAGCAATGACAAGGAAATTGTTGATTTTGGCTCTTGCCATCACCCTGTTCACCCTGACAGGGGTCATGGGAGTGGCGGCAGCCGGTATAACGGGCGTGAGTCCCGCGGAGGGGACGCTGGGCACGGAGGTGACGATCACCGGCTCCGGATTCGGCGGGAAGACGGGAGAGGTCCTCCTCGGCGATGAGAAATGCAAAGTGCTGGACTGGAGTGACACGGAGATCACCTGTGAGGTATTCAGACCCGTGCCCGCCGGGGAATACACCATCACGGTGCTGATGCAGGGGGACAAGAAAAACCCCGAACCGATGACCTGGTTCCCCTTCATCATGCAAAAGCCGCAGATCACGGAAGGATCACTGACACTGGACGGTGATGTGGTCACCATCGAAGGAGCGTTCTTCGGCGACAAGAAGGGGGATACGCGCCTTGCGTATGTCGATGTCGGGGAAGGGATGGAGATCGAGATCGAGAAGGGGAAGATCGTTGACTGGAGCATGGACGCTATCAGCTTCAGGATTCCTGATGACCTGACCGGACGGTTCATTCTCAAGGTCGGAAACATCATCGGAGAGGACTATGCACTTATGGATCTGGCCGGCAGTCCGCCGCTGGTGGGCATGGACTGGCCCGAGGGGTGGGGAGAATACGAATCCTGCGCCAATGCACGAGGATTCTATTACAACGATCAACTCTACGTCTTCTCCCTCTGGTACTCGACCACGAAAATCTTCTCTGATGAATTCTATCGCATCCAGGTTTGGAGGTTCAAGGACGGCGTGCTCCACAGCCCCTACCAGTTGTGGGAGGGCACCTCCTATGCCGAACCCGCACCGCTGCTCGTTCAGTATCCCAACGGCGGACCGGAGAAGATGTTCGTGTTCGTTACGGGACAGAACAAAAATCTCTACTTCACGAGGCTGAACGGCACGGACTGGGAAGACGGGGACTGGCTGAAGATCCAGGACCATGCGACCGGGAACTACTTTACCACGAAAATGAACCACTGGGAAGTCGCCCCCGTATACAACCCGCTCAACCACTACATTTACCTCTACTACGCCAAGGACTACGATGGACCGCTCTATTGCGTGTACAGCTATGATTTCGGAGAGACCTGGTATGATTTAGGACAGGTGGTCGGTTCGCCGAACGTGAAGTCGCCGCCCGGCGCCGTGTTCTATGCCCCGGACGGCAATGTCCGTGCCCTTGTAGCGGTGAGCGACGAGTCTCAGAGAATCTGGCTGGGGAAAGTTTCAGCGGCGTACGTCTACGAATCGGAGATCCTGGATACCGGGAATGTGGAAAATATGGGACGGCCGTTCCTGACGGACCTCGGCGACGGCACCATCGCGCTGGTGTACGGAGAGAACCACTCACCGAATGCTGCCTTAAATCCTGACTGGTACATTCCCTACATCAAAAAGATGAACAAAACGACCGGCGTTTGGGGCGAAAGTTACCAGCTCTACGAATTGCCGGACCTCGGAACCGCTCAGGGGACATTTTCATTCCACTGGCAGCCCAACGGTGCGATGTATAACGATGACTTCTACCTCTTCTACGGGTTCGAACTGACGGCCTGGTATAGTGATGACACGAATGACGGTCCGTGGTGGAAGTTTAAGGTGGCCGACCTTGGTCCCTGAGGGGAACAGGGGATTGTGAGATAGGAGGAAACCCCTTTTTTTGGGTGGAATGACCGGCGGGGCGGGCACGACCCGCACCCTCGGGACCCTTAATGGGACCCACCCTGTTTGAGATGAGCCGGACGGATTTGATCAATTGTGGAATTACATCTCTGATGTCTGTTTCCTAAGGGATGCAAGGGCAGCTATTCGCACATTATTGTCAGGGTCGCCCCCAAGCACTTCGAGCAACTGCACTACTACACCATCGTCAGGGAATTCCCCGAGCGCCAAAGCAGAGTAGAATCTTGCAAAGGGGGACAAATCTGTGTTTACGGAAGCAATGAGTGGTCCGATCGCCCGCGAATCGCCAATTTGTCCCAGTGCCTGAGCGGCTAATCCACGCACCAGATCCTTGGGGTCATCGGTCAGAATGCCAATCAGTGGTTCGACAGCGTGTGGATCACCGATTTTTCCCAAAGCTTTGGCGGCATCACCCCTAACAGGGAACATAGGATCCGTAAGTGCCAGTATTAATCCATCAATATTTTTTTCCTCCTCAAGCAGAGAAACATTCGTTAAACCATGAGGGGTCATGACGACAAATGTTAATTCATTGCATAAATAGATTGCTGCAATTTTAATAATCTCCACGACCTCGACGCATTCACTGGATGAACAAGTGGTCTGCTCTTGCTGTGAACCATACAAACCACTCCATACCTGACACGTTGGAGAAATTTCCGGGTGTCTCCTTTCATCGAGATGGAAAGCAGTATCTCTTCAGTCAGGTGTTCAGTCACCTTCATCCTCAGGAAAAATGGCCATCCCTTTCTCCGTGTACGCGAGAACGCCGATGGCCCGCAGGAAATCCACTTCGCTGTCGACCTCCCACCCCTCGGCGAGCCGTCCGTCCGCGATGCGCCAGATGAAGACCATCGACATGATCACCTTCCTGCCGGTCGGGGGAAGGGGAACACCGAAGAGGTTCCACTCGCCGGTATGGGTTCCGGTCGCCGTCACCCACACCCAGACCCGGTCCCCCTCGGCAATCATATCCTCGATCGCCTCATGCCAGTCGGGGAAGGCATCAAAGGCGAGGGTGAAGAGCTGTCTGAAGGGTTCCCGGCCCTGCTGATGATGCGTGTGGTCGATATAGTCGGGGGCCACGAGGTCGTCGAAGACGTCGAGGTCGCGGGCGTTGTAGGCGTCGATGAAGCGGTGGACGAGGGTTTTGTTTTGTTCGGGGGTCATGGGGATCATGCATCACTGGATTGCGATACTATTTGGTATTATCCAGTGCTCATGCAATGATCTCCCGGATGTCATCGATATCAACGATCTCATAGCCCTTGTTCCTCAATGCCTCCTTTCCGCCGACCCTGCCGGCAAACAGGGCATATTTTTTCGTGTACCCCTCTTCAACCGGGACATGTTCCGATTTTGCCTCGAGTCCCTTCAGGATGCGTTCGGCATCACGAGCCGATTTTGCCCCGTATTTGCATTCGCCGAACACGATGGCCGTCCCCCGACGGTCGATGGCAACGAGGTCGATCTCTTCGCCCTTGTGCCACCATCTGCCGCTCTCGTATCCCGGATAGATCAGTGGCACGACTTCCTCCCTGATGAACGCCTCGAAGCGTTCTCCGAAATACTGCGACATGTCGCACTCTTCGTAACGGAACGTATCCGTTTCGATCCTCCCCTTTTCCGGGTAGACAAACCTGTACCAGAACCCGAGGAGATTGTCTCGGATTTTGTACACCGAGTTTCTGCTGCTGCCGGGAAACGGCGATTCCTTTTCGATAAATCCGAGCCGGATCATTCCTTCGAGGTACGGGTACAGGCCACGGGTCTCAATGCCGCAGTGCCCGGCGATGGCGGAGGGTTTTGTGTTTCCCTGGGCAATCGCCCGGAGTATCCCCTGATAGACCTTCAACTCCCTGAATTCCTGTGACAGCAGAAAATACGGTTCGCGGTAAAAGTAGCCGTACTTGCCGAAGAGCTCTTTTTTCGCGAATGCATCGAAGGTGGTGTACTCCGATGCCTTCTGGAGGTATTCGGGAACGCCCCCTATTGCGAAGTAGGTCCTCAGGGCATCCTCGAAATTCTGGCGGAGGAACGCCTGTGCGTACCGGAAGGGGAGACGGGTCAGGAACATGTCGCGGGTCCGTCTGCCATATATCGGAGAGGTGTACGAGAGGGCAAGGTCGCTCATCATACCGAGGACCGAGCCGGAGAGGACGATGCACCACGGGGAGGCGGACAGGCCGTTGTCCCATGCCTTCTGGAGGGCCGAAAGGACACTTTTGTCGCTTTTTATCAGGTACGTAAATTCGTCGATGATCAGGTACGACCGATGGTGCGGCGGGTGCTGCACGAGATAGGTGAAGAGCTGCGACCACGACTCTATCGGCAGGTCACCGAGGAGGCCATCGTGCAGGTGCCGGGCGCACAGCTCCTGAAGTCCTTTGATCTGGAGATGGGCCGGGGTCTCCTCGGCAAAATACAAGATCCCTTCCTTCCCCTCTGCAAATTCTGAGAGCAGCCGTGTCTTTCCGATCCTCCTTCTCCCGTAGAGGACGATGAGCCGCCCGCCGTCCGCTCCCCATTCGTCCTCGAGGATGGAACGCTCCTCCTCCCGGTCGATGAAAGGACTAATCATGATTAGTACTAATCACGATTTGTATTATTTGTGTCGGTGGCGGTGAGAGGATGAGAGGGCGTTGTACTCCCGGGAAGTGGGTTTTCGGAACTGTTATCCTCATTGTTATGATATCATTCCATAATCACCATGAAACCCCGCAGAGCCACCATCATCACCATCACCCTTCTTATCGCCATTATTGTTGCCATCTCGGCAGGCTGCACCGGCCCTGTTCAGGAGTCGCCGGCTCCACCTGCCGTCACTGCGACCGGGGCGGCCGCCGACTCCTCTGCCACGGACGCCCCTGCCGCCGACCCCCCTTCGCTCATATTTGCCGATCAGGAATTTGCCTTCGAACTCCAGCGGACACTCGGCGCCACGTATGCGGGAGAGGCAGACATCGGAGAGTGTCTCGCCACGGCGTCCCGGATAAAAGAAGGAGACTTCGAGAGCTGGTACAGCGAATGGAAGAAGACCGCGGACACCTTCAGGACGGCCGGTGACGAGAGCCTCGCAGCCGGACACGGGGTGAGCGCAATGGAGGCATACTACCGGGCCGCGACCTATTACCGCACGGCCGAGTTCTTCCTGCACGGCGAACCCGACGACCCCTGCATAGTGGAGACGTGGGGATTGAGCAGGGAAACGTTCCGCGATGCAATCGCGCTCGACGTCGTCCCGTACGAGATTGTCGACATCCCGTACGAGAACACGACGCTGCCGGGGTACTTCTACACGGTCGACGACTCCGGCACACCGCGGCCGCTCCTCATCGTCCAGACGGGCTTTGACGGCTGCCAGGAGGAACTCCACCCCTATGCGATGGAAGGAATCAAACGCGGATACAACGTCCTGACCTTCGAGGGGCCGGGGCAGGGCGAAGTGATCCGGGTCCAGCATATCCCGTTCCGGCCCGATTGGGAGAACGTGATCACACCGGTCGTGGACTATGCGGTGAGCCGGCCCGACGTCGACGACGACCGGATTGCCCTCTGGGGAATTTCCCTCGGCGGCTACCTCGCCCCCCGCGGTGCCGCATATGAGCACCGGATTGCGGCGCTGATCGCGGACGCCGGCACCTACGACGTCGGAGAGACGCTCCTGCAGAACCTCCAAACCGGCGGGGGAGCGCCTGCGGACCTGACAGAAGATGACCTGCAGGAATGGCTGGAGACGGACCCGGTGGAGTGCAACGATGCCCTCTACGAGGCCATGGCCCACGACACCGGCACCCGCTGGCTGAACGAGAACGGGATGTTCGTCTTTGGTGCCGGCTCGCCGGCACAGTTCTGGGCGAATTGGATGGATTTTTCCCTTGTGGGCATTGCCGAAAATATTCGGTGCCCCACGCTGGTCACTGCCGGTGCGGCCGATCACTTCGACCCGGACGGGACGCAGGCACAGGCACTCTACGACCACCTCACCTGCGAGAAGGAACTTATGGTATTTTCCGACGAGTACGGTGCCGGGGCGCACTGCCAGCTCGGGGTGTTCGCGCAGTCGTTCGGCGCCAAGTTCGGCTGGCTCGACGAGACGATGGGAATGAGCACAAAATAATTTGAAATAGGCCTGAAATAGGGGAATATCCCCTTAATCTATTTTAAACAAGAAATTCAGCGTGGAATTCGCTATCCTCCGGAAGCATTAATTAGAGGAGAAGAATAAGGACGGCATATGAAGAGTCCCGTCACTGTCGGCATCATTCTCCTCCTGATTCCGGGAGTGGTTCCGGGCAGGAGCGTTAATGAGTATGACCCAGTATGATCCGGTCTTTATCGCCATCGGCACGCTGGGCGTGTTGATATTCGTCATTACCAGCATGCTTGGCATGGGGTTTGGCCTGACGATTGCTCAAATCATGGCCCCGTTGAAGAACAGAAAGCTGATCATCGCGTCTCTGGTGGCAAACTTCGTCCTCGTGCCCATCCTCGCGGTATTGATCGTGTGGGCAATCCCGCTCTCCGAGGGACTGCAGATCGGCCTCGTTCTGGTGGGTTTTGCCGCCGGGGCGCCGTTTTTGCCCAAGCTGGTGCAGCTGGCCAAAGGCGATATGGCGTTTACCGCCGGGCTGATGGTCCTTCTGATGGTGGTAACCGTCGCCTACCTGCCCATCGTTCTGCCATTTGTATTGACCGGAGTGCAGGTGAATCCCTGGGAGATTGCGAGGAGCCTTGTCGTGTTGATGCTCATTCCGCTCGCTGTTGCCCTCTTTATCCGGGCCAGGTATGAAGAAGTGGCCAAGGGCCTCATCCCGGTGATGGGGATGGCTGCCAACCTGTCTCTGGCAGCGCTCTTCATCGGATATTTTGTGGGGTATTCCGATGTCACCTATGGAGTTCTTGGAACCGGCGGAATTTTGACATCCGTCCTCCTCGTTGTCGGCGCTGTTGTCATAGGATACCTGCTGGGCGGGACGGACAAAAATAATAGAACGGTTCTTGCCCTCGGAACGGGGCAACGAAATTTGGCGGCCGGATTTGCCGTCGCCTCCGGCAATTTTGCCACCAATCCCGAAGTCCTGATAGAGATTATGGACGTGGCCGTCATAGGATTTATTCTCCTGATGGTCATTGCCGGGGAACTGGGGAGGCGGAGTGCACGAGGAAAGGAGAAGGGAGTCCAGGCAACACCCTGAAAGAAAAATCCCCAAAATGGCTTTACAATTAATTAATTGCCAATAACAGTTCCAAAGAGTGCCTCAGCCCGTTCAGGGCCAGCCACGAGAACCGCGAAATCTAATCCCACAGTCCCTCCCAGAAGGCCTCCATCGTCATCTGTTCGCATTTTGGGCAGAATAGCCCGATAGACGGCATTTGAAACCCACCACAGGATATATCCCATCTTTTTTCCTTCGTGGGAGATGGTTCTGAGAGGTGCGGATCATTGTAAAACCGAACCGGGTGATGGCAATGAGGACAGATGCCCGCTTGAATATCATCCGCATCCTTCTGGGTTGGAGACGTATGGAGGGGATCACGATATTTTGCCAGCACCACCTCTTTACATCGCGGGCAATATGCAGGCACGGAACTCATACCCGTTCTGTAGGACAGAAAGCCATACCCGAACGGAAGACTTTCGGCAGCATACCCGCAGGGACACCGGAATGAGTAGATTGTTCCCATGGAGGAGGATGAGAGAACGGATCATATAGTTACTTTGTTATTCTTCTCACTCCCTGTCCGGCCATATCCGGAGAATTCAACGGCAGATTCAGATGATGAAATATAAAAAAAGGTAATTCCTGACCACAGGTCCGGAAACATTTTCAGACCACCAGTTCAAGATGGCCCAGGATCACTTCCGCCTCGGAATACTTCACACGATCTTCCCCGTCTTCCGGATGAACAAACCCGCAATGAACATGCCGACGACCACGACAATCATCGCAAGAAACGCCCATTCCATCCCCTGACTGACCGCTGCCTCACTGATCCCGAGTGACAACAGGGGATGGCCGGAAGGCAGAGGCGATGGTGGAGCGGAAGAATGCCCATGGATGAAACCAAGAGCGAGGACGATCCCGATGATTGCCGTTCCCAGGGAACTTCCCACCTGACGGGTGGTGTTATAGATACCCGATGCATCGGTCTGTCGCTCGCTCCGGACAGCGGAGAGGGTGAGGTTGGTCACCTGCGAGAGCACGATGCCGACCCCGGTCCCAAAAAGGATACTTCCGGCGAGGATGTCATGAATGCCGGTGGTGAGGGAGAAGACATCCCTGAGGGCTATAAGCCCCGCCCCGGTGAGGGCGATTCCCCCGAGGAGGACGTATTTTGGTTCGAACCATGATGCGAACCGGGCACCGAGGATGGAGAACACGACAATCGCAAGAGACATGGGCAGAAGGGCGATGCCGGTTTCATACGCGCTTGCACCCATGACCACCTCGTAGAACAGGGGGAAGATGAAGATGAACCCGGCGGTAACAAATTTCTGGCCGATGGAGACGACATTCCCTGCAAGAAAGGAACGTTCGGGAAGGATGGTCACATCCACCAGAATATCCTTGTTCTTTTTGATCTGCTGCCGTTCCCAAAAGTACAACCCGACGAGAAGGATGATTCCCACGGCGATAAGAACGGGAACCACCACCAGCTCTGCCGGTTTTTTGATCAGAAGAATCCCGAACACGAGGGTGAAGAGGCCCAGAACCGCGAGGAGCGAACCCCCGACATCGAAGTTCTTCCATGATGCTGTCGGGCGGGTCTCCGACAGCATCCGATGGAGGGCAAAGATGATGAAAATGATGACAAGCTCGAGAGCAAACACCCACCGCCATGTATAAAATGTGGTCAGGTACCCGCCGAACATAAGGCCGAAAATGCTCGCCATCGCAGCGATACCGCCCCAGACACCAAAGGCAAATGCCCGGTCTTTCCCTTCGTAGGTGCCGGTAATGAACGTGACCGTTGCCGGGAGGATCAGCACCGTTCCCATCCCTTCAAGTATTGACCAGCCGAGGAGGAACATGACTGCATTCTGGCTGACGGCAGCAATGGTTGTCCCGACACCATATATCGCAGCACCCGTGAGAAACGTACGCTTCCTCCCGATGATATTCTGCAGCTTCGCTCCTATCAGCATGAAGGCGGCCTTCATCAAGGTATAGATGGTGATGATGGACTGGATGGTTGAGAGGTCGGTGTTCAGGTCGTTTGCCAGAGCACTCATGGATACTTCCATGGTGGTGGTGTCGATGACCAGGACGACTACCGCGAGGCTGACGACGAGGAGGACGCCCCATCGGAGGGAACGGTGCGGTTCCATTGATAGGAGTGAATATCTCCCCGCCTGCTATTTATAGCAAAATGGTCTTCGCTACCGGGTCCGGGGGTGTATTCGCGCTGAAATAATCGGTATGACTGCACTATTATCAGAACATTGGAAATTGAACAAAAACAAGAAAGCCTCAGGCGAGATTTGAACTCGCGACCTCGTCCTTACCAAGGACGCGCTCTGCCGGCTGAGCCACTGAGGCACTGCAAAAGTGCACTATAATGTCGCATTGCCTCGTATAAAAGCGTATTGAAATTCGTATCAGACCTTCGCCCATCCGGGCCGGGATAATAGCCATTTTTGCCAAAATACCATCATTGCACGCGTCAATCGATGTGGCCCCGGACGGCAGAGAGGCTTGCGAGCGCACCTTCGAAGTCACGGACCTCGATGATGCAGCGGGCACGGGACTTCCGGAGCCGCTCGTAGACCGGCGTAAAATCAATCTCTCCCTCGCCGACCGCGAGGTGCTCGTCAAGGTGACCGTGGTTGTCGTGGAGGTGCAGGTGCCCAAACGGCACCGCCAGAAACTCCTCCAGGCAGTCGTTCATGTGCGCGTGGCCTACGTCGAGGCAGAGGCCGTACCCGTCGATGAGCGGGAGATCCTCGGGCGTCGTCAGGAAGAAATACGGCCACCGGGGCATATTCTCCACGGTGAAGGTCACGCCCATCTCCTCCGCCAGCTCGCCGAGTTCCGCAAGCGAGGTCCGCATCCATGCCGCCGCACCGTCCTTGCCCCCCTCCCACGAGGCGTAGCCGGGGTGAATGACGACCGGGGCATCGACCTCGGCCGCGATGGCAAAGGAGGCCGCGATCACCTCCACGCTCGCCCGGCGAATAGGGGGGAGCTGGCTTGCGATATTGACGCCCTTTGCGGGGGCGTGCAGGGAGTAGTCGAACGAATACTGCTCGAGGAGGTCGACCGATTCCAGATAGTGGAGCCCGTCGTCCATCACCTCCACCACGTCGGTGACCGGCACCAGAGCTTCGAGTGCCTCCTCCAGCGGGACCTGATGAAGGCAGTTCGTCGAGATACCCAGCATATACCAGAATGTCGGTGAAGGATGCAAAAAGGTTTTCGAGGTACCAAACCCCGGCGGTGGTTCGGGGAACGGGTTCCCCCCAAAAAAATCTGAGAAAAAGATATTGGGGCAGTTACTCCCGCAGGTGCACGTCCATCTGCGGGAAGGGAATCTCGATGCCCTCCTCGGCGAAGCGGCGGTCGATCTCGGTATTGATCCAGTCCTTGATCTCCCATGACATGTTGAACTTCTTCGCCCAAAGTACGATCATGAAGTCAAGGCTCGAGGGCCCGAACTCGAGGAAGTAGACGTTCGGGCGGGGGTCGTCGAGGATGTAGGTCGAGTGCGCCACCGCGTGATCGCAGATCTCGAAGAGGATCTTTTTGACCTGCGCGACGTCCGAGCCGTAGGCGACGGAGACCGGGAGCTTGATCTTCAGCTTGATGTCCGGCATCGCGTAGTTGGTGACGATGCTATTTGCGATCGTGGAGTTCGGGATGGTGAGGAGCTGATAGTCGAGCGTCATGATCCGTGAGCTTCGGGGGCCGATCGAGACGACGTCGCCGAGGTTCCCCTCGATCATCACGCGGTCGCCGACGGAGAAGGGCTTGTCTACGACGATGAGTGCACCTCCGAAGAAGTTTGAGATGAGGTCCTGGGCGGCAAGGGCGATCGCGATGCCGAAGATACCTCCAGCGGCAAGGAGCGGGGTGATGTCGATCTCCAAATACGAGAGGACGATGAGAATCGCGATGAACCAGATGATGTAGCGCGATGTGACCTCGAGGATGTGGACGATCTTGTCGTCGAAGTCGCTCTCGGTCTTCTCAGCCATCCAGCGCCCGTAGAGGGCGACGAAGTTCTGGACGAAGATGGAGACGACCCATGCGCCGAGGAAGATGTAGAGCGCATGCAGGTATTTGCTTTCGAGAATCCATGCATAGTTTTCCGGGATATCGATGTATCCCAGCGCGAGGAAGAACGAGAAGAGGAGGATGCCGACGACGATCGGCTTTCCGAACGAGAGGACGAGGATATCGTCAAATTCGGACTCCGTCAGGTCCGCCTTGTTTCCCAGCCAGCGGAAGAGCCGGGCCACTCCCCATGCGGCGATGATGCCGATGGCGATGATCGCCGCGGCCATCCAGATATTCGACATGAAGAATAGTCTTTTTTGCATAGGGATTAAAAATTATCCTTGAATGACTGGCGGAAAGGAGATCGCGTCGGCCCTGAAAAAAGAGGTCGACCGGGACTATACCTTCATGCACATCTGCGGGACCCATGAGGCGTCCATTGCAAAGTCGGGCCTGCGCAGCGTCCTCCCCGAGCAGCTGAAGATCGTGATGGGGCCGGGGTGCCCGGTCTGCATCACCCCGCAGGGGGAGATCGATGCGGCACTCGAGCTTGCGGAGAAGGACTGCATCATCGCGACCTATGGCGACCTGATACGAGTGCCGGGCACGAAGGGCGCCCTCGAATCGGTGGGCAAGGACGTCAAGGTTGTGCAGGGTGTCCACAAGGCGGTCGAGATTGCAGAAAAGACCGACCGCGAGGTGGTCTTCATCTCGGTCGGGTTCGAGACGACGGCGCCGACCGTCGCGGCGACGCTTCTCACCAACCCGCCGGAGAACTTCTCCATCCTCTCCTGCCACCGCTTCGTCCCCCCGGCGATGGAGTACCTTCTCAGTCAGGGCGAGGCGAAGCTCGACGGTTTCATGCTCCCCGGCCACGTCTGCGTCGTCGCGGGCTACAAGGAGTACGAGCGCTTCCCCGTCCCGCAGGTCGTGGCAGGCTTCGAGCCGGACGACATCCTCCTTGGCCTTCTCATGCTCATCCGCCAGGTGAAAGAGGGTCGGGCCGAGGTGGAGAACGCCTACCCGCGGGCGGTCTGCCGCGACGGCAACCCGAAGGCGATGGAGATGATGTACCGGGTCTTCGAGCCGCACGACGTCGAGTGGCGCGGGTTCCCCGTCATCCCCGGCTCGGGGCTGAAACTGCGAAAAGAGTTCGAGCAGTACGACGCCCAGAAGAAGTTCGATATCGAGATCCGCCATGTGGAAAAGCACACCGCCTGCATCTGCGACCGCGTCCTGCGCGGCATCGCGGATCCCACGGACTGCAAGCTCTTCGGCACGGCCTGCACGCCGCGAAAGCCGGTCGGCCCGTGCATGGTCTCCCACGAGGGCGCCTGCAAGATCTGGGCGCTGTATAACCAGAAGAAATAGAATCCAACCCGATTTGAACCGGATTCACCCTTTTTCGCTGCAACCCACCCAGCCGTTGATGATGAATTGTCAGAGCCCCTTCAGGCGATCCGGACACCCCTGCACTGCGGCCGTGGGGCACGCCTTTTTATGCCTGTGTATCCAATAGAATAAAGCAAACGCCCCGGTAGGGTAGTGGATATCCTGGAAGCCTCCGGAGCTTTCGACCCGGGTTCAAGTCCCGGCCGGGGCATACCCCAATTTTAACAATGTTTTAACGATTTTAATTTGTAATTCCTAGTTAGTGTTTGCCGTGAGGTAGGTTCTTATTTAATTTCCGGTTTAATTTTATCTTTTCTGATTTTATCCATAAATCCAATCCATTTATACTTACTTTCCTGATATTGTATTGCCTCTTTAACCATTACAGAAAGTCCAGCCATAGAAGCCGCAGGTACCGATACCGCTGGCAATCCTGTCATTGTTCCAATTAAAGCAGCAGGCGTCGAAGCTACTAATACTACATTAGCCCACCGCTTCATTTTCGGAAAAGTCTTTTTTAAATCTCTATTAATTTTAACTTTTTCAGATTGAAATTTTTTAATCAATTCTTCATTAGAATAGTCGGAATCCAAATCTCTCAATTCACGGATAATTTCACCAACACAATTCTTCATTTGCTCGATTTCATCATGCTCACGTAATTCTAAATATTCGTGAACGTTGGTTTCAACCATTTCTAAATAAGTATTCCCACATTTTTCGTAATGCTTACAGACATTACATTTATGGCTGTCTCCTTCTGGTAAAGCGTAATAAGGAATTAAAGACTTTTCAGGAAGAATAAAGCTAAATATGCTATCAAATGCGGATATTCGAGACTTCCGATCATGAATTAACGAGAGACCAAATTTATACTTACAATACGTGTAAAAATGGTCTGAAATTAAAGGTTCTGCATTCCATTCTTTTGCCAATCTCAAACTTGTATACATACTGAATAACATCGGAAAACAATATTCCTCACCTTCTATTGAAATAAAATGAATACCAGAATCGTCACCGGCATCACTATCCTTAATAGGTTTAATGGAATCGGGAAATAATTTCATTAACAACTCAACATCAAATTTTATCTCATCGCAAATATTATTTGAAATATTGTTATTAATTACCTGATTCGGCGATTTTATATCAATTACATTAAAATCTTCAGCAATTTCAAATATTTTATTAAATACAGGTCCAAATTTCCCTTCAGTTGAAATTGTACCCTCTTTAAATTGTTCATAAACCTTAGGAGTAACGATTATTTTATCTGCCCAAACAAATGTTGAAGGACGATTAATCAACCATCCATACTCGACATTACATGCCCCGCAATTATCATTAACCTCTGCACCAAGTGCTAGCCCAGACACGAGAACATTTATCCGATCCATATTTAAAGAATAAAAATTGTAAGTTATAACCTTTTTTATATCTAATATTATTTTGAAATTTTCATTTTTCGCGTCGATTCTTCCCAAATTATTCGATTATCTTCGTACCTCTAATTATTGTGGTGTATCACCGCGAAAATCCAAAACGTAGCTGTTATCCCTTACAATTATATTGAGAACTAATTCTGTGGTGGTTAGTTTGGAAAAGTAACGTAATAAAAAAGAAAAGATCAAGAAAACCCCTCTACGTCAATTCAATCCTCCGCCCCTTCTCCTCCGGCCTCGGTTCCTTCTTCGGCACATTCAGTTCAAGCACGCCGTTCTTCATCGTTCCCTTCGCCTGTGCGGGGTCGACCTCCTCGGGGAATGATACGGACCGCTCGAAGGCGGAGAACGCCCGTTCGTGGTACAGGTAGTGCTTTTCTTCCTCTACTGTCTCGGTTTCCGACTCCTTCCTTGCCCGGATGTTGAGCCGGTCGTCTTTGATCTCGACCTCGACATCCTCCTTGGTGAAACCGGGGAGTTCGGCGTGGATGATATACCGGTCTCCCTCGTCGATGAAATCGAGCGGTGCGTAGCGGACGGGCGGCACCCCGAATTCATGCACCCGTTCCACCATCGGGAAATGCGAGCGCATCATCAGGTCGAATGATCTCCTGAACTCGTCGAAGATCGAGTCGAAATCACGTTCCAGAAGGCTTGGCATCCTCCGGGCCGTCAGCGAGGACTCCGGAGTGACCGGCTGGATTTCGGTTGTTTCTTTCTCAGGTTTTTTCCGTGCCATCGGCATCTCCTCTGTTCACGTCCCGATAGCCCGATACCCATAAATAAGTTATGTAGCGGCCTCCTCCATCCTCCGGGTGGAGCAATCAGCATACAACAGTTCAACCTTCCGTTTCCCCTCCCTTCTCCCTCAACTCCACCAAACGACGATACTGCCACTCCCGTTCCCTCGCGACGGCGGCATCCACCTCCCCCGCCTCCAGACCTTCAGCAACGGCGGCCCGGAACACCGCCTGCTGGGCATAGCGTGACGCCGCAATCGAATGCGTCCTGACGTGCGTCGTTGAGACTGCCTGCCCTGCGGCACGGGCGGCGGACCGGGCGGGATTGTCCTCTCCCACCTCGCGGGCGGCCGCGTGGGAATCCAGAGCCGCCTTGCGGATGTCTGCCATCCTGAAGACGCCCGTCTCAATCCATCGGTGAAGGGCCTCAAGAGCATGCCGGGGACGGGGGTCGTCCGGAAATTTCTCCTCAAAGTATGGCATTACACGTCCGGCACAATCCGCAGCCCAGACGGCCAGTGTTTGTTTGTCCGTCGTTGCGACGAGTCCGGTCATTGCCTCGTCCTTGTGGGCAAGGGAAAATTTCGGTTTTCCGTTCACATTCCGGTCCTCTTTCACGGTGATTGGTTCCTCTTCTACCATCATCTCTTCCGTTCATAACGGTTCGTACCTGCTTCTGCACCCGGCGCCATAGGCCGGATGAGCGGGAGGATGCAGTTCTGTATCCATAGTGCCCGAATTTCGTTTGTTTTTACCGTATTCGTGCAATGAAGGCGGTGCATATTCATTGGCAGTAGAGGTCCCCTCCAGATCATGAGAAATTCCACAATCAGCCTTCCGTTTTCCAATTTCCGACCGAATTCGCATCGAATTATATGCTGACCATGAATGCCCGACAAATCTTTATGTGACTCCGGGAGGTGCTACCTACATCCAAAGGGAACGATTCGGAGGTGAGGAAATGAGAAGGACATCGAGAGATATTCGAAGATTACAGGCCGGATTTGTCGTATTTCTGGTCCTGATGAGTATTCTCTGCGTCATCCCGGTTCTGGGAGACGATGGTGAATCCATGACAGGCGGAGCGGATGATGGCGCCCCGTCCGGAGATGATTCGCAGGAAAGCGTATCTGCTGACGCCGATTCCGGTGACGAAAGCGGACAGTCATCCTCAGACGATACAACGGGGGACGATGACATATCAGACCCCGCCGATGCAGCAGGCGGAGAGGACGAAGCGGCTGATAACGGAGCATCAGACCCCGCCGATGCAGCAGACGGAGAGGACAAAGCAGCCGATAATGAAGCGTCAGACCCCGACGACGGAGCAGGAGAGGATGACGGAGCAGGCGCCGATGATGCTGCGGGTGATGATGCGGCAACCGGTGAAGATACCGTAGTGGATGAAGCTGAGGTTGCAGACAGCGACGATGAATCAGGTGAGGACGAGGAAGCCGACGACGATGAATCGGTCGGGGAGGACGACGCGGCCGGGCCTGAAGAATCCGAAGAGGACGAGGAAACGGTCACCGGAGAGGACGCGGCTGAAGAAGAAGAGGGAGAGGATGAAAATGAGTCTGATGGTGTGCCAAAAGGAAAGGGCCACGATAAGGTGAAGAAAGAAAAAGTCCATGAGCCCGCACTATCGGACGATGAATCGGATGAGGAAGAGGAATCCACGCAGGGAGAACAGACCGGTGAAGAGGACGTGACCACGGACGAGGAGGAAACTGCCGAAGGAGACCAGCCGGCAGCCATTACCGGAATCACCCACCGGGCAGGGTCGGATGATGGCGATGATCCCTTCCCCGACAATGGGCCATCGGAGAGCGAAACAGGCCTGACAGAGACGGCAGCTGACGGACAGACCGTCACCGACGACGAGATGTCCGGCATTCTGGCAACGGACTGGTTCTATCAGCGGGACGAAATACCCCCGGGATACTCGTATGGGGGCCTAAATCCCGACAATGTGCACAACATGTCACCCCTGGGAACGGAATACGCCGAGGCGGCGGCAGTCCCTGAATTCCCCACCGCAGGTATACCGCTCCTCCTGATACTCGGCATCGCCGGCGCCGTGCTGGTTGTCCGGCGAAAGACCTGACCCTTTTTTTCCAGGGATGCATCGATGCTCCCCCAGCCACAGAGTGCAGACGAGGAATACTGCTATCGCACAAAAAGGAGACAGGCTCCCGCATCTCACATCCGGCACACGAATGATACCGAAAAATTGCAGCCGCCGATAGTTCCCATCCACCGGGAGAACCGGCCTGGTAGCTGTTAAAGGCATCTGCCCGATTATTCTATTGCTTTTTCCCCGTGTGTCCGCTTCTTCCCCTGCATCCCGACAATGCCCGACGGTTTCCCCGTTCTTTCGGCATAATCATAAATGAAAGTCCGGATATTCTCCGCCTCTTTATTGCCGATGTTGATCTGACGGATAATCCGGTCAATTTCATGCGCCTGCTCCTGAATCTGCTCCAGCACCCCGACATCTTCGAGGTCGGAAATGCCGACGATGACCTGGAGCGGGTTTCTGATCTGGTCGTTCAGTTCGGAGATCTCTTCCACCCGGACCATCAGTTCATTGATCTTTTCCAGAAGATCGCGGAATTTTTCTTCGCTTTCCTGCAGGGCCTGTAGTGATTTATGGTACTCCGTAGTGTCTTCAAGGATGATGGTGATCCCTGGTGACCCGTCCTGAAAGACCGTCGGAACAACCTTCATCCTGAAGAAATACTCTTCCGAATCCTTCACTATCCGTATCTCCTCAACTACCTCTTCACCCCCGAGGGCCTGATCGATGATCTGCCGCAGGTCGGCCCCGGTATCGAGGCGGTGGAGAATATCACGAATGTTTTTATTGAGAATATCCTCTTTCTTCCGGTGAAGGAGGGCAATCACATTCCTGTTGACATACACTATCTTCAGGGAGTTGTCCAACACGAGGACGTAATCCGAGGAATGGTTCATCAGGGCGGATATCGGCACCCGGTGGGAGAGGAAGTAGACCTTTGACTGACCAAAGGTTTCCATGTCAACCTCACCGGAGGTCCGCAGGATCTCCAAATAGTGACCGACGGTGATACGGTTCATGCCGACGGTGTCAGAAATCTGCGTTACCGACATGCCCCGTGGATTCTCCTTCAAAAGATCCAGAATCCTTGTCAGTCCCGCATGATTCTCTTTCATGGTCAGGGGGATATACGATGTTCCTCGTATTTAATGATTAATACCACTAGCTATCAGACGTGATTGTCATACCCGGATGACTGTAACGAATGGCAATACACCATGCATAATTGCCCCGATTCCCGTCGGATGCAGGCGGATGCGGGATTGGGAACAGATTCGTCAACGTATCCGGCATGCGGCCAGCCCCCTCCGTCAGTCCCCCATCGCGGTCGGGGGGAGGAAGGCCATGCCTCGCATCAAAAACCCGGAAATTATGGCACTCCCTCCTCTATGGCTGATATCCGCTGCCTATCCACAGGATATTGGACACATCTCCCGTGGGATCGTACATCCGTTCCAGCTGCCACCTGACGTTCACCGGATCACCGGGGCCCGACAGCAGCGGTACCGAGATCTCCACGGATCCCGCATCAGCAGTCTCCACCATTTGTTTCTGGACTTCCTTAACCTCCGGGTGCGAGGACCGGGGGAGAAACGCCGCAATATCTTTTCCGATTATGCTGGTGCCGTCTCCCAAAAGATCGGTGAGCGTTGAATTTGCACGGGTGATGATGCCCTTCCTGTCGACGGAAAAGACCGGCCGGCCGGGGTATTTGTCGCAGATGGATGAAAAGACGCCATTCTGCCTGCTGACATAGAGGATATGATCGTTTTTGATACCCTCAAGAACCCGCCGGAGTCTGTGATGGGATTGTTCGGCCTCTGACCCATCCCCTTCCCCCATCTCTCCGACCCCTGCCTTTTTGGCCAGTTCTTCTTCATACCGGCACCTCTGGAGCGTGACGGATGCCTGATTCACGAAAATTTCGATGATCGATATCGTGGCATCATCAATACGATGAGGGACGGCAAAGGAGATGCTCCCGAATAATCTGTTGTCCCGTGAGATCCCAATCATATAACACTCGTAGAGGTCCAGAACGTCATTGATTATCGAGCAGACATCCTCGGAGAAGTTCTTCAGGAAGAGATCATACAGCCCCCCGGAGAGGTGGATAAGCCTGTTGGAGTTCAGGTAGGTGCGATACTCTTCCGGTATTTTGAACCGGGTATCCAGAACCCTCCGGTTGAGCATGCTGCTCAGCATATTTTCGTACCCCTCAATCTCCCCCTTAATGGATTTGATCTGCAATGTTCCGGGATTATCATCGAAAGCGGTGACGACCGCAACGCCGCCGGGGAGAAGTGTTGTGAGTTCGGATGCAATGTAATCATAAATCGTCTCACTCCTTGGGAGACTGGCAAAACTCATGGCAGACCGCGAGATGAACTCCAGATTTTTTACATACTCCCTCTCTTTGATCTCGCTCTCCTTGCGGTCGGTGATGTCAGTGCCCACGGCCGAGATGCCGGTGAGGCGTCCTTCCGCGTCGATGACGGGACTATTCGTCCATGAGATCCATTTTTTGTCCCCGCCCCGTCCGGCATATTCATGTTCCGTGATCCTGTATAGGGCAGGGTCGTCGAGAATCTTTTCAATGATATTCCTGAACATTCGTGCATTCTCCGGTGTCCCTGAAAAAATGGTATCAACGGCACTTGCACCTATCAGTTCCCCCTTCCGGAATCCGAGGAGATCTTCCCCGAATTCATTGACGAACAGAATTGTACCGTCAGCATCCGTTTTTAGGACAATTGCGCATGTTTTTTCAACCAAATCACGATACTTTTCCTCGCTCTGCTGAATTTCGTTTTCCATCCTCTTTCGCTGCGTCATATCCTGAATCGATTCGATGGCTCCGATGACGGCCCCCCCCTCGTCATAGAGTCCGGTTGCCTTCGCCCAGAGGAACGCCCCGTTCCCGTCATTCAGGTGCGATGACCAGACCTCCATACTGAGGGCGTTCTTCTCTTTCCGGATCGTGGGGGGCGGGTTAAAGTGCGTAATGTCATGGGACAGTACATAATCGATCAGCATCGGCCGTCTGGTACCGTAAAACGGGACTGAATAGGACTGATCTCCCCGTCCGAGAATCTCTTCTTTCGGTATGCCGGTCAGTTGCTCCATCGCCCGGTTCCACGCCATCACTTCTGAATCGCTGTTGATCACAAAGGTTGCTTCCGGCAGGAAATCGATAATATCCGTCAACCGGGAGATGGTGCTGGTCAGACCGGATTCATATTCCTTTCTCTCGGTCACATCCCTTTTGACAACGGCAATCTTTTCGACCTCACCACCGGAATTGATGATGGGGGAGAGTGAGAAGTCAAATATCCTGCCGTCAATCTCGTCCACAAACGAATCGGAGAGTTTTGAAGAGACAATCTCAGAGGAAATGTCCCTGATGCTTTCGCCAATATCCTCCGGGATGAATTCGTAGATGCTTCTGCCAAGAATTGACTGGATGGTGAGGGAATCGTCACCACAATACTTCCTGATATACTCACAGGAGGATTTGTTCAGTGAGAGGAGCCTGCCTTCCAGGTCGATAAGAAGTGAACCGTCATTTATCGAGTTGAGTAAAAACCGCGTGTTCTTTTCATTGCGTTTCAGGGCTTCCTTTACCAGTTTGGCATCGGTGACATCCCTTCCGACAAACTGAAACTCGAAGATCGAACCATTCGTATCGAGGATGGGAGAGATGCTTCCCTCTACCCAACGCGGTTTTCCCCCTGTCTGCAGGGTGCGAAATTCCACCGTCTGAGATCTCTTCTCTGCATCTGCCAGATTCACTGAGGCCCGGATGAGCCCTGTATCATCCGGATAAATATCCAGGGAATCCAGCTCTTTGGCGATTGGCATCTCTTTCGGGACATTGAAATGAGAAGAGAAGGCTTCGTTCACATAATTGAGGGAATGGTCCAGGGACATCCGGCATATCAGTTCCTGCTGCCCCTCGACGATATTGCGGTACCGGTTCTCACTTATGGTAATGCACTTCTCCGCCTTTTTCCTCTCAGAGATATCCCGGTGGACGGAGAGGACGACAAGCCTGTCCTTCAGCGTAAATACATGGGAGCTTGCTTCCACCGGGAAGGAAATCCCGTCTTTTCGTACCAGTATCCCTTCATAAATCGAATGATAATTCTCTGCAAGGTCCGGTTCGATGGCGTCGTCGGATACGTTCGATGGAGCACGAAATATTTCGGGGAATTTTTTCCCGAAGAGTTCATCACGGGAGTAATGAAGTTTCCTGCAGGCCGTATCATTCACTTCGATTAATGCACCAATCCGCCGGGTATCGGTGATCTCATACAGGAATATCGCGTCGTTGGCATTATTGAAGAGATTTTTAAATTTTTCCTCATTCTCGGTGAGGCAGTCCCTCATCCTCTTCTCTTCGGTAAAGTCCTTTATGATGACAATCAGGCCATGGTCACCGCCTTCGAGGACGGACGGGACAAACATGAGAAAAAAATTGTACGTGGTTTCGTCGTACGTGTAGGTGATCTCCTTGCAGGTTTTTTCCCCGTTCTCAATACAGGCCTCGATGAGGGGGACAAGTTCGGTATCACTGATGATGGGAATCGTCAGTTCGTCGATAAATTTGTTCAGGATGTCCTGTTCCTTCAGATTGAAGTATTGCAGGTACTTGTCATTCACCTGAATGATTTTTCCTCCCTGATTGAGGAGAAGGATTAAATCAGGGGAAAACTGCAGCATTTTGCTGATGGGCAACCGCCGTGAAATGGTGTAGACCTTTGCATTTCCTATGAGGTGTTCGTCAACCTTGCCCGACGCCAGTAATACCTGGAGATATTTTGCGATGGAATTGCGGTGAATGTTCGTACTATGGGATATCTCTGTTATCGTCATCCCTTTCGCCTTGAACTTCAGGATGTTCAATATTTTATCGAGCAATTCCTGTTCGCCGGGCATAGGTCACGAATGCACAATAAAATATTTAATACTATGTCGGGCATCCATTATGACCGTTGAATAAAAAAACTGATTTAGGGATTTATACGGGCATTGCAGGCACAATATTCGTCATATTCAGATTCGTATTCATTCTGACATATGATGGAGGATTCGGTTCACTGAACGGTGAATCTGAAAATTCAGAATAGATACCGCCCCACCATTGTCTGATTAGAACAGTCCCGGGACAATCCGGTTCTGGTGCGAACATCGCTTCTGTTGGGGAAAAGGCCCTCTTCACGGATATCATGCAAGTCGTTGCAAACAGCAATATATCAGTGAAATACCCATATATTCCCATTTCCGGGCGCACCCGCAGGGTTGTGCATTAATATCTGGCGCATTAGTATATATCCGGATTCGTATAGGGGGGAGCATATGTAAGACTTTGAACGGCAGCTTCCGCCAAGGATGCCGGCAGTTTTGCATGAAATTGAATGGAGGTATGAAAAATGAACAAACTATTTGCCGCATTGCTTGTGGCCGCTCTCTGTATGGTGGCACCGGCAATTGCAATGGAATGGGATGATCTCCCGGCCGAGGCGATGGTGTACATCGACAGTAACTATCCGCCAGGAGATGTGATGGGCACCTACTTTGACGTGTATTTCTGTGACAAAGTTTGTGGTGCCAGATGTGTGGATTGCTGTGACTGGGAACCGGTAGGCGACCCCTATGCCGGATGGTGCGTCGACACCTCGGCAAGTTCCATCAAAGATGTGTGCTACTGCGGTGAGATGTATTCCACCATCGGGGTGAGCCCTGAGTTAAACCAGGTAAACTGGATCCTCAACAACAAGCATGATCTATCCTATGGAGAAATTCAGGCAGCCATCTGGATGGTTATGAACCAGCCGAACACCAAGTACCCGGACTGGGACACTGCGCTTGCAGAGAGATTAGCCAACGCAGCAGATCCAGAGTTTGAGCCGGGATGCGGCGATATTGTCGCGATCTGGATCCTTCCGTGTGATGACGATGGACAGGGGATCATCATTGAAATGGAGATTCCTCCCTGCCCGCCGGTTCCTGAATTCCCGGTCATGACGATTCCGCTCTTCTTCGTCGGCGGAGTACTTGTTGCGGCCAGTGTTCTGAGGAAGGAGTAAGGGCGATAACGCCAATCTCATTTCTTTTTTTTTCCTTCTCAGTTGTTCAGAGATATCTTATCAGGCATCGTTCCCACAGCCTCTCCCGTACGCTTGATTTTGCAGACGCGGGTGCATATGGAGGAACGAACCGTCTGTAATCTCCGGTCCGCCAGAGCAGCCCATTATGCGGTCCGGCACATCGCGTTTTGCATGGAGGTGCCCCTGCCCGTCGGCACACTCAGGAGACGCCCGCGTGCCGTACCTTCCACAACCCCCGGCGAGGGGACATCCTCTCTCATATTATCACCCCGCTCTGCCACAGGCCCTTCACAGCGGTTCACCAAAATCGAGCCAGGCTTCCCGTGAGTTCCGCAATTGTGCCGGTCCGTCTTCCGACCATATGCCCCGGGATTGTACGGGTACCACCAATTCGGGGATGTCTGTGGCGGTCGCCACGTATAGGAGGTCCGGCCATACCGCTGCTGCCGCCCGGCAATTGAGAATGCTACGAGGTGCGGAGATACCAACCGGCCTGTGTCAATGTTCGGTAATAATCCGCCAGGGTCGCGTGGCGAGTTATGTCTCAGATGGATGAATAAGGGACCTGCCGAAAGGCCGGGATTTGCCATGAACGCGCTGAACACAAATGCCCGGCTTTTCCTTATATATCTAAAATGATACTGTAGGGTCAGGGCAGGGTCAGGCGGGTGAATCAGACGGATCCCGCGATGATCCCGGATGCTGACCAGCTCTCCTTAAGAGCGCATCCGACGAGCCCTGAATCTGAACACAAAGGGGTGAAGAGTGGTTATGAATAAGAAACCGTGGATTATCCTCCTCCTATTGGCTATCATGGGGATAATGGCTGTGTTCATCGGTGTAGGCCAGGGATATCCTGTTCCCGATAGCAGTGCCGCTGAAAGCCCGGGGTTTGACGATTCACCCCCCCCCGCCACTGTTCCCACCCCTGAATTTCCGACCATTGCCGTGCCTGCAGGCTTTCTGGTCGGGATGGTATACATCATTTTCCTGCTGAAGGACAAGGGACGAAAAATCCTTGTTTTCAGCAAAAAATGATGTTGTGATCATCCGAAGAATCTGCCCCATGACCGTTGGGTATTCCTGATCCCCTATCCTCTATTCTCCCGGGCATACCAGTTCTCCGGCGAGGGATAGACCTCATATCCTGAGCGGGGGCGGTTTTCAAATAAATATACCGCCAGGAGAGGCGTGGCATCCATCTGCGAACGGATGCCGTCCCCCTCCGGGAAACAGAAAGGGCACACACGTGTCGTGATGACCCAAAGCTACAATGCCTGCGTGACCTGATGCTCATGGAGGTGGACGAAAGAGGAGGAGGAGAGGGCCAGGCTAACATTTTCTCATCAAAGAGATCCTTCGGCCATGCAGTGAGGTCCTAAAAGAGGTGACTATGGATGAGGAGTCCCGTGCGTTGGTTCTCAGTGCCACAATTCCATGCAGCCACGAAATATCGGGACAGGGCATAGACATGAGAATGGATGTTCAATCGGTTGTCAATAAAAAAAAGGAAATTTCACCGGTACTTGCCCAATGATACCACTACCGCACCCATCACGAGGGCAAAGAGCGCCATCATGGCAGGCATGTAGAAGGGAAACTCGGGGACCGGTGTGGGCGTGGTCGGTGGAGGTGTCGGTGTTGGTGGACAGCATGCATAGCAGAAGTCAATGTGACTGATGTCCGGGTACTTGCCACTCGATGGGTTCAGGGGAGGACCGAGTATCGTGTCCGATGTTATCGGGCCATCATAGTCATAATAATTGTAGACATTCGCATCCCTTCCCTTCACTATGACGGCATAGACGCAGATCCCGTCGGTTTCGAAGTTGAAGTGAGTCGCATTCACCATCGTGATCGTAATCGAACCTCCGTCAATGTAGTGGGTACCTGCATAGGGACCGTCTTCGATTTTATACGCCTCATAGCATGAGTCGAGATCACAGCATTTGGGGTTGCCGTCAACGTAGTCGGGGTCCACAATACTCGCAGCCCCCGGGAAAACGATGAGCGCTGATGCGATTATCAGCACTAATGCAAATAGCATTTTTTTCATCATGAGATTACATCACATCCTTTTTACGCCCCCCACTCCGCGTCCCTCTTATAAATTGATGTGTCAGGCGCAAATGCTGTGCTTTCGGCGATGCAGCCTTATCGAGCAGCAATTTTTCCGTCTATTGTGCAAAGACCCACAGCCCGGACCGCATACCGGGGGGTACAGTGCGGGGTGCCGGGGAGAGACGGGTGTGTCCGTCCCCGCCCGGCATGGGCGGCAACGGCCATCTATTCCTCCGCCATTTCACAGGGGATATGCGAACAAAAGGACACCTGCTGAAGGACGGTTGCACATTCGAAAAAGAGAAGATTATTTTTTCATGGAGAGGAGATCACACGTCAATGACGTGATACCGGCAAAAACTGGAAATGAAGGATGAACCTCGTCTACAGGGACCCTTCCGTCTGGATGCACTGACGTTCATCCTGATGCACTTCCGATCGTTTCAGGCATTTTTGTTTGATCTCCTCGCAAATCTGCACATTACGGATTGCCTGCACCGGGGTGATGGGGAATGCCCGGCCCTCTTTTGCACACCGGATAAATGTGGACAGTTCCATCTTCAGGGGTTCGACCTTGCCCACCATGACCTTCTCCACCACATTCTCCTGTACATACCGGTCACTCTCTTGGCTGTATTGCTCCGGTTTCCGGTGGATATAGACTTCCTGGGTCATGAAATCCCCCTCGATGGTGAAGTCATTCTCTTCGATGTACACCATCCGGATCTTCTTCGAAGCCTTTCTGCTTGCGGAAAGATACACGGGGAAATCTTCAAAATCAAACAACGCACCGCAGATATCATCGTTCCCGGAACATGAGAGGCTGTATGGTTTCCTGAAGCAGCAGTTGTTGAACAGGATATCAATATCATGAATCATCAGATCTTCGACCACCGAACTGCCGGAGATCCGCATCGACGCGGGATTGTGGCGTTTAATCTCTACATACACCGGATCCTTGACAATCCGGCGGATCTCCTTTACTATCGGGTTAAACCGTTCGATATGGCCGACCCCGACCACAAGATCCTCAGGCAGCTTCCTGCAAAGTGCGATTGCCTCCGCCGAACGCAGGCAGACAGGCTTTTCAATCAGCATATCAACGCCGGCATGGGCCGCTTTTAACGCTGTTTCATAGTGATACTGCGTCGGAACGCAGATACTGACTGCGTCCACCTGCCTGAACAGCTCCTCGACAGAGCCGGCGACGTTCGCCCCCGTATGTTGTGCAACCTCTGCAGCCGCATCGGTGTTTATATCGTAGACAATCACATCACCGACGTTTTTTAGTTCAGAATACACGCGGACATGATTCTTCCCCATAACTCCTGTTCCAATGACTCCAACATCCATTTGCATCACACCGCAAATACTCAGACGGGATTCGGACAGTATTCCGGTATTTCTCCGGTGCCCCCCTCCGGGTGATCCCCCCGCCTGAACGTGCTTTTACGAGATGGTCACAGCGACCGAGAGCAATTGACGGGAACATACCCGGATCAGCCGGAGAGTAGCGCCCATCATATCCCTGCTGCGCACACGCCCTGAATGTTCAAAATCACTATATATTGGTATGCCCGGCAAAAACCGGGTTGTTCGCACATTCCTACGAGATCTGATTTTATTTCTCCACACATATAATGCAGGGACCCCATCCGGCCCCTCCTGCACCAGTAATCGGAAACGGGAGGTACAACGAGGATTTCGATGGAGGGCAAGGGGGCATGGTGTGTGCTGCCGCATTCCTTCAAGTTGCAGGAGAGAAGCCGCCCCGGCTGCATATCTACAGAATCAAAACGAATGAGACGGTTATCACACCGAGAATGACACAGAATATCCAGAATGGCGTCCGTTTTGCCACCATTAGGAGGACGTTCATGGATATGTACCCAAAAAAGAGGGATGATGCCGTTAATATGATCGCTGTCTGAAGGGGTATGAGCCGGATGGCCTCGAAATCGATGAGAAAGATGCCGAGCGCCGCAGGGACGCTCATCAGAAAGGAGATGACGAGGGCCGTCTCCTGGTTCATCTTCTGGGCAAGGAGCGTAGCCACCGTTATTCCCGACCTGGATATTCCCGGAATTACAGCACAGCCCTGTGCGAGCCCGGTCAGTACCATCTCCCTGTCGCTCATCTGGTCCATTCCCTTCTCCCCCGGCGTCCCCGTGACCTTCATTATTACACCGGTGAGAATCAGCATCGCTCCGATAAATACCGTAAAGATGGTGGCATCCTGTTCCGTTGATACCGATTTAAGCAGTGCATAGAGGGGCAGGGCAGTCGCCCCGGTTGCCAGAGAGGCGATCAGGAGGATCCGGGTCAGGGGATAATCGAGGCGAAGATTCTGTGCGATCCCCATGAACTCCTCACGGAACCGGATGATCACCGCGATCATCGTGCCGAAATGAAGATAAAATGCATAGGAGAGAGCCGTCTGCGGGTCCATATCGAGATAATTGAGCATATAGAGCATGGCCTGTGCTTCACTGCTGATCGGGAGCCATTCAATGGTTCCCTGGATTGCCCCGGCAATGATGGCTTCCAGACCGTTCATACGTCAGATGGAGTAGGTGTGCTATGATTAAAAGGTTGTCCGGAATCGCCGCAGGAGGCGGGATGACGAAAACCGCCTCACCTCACCCTGCCGCACCACGCGAGGACGGCGAGGGCAAGAATCCCCGATACAAGGCTGGGACCGTACCATCCGGTCTGCTGCCCGGCCGGCACCTGCTCCGGGATTTTACCGGCAGTCGCAACCGCCGTCGGTGAATCGGAGGGTTGCTGTTCGTCCAGAAGTATGATCCGTGCAGTCCGTCCCTGTGCACGGATCTCATATGCCGAACTGTCGCCCTCAGGGGTCGGCAGGACTACATTGCCGCCTTCTGATACCCCATACCCGGAGTACGGCGCCCCGTCGCGAGTTATCTGCAGGACCGCATCCACGGGGACGGCGACCGTTGCCGCCCTGCCCGCCCCCGTATCCGCAATCGTAATCAGGTCCTCGCCGTCCATCCTGAGATAGCTCCCTCCTGCCACCAGACAGGAATAATCCGCAGAATTCCGGGTCTGCCGGTACCACAGCATCGTGGCATCGGTTTCAAATCCATCAAAAGCAGCGTCCCCTCTCCCGGCATAGATGGTGTCCGTATGCATCCCTGACCTGACCCGGACTGCAGTTCCGGTTCCGGCAACCGCGATCTCTTCGCATGTCTCCTGCTCTTCATTCACGTATCCGGAGAGGAGAACCGTTATCCGGAAGAGTTCGTTCTTCGGGGGGGTTCTCAGGGCGATGACGGGGGTAAAGACCTCCGATGCGGCATCATATCCTCCAATGCGGCCGACATGCTTCGTGATGAGTATCTCTGACGACGGGACCGAGAAGATGTTCAGGAGAACCTGCCTGCCATAAGGATTCGTTGTTCTCCAACTCAACGAGTTCGTGATAACGCCGGTATCCGTTTCACCCTTGTAGGGCAGTGACAACCAGTTGTAGGCGGTCCCGTCGATTGCGAGATCTCCCTTCACATGCCCGATCTCGGTTTGCGTGTACTTTGCGTCCCCGTTTTTATCCGTCGTCGGGATAATTCCAAGGCTGGAAGGCCGCAGGATGTTGCGGTATATCCAGTCCTTTTCCCCCGCCAGTGTGTCAAATACCACAAAGTAATCCTTCTCCGGATACAGGATGGTCCGGGTATGCTCCACTTCCGATGACAGGGCGACGGATGTCGACCAGTCATCATCGATGACGGAGGTGATCGTCTCCGAGGCGACGATGGCCTCCATCCACGGGGTCTCTATGACCGTCTCCACCGCGGCCGGAGTACTCATGCCACCGGCATTTCCCTTATAGGCACCCCGTGCCCGGCTGTCCGCCCAAGAGGAGATGGCAAACGGAGTCTGCGGGTCTTCGATTGCAATCCCGTTGTGGTGGACCTCGTACTGTCCGTAGTAGGTGTCGAGGACATGCTTCGTCTCCCCGGCGTCTGCGAGGAGGAGATCGCCGTTGCCGTAGTACTCGATACTCAGCTGGTCGTGGTGGGCGCTGTCACGGTTGCTGTTGGTCTGCACATCGAAGGTGACGAGCGAGAGCCAGTCCGCATCCTCGTCCCAGTTCTCCCTGAACACCTGGTAGATGGCGTCCTCGTCGAGACGGCTCGTCGAGTCGGGGGTGTCCGGGCTGATGCTGTTGTAGTTGCCATAGACGCAGAAGAGCAGCTTCGTCGGTGCGAGGTCGTTCTCCCGCGAGTACGGCAGGAGGGTGTTTCCTTTGGTCTGGTCGAGATACCTGATCATCTCCGCCTTCTCCCCCGTGTCCAGGAGACTCATGATGCCACGCTGGTAGGTCTCCAGCGTGTTTCCGCCGGTCACGTAGTTGTTCATGTAGCCGTTGGGCATCGTCTCCCAGAGTTCGGAGGTGACGATCTTCTGTGCAACGGGGTAGTCGTCGAGGATGTTTTTGTCGTAGTGATTGCTGTAGACCTGGAACCACCAGAGGAGATCGTCGATCACATAGTTCTTGTAGGCACCGAGCAGGTGCTTGCCGGATGCCTCATCGAATCCGAAGGAGATGAGGGGCCGGTTATACGTATGCAGTTCGTCGTTTTCAAAGAGATAATCGGTTCCTGCACGAGTCCAGTCATCGGGACCGGATTTCAGCGCAAGGTTGTTCGGGTTGGTATAGTCCTCGAGCGCGAGTCCTGCGATCGCAACGCTCGGGTATGCCTGTCCGTGGTAATCGGCAAAGGAGACATAGGTCGTCTTTGCGCCGTCGCCGTTCAGGTCGCGATAGGTACGGTCCGCAAGGACGGCAAGCTTGTCGCGTATGATGTTGTCGTCTGCCGCCGACAGGCCGGGCTGGACCCAGTCATAGGCGAGGGCGTACCCCCGCAGGGCGACGGCCCGGTCCATCTCATATGGCACGTCCCCGACATCGAGGTTGAGAAGGGCCTGCCGGGCCTTCGTCAGGTACTTCCGGTCCCCCGTCATCTGGTAGGCGAGGGCGAGATCTCCGGTAAATCCGCCCCGGTAGGATATTCGGTTGTACGTCTTCCAGTTGGGATCGGAGAAATCACGGGAGAGCGATGCATCGGCTGATTTGATGATGACCGCCTTCCAGGTGCTCCATGGTGCAGATGAACCGTACTGGTAGCCGGGAACCTCGCGGATGTCGTCGAACACGAGGTTCGGGTGTGGGGCTGCGGATGATAATGAACAACATATGACGATGGATACGAGAATTCCAATGAACAACCTCTTTTTTGCTATGATAACCGACGGTGCAGGGGGGATCGTCTTCATGTTCCTCGTCCTCCATTCCTGACGCGTATGGTATTAAATGATACGGGTCGGCTGCAATCCGTGGATCACATTAATATGGTACAATACTACATGGGGTATCTACCGCAACAAGGGGGAGACGGGGGGCAGGAAGGGGACGGTTGAACCTGTTGTGAGAGATGGAGATGGTGCTGCATCCATGAGATGCGGGGTACCGGTGTAGAACGGGGCTTATGGAACAGAAGGATTCAGATACGATGAAGGGGGCGCTGAATGTCGGGCGAATTCGTGCAGCGTATGACAGGGACAAATCGTTTTATATCCTGCTGTTTTTCCTCATTGCCGTCCTTGTAATCGGATATCTCATTCCTGCACTCTATTTCGGCCGTCCCTTCGGGACGGATACCTATACCCATATCTTTCATGCACAGGAGATGTACGGGACGGATTCCCTCTTCGATTTTTATGATGAACTGGGGAAAAAGGTGCTTAATCCCGACCTCGACGACAATCTCTTCAACTACCCCTTCGGGTCATGGCTATTTATTGCCGTTCTGGCAAAGGTCACCAGCCTTGCACCGGATACGACGGCATACCTGTTCAGTACACTGTTCCTGGTGATTTCCGCATTGTCCTATTACATCTATGCCGGGCTCTTTCTCGAAACGAAATCCCAGAAGGTCTTTGCCCTTCTGTTTTTATTTTCCATGCCGAACGTGGTGCTGACAGTGAACAATTATCGTCCCTCGACATTCGTCCTTCCGTTCCTGTTATTTGCAATCTATGTTGCGTATTCTGAAGAAATAACGATACAAAATCTGTTCATCATCGCACTCACCGTATTTGCAATAGCACTCACCCACACGGGAACACTCATATATCTCATGATATTTGCCACCTGTTTTTTCTGGCTGTACTGCTTCTTTGGACGAAAATTCTCCCGCCCCCTCTACATATTGGCGTCGTGCACGTTCCTGTTCTTCTGGATTGCGGTAAAACTGTTTCCACATCTCTATCAGCAATATGCCACAAAAGCCACCCTCTTTCTGACGCCGGGAAATTTCCTTGCAGGCAGGTTCCACATCTTCTTTGCCGATGATCTGAGTGTCGTGCTCTATGAAAACCTCTTCATTAACCACCAGTTTGTCTATGTCATCATCTGGTCGGCATTTGTCTTTGCAGTGGGAAGTGTGCTCGTTTCCATAGGAGACCGTCTGTTCCGTCAGTATTCCCATCTTGTTGATAAGGGAAAATATGCCGTCATTCCCGTATCGGACATGTCCCATTCCTTTTTGTCAACCCCATTCTGGGTCGGGCCGATTCATGCGATTCTGGGCATCATCGGCTTTTTCCGATTTGATACAAAGGGGAAATGTTTTGCGGTCACGGTGATCCTGACGACGGTCGTACCGGCAATGATGCAGGCTTCCGAAGGATTCATCGGGGCTACCGGGGCGCTGAGGGAAATCTCCTATCTCTACCTGATAATTCCCATTGCAGCGGTTCTTGGCCTCTGGTATATCATCCCTGCCATACATGCGAGAATTAAAAGGCACCGGGGTGTGATTCCCCTCCTCTACATCGTGCTCTTTTCCGTGATCATCATCACGCCGGTAATAGGAAATGGCTATTATCTGCCCTCCATCTCGGGTGAAGATTACATCATTGAGGGAATGCACTGGCTCTCGGAAACCGGGACCGCGAATGATAAAGTCGTCGGATACGGGTACCGCACGGTTCCCGTCTACACCGGAAAGCTGGATGCCTCCTACGGCCTTGCGTACGGTACACAGACCCGTACGTTCCTTGGCCTTTTGAAGAGTATCTATTTCGGCAAGACCGGGGACCAGGTCATGGATTTCTATTCCCTGTTCGGTGCCAGATACGTACTGATTTCCGACAAACTTGTCGACAACATCAACACCGACGAGGAAGAGAAGGAGGTAATCATCGATTCCCAGCAGGACCTCGACAAAATATTCTCCAGCAGGGATTTCGGGATATACGCGGTCCGGGATCCGTCCCTCGGCTCTTCCGGCGATTATTCCATGAGCGAACGGGTTTCCATTGAAAACGTCGGGTCCAATATCGAGATCATATCACGGACCTACAAAGTGGTAATGGACCAGGATACACCGACTATCAGGTACTTTGGCACAATTTCACAGAACTGCCTTGAGGAAGGTGCGATGTATGACATGGCGAGAATTAGCTGGCTGGGAAACAGCGAAGATCTGGGGGCATATACCTTTTACGACGAGGAGTTTACCCGTGAGATAATTGATAATCAGCTGATATACCGAACCGTTCTGAAGGGTGACCGCGGCGTGGACAACTGGTCATCGGTGAACGTGGTATACACCTTCCTGCCGGAATTGATCAGACGGGAATTCTCTATCTCAAACGATCAGCTTGCGTCCACCGATACACCCACCATGCGAGCCTATTTCTCCACGAATCTCTTTATGCCTGCATCATCCCTCGTTCTGAAGCGATCCTATCAGAGGATCGAGAAGGACGTATACCCCTCGGATGACCCGATAGACATCAATGATGTCTATGAAGAATTCTATTTCCCCAGCGGCGATTCAGGAATTTATATTACATACGGCACCACCGCCCCGTATCCCCAGTATATATCATACAAGGGTTCGACGGCGTACGATTACAGTTCCTTCAGTGTCGGGAACTTTGAAGCGGTCCAGCCGGGTGCATCGCTTCACATTACCCAGTATATCTCCGTCGGGAATGAGAATCTGGCTAAACAGCACATCCAGAATGCAAACCGCATCTCACTCTCCCCGTATCCGAATGGCATCATTCCCATAGTCCTCTGCGGGTATGACAACGCGGGGTACACCCTCGGATACGGGAAGACGGACACATTTTCCATTGGGGGGACAAACGTCGAATATACGGACGTAGCAGGTGTTGTACGGCTGAGAAACAACGTAAGTGAGGTAATAAAGGACGGGGAGAGGGGTATCCCCTATGTAATATCCATCGGTGTGTCCCCTCCCTACGATGACATTCTGTTTTGTGAAGGACTCCGTCATCCCCAGATGGCCCTGTACAATGGAGAGCCGACCGGCACGGTAATCCTGCCGGAATCCGAACCGCGAACGGAGATGCTGGGCAGCAGAAAGACGCGTGAGGAATTCTTTACCGACTGGAAAAACGTGATCAGGACCGTATCGGAAACCGGTGACATGGCGCTCTTCATGATGCGTTCCGCGGATGTGGAAAACCCGGTCTATGCCAATGACTTCCTGAACGTTCTTGACTATGCAAAATCTTACGGACTGACCCCCGCAACGCCCGCCGACATTGCCGAACATTTCACCAACCTGCAGCAGATTTCCTACAATTCCTCCTTTGAGATGGATGAGGCAGTCATCGTTGTCAGGAATGACAATGATTCCCCGGTCCGGGGGGTGACCTTTGTTGTACGGATGCCGGTATTGGATGGGGACGCCTACGCTGTTGACAACGGCGAAATACGAAGAATGGTCCGGGTTGTCACCGATCAGGTTCTCTCCATCTCCGTCGATCTCGGTCCGCACGAGTCAAAGACGATCTACGTCCGCCCCTCCCTTGAAAAGAAGCATCTTTCGGTGGATATTCCTGCATCCCCGAAAGAAGGAGCAATAACCATCATCGTCCGGGATGAGGAGGGGCAGCCCGTCAACAGAGCGCTTATCACGATCGATGACCTGCCCTACAATACGAATGAGTATGGCAATGTATCAGTCGACCTGAGGCGTGGAACGCATGAAATAACGGTGGAAAAAGCAGGGTACCTGAAACAGACAAAAACGATTACCGTCAGCAGCTACGTATCATTCCTCGAAGAGATGCTTACCTCCTTTTTTAATGGAGATGACGCAGCAGGAAATGCGCCTGCCGGCAGCTGAAAAGATTCTGAAACACTGCTCCTGCAGCCTCCACCATACACCGGAACCGGATCACGCCGGAAAATAGATGTTATCCTATTCTGCCCTGCACGGCAGAGGTTTCGGAGTCTCCTCCCACCCAGATATGGACCTGTTCCGTCTCCATCGTGTTCAGGTTGGTCAGAATCACCTCTACCTTCCCGGGACCCGACACCGGCCCTGTCACCGGCAGCTCTTCATTCTTTTCGTAGCGCTCATTGTGGTCCAGACGAACGTATTCCGTTGCCACGAGATTGCCGTACAGGTAAATCCGGACCTCGTAATCCGTGACTTTCTCTTCGGAACAGACAATCCCGTAGGTAAAGGAGACCCTGTCATTCAGGGGTGTGGTCTGATAGGATTCGGGGACGACATACAGGGAGGAATGCTCCTTCTCGGTGAAGATCACCATGTACCCGGTGACCACCAGTGCAAGGATTATGGCAATGGCTGCTGCAAAGGCAATCATTGTACTGAACTCTGAACTCTCGGGCCCCCCATCCATGTCATTCAGATATGATGGTACAATATTCCTTAATGATTTGGGAAGGCATCCCGCATGGAACCACTCCTGACAAATCGGTATCCCCAGTGCAGGTATAAGTGGGGGTCGCTCCCGTTATACCGCGTCAATTTCCGATCAAACAGTCATGTCATCCGGACCATGACTATCGCAATCATCGTCAAATGAGTGCTGAAGAGAGTGCCTTCACGGCGGGCGATGGGTATCCACCGGAGAGATGGGGGCGGATTCTGCAAAAAAAAGAATGAAATTTGAGGATATGGAATCTATAAAACACTGATATATCCTTTTTTGGTTTCAAAGTCAAGGCCCTGCCCATTAATCACCCTCAGGGTTACCGTATACTTCCCTTTCTGGGTGTAGGTGTGGGTCGGGTTGCGGTCGTAGGAAGTCTTCCCGTCGCCGAAGTACCACGTCCAGGACGTGGGACTGCCAAGGCTTTCATCGGAGAATGTGACCTCCATCGGCGCAGTCCCGCTGACGATGTCAGCGGTGAAGGCTGCGACAGGGACGGTGGGATCGGAGGGCACCGGTGTGGTCGTGACGGTGATGTAGCCACTCTTTGTCTCCGTATCCGTACCATCGGCATTCGTCACTTTCAGGCTCACGGTGTAGGTGCCGGCCTTGCTGTAGACATGGACGGGGTTTTCTTCGGATGCGGTTGTCCCGTCACCGAAGGTCCAAGCCCATGAAACGGGCGAGTTCGTGCTCTTGTCAGTGAACGACACTTCCAGCGGCGCAGTGCCGGATACGACATCCGCACTGAACGCTGCCACCGGCGGGTTCGTGACCACGACCGGGACGTCCTCGTCCGTCACCGTGATGTACCCTGCCTTCTGTTCGAAGTCAACGCCCAGGGCATTGATCACCCGCAGGGTAACGGTGTAGGTGCCGGTTCCGGTGTAGGTATGGGCCGGGTTGCGGTCATAGGAGGTCTTCCCGTCGCCGAAGTACCAGGTCCAGGACGTGGGGTTGCCCAGACTTTCATCGGTGAATGTCACCTCCATCGGAGCCCCTCCACGGACAGTGTCGGCGGTGAAGGCTGCGACAGGGACCGTGGGGTCGGAGGGGACCGGGACGGTGGGTTCGGTCGGCACCGGAGTGGTCGTGACGGTGATGTAGCCACTCTTTGTCTCCGTATCCGTACCATCGGCATTCGTCACCTTCAGGCTCACGGTGTAGGTGCCGGCGGCCATGTAGCTGTGAGTCGGATTTTGTGCCGTTGACGATGCCCCGTCACCGAAGGTCCAGACCCATGAAACGGGGGAATTCGTGCTCTTGTCGGTGAACGATACTTCCAGCGGCGCAGTGCCGGATACGACATCCGCACTGAACGCTGCCACCGGCGGATTCGTGACCACGACCGGGACGTCCTCGTCCGTCACCGTGATGTACCCTGCCTTCTGTTCGAAGTCAACGCCCAGGGCATTTATCGCCCGCAGGGTAACGGTGTAGGTGCCGGTTCCGGTGTAGGTATGGGTCGGGTTGCGGTCATAGGAGGTCTTCCCGTCGCCGAAGTACCAGGTCCAGGACGCGGGGTTGCCCAGGCTCTGATCGGAGAATGTTACCTCCAACGGAGCCCCTCCACGGACAGTGTCGGCGGTGAAGGCCGCGACCGGAACCGTGGTTTCGGACGGCACCGATGTGCCGGTCACGGTGATGTAGCCCGTCTTTGTCTCCGTATCCGTTCCTGCGGCATTCGTTGCCTTCAGGGTCACGGTATAGGTGCCGGGGTCCGTGTAGCTGTGGCTCGGGTTTTGTGCCGTTGACGATGCCCCGTCACCGAAGGTCCATGCCCATGATGTGGGACTGTTCGTACTGGCATCCGTGAACTGCACGGCAAGGGGTGCCGTGCCGGTGGTGACATCAGCCGTGAAGGCTGCAACCGGTGCCGATGACACAGGGGTTGTCCCGGAGGTCACGGTGATGTAGCCGGTTTTTGTTTCGGTGTCCGTCCCGCTCACACCGGTTACGGCAAGAGTCACGGTATAGGTTCCCGCCGTCGTGTAGGTGTGGGTCGGATTCGTTGCGGTGGATTGTGTTCCGTCGCCAAAGTTCCATGACGAGGAGACGGCACCAACACTGCTGTCGGTGAACTGAACCGACAGGGGTGCGCCGCCGGTTGTCGGACTTGCACTGAATCCTGCTTCCGGAGCAACTGGTGCCGGCACCACTTCTCCGGATGTGAGGAAGGTGTATTCGTGGCTTCCGGCTGCTGTCGTGATGATGATTGCCGACTTGTCTGCGGAGAGTTTCCAGCCGGTATAGGTCACGCCGTCCTTCAGCACCTTGGTTACGTCACTGCCCAGCTGATAGAGGGAGACCTGGCCCGACGAAGCTGCGTCAACCATCAGGGCAACGGCATTTCCGTCCTTGTTCATGGACACACTCTCCGTTCCGGTGCTCGTGATGAGGGGTGCTCCGTTCTTGTTCAGGTAGGTCCCTTTGATGAGCGTGTAACTGTAGTCCTGTGAGGATCCCGTGGTCCTGATGAATCCCGACTCGGCATTCGTCGAGTAATCGCCGAATGAGCTTGCGCCGGCTCCCGAGTAGATGGTGTCGGTATAGGCTGCGGTGCTCACCCGGATGGCATTCCCGTTTCCGCTCACCGGAATTTCCTGCGTATTCTTCTGTTCTTCGCCCGCGTAGTTCGAGGTGAGAACCGTGATGCGGTACAGGTCTTCTTCCGGTCCGTCCTTCAGATATACAACCGGTGTATAGACTTCGGATGCAGTGTCATATCCCGCAACTCTCCCCGCATGTTTCGTGACGAGAACGTCCGAGGCCGGGGCGGAATAGATATTCATGCTGACCTTGTCCCCGTACGGATTCGTTGTGGACCATGTCAGGGAATTCGTCGTGATGCCGGTGTCGATCTCATCCTTGTAGGCCGGTGACAACCAGTTGTATGTTGTCCCGCCGATCTTGAGATCACCATTCACATGTCCGATTGCAGACCCGGTCGGCGTGATGCTCAGGCTGGTCGGGCGCAGCACATTGCGGTACGTCCATTCCTCGCTTCCGTCAAACCGGTCGAAGACGATGAAATAGTCATCCTCCGGATACAGAATCGTCCGGCTGTAGTCGATCGGTGATGAGAGACTTTCGGAGGCGGACCAGGTACTGCCGATCACCTTGGTGATCGTCTCCGAGGCGACAAGGCCCTCCATCCAGGAGCTCTCGATCACGGTCTCCACGGTCGTGGGAGTGGTGATGCCGGCTGCATACCCCTTATAGACACCCCGTGCCTGGCTGTCTGCCCAGGAGGAAGTGGCAAACGGAGTCTGCGGGTCTTCGATTGCAATCCCGTTGTGGTGGACCTCGTACTGTCCGTAGTAGTTATCGAGGACATGCTTCGTCTCCCCGGCATCTGCGAGGAGGAGATCGCCATCGCCGTAGTACTCGATACTCAGCTGGTCGTGGTGGGCGCTGTCACGGTTGCTGTTGGTCTGCACATCGAAGGTGACGAGCGAGAGCCAGTCCGCATCCTCGTCCCAGTTTTCCCGGAACACCTGGTAGATGGCGTCCTCGTCGAGACGGCTCGTCGAGTCGGGGGTGTCCGGGCTGACGCTGTTGTAGTTGCCATAGACACAGAAGAGCAGCTTCGTCGGTGCGAGGTCGTTCTCCCGCGAGTACGGCAGGAGGGTGCTGCCCTGCGTCATGTCGAGATACCTGATCATCTCCGCCTTCTCGCCCGTGTCCAGGAGACTCATGATGCCACGCTGGTAGGTCTCCAGCGTGTTTCCGCCGGTCACATAGTTGTTCATGTAGCCGTTTGGCATCGTCTCCCAGAGTTCGGATGTTACGATCTTCTTTGCAACGGGGTAGTCGTCGAGGATGTTTTTGTCGTAGTGGTTGCTGTAGACCTGGAACCACCAGAGGAGATCGTCGATCACGTAGTTCTTGTAGGCACCGAGCAGGTGCTTGCCGGATGCCTCATCAAATCCGAAGGAGATGAGGGGCCGGTTGTATGTATGCAGTTCGTCGTTTTCAAAGAGATAATCGGTTCCTGCACGAGTCCAGTCATCGGGACCGGATTTCAGCGCAAGGTTGTTCGGGTTGGTATAGTCCTCGAGCGCAAGTCCTGCAATCGCAACGCTCGGGTATGCCTGTCCGTGGTAATCGGCAAACGAGACATAGGTCGTCTTTGCGCCGTCGCCGTTCAGGTCGCGATAGGTACGGTCCGCAAGGACGGCAAGCTTGTCGCGTATGATGTTGTCGTCTGCCGCCGACAGGCCGGGCTGGACCCAGTCATAGGCGAGGGCGTATCCCCGCAGGGCGACGGCCCGGTCCATCTCATATGGCACGTCCCCAACATCGAGGTTGAGAAGGGCCTGCCGGGCTTTTTCGAGGTATTTGTTGTCCTTTGTTATCTGGTATGCAAGGCCTAGATCGCTTGCAAATCCACTCCGGTAGGATATCCGGTTATAGGTTGCCCAATTGGGATCGGAGAAATCGCGAGAGAGCGATGCATCGGCGGAGTTGATGATAACCGCCTTCCAGGTGCTCCATGGTGCAGATGAACTGTACTGGTAGCCGGGAACCTCGTTGATGTCGTTAAACAGGAGGTTCGGATGTGCTGCTGCTGACGCAATTGCCGGTATTGCCAGGGAAATTATCAGTAGTCCAATAATTACCCTGAGCGATGGAATTTTTAGGTTCAATCGTGGGTTAATATGTCGGGCACTCATTTTCCTGCCTCATTTGAAAAGTCATAAATCGATTCGGGTGTAACATTGAGTTGTTCCCGAGTGAACTGCTGTCCACTCTGTTCCCCCCTTCAGTAACACGGCGGAAAATCTCCCGCAGGTGTTGCTTCATTTGCCACCGGGGGCACTGGCACTCCCTGTGGTCAGGCTCTCATTCTCCCCAATGAGTATTTAAATCTTTATACTTGTGATTGACAATAGCATATATCAAATCGTATCATCAGAACGAGCTATCATTGATTTACGGAAGATATGAAGTTTTTTCCTGTGATGTAGATTTTTCCCCGGGATGTGGAAAATTTGGAACCCGGATTATCATGAGTCGGCTAATTTTCTTTTCAACTTACTTCACCCCATATCTACCTGATTTTTTTTTCAAAATGGCATGCGTGGTAAAATCGGGGAAATCTATACTATCTTGGAAGAAATTAGGATTCTTTGAGATAGCAATTTTTTCAGGGATTTCAGGTGCCGCAGGTGACCGATAGTATATTCATCTCGTATGGTAAGAGGGGCATAAAATGGCAATTCCGGAACTGGCGAGTCCCCTCAACCTGATGCTTTTTGTGCTGTTTTCAGTACCGTTCGTTGCAACGTTGCTGGTGATGCCCGGCCTAATCCGGAGGCTCAAGGAACATTCCATCGTTGCAAAGGATATGTACAAGGGCGATCATCCTGAAATTGCAACAAACGGAGGGCTCATAATCCTGCTGGCATCCCTCCTGTCCCTCTCGATCATCTCCCTTTTTTACTCCACCTACATTCTCCCGGTCAATTATGTGATCATAATGGTGGTGACGCTCTTTGCCCTTTTTGGAATTCTCGATGACATCATCGACATCGGACGGCCGGCGAAACTCATTCTTCTGTATTATTGTTCATATTCCCTGATATCGTATGTAACGGTGACACTGGTGTATATTCCGTTCATCGGAACCATGGATCTGGGCATAATTTATCTCCAGCTCATTCTTCCCCTCTATGTCCCGGTCGTCGCCAATCTCGTGAACATGCATTCCGGACTGAACGGTCTGGCGCCCGGCCTCTCCCTGATTGTGCTCATCACATTGATTGCAAAGGCAGTGACGGATGGAGAAATCTGGAATATACTCTTTATTGTATGCCTCACCGGATCTCTTGCAGCCTACTGGTTCTTTGAGAAATATCCCGCTCGTATCTTCTGGGGGAATATCGGAGCATTATCCGTTGGTGCAGCCATTGGTGCCACGATGGTGATTAACGGGTACATCTTCAGCGGATTTGTGATGCTCATTCCGCACGTGGCAAACTTCCTGATGTACGTATACTGGCGCCTTCGCCCCCGGCGCTATCCTATCGCAAAATTCGGAAAAATACGGGATGACGGGACGATTGAAGTGCCGAATCCCCTGACGCTGAAGTGGGTGTTGCCGTACTATATCCCTATGACAGAGCGCAATGCGGTGACGGTGATGTACGGACTGACAGGGATATTCTGCATCATCGGATTTCTCATTCCCGGATAGGGGGGGAAAAATATAAATGAAAAAAGCCTCTCTCATGTTATGCTGTGGGGTGGGTTGAATTATTGAACCTATTTCAATACCTTTGGCCGTAATTCAGGCGATTCTGGGATTTTTTCTCATCCTGTTTATTCCGGGATATGCCATCACACTGGTTCTCTATCCCGGGCCGGATGAGCTGCCAACCTTTCGAAGGATGGCCTTTTCAGTCGTTTTCAGCATGGGGGCGGTGATCCTGATCGTTCTGTTTATCGATGAAGTCCTTGCCGTCAACACAACCCCCCTGAACATTGCCGGTGCAATCCTCATCTTCTCCCTCTTCGCCGCGGTCGTCTGGAGGGCAGAATTGATCCTGAAAAAGATGATCTCAAAACATACGACGGGAGACGGAGACAGACCCGGAGATTCCCGGTTCGTTCGTTCCCGCCACCGGTCCCCGTCTGATTCCGGTGACAGGGAAGACTGGGAAACCAGAATCTGGAAAGGAATAAAAAAATGAAGATATCTGATCTGAGAGCGCTGGTCCCCGCGGACCACACACTGCGTGACCACCAGCAGCGAAATCTCTCCGCCCTCCTGGATATCTCACGATCATTTGCACGAAGTGCGGGACTTAAGGAGAGCACTACGAATTCTGTTCAGGACGATACCGTCGTCCTCGAGTCAGGTCATCAGCCGAATTATTTCCCATATACCGGCGTCTGGAAAAAAGTGTACCTGCTGGAGACATTTCGCGAAATGCTGGATGCGGATGGTATGTCCGTCGTCGCATATTTTGGATTTGCGGACCAGAACACGACGACCGCCCCGTTTCTCTATAAAAACCAGGTTCCGGCGCTGAACAAATACGGACGCCAGAAAATCGGTTTTTCAGTGAAAGGCCCGGATAAATGGAGGCGTTTTGAGAACATTCCAAAACCTCCTTTGGAGGTCTGGGAAGAGGAAATGCGGAGGCTTGAAAACCTGTATCCCCGGATGAAAACGAATCACCCGGAGATCATGGAGATTATGTGGGACGGCTACGAACGTGCTGATTCCTTTTCAGATCTGAATGCCTACATCTTCTCACGGATTTCCCAAGACATTCTTGAATGTGATGTCATCTTTTTCCGGTACTCCGCAATCTCGCGGGCACAACTGTTTTCAGACGAATGCACCCGCATTCTCCGGAACCTCGACACATATACGGAGGTATACAACGCCGCAATCAAAAAGTTGCGGCTCCCGTCCCGCCCCGTCCTTTCCGGCGAGGTTCCCTTCTGGTATCATTGTGACTGCGGCGGCAACATCCCTCTCATGACCAACGCACCCGGGATGTGCCGGGGCATATGCCCCATATGCACCCGTGAATTTGAACTGGACTTCGCTCCCGATTTTAGCAGGTTTGAGTCCTATGCCTACAGGATGAGTCTCTCTGCCGTGAGCCGAAACCTGATCTTTCCCGAGGCGTTCGGAACCCACATCTTCATTCCGGGCAGGGGTGGCGGAGTCAGATACGGCAAAATTTCAGATGAGATTGCTCATGCGTTGGGATTTCATCAGCCATCGACCTGCTCCTGGTCATCAAAGGATTACTACCTCGGAAGCGTGCATACGAAATCCCTCCGGGAGCTGCAAAAGGCGTTTTCCCTCTCAAATAACGACCTTCTGGACGCACACCTGAAGGAGCGGATCGATGCAGTGCAGGAGGAGAGGCGACGGGCGCTGAAAGAGACGGAGGACGCGGGTGCCGATATGGCAACCCTGCGGCTACTCCGGGGAAGGCTCATCGGTTCTGCCGTCACCGCCGACATGGCCGCAGGCGTCTTTGCCACCGTCCCTTCCATGTTCGACCTGTTCATGAATCGTTCGGGAACCGAGATCGCACAGAGATGGAGTATAGAACTCCAGGTTTCTGTTCCGGAACGAAGTACTGGCCGGTCCTGTGTCATCGACGGAGATGTGGTCTTCGACGGGGAGGAGGAGGCGGGGTTTTCCCGCGAGGATATCCCCATTCTCTATCGCAATCTGACGGCAATCGGAGGGATCGGCACATGACAAAACGAATGCTTGTCATCAGCCCGCACACGGATGACGGAGAACTCGGGTGCGGGGGGACCATCGCCCGGTTCATTCGTGAAGGATACGAGGTACGGTATGTGGCGCTCTCCTGTTGTGAAGAATCCGTCCCGGAGGAGTACCCGAAGGATATTCTCCGTACCGAGGTGAAGGCGGCCACAAAGATTCTCGGAATGGATGATCCCATCCTTCTTGAATTCGAGGTCCGGAAATTTCCCCAGTATCGCCAACAGATCCTTGATGCACTGATCCGGATACGAAATGAAATACAGCCCGTCACGGTATTCACTCCGTCTTCTTTTGATACCCACCAGGATCACAAGGTGACCTTCGAAGAGACGCTGCGTGCCTTCAAACAGTGCACCATCCTCGGCTATGAGCAGCCGTGGAACAATATCACCTTCAATACCCTTGCCTTCGTCGCGTTCAGCGAGGAGTGCCTCCGGATAAAAATTGATGCATTGCGGTGCTATGAGACGCAGAAAGGGAGGCCATACTTCGATGCGGGCTTTATCCGCGGCCTTGCACTCACGAGGGGGACACAGGTTGAGGAACGGTACGCAGAGGCCTTCGAGGTGATACGATGGGTATTGCGGTAGATAGCTCTCATACGGGCCGGGCGGAAGCACGGGGCAGACATTCCGGAGGGCGGACGGTGTACGGATGCGTGCCCGACGGCGCCGGCATATGTCTTAGCAGGAGTATGAAACAGGGTATGCAATGAGAGGGAAGATTCATGAGGATTTTGATCGACATTGGTCACCCGGCACATGTTCACTTCTTCAGGAGAACGATCCGTGACCTCTCGGATAAGGGCCATACCATTCTGATTGTCACCAGAAACAAGGAAATGACCCTCGATCTCCTGAAGGCATCCGGGTTTGATTATATCTCCATTGGCAACCACAAACCGGGCCTGGCCGGCAAGGCATTCGCCCTCCTGCGGTTTGACTACAGGATATACCGGATTGCACGACAGTTCAGGCCGGATATCCTCGTGGCCCTTGGATCCCCCTATCTCGCCCACGTATCGAAGGTGATACGCCGGCCATATATCTCCTTCTGGGATACCGAGGATGCAAACCTGATTATCCGGCTCACATCACCGTTCACGGACACCATCTGCACCCCGTCCTGCTTCCTCAGGGATTTCGGGGACCGGCAGGTGCGCTTTGACGGGTACAAGGAACTCGCATACCTCCATCCGGACGTGTTTTCGCCGGACCCTTCCGTGCTGGAAGAACTGGGGATGACGGAGGAGGACCGGTTCAGTATCGTCCGGTTCATCTCGTGGGGGGCATCCCACGATGTCGGACTGAAAGGGATGAAAAACCCTGCGGAAGTCATCACCACCCTCCAAAAATACGGGACGGTCTTCATCAGTTCGGAACGTCCCCTTAAACCCGAATTCGAGAAGTATATTCTTCATATTCCACCAGAAAAATTCCATTCCCTCCTCGCCTATGCATCGCTCTACATCGGGGAGGGGGGGACGATAACGACCGAAGCCGCACTTTTGGGGACGCCGGCGATTCATATCGAGGCAAATGCCAGAGGTGAGGCCACGGGGAACTCCAGCGGGAACTTCCGGGAAATACGGGACAGGTACGGGCTCATGTACTTCTTCCCCGATCAGGATGCGGCCCTCGAAGAAGCAGTCAGGATTCTTGATAATCACGATTCCAAAAATACATGGCGGGATAAACGAGAACGCCTTCTTGCCGACAAAATCAATGTGTCGGCATGGATGACGAGGTTCATCGAAAATTATCCTGAAAGTTACCGTGAGTACCTGAGATGGAGGGATGTCCGAAAATGATCGCTCTCGCCTGTGATACCGACGATCCCGTCTCCCGTTATGGCATTGATCACTTCATTCGTACCAGCGGGATTCCGGTCCTCCCGGCCGGTGAACCGGACGAAGGTGTCTGCATCGGCTATCAGGCCGAAGGCAAGGGCCGGTTCTCCATCCGTATTGCCCGGAATGCAGCCTTTGAACCGGACGCCGGAATGATAACCATGGACGAACGGGAATGGCCTCTCTTCCAGACACCGGCGGATACCCATGACGCCGGGAGCCGGTGTATGGCAGTCTTCAGGTCGCAGGAACGGACCTATCCCTGCATTTCCGGTTCACCATCGGGCATATTCATCGGATTTGATATTTTCCGGCTGACCGGGTCTCTCCTGACGGGTTCACTGGAGACACCGGAGTATGGGGTTTCAGGGTCCGAAGACAGATCATCTCCCTTCGTATTGCCGCCCCTCGCTGATCTCTATGAAGATATTCTCTTCAGGACAATCCTGATGGGGTGCGGCGAAATCAGCCAGCCCCTCGTTCGGAAATCCTGCTGGCCTGCAGGGAAGAGGTTCGCCGTCTGCCTAACGCATGATGTCGATGAACTCGCCAAGACCTACCAGTGGATAACCCGCCCCCTCAGATGTATGAGAAGGGGGAACATTCATGGGGTAGTCAACCAGATGAAGTCCCTTTCCCGCAAGATCGACGGAGATGAACCCTATTGGACATTTGAGGCCATCATGCGAAAGGAGAAAGACCTCGGTGTGTGCTCGACATACTTTTTTCTGAAGGAATCCGGTGAAAAGAGCCTGCTTCGACCGCATACCTGGCATTTATACGGGCGGTGCCACTCCCTGCGCACACCGGCGATCATCGGACTTATGCAAACGCTCTCCGAAGGGGGCCATGAAGTCGGGGTGCATGGTTCTACATATTCCTCTACCAACCCGTCACTTCTCGAAAGCGAAAAGGCGGAATTGGAAGAACTTCTCGGCGCACCGGTGGCGGGAATACGCCAGCATCGCCTGAACCTGACAATACCGGACACATGGGTCTCCCAGTCAGGAGCCGGTTTTTCCTATGACACTTCGCTGGGCTTCACGGCAGCGAAGGGTACGGGATTTCGGGGGGGGACCTGTTTTCCCTTCCATCCCCAAGGGCCCGGGGGGTGTCTTCCGATTCTGGAGATCCCACTTTCACTCATGGATATCACCCTCCCTGACGGAAAAGAGGGATGGGATATCTGCAAAACGATGATAGACCATGTCAGGACGGTGGGCGGTGTCCTGACCGTACTATGGCACCCGGCGGTGTTTAACAGCCTGGAATACCCGGGAACCGCAGAATTGTACTGGAAGATTATTGAAACATGCATGGAGGAGGGTGCATGGGTGGCAACCGGGCGCGACATTGCATCCTGGTGGAAGGCTCGAGAGGAGACAGCCGTCAAATGCCGGTATGCGGATGATGAGGTTTCGATCTCCTGCAGCGGCAGCGCAGCACCTCCCTTCGACATATACCTGCCGGATAATCGGTCTGCAGAACTGGTATCGCACAATGGGACGCTGTCGAAAACGGGGGAGGGGCATTATATTCTCGCCTGCAGGAATCTGCCGGACACCATGGTGGTGCAACTGGTATGAAGGTTCAATTGTACAGGGCGGATGCCGGTGATGCCGCCGAATGGAACAGGATTGCCGATGAATCTCCTCAGGGAACAATTTTTCATTCGTGGCATTGGCTGAATATTGCAGCCAGCTACAGTGGATGTGCCCTGCACCCTCTCATCGGCTATGTGAAGAATGACCCGGTGGGACTGTTCCCTCTTTTTGCACGGAAACAGTTCGGCGTGAACTTCGTCTTTTCTCCTCCACCCCACACCGCCCTCCTGTACCTGGGACCCACTCTTCTCTCCGATGCATTACCACTCCAGAGCAGGAGAGAGAAGGTAAATTCTTCGTTTCTGGACGAAGTGAACGGGTATATCAGCATGGAACTGAAAGCACAGTACACCCAGTTGTTTCTCCCGCCAAAATTTTCGGATCCCCGCCCCTTCACCTGGTCCGGCTACACGGTGAGGCCTGAATATAATTACGTGAGTGATTTGAGCCCCGGTGCGGAATCGCTCTACGAAAGCCTTCCGAAAAAGAAGAAGCAGGATATCCAGCGGGCCCGGAAGCGGGGAATCACGGTTGAAATGGGAGGGAAGGCAGAACTGAATGCAATATATGACCTGATGGTCGAACGATACCGGGAACAGGGCCGTTTGGTACATGTTCCGAGGGAGTATTTATTCGAAATATTTCAGACGTTTCCTGAAAACCTTAAGATATTCGTCACGTATTTCGAAGGGGATATTGTCACCGGTCTCATCGACATCCATGACAGAAATTCCCTGTTGAGCTGGATAGGCAATCCCAAACCCATGATCTCCATCTCTCCCTCTCCCAATGATCTTCTCCAGTGGGAGGAGATCCAGTATTGCTGTGCAGAGGGAATCACCTCCTATGTTACGATGGGTGCGGCCGGCAATGAGCGGCTCCATACCTACTATTCCTCGAAGTTCAATCCGCATCTGGACGTACGGTTTTCCGCAAAAAAATGCTCCCGATTTATTAAAGGTCTTGAATACGCATATGTCCATGCCTGCAAACCGGCACGATCATTTCTGAACAAGTCCTGAGGTCCCGGGAATCTATTTATACTGCCTCCTGCCATGCATCATTTGCTCTTTCGATTCATACAGCCGGTGTCGAATGATGAATGCCATTATACCTTCGGGTACTGGGGACCATGTCGGTCTTGCAGTTGTGCGCTCCCTCGGAAGACGCAGCATACCCACAACCATAGTCTCCAGAGAAAAGAGATCGATGCCGTGTTATTCGAGATACTGCACGAAGAAGCGGATTTGCGAATATGACGACGAATTTTTCTCTGAGCTGACAGAAGAAGACGTCATTATGCCGAATGGGGAGGATGAAATGCTTCTTTTTGCAAAGCATGCCCCCTTGTATGACTATACACCGGCATTTCCGGACTATGCAACACTCGTGGGACTCTATGATAAATCATCCCTTATGCGAAGGGCCATGAACCATCACATTCCGGTTCCAGAGACTTTTTTTGTCGACGGACCCGATCATCTCATGGAAATTTCAGGGAGTCTTCCCTATCCTCTGGTGGTAAAGCCAAACCGGGGGAGAGGCGGACGGGGAGTCCTACGGGTAGACCATCCCGATATGATTGAAGAGAGCTATGCATCCATCCTGCGTCAGTATGGCCCGGCCATTCTGCAGGAATGTATCCCGTTTACCGAGCGGTATTCTGCTGCGGTTTTGACCGATAAAAATTTCAGGATCCAGAGAATCTGCATTATACAGGAGATTCGGACCTATCCGCTCAGGAGCGGGCCGGGATGTTATGTAAGAACGGTCACGAACGATGAAATCAGGGAACTGACCATTGAGATCATGAAGGCCCTGAAGATCTGGGGGGTCACCGAACTCGATTTTATCATCGACGAACGTGATGGGAGACCGAAGTTGCTGGAGATAAATCCGCGATTCTGGGGTTCTCTTCAATGTGCCGTCTCCGCAGGAGTTGATTTTCCCTTTTTACTATATGAAATTGCCACTGACAACGAAGTGTCGCCTTCATTTGAGTATCAGACAGGAATCACCGGGAGAAATGTAGTCTGCAATGATCTCCGTCATCTGCTGATGGTCCTCAGAAGCAGGTTTCCGGTAGCGTACAAAATGAAAACAATGAGTGAATTTGTCAAATTTCATCGTGATGATGCCTATTTTATCTTTTCACTGGACGATCCTGTCCCGTTTCTCTCAATATTCGAATATTACCTCTTAAAAATGGCAGATCGGGCCCGCCTGAACGTTTCAGAGAAATAGGTATATAGTAGTTGGACTTACTGGTGGTTGAAAAGATGGGGTTTTCCATACGCATTGCGGATAGTCATGCCCAAAAAGAGTGGGACGATTATATTGAGTCGTCCCCTCAGGGTACCATTTTCCATACCTGGAACTGGTTGAAGATCATGGAAAAGCATACCAATAGTACGCTCTACCCCCTCCAGATTTTTAAGGGTTCGACACATATCGCCAATTATCCGATTTTTTTTAAAAAGAAAGGTTGTTTGAAGGTTGCACTTTCACCTCCTTATACGACTGAAGTGTTGTATCTTGGCCCTGTGCTTTCGGCATACGAATCATATAAGCTATCAAAAATTGAAGAAAATCTCATAGGGATTCAGTCCGCTATAGACAAGTTCCTCTTTTCCGACCTCAGGTGCAATTTTGTTAATTTGCGTACGGCACCGGGTCTGATTGATTCGCGGCCTTTCCGCTGGGCAGGGTATGATATTGAACCTTATTACACCTACCGTATTGACCTGAGTGAAGATATTGAAAAGATATGGTATGGGATGCATAAGACATTGCGAAAAAAAATAAAATCTGAACGGAAAAATGGCATCGTCATTGAACAGGGAGATGAAGATGACCTTTGGCTCATACATTCAGAAACCCGGAGAAGATTCAGTGAACAGGGGAAAATACGAGAGGATATCTCTGCATATTTGGATGAAATCTATCAGACATATCATGATCAATTTCTGGATATTTTGGTCGCGAAGTACCAAGGAGAAACTGTGAGTGGCGTCATTCGGCTGAACTATAATGGTGTCACATGCCAATGGATTGGACTTGCCAAAACGGAAGTGAAAGGAATCTCGCCAAACGATTTGCTCGGTTGGGAAAGTATAAAAATTGCGAAGGAAAGGGGGATGAGATGGTACGAGATTATGGACGGAGGCGACAACCCGAGATTACGGCAATTCAAATCGAAATTCAATCCCGAACTGTCGATCTGGTATTCCGCAGAGAAGTATTCCCATCCGCTGTACAGGATGGCAAGAACACTCTCCCGAAAGACAGGATATCATGTAAAGATTTGATCCAGCATTGACGGCTATGATGCCGGGTCAGGCAGACAAGCCACACGAAAAGGGAGGGAACGTATTGAGAACAATATCCAACGTATACAAACGGATTCGGTACAGTCTTCTTGTGAAAGGATTTCTTCATGTCCTTGCCATGAATATCCCGAATGACCGGATACGCAATACCCTCTACCGATGGCGCGGGACAAAAATCGGCACCAACGTGGGGATCGGACATGGGGTCTTCATTGAGGAATCACGCCCCAACCTGATAGAGATCGGGGATGGAGTGAATATCGGTCCGCGGGCAGTGATTGTGGCACATGATTCGAGTTATCACTGCATCAATCCTGACATTCCGATACTCTTTGGCCGGGTGCAAATCAGGAAGAACGGATATATCGGGGCGAAAGCCATCATCCTTCCCGGTGTCACCATTGGCGAAGGTGCAATTGTCGCGGCAGGAGCCGTTGTCACGAAGGATGTTGCGCCGGGGGTGATTGTGGCAGGCGTTCCGGCAAAGGTTCTGACAACCGTTGAAGAGGCGCTCGAACAGCTGGGCGACCCCGATACATTACGTCAGGAAATGCAGGAGCTCATCGCCGGTACCCCCCCTCCGGAGAAAGGTGGATGAAGAATGGAACGAAACCTTTCATTTTACACGCTATTTTACGTCGGGTCACTCGTCCTCATGCGGTTTTGCGGAATCATAACAAAAATTATTCTCGCCCGTGCACTCACGCCCTTCGAATATGGAGTCATCATTCTCCTGGTTATTTCCCTGCCGGCCATCTTCCAGCTGGTGACAAATTGTTGTTTGTTTGATATTCTCGGTCATGCGAGTGAAGGACGACGATACTTCGGGTTTTCCCTTGTGTACGGAACGCTTGCCACCGCAGCCGTCGGACTGGTTCTCTTTGCCTTTCCGGTTCAGATTTGCACTTTTCTCAACATACCGGCGGACATGTGGCCGTTTTTCTTTTCCACCCTGCTCATCGTGCTGCTTTCCATCACCCTGAGTGTTGATATCATGGGACTCTTGCGAGGGAAGAAAAACCATTCATTTGCCGCTGCAATCTCCGCGGCGCCGGGTCTTCTCCGGCTGATACTGATATTTTTTGCCGTTGCTGTCTTTGGAATATACGATTTTGATATCTTATTCGTAATCTTCGCCATCCCGCCGCTGATTGTACTTCTTGCAGCATTCATCTGGAAGGCGAAGACAATTTTCGGGTCCATCCAGACTATACAGATCCCTTCAAGGAAAATTATGGTGTTTGGATTTTCCGTATATATCATCGGGATATGGATCACATTATGCCAAAATCTGAATAAAATCGTCATCAGCCATGACCTGGGAATTGAATATCAGGCATTCTTTGATGTCTCCCTCACGCTGGCAGCAGTCATCACGTTCTTTTCATCGGCCCTGTACCTGATCTCGGTTCCTGAATCAACAGGTACTACGGATAAATCCCTTCTGCTGAACCGCCGGGGGGGCCTCGGGGATATTGGGAGGCTCCTTTTTGCCATGTCCATGTTCTGCGTGCTGATTCTCATATTCTATGCAAAAGAATTGATCATTCTCCTCTTCTCTGCCGATTATGCTCCTGCAGGTGATTACATCCTCCTCATCGCAGTCGGGTACGTCTTCATCTATATTCAGCAGTTTATTGCCTATGTGAACGTTTCATTTTACGAAAAATCGACGAAACCCTTCGTTCTCATCACCATCGTCAGTCTGCTGGTGTTCCCGATTTTCAGCCACGGAATGATTGAAGCGTTTGGATTTATGGGAGCATACCTCGCATTTATCATCATTCTCATGATCTATTGTATCGCCACAATGTACGTATCACAGGACAACGAACCCCTCCGCGTACTCTTCCACAAATTTTCGCACCTTATCGTTTCATGTGTCGCCGTCTTTCTCATGCTTTTCATCGGAAGATTCTCTCTGTTCACGGGCATTCTCGCATCTTCGCTCCTCTATGCCGGAATTCTTTTTGTGACGGGCTATCTGGATATATCCATCATCCGGGACATTGTCACAAGAGCCAAAAAGGAGTGAATGTCCGCCGGGGTGGGGAGATTCGGGCGCAGGTAATTTCTCATCCGGGAGTAGTGCGTCGTATTGACAATTGTCACGAAATGAAATCTTCATCCGGATTTGCCGGCGTTGGAAAGGGAATACTCCTGCAATAACGGTTCATTCTCCTCAGACGGCATACATGACTGACGACGATTTAAGTGAGTGGGGCTTTCAGGATTGAATGCGGGAGACTGATCAGAGACAAGAACAAGGGGGTACGGCGGCCGGCATCCCATTCAGGGGGGAGACAATTGAATATCCAGACGGAAGAGGCGGGACGAGATGATAATTGTGTGCGACAAATATAAATTCTCTCAGATGTGTTAGTTCACCATTACACCGTAATAATTCCCGGGGAAACCAATGGAGGATAAACTGGTCTGTGCCATCACTCCGCAAAAGGCTGCGAAGATCTGGGTGACTCTCACGATAGCTGCGCTTGCCCTGTTTTTTCTGTTTACGTCCCTTACCTACTCCAAGATTGATGCCATCAGTATCTGGGTGCTGACCTGTATCTCCATGATCTATTTTTCAAAAAAGGAACAGATGATTCTGGGGAAAAAGGGACAGATACTTGTCATTTTTGCGGGAATCGGGATAGTCGCATTCAGTTTTCTCAACATTCCCCTTGGCCTCGGCAACCCCCCCTACTCAATCGCCGAATTCTCTCTGCTGATATCAGGAATCAGTGTTTTCGTATTTGGACTTCTGGCATTCCGGACACTGATAGTTCCGTTGCTGTTTCCCATACTGGCGGTTCTTGGATTCGAATTCTACGAACTCTTTATTCGCCACGAGGACTACCTCATTGCCCCCCTCATCCCTCCGACAATCACGCTTACAACGGGCATCATCCGTGTCATGGGGATCGATGCCGAAGTTCATGGCAACATCATATCATTCCTGTCCATTTCAGGCGAACCGGTACGGCTGGCAGTCGTATCGGACTGTACCGGTATCTGGTCACTCGGGACATTCACCGTTGCATCCATAATCGTCCTGTCAACGTTTCCGGAGGCCATATCAAAAAAGGGGTGCCTTCTGATTCTCATAGGCTATATCGGGACATATGCATCCAATATTGGAAGGATTGCCATCATTTCACTGAGTGGGTATATCTACGGTCCGGGAGGGGTGATCGAACAGGTCCACATTCATACGGGCTGGATACTGTTTACCATCTGGATGGTGGTATTCTGGTATTATTTTTTCACCAGGCATCTGGGATTTTCCTTTTCAACAAAGAAGAAACCTGCCGGATAGCGGCATATTCCCGGATCCTCGCTCTCTGCCATCTACATTTACCAAGTTATCCATTTCCGCCGAACCTTCACAGGTCCCGCACACCAACCGGAGGAATCATTACCTGAACCGGTACCCACCCTTGGGAATCGGGATCTCGAAGCGGGCACCCTTCCCCTCCGTTCCTGTCTCGGAGATGGAAATCCCGGTGATGTCAAGTATTTCACGTGTCAGGAAAAGCCCGAACCCGGTGTTCGCACCATACCCGCGTTCGAAGATCTTCTCTTTTTTGTCATCGGATATGCCCACGCCATCATCCTCGATGACCAGAACACCCATGTCGTCCCGTTCGGAGAAGGAGAGGGTGATCCCGGTCACATGCCCGCCATACCGGATTGTGTTCTCAAAAATATTGTAAAATACCTTTGAGAGCATGGGGTCGGCAAAAATTTCCAGCCGACCGGCATCGATCGTTATCTGCAGGTTGTTGTCCGGCAATCTCGAGAGGACCGTCTTCGCGACCAATTCGACCGGCTGCCATCCAGGGGTTTTCACGCCGAGCTCCTGATATTCTCCGGTGAAGGTGATCTGGTCCTGGATCATCTCCGTCGCTTCCATAACCTGCCGGAGATATTCCACGGCCTTTCCACTTCCAATCTCTTCCCGAAGCAGCTCCTCATAGCCCATGAGGACACTGAGGCGGTTTCTGATATCGTGCCTCGTGATGGAGGAAAGGAGATTGAGTTTCTTGTTCATCACCCGAAGCGCCTTTTCGGATGCTCTGCGTTCGCTGATGTTTCGTCCGACCGTCAGGATCACCTGCTGGTCGTTGAGCATGAATGTGGTGATATTGTTCTCAACAGGAACCCTCGTGCCGTCCCGGCGTACCGCTTCTGTTTCGAAGGTTGCTCTTCCTTTCGTCCTGAACTGGTCGAAAATATTCGCCATCATCTCATCGGAGAGAGGTGGCTCGATGTCACTTATTGACATGCCGATCAGTTCTTCCCGGGTATATTCAACCAAATCGCAGAAGGCATCGTTCGCATCGATGATGCTGCCGGGTCCCCTCTCCGGAATAAATCCGGAGAGAAAAATGATTTCATCGGTGGCATTGAAGATCTCGCGGTATTTGGTTTCACTTTCAAGAAGCGTTTCCTCAAATTTTTTCCGTCTGGAGATATCTCTTGCAAAACCGCATTCATACTCCTGACCATCGAAATCCAGGAATACGATGGAAAGTTCGATCAAGACATCCTGACCGTCCTTTTTTGTCACCCGTGCCTCAAAGGTAAACGATCCCTTCTCCCTTGCAATATCCCAGAACTCGGTAAACCGTCCGGGAGGCATATCCGGTGCAAAATCGGATATTGACATCGTCAGAAGTTCTTCCTCCGGATAGCCGAACGTCTCGCACGCACTCCTGTTCGCAGAAAAGATTCTTCCCTTCGGATCTGCCCATACGATGGCATCGGGAGCATTGTCTGTTGAAAACCTGGTAAACCGGAGCTTTCGTTCGGCTTCCCTCTGCGGGGTGATATCGATAACCGAGACAATGCTCTTCCGGGTGCCCGGAATCATTGCAAGAGTGAGGGAGAGCGTCCGGATTTCACCATCCTTGCGGATGAGCCGACACTCATAGCTGCCCGGTGCCGAGTCGGAATCCTCCCGCCGCAGGCGGTGATATTCCAGCATCTTCTCACGGTCTTCTTCCACGAAGAAGCTCAGCCATTTCTCAAGAACGTCCGCATCATCGCTGATATCGCTGAAGAGCTTCTTCATCTTTTCATTGACATACGATATCGAGACATCTTCCTCCAGTACCATCATCGCGGTCCCGGTGTTCTCGAAAACCGTCTTATAAAGCCCTTCGGCCCGCTTATACTCGCGTATATCCCGTATGGATTCAATTGCTCCGGTGATCCCACCCTCTGCATCGTAGAGGGGGGATGCGGTGAACCATAGGTGTGCACCATCCTTGCCGCGAAGATGCGGCAGGAATACCTCGCCAAATATCTTGCGTTTATCTTCGCAGTTCAGCACAGGATAGACAACCTCTTTACAGAGGTCTTTGTGGAGAACCAAATCGATGAGAATCGGACGCCGGTGACCGTAAAAAGGAAGGGCATATTCGTAGTTTCCCCTTCCGAGTATCTGAGATGCGGAAATCCCACTCATCTCCTCCATCGCCCGGTTCCACGCGATCACCCTCCCCCGGGTATCGATGGCAAAGGTGGCATCGGGAAGAAAATTGATGACGTCCGCCATCCACCGTTCATGTTCAAGGAGGCGCATCTCCGTTCGCCTCTTCTCAACCGCCCGGCAGATGACATTCCGGAGTTCACTATACTGGACATGAGGGTTTCCTCCTTTCTGGACATAATAGTCCACACCGGCATTCATTGCCTCGATAACAACTTCCTCGCGACCCCTTCCGGTGAAGATGAAAAAGGGAATAGTGTTTCCGGCGGCACGCAGGGCCTGTAAAAATTCAATTCCGTTCATCCCCGGCATCTGGTAATCGGACACGACCGCATCATATTCTCCCTCCAGAATCATCCGAATGCCATCTTCGGCAGAGACTGCGGTATCCACGGTAAATTTCCCGGTGCGTTCTAGAAATATTTTCGTAATATCAAGAAGGGTTGGTTCATCATCGACGTACAAGAGGGAAATGGCCCCTACCACATCTATTTGCATATCACATGACATTCTCCAATCCCCCCAATATAACCATACCTAATTTAGAATCAAGCGATTATTAAGGATATGCTTATTGCCCCGATAAACGAAGACGCATCAGACGATGCCCAATTGACATATAAATCTATTCATACCATTACAAACGGGATCTACCCACAGTCTGCGACGATTTCAAATGAAGTGTTACTAAAAAATAGGTAGTGTGACAATCAGGTTCCCCAGTAGGCTTCCCGCACGAGGCCGCGGAATTCCTCCCCGGAGCGGTCGCACTCATCATAGGCCGCGGCAACACCGACGGGAGCCCCGAGTTTGATGAGTGCCGCCGCCGTCATGGCACGGCAGCAGTCCGACGGCTCCTCCCGCATGATTACGATCAGCGGCCCGACCGCCCGTTCGTCGCCTATCTCGGCAAGCGCCCAGATAGCGGGATTTTTGATCGATTCCTCGCGAGCCGCCGCAACCTCAATGAGCGGGTCGACTGATGGTGCTCCCACGCGGGCGAGTGCCATGGCAGAGCGCCAGCGGACATTGCGATCCGCACCGGTGAGAAGTTCCATCAGCGGCGGCACGGCGGACTCCCCTACTGCGCCCAGGGAATTCATCGCCGCAAATCCACCGTAGATGGCCCCTTCCTTCACGCGCTGCACGTAAGGCCTAACATCCGTTCCGGGTTTTTGTGGTACCTCGGTCCGGGGTCTTTGCATTTGAACAACTTCCGGCATCTTTTCTCCCTCCTTATATGCATCACTCACGTGGTCTTCTTAAATAGCAGTTTACGAAGCAGAAGAGCGAGTCGGCTCTGCTGAGCATAGTTTTATTATCCACGTTCGCATGGACCGCCGCCGCTGTACTGCCTATGAGATGCCCGGTATGTCGCCAAACCAGCCAACCAGCCCGAGCCGTTCACCGTCATCATCCCTGAGAAGTGCGAACGTCCCCTGCACGGAAAATGACGAACGGTCCCGCCGGAGCCCGGTGACGACACCCGACCATGGATCCAGTGCCCAATCCATCCCTCCATCTGCCGTCCAGAGCTCCGATGCGTCCATGCCTGCCACATCGTCAAGGGATTCATATCCCCACATCGCAAGAAACGCCGCGTTTACGTATCGCAGATGCCTGTTTGCATCGGCCACCGCAACGGCGCATGGGAGGGAGGCAAGCGCCATATCCATTATTCTCAGCTCTTCGCCGACGGCCTTGAGATCTTCGATGTCATCCAGGAGTATTGATTGCGCCCGCCGCAGTTCGGTGACATCTTCGTAGGTGACGTAGTGACTCTGGTCACAGAAGAGAATAGGCCGGAAGATCACCGTTTTCCTCTCCCCATTTTTGCAGGTCACCTCGTACATCCGGGGACGAACCTGATTTTCCCCCGCTTTATCGACATCCTTCTTCCAGGTGGCGATCACGTCCCTGCGGACAGCTGCATCGGGAAACGCACGGGCAAACCATTCTTTGCCGGTCGGGATGTCGTCGAGGGTATACCCAAACACCTCGATGAATTTGCGGTTTATGAAGGTATAGCGCCCCTCCGCATTGATGATGGCAGCCGGGAAGGGGAAGAGTTCCACCACCTGCCGGAACCGCTGATTGCTTCGGCGCAGCCGTTCCTCCGTCATCCGTTTGGAGATTGCAATCGATGCCTGCCGGATAAAGGATTCGAGCGCATGAACATCCTCGATCTCCTCGTCCGCCGCAAGGAATACTCCGACATCCCCGAGAAGCTGACCCTTCCAGACGAGGAAGGTCATGTAGGCCTTGCCGATATTGCACGTCGTGACAACCTGTTCGCAGACGTCCTCCGGAATCTGTCCGAAGGCGAGGTCATAAAACGAAAATACACCTTTCGCCGGCCGTGCCTCCAGTGGAATCTCACGTACGCCATACTCAATCTCACCAGGATTTTCAAGGAAGGGGGAGAGGAACACCTCGTCGAGTGGAAAGGGCATCCCCACAGGGTCTCGCCCCAGGAGAGAAATCAGCTCTTGACGGAATAGCTCATCCATCACAGAACGGACGAAGAAGGTATTCTTCGCTTCATCATAAGACTGGACAAACACCTTCCCCTCCGGTATGAACTCGATGATGAGTTCGCCAATACGCTGGTACACGTCCGTATCATCCGGGAGGTCGACGAAATCCATCGCAGATTTTGCGAGAAACTCCATGTTTCGCACATATCGTTTCTTCTCGGTGATGTCCTCCAGAACAATCGTCCTTCCCCGCTCCCCGTGGTCGAAGACGGTTGGGACCACCTGCATCTGGTAGAAGAACTCCTCCCCGTCGGGGCGGTACCTCACATCGGTGATATACTGTTCCCGCTCCACCCCCTCGATGAGGGCGAGCGTCTCCGGCGTCGATACGACAGGGAGGGCAACCTCCCTGACGTTCTCGCCAAGAATCTCTTCCTTTTTCCGCCCGGCGATGCTGAGAAAACGATCGTTGATCTGGAGGATATTGCCACAACGGTCGAGAACGACGATGAGGTTGCTGGTAAAACAGAGAAACGCAGACATCGGAACCCTCTGGGCGAGCGAATAGACCTTTGCATTGCCGACGGTGCGCATATCGACCTGTCCTCCCACCCGCAGCACCTCGAGGTGCTTCGAGACGGAGTTGCGGGTCAGCCCCGTATGTTTCGCAATCTCGGTGATGGTCATCCCCCGCGGCCGGAGCCTGAGAGTCCGCAGGATGCGGTTGGACGACCCCTGATCCTCATCCATATTTAAGAAAGCTCTATACCCACCATTCTATAAAACAGTAACATATAGGCAGGAAAATTAACAATAAACGCTGAATTTAGCGCATTTTATAAATCTTTGATGACATTTGACGCGCTGTTTTCGTAGGAAACCACCCATTGCAAAAATATGGGTGGTATAGGCAGAAGGCAATGTTCAAAGGGTCACTATGGCAAAAAATGGGAATCGATACTCCTGAACCACCCTCGCAGGTGATGAAACCCCTCGGAGATCTCTTGCATCGGTACGCCACCTTGCGCAGGTGCATTCCCCGGAGGGTTCAACTTTTTAATCGGGCAGATTATCCTGCGTTTCCAATTTTGATAATATATTCAGCCCATTTGCCTACCGACCAAATAACTAAAATTAAATAGTTTTAATATCAATTCATTTTACTCAAATATATTTGAGTTAGAACAACTGTGTTGGTTTTGATTGCATATGCATATTATGGAAGGTTTTCTGCCCAGTCCTTGGTGGCAGATATGGTGGATTCTGGCACTTCCGTGCCTGATCTATGGATTATTCAAATTGAAGAAAATCATGAATGAAAACCGTGAAGTGCTCCCTCTCCTTGGTGTTGCGGGCGGATTTATCTTTGTTCTCTCCGCACTGAAACTCCCCTCGGTAACCGGCAGTTGTTCGCACCCGACCGGAACGGCACTGTCGGCAATCACCTTCGGGCCGTGGATCACCGCCGTCCTGGGATGTATCGTTCTTCTGTTCCAGTCATTGTTCCTGGCCCATGGCGGTCTGACAACCCTCGGTGCTAACATGTTCTCCATGGCTATCGTCGGGCCATTCGTTGGCTACTATGTCTACAAGGGCCTCGACAAGCTGAATGTGAACTTCTTTATCTGTGTCTTCATCGCGGCATTCCTCTGCGATCTGGTCACCTACTGCGTGACCGCACTTGAACTGGCCCTTGCATTCCCTGCAACTTCCGGAGGGCTCCTCCCGTCATTTGCAGCGTTCCTTGGCGTATTTGCCCTAACACAGGTACCCCTTGCGATCATCGAGGGTCTGGTCTTCGTGGTCATCTTCAAGTACATTGTTATTCTGAAACCCGAACTTCTGGTAAAATTGAATGTGCTCACCGAAGAAAAATGGAAAACAGCAAAGGAGGCATGGAAGAATGAAGTATCTTTTTGAAATCATCACCCTGATTGCAATCATCCTCTTTACCGGGGCATTTCTCTATACGGATACGATTGTTCAGGCTTCCGGCGAAGAAGGCTGGGGAGGAACAGACGGTGTGGGTTCCGAGATGGTTGAAGAACTCGGGTATGAGCCATGGATTGACAATTCGGATTATACCTTCACCCCTCCCTCGGGCGAGATCGAATCGTGCCTCTTTGCCCTGCAGGCAGTAATTGGCGGCCTGTTGATCGGATGGATATTCGGCTCCTGGGCAACAGAGAGACGGATAGAGAAAACTTCAAATTAAACTTTTTTTTGAGATTCGATGAATTACGAGTTGTTTGAAAATATCGCTCAGACAAGCGGGCTTAAGGGTGTACACCCTGCTGTAAAGCTGATTGTGGGGCTGGGATGCATCCTCATCTCCGTCTCCTCAGAAAGTTTTCTCACCCCGTGTATCATCGCCGTTACCATCGGTCTCGTCACGATTGGCCCGGGGCGGATCGATTGCCGGTTTTATCTGAGACTGCTGATGATACCTCTTGGATTTGCCCTTCTTAGTGTGTTTGTCATCTTCTTCATCAGAAACAGCGGAGGGGTGATCTATTGCTGGTCCCCGGCCGGATGGCTGACCCTGACGGTTACCACGGGAAGTGTAAATGAAGGGATGCTCGTATTATCACGAATTTTTGGAGGGATGTGCTCCCTGTTGTTCATATCCCTTACAACACCGGCGACGGAGATCTTCTCCCTTGCGAAAAAATGCCATGTGCCGGGGTTCTTCATTGAACTTGCCATGCACGTGTACCGTTGTATTTTTATCCTCATCGAGCAGGCCGAAATGATCTATCTTGCCCAGGCCATGCGCCTGGGGTACATGAAACGGAAGGGTTCCGTTGCAACATTCGGGTGCATGGCCGGTACCCTGTTCATTCATTCGTGGGAAGCGGGGGAACGAATCATTGAAGCAATGGATTGCAGGTGCTATAATGGAACATACGCGATGCTCGGGGAACAGGGCGTCTTTTTTGGCCCTGCCCTGTATCTGTCGATACTGTATCTTGCATCCCTTCTCGCCCTTTTGATCCTCTCCGGCAATATGCAATTTCTTGGTGGTTTGATCACATGACCTGTATCCTCGAACTGACAGATATTACCTACCGGTATCCAAACGGACCGGCAGCGCTGGACAAGGTCTCCCTGCGACTGATGCAGGGCGAAAAAATCGCTCTCGTCGGACCAAACGGAGCGGGAAAGTCGACGCTCCTGCGTATGCTCAACGGAATGCTCAGACCCGATTCCGGGACCGTCCGGTTTCAGGGAGAACCGGTTTCCTACACGCGCAAAGACCTGAAGACCCTGAGAAGGAAAGTCGGGTTTGTATTCCAGAACCCGGACCACCAGATCATCGCTCCCACCGTATTTCAGGACGTGGCATTCGGGCCGGCAAATCTGGACTATACACCGGAGGAAATGAAACGTGCCGTCGATACCGCCCTATCGTATGTAGGCCTTTCAGCATTCGGGAGACGTCCGCCCCACCAGCTCTCCGGGGGGGAGAAGAAGAAAGTGGCCATGGCAGGCGTGCTTGCAATGGATCCCGATATGCTCGTATTCGATGAACCCACGAGTGCCCTTGACCCGGAAAGCGCCCGCAGCATCATGGATCTGCTGGATGAGCTCCATCAAGCGGGCAAGAGCATCATCATTTCAACCCATGATGTCGAACTCGCCTATACCTGGGCCGACCGGATCATCATCATGCACGATGGGAGGATACTGATCGCGAGCAGGCCGGAGGAAGCATTTTCCGACAAGGGATTGCTGGCGGAGGCTCAATTGTCACAACCCCTTCTCATCGAGCTCTATGAGGCGCTCTGCGAGCTGGAGATGGTGCCGTCGACGAACATGCCCCATTCGGTCCTCGATGTCGTGGCAATGCTTGACACGGACCATCGGCGACCCCGCGGCAGTACTCCCAGAGGATTCATTGTCCTAGCAGATGCCGGCGGTCCTGATACTGAACGGGTGAAACAAACCATAAATGATGAAACGGTAGCGATTGTCGGGGGGATGGGCACTGTTGCAAAGAACATGGCCGCCAGGTGGGGGATATCCCTCACCTACACCCACGGGGTCATTGACAAATGCCTTCTGAAAGCAATTTCAGGACACAACAGCCTCATTCTCACAAACGGAGGAATGATGACCAGAGTTGTCGACCGTGTTGAAGAATTCAATGCAGAAAGTGGGGATTGTGTTGAAGTCGTCCACTTCGATGATTATCTGCACATCAGACAATAATGCGTCATTTGCATTGTTCGCATTCCCACTCACAGTACCACACAACCCAACATCATACCATTCTTTTTTCAAATTGCATTCCGGGATTGGTCCGACCTGCTCTTGTATCGAGGTCGATTCTTCGAATGATGTAAAAACAGGTGCTAAAAATTTCCGACCATGAGCACGAAGAGGCCGGAAACGGGAACGGGCGGCGCATCCGTATCACCAATGGCAATTCTCTCGTCCGGATACCCCAGGCGTTCACCGACGGCAATCCGGCATGTGATATCACCCTCCTGTAGTCGCTGTGCAAGGGCGGGAACCTCAAAGCCGGGGTCTGCGATGACAAACGCAGTCTTCCCCCGGCGGAGTTCATCCTTGATCTCCGCGAGGGCCTTTTCATGGTCGGTCGCATGCGCGTTGACGATCACCGTCTTCGTCATGGGGATCTGCAGTTTCCCACAGACGTACTGGTAGGAGGAGATGCCGGAGATGACATCTCCCCCCAGATACCCGAGCCCCGCGAGCATGGGATCGCCCGTCGAGAGGAGGACCGCATGCTCCGGCAGTTCCCAGAGTGCCGCATAGTCCGTGATGATGCGGACGACACATCCGCTGCCGATGTGCGGTGCCGCCCGTTCTATGGCGCTCTGCGAGCCATAGATCAGCGCCGCATCGCGGATGACGGCGATCGCCCTCTCGGTCAGCATGCCCGGCCCGCAGCCGACACCGACGACCTTCATCGTGAGTCCCCCTGCACATGTCCCTCGCGGTCGATGATGACCACCCGCATGGCAGGCATTCGCCGTGTATAGTCGGCAAGACTCTGTTCCAGAATATGGGGCCATTTCTCTGACATGGTTAACTCCTCCACCGTTGCGTACCCGGTGCCATCGAGGATTCCGGGATTGATATACTTCAAAATAAGCGCAGGAAGGCCGCAGAGGATAGCAGCCCCTCCCGCCGCCTCGATGCCCCGTTCCATGAATTTGCCCACCAGCACCACCTCATGGGCAGGAAAGAGCATCCGTGCATAGCGAAGGCCCACCCGCCCGGTGGTCAGCACCGGCAGGTCCGCTCCTCGGATGCGCTCGAAAACGTCCTCCGACAGGTGGTCGTCCCAAGGCTCGACGAGCCCGGTCGACCCGAGAACGGAGATCCCTCCCTCGACCCCTACCTTCGGGTTGAGCGTCTGTTCTCCGATGGCGGCGCCGTCCGGGATGGTGAGGGCGACCGTCACCCCCGGCAGGTGCAGGTCGCGTGCCGCCTCCTCCACCGCCCCCCTGATCGTCGCCCATGACGGGGGGCTGATCGCGGCGTCGCCGATATCATACCGCGCCGTCCTTCGCACGAACCGACCGATGCCTTCGCCCGGATGCACCTCGATGCCGGATGCCGTCTCCGTCGCCTCCGCACAGAAGAGGAGATTCGCCGTGATATCATCCGTATAGTCGCCGGCATACTTGCGTGCCGACCCGCACCCGTCCCCCCCACAGCCTCGACCTCGCACCGGAGACCGCAGGGGAGCGTGAGGAACACCGACGACACCGGCCCCCGCAGGGAGTGCACCGCCGCCATGCAGGCGGCAGCTGCGGTCGTCCCGGTGGTAAACCCCCTCCGAAGGACGGTGCCGTCCGAGGTGAGAACGGCAAGACCGGCTGTGACCTGCTGCCGGGCATCCGCATCCGTGCATGCCCTCACCCACGCGTCGGGATATTCGTACCCGGTGACGGGATCGCGTATGCTCATGATCTACTGTTGGGTCTCGATGTACATGGTGATGATCTCGTTCATGGCGGCGACCGCGGGCGGCGTCCCGCCGCGTGTCCCCACATTGGAGATGGACGAAACGTCCTTCGTGCGCAGGAGCTCCTTTGACTCCTTCGCATTGACGAACCCGACGGGGGTGCCGATGACGAGAGCCGGGCGGACGCCGTCATCCACCATCCTGCATACCGCAAGAAGCGCCGACGGCGCATTGCCGATGACGATGATCGCGCCTTCTACCGTCTCCCGCAGTGCCTCAAACCCAGCCGAGGCCCGGGTAATCCCATGTTCGCGTGAGATCTCCGCACCGTAATCGAGTGCACAGAGCACTTCGGAATGGTGCTCCGTTTTCCGGACCCCGGTCTGGACCATCCTGATATCCGTGATGACGGGCGCTCCTGCGGCAAGGGCGGCAAGCCCCGCCGCGATCGGCCCGTTTTTGAATGCCATCAGGTCGGCCATGACAAAATCCCCGACCGAAATGGCACATCGCTGGCGGATCCGGTCCTCGGGCGTGTCGTCACCGACCACCTGTCGGGCAAGCGTCCGGCTCGTCATGGATATGCTGTAGCCCTCCTTGGTGTCCGCGCCCGGATCAATATACGTATTTTCGGTCATAACCCCTCGGCGTAATCATCATCTTGCGGTCCCCGGCGGTCCCTATCCGGGACTCCTCTCCACCGATGATCACGATGGAGCGCATATCGACGTAGCTGTCATCCGCAAAGAGCGACTCCAGGGTGAAGAACCGGGCCTCCTGATCGTCCCGGAAGGCGTTTTTGATCACTGTCACCGGCACCTCACCATCCCGGTAGCGGAGCGCCACCGCGAGGGCCTGGGCGAGGTTGTCCGGCCGCCCCCTGCTCTTCGGATTGTAGACCGCGACCGGCACTCCCATCCGGAATGCACAGTCCATCCGGTGTTCAATCACCTCCCACGGCGTAAGGAGGTCCGAGAGCGAGAGCGTGACATAGTCCCCGGAGAGGGGCGAGCCGACAATGGAGGCTGCAGCGGTTGCGGCCGTGACCCCCGGCACCACCTCCCAGTCGATGGTGGCCCCGTCATGCTCGAGCACTTCGAGGACGATGCCTGCCATCCCGTAGACCCCCGGATCGCCGCCGCTCACCATGCAGACGGTCTTCTCCCTCGCAAGCGCAACGCACCTTCGTGCCCGTTCCACCTCCTTGCCCATCGAACTTGTTATGACCTCCTTATCCTCCTTCAGGTCCCCGATCAGGCGGAGATAAAAGTCATTCCCAATGATGATCTCCGATTGGCGGATGGCGTCCTTCGCCCGGCCCGTACACTGGTCATTACTCCCGGGGCCGATGCCCACGATGAAGAGTTTTCCTCTGTTATCTGATGACGGCAACCGTCACTCCTCCGTATGTCTGTTTCTTCATAATGACCTCCTTTCTCTTCGAGAGGGCAAGCGCAGCAGGCTCCGCCACCCCCGGCAGCCCCAGTTTGTCGCTGGCGCGGGATGGGGAAGGCGGTGTTTCTGCCCGGATGAATGCATCATCCACGAAGATCAGGGTGCCGCCAAGCTCGCCGACCGCTGCGATGAGGCCCGCTTCATCCTTCTTGACGTTGGCCGTCGCGTATGCGCAAACATCCTCTCCTGCGATCCCCGTGGCGGCGAAGGCTGCCGTGAACGCATCAATGATTTCTTGCTTCTCCGTCCCCCTCCGGCACCCGACGCCGACGATATAGTCGCCCTTCTTTAGGAGGACGGCAACCCCCGCCGGGGCGATGGCAATCGCCGGGGGCTCGATCAGGTGGACGGCGACTTCGCCTTCGAGGATGGCCGCGTTGACCGCCCGCGTCGAGTCCTTGTTGATCACCGCAAGACCGCGCTCTTCGGCGACACCTTCCACCGACGGCAGCCCCCGGGTCTCGGTTGCCGTCGTGATCACCGGGTGGATCCCCAGCTCTTCGAGGCGTCGTGCCGCCTCGTTGCCCCCGTGGTGGCCCCCAAGGAGGGGGATGGCATACCGGAAGTCGGGACTTACGACCACGAGGCAGGGATCGGTCCACTTGTCGCGCAGGTGGGGCGCCGCCGACCGAACGGCGATGCCCGCCGACATGACCGCGATGATCGTCCGGTAGCTCTCGTACGCCCCGGCAAACGCCTCCTTCGAGTAGAGGACAACGTCGGCGCCCATTTCATCTGCCAGTTCCTTCGCCCGTGCTGCCGTCGGTTCCAGGGTGATGATGATGGTACCCTTCATTCGTAGAGGTGTGAATGGGTGTAGTCCGGCCCCTCAGGGTTCACCACGTCACCGATGATGATGAGTGCGGTCTTCGTGATGCCCGCGGCCCGTGCCTTCCCCGCGATGTCTGCCACCGTCCCTCGCACCACCATCTCGTCCTGCCACGTCGCATGATAGACGACCGCCGCCGGGGTCTCGGGGGGGCACTGCACCTTTTCAAAGATCTCTTCCATGTGTTCCGTGCCGAGAAAGATCACCATGGTCTGCCCGAGCCCGGAAAATTCTGCAATCCGGTCCCGGTCCAGGGTCCTTCCCGCCGGGCGGGTGATGATGACCGATTCCGACACCCCTTTCAGCGTGTACTGGATGCCCAGGGAGGCGGCCGCCCCAAAAAAGGACGAGACACCCGGCACCCGGACGACCTTGACTCCCGCTTTTCGCAGGATATCCCCCTGCTCGATAATCGCCCCGTACAGGGCCGGATCTCCCGAGTGCAGGCGCACGACGGCCTTCCCGTCCCGTGCCGCCGCAATCATGATCTCCGTCATCTCGGCGAGGTGCATGCCCCACGAATCGTATTTTTCCGCCGCGGGGCAGGCCGCGACCAGCTCCGGGTTCACGAGAGACCCGGCGTAGACGAGGACGTCGGCCCTGTCGAGGAGCTCCTTTCCTTTTACCGTGATGAGGCCCGGATCCCCGCATCCGGCCCCGACGATGTATACTGTTGGCATTTCCTTCACTTCCCTGCGTAGAGGATACTGAAGTAGGCGCTCTCTTCCGGGAGGTCGTCGGTGCCGTAGATCCTCTGGCCGTCCATGTACATTCTCTCGGCGAGGAGGAACGTCGAATACCCTGATTTCCTCAGTTCATCCGCAACCTCCTGTGGCCGTCTCACCTTCATTCGGATCTGTGCGGTCAGTTCTGACCCGTCGGTGATCACAATGCCCCCCGAAAGGGCGGTCCCGGTGGCGGAGGCAAAGGCGGTAATCGAGCTGACCCCGGGTATGGAGTGATACTCGATCTCCGGATATACCTCATCCAGAACTGCACAGAGCCTTCCAAATGTGCCATAAAAATTCGGGTCGCCGAGAATGCAGAAGACCGCAAGGCCGTCCCGGGCAACAGGGGCGATGGTGCGGGCATTCTCTTCGATGCACCGTTTAATGTAGTCCTCGTCCGCCGTCATAGGAAAGGAGAGAACGACCGGGTCCGTCCGGTACGGTGCGATGATGTCACGGGCTACTTTTCCCGGCACGAATACCCGGTCCGCAGCCTTGATCAGATTTACTGCCTTTACGGTCAAAAGTTCGGGATCTCCGGGGCCGATGCCAACCGCGACGAGCATCTACCGTTTCACCTCGCCTACGATGACGAAGACCGGATGAATCGGGGTAAACATCATATCCCCCGCCAATTCATGGGAGCGTGACACCTGCACATGGAGTGCTTCTGCAAAGATGCCGAGCTCCTTCATCGTTCCGACCGCCCGACCAACGGTGTCCAGAAGAACAGCATTCACCACGATTCTTCCCCGCACCTTTTCAGCCAGTTGCGAAAGGACAGCCTCTATGTTCCCCGAGCCACCGACGAAGGCGCAGTCCAGTGCATCGATATCATCCAGCACTTCTGCCGCATCTCCATGGATGAGAGCGATGTTCTCCCTGCCGGCTTTGTCTATCTCGCTGCGGGCATACTCGACCGCCTCCGTTCGCCGGTCGATGGCATAGATGCGACTGCACCTTCCGGATGCCTGAATGGCAATCTTTCCCGTGCCGCATCCGATATCGGCCATGACATCCCCATCCCGAATCCCGAGTTTGAAAAGAGACACGGCCATGATCTCGTCCTGTGTTGGTCCGCCCTTGAGCCCCATAATCTAAACATTAGTTGATTTATATCAAATAAAATGATGTTCATTCGATCGGGATGAACGACCCGCACCTGCGGGTAATGACGACGGTACGAACCCATGCGCTGATTTCCATAAGCCGGTGGGAAATGGATCTCATTCATGGACGTCCGCCATTCCGGGTACGACAGCATGGCAGGATAAAAAAGAACACGGTACCAAGGGAGGATCTCTCCCGCGTCCGGCAGCAGGTTCCCGGGAGGCCTGTTCAGGTATGCGACCGTCGCTTCGGTGGAGAACGGTCTGATCTCCTGCCGGATGACACCCGGCCACAAATCCGCCTCTCATGCCCGGTGGACGCGGCGTATCGTCTCCACGAGTCCCGATGCCTGGCGGTCGGTGAAGTAGGCGTGGGTATACCCTGCAAGGACATTGTTCAGGTGGATGCCGTCCTTTCCATCTTCAATACCACTGCCGCGCTCTAGTTCGAGGGCATAGCGCACGTCCGGGGCGACATTGAGTCTGGTATAGTGGAATTCATGCCCCCTGTACGTCGTTCCTGCGGGAAAGAGACAGTCATGCGCCGTGCACCTTGCGTCCACATATCCGAGTGCCTGAAACCGTCCCATCTTCACCGTCTCCGCCGGGATGACCCCGCACATCCGCGTCCGGGTGCCGTCCATCTCGATGCTCTCCGTCAGGTAGGTAAGCCCGCCGCATTCCGCATAGATGGGCATCCCTGCATCCGCAGCCCGCGTGACCGCATCCCTGCAGGGCGCCTGTTCCAGTTCGGCCGTATGAAGTTCGGGATATCCACCGCCGAAGTACAGGGCATCCACCTCGGGCAGGCGATCGGTGAGAGGGCTGAAGAAGACGAGTTCGGCACCCTGCCTTCGCAACCGCTCGAAGTTGTCGGCATAATAGAAGTTGAATGCCGCATCGTAGGCAACCCCGATGCTGATGGAATCCCCGACAGACCCGCTTTCAGCGGCCGGTCGCCGTCCCGACACCCTGCTTGCTCCAATGGCCAGTATGGCGTCGATATCGCAGTTATCTTCCAAAATATCCCTGAATTCTTCTATCGCACTGGATTCATGTGCCATCTGGAGGCCGAGGTGCCTGCTCTCGATGCTTCGTTCCCGCTCCCAGGGGACACACCCGAAGGCAGGTTTGACAAGCGATGCCGAAATCATCTCTCCATGGCGCGGGCTGCCGACACGGTTGAAGATGACGCCGCCGAGGGTCACCTCAGGGTCGAAGGTGGCAAACCCCTTCACCATCGCATTGACACTGCGGGACGCCCCCTTTGCATCGACGACGAGGATGACCGGACACCCGAGAATCTTCGCTACATGGGCGGTGCTGCCGGTATCTTCCCCCTCAAGGCCGTCAAAAAGCCCCATGACACCCTCGATCACGGCAATATCGGCACCGGCAGACGCCCGGGCAAAGGTTGCAATGACGCCGTCCTCGCCCATCATGTACGGGTCGAGGTTGCGCGACCCTCTCCCGCATATCGCCGTATGGTGGGTGGGGTCGATGAAGTCGGGCCCCACCTTGAACGGCTGGACGGTGAGCCCTCGGTTCACCAGAGCAGACATCAGTGCTCCGGCAATCGTGGTCTTGCCGCATCCGCTGTGGGTACCGGCGATGATGATGGCAGGAATCATTGGTATGGAGGTATTGACAGGAAGGATAATTTGTTTACCGTTCCCGTTTTTGCCGGATGACATCCGGGGAACACGCCGGGGGTGCACGATACAAATACGGAGAAACAGCAAAGGACAGGGCTCACATGGGTTTTTGGAAAATGTTCGAATGCAATCGGCACCCAAGGGACTAAGGGACGATAATAATCAGGGAACTGTCCGGGATGGGATGATCAGTACACCCCATCGCCGGTGATGATGACCCCGCGGACAGGATACGTCCCCTCCGCAGGTCCGGTATGTTCGAGGGAGAGCCTTTCCCGGTAGGAATTTCCCTGCCAGCCGAGGACCCACCACTCGTTTCTCCCCTCGAACAGACATGAGATGGAGAGCACGTTCGCACCTGCGGCATCATACGAGAGGACGAAGGGCACCTCAACGAAATATCCGGTACTCCCTTCAGAGAGGTAATAGCCCTCCTCCGTGAGGATACCGGTATCTGCAGTGATGGTCCCGAGAACGGTATACGGCATGAAGAGCGGCTCGGTACCGAGCGGGCTGCGTGTGTCGATGTCATGATCGACCCCCGACAGGTACATATGCATCTCCATCGCGAGGAGAAGCGGCGTCTCCTCCGAAGAACGGTTCGAATAGATATGCGTCGGTTCGGGGAGTTCGGACTCGTTCTGCCCCGGCATGATAGGAATCGGTTCGATCCGGTTCTTGTAGAGCGGTTCGATGCGGTCCGCAGAGATGTTCAGCATCGGAACGCCGCCGACATCGTCGATGGTAAGCGTCACTTGCTCAGGGTCGATATTGGTACAACTGACCATGGAAAGGTTGAGGACCGTTTCGTTTCTCCCGGTCGTCTCGTTGTAATATGCAGGGACGGGAAGAAGAAGCACCACATTTTCGATAGGTTCCGTGGTCGAAATCATCATCTCGTAGCCATAGACCGAATTGTACGATTCTGCTTCCATCCGGGCCATCTGGTACCCCATCACCACCACGAAGGAGAGGACGAGTATCGCCATCAGGGCCAACGCCAATACAAGTATTTTCCCCAGCACCCGCGACCGATTTCCCATGGGAAGGGAGTTGTCCGCTGGTGAGGTAAATATGATCCTTTTTTTCACGCCGGGGGTTCGACCCCCCCATTTTGAGCCGTCCCTCTTAATACCGCGAGAAGACGTCGTACTCCATTTCCGTCACCCGGAGCCGGATATAGGAGAAATCACCCTCGGGAAGATTCCATTCGGCCACAATTTCCATCGGGACGGTGAACCCGTCCTGCTCGCGGTAATCATAAAAATATCCGGTCCACCGGTCGCGACTGTAGGTATCACCGACGGTCCGGTAGCGCTCGTCCGTCGTGACACTGCTGATCCGGCCCGCTTCGTCAAAGGAGAAGACAACCTTTGCCGAACCAGCCCCGTCTGTTATGATCGCCCGTGCATGCAACTCGTCGATGGCTTCCCAGGTGACATATTCATCATTCAGGAAGGCCGTGGGAAACCACGGCATCTCGCCGATATAGCGTTGAAGACTCGACAGGTCCATCTCCGGGCCCTTCGCATCGGCAATGGGAATGGTGGAGAGGGCCTTCACCAGCATATTCCCCTCTCCTCCTGCATATCGGTCCCTGACATCGATCCAAAAGAGGAAGAGGAACCGGGTATTCGCATGCCAGATAAAGCCGGGCGGTTCAGCCGAGAAATACTGTTCGGCCTTGACCGGCATCCATTCACCGTCAGGGTCGGTCCTGAACGCTCCCTCCTGCGTCATCCGGACGAACCGGACGGACTCCGCCTCCCCGGAGATCGCGTATTCCAGATATCGCCGGACCGGCTCCGGGAGATTTGTGGGCTCCCCGGCGTGAAGTGCTGCCGGTTCCCCCTCCTCTGCTTGTGCGGCAAGGTCGGCAACCTCGCGGTCCACGGCCCGGTCAAACGAGATACAGCTCAGCGCCACAACGATACCAAACACGATGACGATGATGCAGGCGATGATCACGACAACACTTAGATGCGACACTTCCTTTCACCCTTCTCAGGTTCTTTTTTGCAGGTGGACCCTGTACAGGACAATTATTTTGGGATATATATAGCATGATGGCTTCCCCTGTGACGTACCCCCCTTTCGGCACGTTCCAGCGAGTTCACCCGGAGCAATTCTTATCATCCGGCAGGTCTATTCACGTTTCGATGGCGTATGTCGGAAGAAAAATTCACCAACCGTCTCATTGACGAAAAGAGCCCGTACCTCAGGATGCATGCACACAATCCCGTCGACTGGTACCCGTGGGGAGAGGAGGCGTTTGCCCGGGCAACAGCAGAAGATCTCCCCATCTTCCTCTCCATCGGTTACGCCGCCTGCCACTGGTGCCATGTGATGGAGAAGGAGTCCTTCAGCGATGCTGAAGTCGCCGCTCTCCTGAACCGGCACTTTATCGCGGTCAAGGTCGACCGGGAGGAACGCCCCGACATCGACGCCCTCTATATGATCTACGCTCAGGCACTCTCTGCCAATCCCGGCTGGCCGCTGACCGTCGTCATGACCCCCGACAAAAAACCGTTCTTTGCAACGAGCTATGTCCCTAAATACAGCAAATTCGGAAGGAAGGGTCTCATGGACATCCTCCCTGAGATCGACCGTTCCTGGAAGGAGAGAAAAGAGACGGTGATAGACTCCTCCGAACGGCTGCATGACGCCATCGAAACGCTGATGACGGGTGGGGTAAAAGGCCGCCTCGACGAGGAGGCGGTGCACGGTGCCTATCATGCCCTGAAGGAGAGTTTTGATCCCACCTTCGGGGGATTCGGACACGCACCAAAATTCCCCATGCCGCACACACTGCTCTTCCTGCTCCGCTACTGGTATCGGTATGGCGAGGACGACGCCCTCTTCATGGCGGAGAAGACCCTTGACTCGATCTTCTTCGGCGGTATCCATGACCATATCGGGGGAGGGTTCCATCGGTACTCGACCGACCGGGAATGGCTGGTGCCGCACTTCGAAAAGATGCTCTACGATCAGGCCCTCCTCCTCATCGCGTACACCGAGGCGTGGCAGGCGACGAAGCGACCCCTGTACGAGGAGGCCTCCGTGGATATCGTCGCGTACATGCTGCGGGAACTGCGCAGTGAGGAGGGGGCATTCTTCGCCGCCGAGGACGCCGACAGCGAGGGCGGGGAGGGCACATACTACCTTTGGACCGACATGCAGTTCAACCATGTTCTCAAGACAGACGCTGCCCATGCAAAACAGATATTCAACGTCCGGCCTGAAGGCAACTATCTCGATGAGACGACAAAGATGTATAATGGAAAGAACATCCTCTTCCGCACCCATCCGGACCTGCTCCAGGCCTCGAAGACCCTGATCGCGGAGCAGACCGTCGAGTATCTCGCCGCACGCCTCGAAAGCGCCCGCAGGAAACGGATACACCCGCTCGTCGACACAAAGATACTCACCGACTGGAACGGGCTTGCCGTCGCCGCTCTTGCGCGGGCGGGTGCAGTGATGGACCGGAAGGGGTGGGTTGACGATGCCGCGACGGCCTATCACTTCATTGCAACCACGCTTGCCGACACCGACGGCCGTCTCTTCCACCGATACTGCGACGGGGAGGTAGCCATTCCCGGCATGCTTGAGGACTACGCCTTCCTGCTTTGGGGGCTTCTTGAGCTCTATGATGCGACCTTCGAGGCGCGCTACCTTGATCAGGCTGTCACCCTTGCAGACACCACACTTGTGCACTTCGCGGGCGAGGACGGGAGCCTGTACCGGACGGCGGACGACACCGATGCCTTCATCCGTCAGCGGCAGGCCTATGACGGGGCGTTCCCCTCCGGCACCTCGGTGCTCGCCCTCTGCCTGCTTCGCCTTGCCCGGATGACCGCAAACCCGGCCTACGAATCAGCGGCGACCACAGCAATGGAGTGGTATGCGAAGGAACTTCAGACGTCACCGACCGGGTATACCCACCTTCTTTCCGCCCTCATCTTTGCTGCGGCTCCCCCTCTCGATGCGGTCATCATTCCGGGGGCAACGGCGACCGACCAGGATATGATCCGGGCACTGGCGGAGGGGTATACCCCCACCATGACAACAATCCTCCTCGACAGGGACGCCATTATCCGCCACATCGCCCCGCATACTGCTGACATGACAACCGGAGAGACAGAGGGAACCGTGGTCCATCTCTGTACTGTGGGGGGATGCCACACGCCCCTTACCTCGGCGGAGGAGGTCAGGACGGCGCTCAGAAAAAAGAAGGAATGCTGACCTATACACTCCGCTGCCAGAGGATCTCCCGGCATGTGCAGTGGTTGCCAAGGTGACAGACAGCAAGGGACGAGAACCGGGCAGTCTGCGCAACAGCTGCGTCTTCGAGGGACGTCACATCACCGTGCCCAAGGGTAATATGGGGTGAGTAGCGATCGTAGGCCGACTGGTCCGCATAGCCGTTCACGTAATTGCAGGTGAAGGGTGCAATCTCCTCCCCGGCGTCCATTGAGAGGTCGCCGGGAGCACACTCTTCGGCGGGAACGCAGTTCACCTGCGCCATGACACTCCGGTGGAGGATGAGGAGTGGTTCGCTCTTTTCCAGATTGATACCCGAGACGACATCGCCGCTCTCCGTGGTAACGGCGACAGCGCCTGCAATGCGAAGATCCAAAGGAAGGGATGAAAGGGCGAGCCGGTCGAGGGCTGCCGTCAGGGACGGCAGGGTCCGCCGCGGAATGCTCCGCATCGCAAGAGATACATGGGGAAGACACCCCGACGGGTCGAGGACAATCGACCGGTCCCCCGTTTGTTCGATGAGTCGCTGGTTAAGCGCAAGCGCCGCCGCCGCCACCTCCGGGGGCGGGAGCAGCACGACGTCAATTGCTATCGTTTCAAAAAATCCCATAATGACCACATGCGGTATTTTTCTTTCACATTATTTTTTCAGATAAATTTCTCAAACCGGTCCTTCTCGGCCCCGCAGATGGGGCACTTCTCGGGCGGTTCCTCACGGGCGCAGAGGTAGCCGCATACCCGGCACCGGAAGACCGGATATGGAAGGCTGCCGACGACCGGTCCAGCTGCAGCCGGTTTTGCCGCTCCCCGCGGTGCGACCCCTTCTCCGTGGACGACACACTCCGTCGGGGCGGGGCCGCGTCTGTCGGGGATTACCTCGACCGGGCGCTTGCCGCTTGCGACATCGCCCGAGACATACAGGGCACAGTAACAGGTTCCGTACTCTGCGAGGTCGGAATCGCGGTAGTCGCAGGGGCAGATGATATCGAGGTTCACCTCCCGTGGTCCGACGCACAAGCGGCAGGGGCATGACTCGAACCCATACCGCTCCCGGTTGGACAGGAGGCCGTGGACAAGTTCCTTGTCAAAGTCCTCGTCGGGGTTCAGGTAGTAGCCGTTCTCCTCCGCTTCCTTTTTGAGAGCAAGATACCTCCGCTCCACATCAAATCTCGAAATCATGGTATCCTATTTCCCGATTGCGGCCCTGATCTCGTCGAGCCGCTCCCCGATAATCACCGTCTCCTCCTCGCCAATGACTATGGTCGGAAACGACCCGCGGGGGTTGTATTTCTTGACGAGATCATAGGCCTCGTCGAATGCCTCCCCGTGCAGCAGGTCGACCTCGATATAGTCATAGGCAACGCCCAGTTCTCCGAGATACTGCCGGGTCCGCCTGCAATGCCCGCAAGTGCTGAGTGCATAGAGGGTGATGGGTCCCACATTCTCGCCGTCCACATGTATCAATTCCATTGGTCTCCTCTCTCACGCTTCATCGGGTTCAAGGATTAAAACAATTTCGCGGCAGGAAAGGTGGGGAGATGGTGGAGGAAACAGGAGGAGACCGGGTCAGCGCCCACCGGCACCGCCGCCACCAAATCCGCCGCCTCCGCCAAAGCCCCCTCCACCACCGAAGCCTCCGCCACCGCTGGAAGGGGGCGTATAGGCCGCAACCGGAATGAACATGAAATGGACCCCGGAGTAGAGAGGCATCCCCGCCTGACGAATGTCGACATTGAGCGCCCGCATCGCGGCCTCAACCTTGTCGCCGAGGCCGAGCGCCGTCCCGTAGACGAGCCACTCTCCCCACATCGAGATGTCTTCCGGGGCGTATTTTTTGATCTGTGCCGAGTCCGAGAGCATGCGGCCGAAGGCATCCCAGCGGAGCTTCTCTGCATAATAATCATCCTTCCACCGGCCGAAGAGGGTGGTGGGGAAGACCGCCGCAATACCTGCCTGCAGGAGTACGGCGATGCCGAGAGCCGCCGTCTGGACACTCGGGGAGATCGCCTGTGGGGCGATGACCAGAACGAGGATCGCGAGCAGGAGCACGAATCCGCCGAGGAGGGCGACCGGCACCAGCCGGGTGCGGCCTTCCTCGATGTATTTCGGGATGACCGAAGTGTCGACTGATCCCGTCAGTGCCGCAATGGACGTCTGGAGGGAGAGGACCCGCTGCTCGGAGGAGAAGCTACCGGACTTCGCCTGCTCGGCAAGGGCGGAGAATGCCCCCGTGTCGAGAACGCCGTCCGTGCCCGCGTTCCAGAGGAAGTTCAGCACGCGCTGTTCGTAGGCATCGGCGCTCGACTTCTCCAGCACCCGTATCCGGTAGGTGCCGCCTTCCTGTGCATTCGTGATCTCGATCAGCCGTCGTCGATGGAGGTCGAGAAGCGTTGCATAGAAGCCGTTCTCGTCGAAGTCAACCGCATCCCCCTTGAAGATCAGGTTCACCGTCCACGGCTTGAGAGCCGGGTCCGGGACGAAACTCAGGTGTTCGGGCACTGATGCGCCCTTCTCCGTGCCGTGCGTCCGGTAGATACGGTAGAAGACAATCGGCACGGCGAGGACGAGTACCATCGCAACGATGCGAAGCACGCCTGCGAAGAGGAGCGGGAGGGTGTAGAGGAAATTCGCCCGCTCGGTCTGGCCGCGGACATCGTTCATCTTTGTCGGAAATCCGTCGATCTCATCCAGAAACGCCGGGTCGAGAAGCATCTCCACTTCGATTAGTTCGTCCTCGGCGGCACTGCCGGTGATGCGGTACTCCCCGCCGATCTCTTCGATCGTCATCGACGCCGGCCGGACCCAGATGTCCTGCACGTAGGTGGCAGGCAACGTGATCGTCACCTGCCGGTACGGGACGTGGTTCCTGGCGAGCTGGAGATTCAGGTGGGCGACGGTGTCGTCATACTCCACGGGGGGATGGACGATGAAGTCATACGAAACGGCATGACTCCCCGCGGCGAAGTATGCAGGAGTGTACATTCCGACTTCATTTTGTCCCAAAGAACCAATCGTCGCGATATCGGATGGCGTTGCGGGTGTGTCCCCGAAGGTCGTCACCCGGTCGAAGTAGTCGACGGCATACCCCACGACCCCCTCCTCCGGGGTCATGCCCGTGATCTCGACCGACGGCGACCCGATAGGTGCGGTCACCAGCGGGGCGTCCCATGCCCGAAAGAGGAACCGGTACTGTCCGGTGTTCTCCACCGCGTAAACATACTCCTCGGCGAGGGCCCCGTCGTGATGCCATTCGGCGGTATAGGTATCAACGACGAGCGGGCCCCCGCTTCCCGACAGGGAGAACGAAAGGACGCCCGCAACGGCGATGACGGCTATCACCAGTGCCGCGAGGACCACGACGATGATCTGCTGCTTCTCTTCCACGGCCACTCAACTCAAAATTTGATCTCGGGGACTTCTTCGATCTTCTCTTCGAACTTCAGGTATTCGAGTTTCGTGAAGTGGGAAAACGAGGCGACGAAGTTGGAGGGGATGGTGTCGCACATCGTGTTGTACTGTTCGCTGATATTGTTGTAGGTATACCGCTGGCGGGCGATCTCGTCCTCTATGCTCTTTACGGACGCCATCAGATCGGCGACGTTTCCCGATGTCTTGAGGTCGGGATAGTTCTCCACCACGGCAAGGAGGCGGCCGAGAATCGAGCGGGATTCACGTTCGATCTCGTTCAGGTCTCCGGGGCCCGCCTCTGCAACTCCTGCCCGCATCTTCGTGACCCCTTCGAGCGTCTCCTTCTCGAAGGTCGCGTAGCTCTTCACCGCACCGAGAAGCTGGTTGATCATATCAAGACGCTTCTTCATCGCCACCCGGATCTGGCCGAGGGTGGCTTCCGAGGAGTTCTTCAAAGACTGGAACTTGTTGTAGATGCCCACGAACCAGAGCACCAGAACGACAAGGACGAGGAGGACAAGGCCTCCGATGATCCATTCTATCATTGATTCACCTGATGATTCATCAGTCCTTGGAGAAATAAACGTTCTGCAATCGGGGTCTGAGAAGCCGCCGTGGGCGTGACCTTCGGCATTTGCTCCCGTATCCACCCGGCCGGGAGTGCATCTCACAGCCGCATCAGGATGCGCTCGGCAGCCTTCTCCGCGCTGTCGCGGACGGTTTCTACAGGATCACGGGCAAGACGGCGGAGGGCGGGAAGGGCGCGTCGGTCGCCGAGCTCCCCAAGCGCCCATGCCGCCTTGAACCGGACCCGCCAGTCATCGTCATGGACGGCCTCGAGCAGGGGGTCAAGTGCCCGAAGATCTCCCAGCCGTCCGAGACCTTGGGCCGCCCCCCACCGGTAGGATGCCTCCGGGTGGTGCAGGTTTGCCATGTAGTACTCGAACCGCTGCCGGTCGCCCGCCTCGCTCATCTCCCTGTCCCTCGTCACCGGGGATTCGGTCTGTGGGAATGAATACGTTTCGCCTGCGTCCACCGCTCACCCGGACACTCCGCCCATTCCCCGTTTCATCCCCCTTCACCTCTCTTCGGTATGGCGAAACCTATAACTGGGGGCTCTCCGTAAAGGTGGAATAAAGGGAGACGATGCGTTACTACAACCCCGATATCGAGACGATGCCCCGTGAAGACCTCGACGCCCTCATCGACGAACGGGTCCGCTACACAGTGGCCTACGCAGCCGCAAACTCCCCGTTCTACCGGAAATGGTTCGACGACAACCGCATCAACCCGGCGGATGTCAGGGAACACGAAAATCTCCTCGACCTGCCGGTGATATCCGGGGCAACGATACGGGAAAATCAGCCGCCCGTCGCCGACCGCTACCTCTTCAAGAGCGCCCCTTGCGAGGATATATTCACCATCCATGAAACAAGCGGGACGTCAGGGACCCCGAAGGCGTTCTTTCTCATGTGGAACGACTGGCAGCGGTACGCGGCGAAGTACGCGAGGAGCTTCGTTGCGCAGGGCTTTGCAAAAGGCGACCGGGTGGCCGTCTGTGCCAGTTACGGGATGAACGTCGGAGCGAACACGATGACGCTCGCCGCACAAAGCATCGGGTTTACGATCATCCCGGAGGGGAAGTGTACCTTCCCCGTCCGGGTGATGAAACACCTGCAGCCGACCGCCATCGTGGGCTCGGTCTTCAAGCTCTTGCGGCTCGCCCGGCGGATGGAAGAGGAGGGACTCGATCCGCAGGAGAGCTCGATTACGAAACTCATCGTCGGCGGCGAGAGCTTTGCAGAGGAGTCGCGCCGGTACCTTGATGAGGTCTGGGGGGTCCCGTGTTACAACACCTACGGGAGCACGGAGGGGACGATGTGCGGGGAGTGCACCGAGCTGGCGGGACTCCACGTCCCGGAAGACCTCGTGCATATGGACCTCTATAACCCGAAGCTTCAGGATTTCGTGAAAGACGGGGAACAGGGGCGAATTGTCCTGACCACGCTCCTGCCGGTGGGAGAGCGGACCGGCAATCTCCTCATCAACTACGACACCGACGATGTAACGACCGTCCTCACCCGTGAGCAGTGCCCGTGCGGGCGGACGCACATGCGCATCGACAACCCACACCGGGAAGCGGAGACAATCTACATCGCCGATGTCCCGGTCAACCGTGTCGACATCGAAAAGGGCGTCTTCCAGCGGGAGAATATGGAGTATCTCTCCGGCGAGTACGAGGCATTCGTCTACTTCGACCCGGACGAGGGCAGGGCGATTCTCAGGGTGAGCCTCGAGTCGCACGATCCCGACCGATGCAACAGGAACCTTGTCAAGGAGAACTTCATGCAGGCACTCTTTCGGGAGAAACCGGCGCTCGCCCGGCTGCACAGCGAAGGTGAGCTGGAGTTCGTCTACAACTTCTCCAATGAAGGTGACCTCGAACTCTACCGCCTGAAGGGGCGGCCGAAGCGGTTGGTGGACCGGCGATAAGAGATAAAAAAATGGTTATGCAAGGGCAGCGATGCCCGCATAATCGATCTGGTTATTGAATACGGTCATGTATTCGGGTTTTCCGTTCTCGGTACTCACCCAGACGAAGAACCGGTCGTCGATGTTGACGAGCTGGGTGTAGGTGTTCTCCGCCTTGTCATTCATGATCCAGGCGGGGTGGCCCGCGACGGTGGTCGTATAATACTGCATATCCGGCGTCTCGAAAGCTACCATGGTGTCCCACATCTGGGCGTACCCGGCACCCTCGACGTCCCCTACGTCCTGTATGAAGACCGTCACGGTTATGGACGGGTCGGTCTTGAGTTCATACACCGCGTAGGCCTGACTGTACGACTGTCCGTCGAAGGTCAGTGTCCCTGCATCGTCCTCGACCGGTACCCAGTTGTTGGTCATGGTCGGGAGGAATGCCTGAAGCTCAGTATAGTGCACGACCTCGCCGGTTACGCCGCCCACCGGAGGGGCTACATCCCCGCCGGATGCGACGGGCGTTGTGGCTGCCGGGGAGACGGACATATCATCCGTACCGGCGTCGGTACATCCGCACACCCCACATATGGCAACAAGGATAAGGAGCAAAGCAGCGCCCCATCCGAAAATTTTCACGGTAGAATCACTCATAATCACACCATCGGGATGGTATTCATTCATCCGCATAAACACTTTCGAATCATAGGAAATCCCATCTCTTTTTATCCACGGAGCGGGATACGTCCATGAATGACTTCTCAACGGCTGTTCCGGTACCTGCGCTCGGATTTCGGGGAGATCCCCGTGCGGGTGCTCCATATGGACCTCACGTTCGACGTGGAGGACGAGACGACGACGGTCCGCTCAAAGCTGCATCTGGAATCGGGGGACGCCCCGCTTGCCTCTCTCACCCTGAATGCCAATACCCTCGAAATCCTCGCCGTTTCCTGTGCATCCTATCCTGTGACCTACGAATACGACCAGGGCAACGCCTTCCTGCACCTGACCTTCGCCACCCCCGTCCCGCCGGAGACACGGTTCGTGGTTCAGACGACGACCCTCTGTCGGCCGACAGCCAATATCCTGGAAGGTCTTTACTATGATGCGACGCCTGAGGGCGCCCCGCCCCAGCAGATCACACAGTGCCAGCAATGGGGGTTCCAGCGCATCGTCCCCTGCATCGACGACATGACCGCGAAGTGCACTTATACGACGACGATCATCGCAGATGCCGCCTATACGAATCTCATCAGCAACGGGGATGTGGATGTCGAGCGCCACCCCGCCTGCAGGGGCAGGGATTCGATCACCTACCACAACTGCACAACGCCGATGGCCCCATACCTCTTCTTCCTCGGTGTCGGGACCTACGACACCTTCACCCGACCGTTGGAGTATCCCGACGGGACGACCTTCACCCTCGAACTCCTCGTCCCGCCGGGGACGGATCCCGCCCTTGCAGAAGAGTCACTCGGGATACTTGCCGACTCGATCCTCTGGGTCTATCTCTATACCGGCCCGGAGACCTACGAAAAGCGGGCCATTCGTGACGACCTCTACCGCCTCTGCCGGGAACGGGACGAACTCATCAGGAGCGGTGCTGCCGAGGAAGAAATCTGGGCACTCCGGGTAGTCCTCGCCGAGATGGTCGCGTCCATCGAACCCGGGTACAGGTATACCGGGTCGGTGTACCGCGAGATCGGCATGCAGAACTCCGACTTCGGCGGGATGGAAAACGTCGGCAACACGACGATTACGACAAACCGCATCCTTCCCTTCCCGCAGGCGCCGGACGGTGCGTTCGATTACCTCATCCGGGTGAAGGTGCACGAGTTCTACCACAACCTGAATGGCTCGGAAGTTACCGGGGCGACGCCCTTCGAGCTCTGGCTCAACGAGGCGGTCACCGTCCACATCGAACAGCAGTATCACGCCTTCCTCTTCGGGGAAGACTACTCACGCCTCCAGACCGTCCTCACACTTCTCTCTCCGGACGGCGGAACGTTCTACTATGACCGCGGTGCGACATCGATCCCCATCGAACCGGACGGCTTCAACGACCCGAACGACCTTATCACAGGGGTCACCTACGTGAAGGCCCCTGAAGTGGTGAAGATGATCGAGACGATCGTAGGCCCTAAGACCTTTGTGAAGGGTCTCGACCTCTACCACACGCGCTACCGCCACGGGAACGCAACGACCGCAGACTGGCTCGCGGCAATGGAGGAGGCATCGGGTGTTCCCCTTACGGCCTTTGCCGAACCATGGATGAAGAAGACCGGGTTTCCGGTGGTGGCGGTCACCTCCGCCTATGACGCCGGTTCGGGGGTGCTTACCATCACCTTCGCCAAAACCGAAGGAAGTGAAAAATGGACGTTTCCGTTTGCCTATGCAGCCGTCGGCGAGGACGGAAAAATCCTTGCGGAGGATACGGTCCTCCTGGAGGACGAGGCGACGGTCGTCCGGCATGAAGGTATCGATGCCCCGGCGTTTCTCTCCCTCAACCGGGGGTACAGCTTCTATGGGAAGGTCGTGCATTCGGCAACCGACGAAGAGCTCCTCCGCCAGGTCAGGGAGGATGACGATATCAGCACCAGGTACGTCGCCTTCGCAACCCTCCTCGACCGGGAGAAGACCCGCCTCATGGGCGACCCTACAGCTCCGGTGAGCGATCATATCACCACGCTTCTCCCGTCGCTCCTCGCCGATGCCGACCTGATGGCACGGGCCGGCGGGCAGTTCCTGACCATCTTCGAGTCGGTCGACGACGAGGCATACGCCCACCGGTACCGGGCGCTCTACGATGCCCGCAGGACGATCCTCAGGGCGACCGCGGAAGCCCACACAGACGCCCTTATGGCGGTCTATCACACTCAGCAATCGAAGATCTCCGGCGGAAAGACCCTCCAGGCAAAGATTGCGGATATCAAACACCGGCAGGCGAAGAACACGGCGCTCGGGATGCTGGCAACGCTCGATACGCCGGAGATCCACGAACTCCTGAAGAGAGCCTTTGTGGAAGCGGCGAACGCCTCCGATCGGCTGACGGCATTTACGGCGATCATCAACAGCACCTCCCGTGAGCGGATGCACATCCTCTGGGACTACATGCGCACCGCCCGGGAGCACCCCGTCATGTGGGAGGGGTTCCTTGCGGCGGTGGCATCCCTTGCAACGGAGGACGCGACGACCGTCGTGCGCGAGGTGATGGCCTCCTGTGCATTCTCTATCGAACAGGCCAATGATCAGCGGGCCCTTCTGGGGCGGTTCGCCCAGAACAAGAAGGTCTCGCTCCAGACGGCAGAGGGTCGGCGGTTCCTCTTCGAGATCATAACAACACTCGCGCCGGTGAACGAGTACAGCACTGTGGGCATCCTTTCGGTCCTCGGCAACATCGACCGGATGGAGGTGGAGTATCACCTGCCCCTCATCGACCTCCTTCTCGATGTCCTCAAAGAGGTCCCCCCAGAGACGGCTCCCTCGGTGCACAACACCGCCCGGCGTCTCCTCCAGGGGTCACCAGGAGCGCGGGCACATTTTGAACGGGTGCGGAAGAGGACCTTTCCCCACTTCTGAAGATCTTCGGGCAATATAAGCACCTGCCCTTTCCCCTCCCGAACAGTTCCATTTTTCCCGAAGCTCCCGGGGAGGATGACGGGCTCCTGACCACCCTGTCTGGTAACACATAAATATCCACTTACTGAAAGGATTGGGTATGACAGAGGAGCTTGAAATCATCATCCCCCTCGATGTGCCCGAGTCCGCAAAAGCGGCATATCTGGAGAACTATCTCACCATCACGCAGGATTCCGGTCACCTGATGCTCTTTGCCGGCGACCAGAAATTCGAGCATATGAACGACGACTTCTACGGCGAGGGCATCGCCGAAGACGACGCCGACCCCGAACACCTCTTCCGTATCGCAGACGAGAGCAGAATAGGGGTCTTCGCGACACAGATCGGTCTCATCAACCGCTACGGGATGGACTACCCGGACGTCCCCTACCTTGTGAAGATGAACTCGAAGACGCATCTCGTCAAGACCGCCCAGAAGGACCCGCTCTCCCAGCAGCTCTACACGGTCGACCAGATCATGGACATCAGGGAACGCACCGCCCTCGACATTGCAGGCATCGGGTATACCATCTACCTCGGCAGCGAGTACGAGCCCCAGATGCTTACCGAGGCGGCCCAGCTGATCTACGACGCCCACCAGGCGGGCCTCGTGACGGTGCTCTGGATCTACCCCCGCGGAACAGCCGTGAAGGACGAGAAGGACCCGCACCTCATCGCTGGCGCCGCAGGTGTCGCCGCATCGCTCGGGAGCGACTTCGTGAAGGTCAACGCCCCGAAAAAGGACGGCAAATCCTCAGCCGACCAGCTTATCGAAGCGACGAAGGCTGCCGGCAGGACGAAGGTCGTCTGTGCGGGCGGCTCCTCCACCACGCCCGAGGCGTTCCTCCAGCAGCTCTACGACCAGATCCACATCGGCGGCTGCGCCGGAAATGCAACCGGCAGAAACATCCACCAGAAGCCCCTCGACGAAGCGGTCCGCATGTGCAACGCCATCTCGGCTATCACCGTGGACGATGCATCGGTCGAAGAAGCCGTCGCGATTTACAAAGGGGAATAAAAGAACAATATCAAAAGGGCCCGTCCGGCGGATACGGCAGGCGCTCAGCACCTGCCGGCATGCCCGGACGGGCCACAATTATTTGTAATACGTATCCTTCCCGTTCTGCGGGTGGAAGACACCGGGGAAGGACTACATAATTTGTCCGGAAAAATGGGAGCTTCGACGTTTTCCGTTGCATTTACACCAGAGGGGTCTCTCAAAGTCACTTCGTCTGTTTGACCCCCCCATATTCAATACCTCTTGTCCTTCCGAAACTCCTTTGCGGCCTTTCCAATCCATTTATACTTCTTCTTCTCGATGCGTTTGAGGCCGATCTCGTTCTTTTCTGCCTGGAAGTCGAGTTCCTTACTCAGCCGAAGGAAACTATCGAGCCGTTTTTCGGAGAGAGTGCCAGCCTCGACCGCCTCCCTGACCGCACAACCGGGTTCGCTTTCATGGCGGCAGTCGGGATACCGGCAACCCGCCGCAAGTTCGATTATGTCGGCGAAGGTCTCTCCGATACCCGCGGCGGCGTTTCCCAGCTGGATCTCCCGGATGCCGGGATTGTCGATGATCATCGCCCCGCCGGGGAGGGAAAAGAGCTGACGGACGGTGGTGGTGTGCCGCCCCTTCTCGTCGCGGCTTCGCACCCTTCCGGTCTCCTGCACGTCAGCGTCGAGAAGGGCGTTGATGAGCGTCGACTTGCCCACCCCTGACGACCCGACGAGAACGACGGTCGTCCCGGATTCGAGGAACGGGTCCAGGGCCGAAAGGCCGGCCCCTTCGCGGGCGCTCACCGTCACCACCGGCACCGTCCCTGCCACTTCCGCGGCCTCGGCGGCCACGCCGGCGGGGTCATCCGTCAGATCAGATTTGTTGATCACGATCACCGGCCGTGCACCGGCGGCATGGACAACCGCAAGATAGCGCTCGAGCCGACGGAGATTGAAGTCGGAACCGGCTGCCGTGACGATGAAGACAATGTCGACATTCGCCGCAATCGCCTGTTCCGCACCGCCCTCACCCGGCGCCCCGCGTGAGAGCATGCTCCGCCGGGGAAGAACATCGACGATCATCCGCGATCCCGTATCGGGCTGGTCCAGCAGCACCACAAAATCCCCCACGGCAGGCACCTTCCCGAGGCGTCGCAGGGCCCCGGAAATACCGACCCGCAGCGAGCCCTGCGGGATAAGGACATCGAAGACGGTCTTGTGCCGGCATGCTACCCTCCCGGCGGCATACGGGCCGCTGTACCGGGAAAACGCCGCTTCAAGCTCTTCATCCCACCCGAGCTCTTCAAGCGTTGCGGGGCCGTTTAGCCCACAGGAATCTGCCGTTGTGGTCATGATCAAATCCCTTACAATATATCTCACGGATCATCAAATGCTTTCCCCGACCACGCTGGAGGGGAGGTATGAAAGACTATTCCTCGAGTTCCAGCACAATCGGACAATGATCCGACCCGTAGACATCCGTCATCATGTACGATGCCGCTACCTTCTCCGCGAGTCCCTCGTTTACGAAGAAGTAGTCGATCCTCCAGCCGACATTACGCTCCCTCGCCCTCGTCTTCAAATCCCACCACGAATAGTGACCGCCCTCTGCCTCGAACATACGGAAGGTGTCGATGAAGCCCGCGGCGATGAGGCGGTCGATCCATTCCCGCTCGACGGGGAGGAATCCCGATATCTTCTCGTTCTCCTTCGGGCGGGTGAGGTCGAGGTCGGTGTGGGCGGTGTTTACGTCACCGCAGATGACGACGTTGTTGCCGTCCTCGACAAGGGCGGTGACATAGTCGAGGCACTCCTCGTAGAAGTCGAGCTTGTACTGGAGCCGCTCCTTTGACGCCTTGCCGTTGGGAAAGTAGATATTGCAGAGGTAAAAGCCCGGGTGCCCGGTCACCATCACCCGTCCCTCACCGTCGAAGCGGCCGGTTGCAAACCCGGGCCCTTCCGAGAGCGGCTCCTTTCGGCTGTAGGTGACGACACCGCTATAGCCCTTCCGCTCCGCCCAGGCAAATGAGGAGAAGTACCCCGGCGGATGGCGGATGAGGGCAGGGAGCTGGTCAGGGTGGGCCTTCGTTTCCTGTATGCAGACGATGTCGGTCTCCTCGTCGAAGACCTCGGTAAAATTGCCCTTCTTTGCGACCGCCCTGATACCGTTCACATTCCAGGAGATGATCCGCGTCGTCGATGTCTTTGCCATGTATCCGCACCCGTCCGAGTCGTTCAGGGCTGCACATCAGCCCTCTATTTTTTCATTATGCCTCTCATTCCTTAAAATCTGCCCGACCGGAGGGGGCGGCGTCCAGGTATCTCGAGAATGCGCCTGCCGGGGAAAGATATATGAGGGCGTCTGCTATAGGTAGCGCAACGACACATTGGGGGTGTCAGATGAAAATTGGGATTATTGGGGCAGGATTTGGGGGACTTTCAGCCGGTGCGCTCCTTGCACAGGCGGGATACGACGTCACCATATTTGAGAAGAACGAGTGTATCGGCGGACGGGCGAGCATCTACAGCGAGGGAGGCTACACCTTTGACATGGGGCCGTCGTGGTACCTCATGCCGGATGTCTACGAGCGCTTCTATGCGGCTTTCGGCAAGCGGCCGCAGGACTACTTCGACCTTCCGCGGCTCGACCCGTCGTACCGTATCTATTTCGGCGATGAAAAGGTCGTCGACATCGCCGCCGACCTCAGGAAGAACTACGAACTCTTCGATTCATTCGAGGACGGCGGGGCGGAGAAGCTGAAGGCCTACCTCGCCTCGGCAAAGGAGAAATACGAGCTCTCCACCGACATCCTCTACAAGGACTACCGCTCGGTCCTCGACTTCTTCGACGGCAGACTCATCATGGAAGGGCGAAAAATGCACCCCTTCGAACACCTCGACACCTTCGTTGCAAAGTACTTCACGAGCAGCGAGGCCAGAAAGATCGTCGAGTACTCGATAGGGTTTCTCGGCGGGGCACCCGACAATACCCCATCCTTCTACCACATCATGTCCCACATCGATCTAACCATGGGCGTCTTCTATCCTGAGGGCGGGATGCGAACCGTCGCCCGGTCGATCGAAGCGATCGCGGCATCCCACGGGACAAAGGTCCGCCTGAACGAACCGGTGACGGCAATTGAGGTCGAGGACGGAAGAGCAAGGGCCGTCGTCACCGAACAGGGGCGCTACGACTGCGACATCGTCCTCGTCAACGCCGACTACGCCTTCTGCGAGCTCGAACTGCTGGAAAGAGAGCACCGGACCTACGACGAACACTACTGGGAGAAGCGCGTCATGGCGCCCTCCGCGATGGTCGCCTACCTCGGGGTGAACAGGCAGTTCGAAAGCCTCGCCCACCACACGCTCTTTCTCGACAAGGACTGGGAGGACGGCTTCGACGTGATCTTCGACCCCTCGAAGGCCGCCTGGCCGGAGCACCCGTCCTACTACGTAAACGTTCCCTCCCGGACCGACCCGACGGCTGCCCCGGAGGGCAAGGACACCCTTTTCATCCTCATTCCGCTCGCACCGGGGCTGGAGGACACCCCCGAACGGCGGCAGGCGTTTTTGGATGAGATCCTGAACGATCTGGAGGCAAAGACCGGCGACGACATACGCGGCGCCATCGAGGTGCAGCGGATCTTCGCCCTCGGTGACTTTGCGGACCGGTACAACGCCTACAAGGGTACCGCCCTCGGCCTCTCGCACACGCTCTTCCAGACAGCGCTCTGGCGTCCGGCGCACAAAAGCAAAAAAGTGGAGAACCTCTATTACACCGGGCACTACACCCACCCGGGTATCGGGGTCCCGATGGTGCTCATCTCATCACATATCGTGGCAGAGGAGATCCGGGACGCATTTCCGCCGGAGGAGGGGTGAACCGCCCTCATGGTGCACCGGAAGCTCTTTTCGATCTTCAGGCAGGGGAGCACGACATACTTCTACAGTACGCTCTTCTTCCCCCGGGGGATTCGTGAGAAGGTCTTCGTCCTCTACAGCTTCGTCCGGGTCGCAGACGACTACGTCGACGCCATCCCCCAGCATGCTGACGAATTTTATGCCTTTCGGGATGCTTACCGGCAGGCCTGTGCCGGAACACCCGCAGACAACGTAGTCATCGACTCATTCGTGGAGCTGATGTCGACCTGCCGCTTCGACCCCGGGTGGGTGGAGGCATTCCTCGCCTCGATGGAGGCAGACCTCACCCATACCCCATACAGCACCATCGAAGACCTCGAAACCTACCTGTACGGCTCGTCCGAGGTGATCGGCCTCATGATGGCACGGATCCTGGACCTCCCCGAGGCCTCATGGGGAGCCGCCAGGGCGCTCGGCAAGGCAATGCAGCTCATCAACTTCATCCGTGACATCGAGGAGGACTGCCATATGGGGCGAACCTATCTCCCTGCCGAGGAGTATGAGGCCTGCGGCCTTGCCGGGATAACGGAGGCAGACGCCCGCCGCGACCCGGAGGCATTCGGGATGTTTCTCCACGGTCAGATCGACCGGTACGAGGAGTGGCGGGACATGGGCGAAGACGGGTACCGGTATATCCCGTTCCGGTACCTGATCCCCATCCGCACCGCCTCGGACATGTACTCATGGACAGCACGGGTGATCGCCCGCGATCCTATGGCGGTCTTCCGGGAAAAAGTGAAGCCGACGCCACTGCGGGTCGTCTCCGGGGTGGCACGAAATATCGCACGCCCGCCCGGCAGGGGGCGAACCGACTCCCATGTCCTTCGCTGAAGCGACCGCACGGGAACGGGTGCACGCCTCCCTGCACCTCGCCCTCGCGGTCTCGCGGTTCCGGTTCTGGATCTATACCGGGGGGACCTATGTCGTCGGAGTGGCCCTCGGGATGAACGACTGGGGGATATTCTTCACCCCCGCCTACTACCTCTACCTCCTCTACTTCTTCATCCCGGCAAACATCTTCATTTACGGCATAAACGACCTCTGGGACGGTGCGACCGACGGCATCAACTCCAAAAAACAGGAAAAGGAGCACCTCCTCATCGACGGGGAACGCCGCGACCTCGTCGTCCTCCTCGCCGTCGTCGCCGCGTTATCGGCAGGCCTCCTCCTCGTGCAGGACTGGATCGGGCGGACCCTCTTCCTCGCCTTCCTCTTCCTTGCCTACTTCTACAGCGCCCCCCCGCTCCGATTCAAGGAGGTCCCCGTCCTCGACTTCTCCTCGAACATGCTCTACATCCTGCCGGGGATCTTCGGGTTCTACCTCGCGGCAGGCGCCCTCCCCTCATCGCTCCTCATCGCGGCGGGATTCTGCCATATCGCCGCGATGCACATCTTCTCGGCCATCCCCGATATCGACTGCGACCGGAAGGCCGGCATCACCACGACCGCGGTATGGGCGGGCTATCGTCCGGCGCTCCTCCTCTGCCTCGTCTTCTGGACACTCTTTGCCGCCATCGTCCTTTGGCTGGCGGGCGGTCACCCGCTCGCCCTTCCGGTGCTCATCTACCCGGCACTCCCCGCTATCCTGCTCCAGTGTGAGAGCGTCTCCATCGACCATGTCTACTGGTATCTGCCGTTCATCAACACCGCTCTCGGGGGACTCGCGTTTGGGGTCCTCGTGTACCTGAAGATGTGGTAACCATGAGAGGCAAGGGGGAGGGAACACAAAATACGGAGACGAGACGAGAAGGGAAAGCAATGAAAGCAGGGACAGGACCATGAAAAAATCGATAAGAACCCTACACCGTCCGGAGACCACCACCATCGTGCTCTTCGCAGGCGTCGCCCTCTTCCTTGCCGGGCTTGCCGTCGTCCGGTTCGGGGAGGGGCCTGCCTACCCGGCAGTCTCGACGGTCTTCATCCTCGCAATCGCCCTTCCTCCATATGCGGCCATCGTCCACTGGCTTTCATGGCGAAAAGGGCTAGCCCTCGTCGCCCTCCTCTCACTACTCCCGGCGGCGGTCGAGGGGCTTGCGGTCCTCACCGGCATCCCGTACGGCCATTTCAGCTACTCGGCTGCGCTCGGAAAACTGATCGCTGGCGTCGTCCCAAGAACGGTTCTTCTGGCATATCCTCCCATCCTCTTTGCAGCGGCGACCATCGCGTCACGGACCGTCCGCTCTGGTCCTGCGCGGGTCCTGCTCGCAGGAGCCATCGGGCTTGTCATCGATCTCGTCTTCGACCCGGCGGCCGTCCATGCAGGGTTCTGGGCATGGGACGTGCCGGGAGCGTATTACGGTGTTCCCCTGCAAAACTTCATTGGATGGGCGGTGACCGGCACCATATATGCGGCGATCTTCTTCCTTGTTGCAAAAAAAGAACTTGCACGGGACGGGTGCATCCCGGTGATGGCCCTTGCGGGGGGATTCTGGACCGTATGCCTCTGGACCGGGTACCTCATCGCGCACGGCCTCTACCTGCCGGTCGTCCCCGGCATCCTGTTGATGATCATGATGAGCTATATTCTCATCGCCCCATCCTGCCCGTGGGGGGAGGAGGCAGTCAGCGCCGGATGAGAATGCTCTTCGTTCGGGTGTACTGCTCCAGTGCATCAGCGCCGTTTTCCCGGCCCACCCCGCTCTTCTTCACCCCGCCGAACGGGACATCAGGAGGGAGGCGGAGGTGCTGGTTGACCCAGACGACACCCGCTTCAAGGGACTCCGCCGCCTGAAACGCGGTGTCGAGATCCCTCGTCCAGACTGAGGCACCGAGGCCGTACTCGCTCGCATTTGCGATTGTAACGGCATCATCGAAGGAGTCCGTCCGCATTACGGGGAGGACCGGGCCGAAGATTTCCTCGCACCAGACCGGTGCCTCGGGGGCGACGTCCGCCATCAGCGTCGGTTCGAAGAACCAGCCATCCGCACATGCCGCACCACGGGGCGCATCGCCGCCCATAACGATCCGTCCCGCCCCGCACGCCTCGGTCTCACGGACCGCCGATGCGATCCGCTCTCTCCCTTCAGGGCTGTTCAGGGGACCCATGGTAACCCCCTTCTCCGTGCCGGGTCCCGTGACGATGGCGGCGACCCGTCCCTTCAGGAGCTCCATGAACGGGACATAGACTGCATCGTCGACGATGAGCCGTTTGACCGCGGTGCAGGTCTGCCCGCAGTTGTAGAACCGGTTCGCTGCGGCGGCTGCGGCGGCGGCCCCGAGGTCGGCATCCGCACAGACGATCATCGCATCGCTCCCGCCGAGTTCGAGGGTGAGGGGCGTCGCGTGCCGCCCGGCCCGTGCCGCGACCTCCATCCCCGTTGCGGTGTCGCCGGTGAAGGAGAGATGCCCAAGGTCCGGATGGCACGAGAGGGCGGCCCCCGCCGCAGTCCCGCTCCCCGTCACCACATTGAGGACGCCCGGCGGGAGGCCTGCACTCTCCATCAGGGCGGCAATCCGCAGCGTCGTTACGGGCGTCGAACTGGCGGGTTTGAGGATCATCGTATTGCCCGCACAGAGGGCGGGCCCCATCTTCCACGCCGCAATCAGGACCGGCATATTCCATGGGATGATGGCGCCGCATACCCCGACCGGCTCTTTCCGGACGAGGGCATAGCCATAGGAGGCAAGCGGCATCGACTCGCCACGGAGAGACCCTGAGATGGAGTGGTAATACTCAAGCACATTCGCACAGCCCTGCACCTCGTTTCGTGCCTCGTGGAGGGGTTTTCCCTGTTCCTCCGTGAGGGACCGGGCAAGGTCGTCGAGCTGCCCACGTATCAGCCGGGCCGCTTCGCCCAGTATCTTTCCCCGCTGCCGCGGGTCCATCCTGCCCCATGCGTCCCCTGCTCCCGTCGCCGCATCGAACGCATGGTCGATATCCTCCGCGGTGCCTGCCGGGACATCATCCACGGCTGCGCCGGTCGCGGGGTTGAGAACCGAAATCCTCCCGCCGCCCGCCGCATCCACCGCTCTGCCGCCCACTCGCATCTGCATACCTGATGCGTATCGCTGTTCAGCGTGGTAAAATTACCGGCACCGTGCCCGTACGGCGAGGAAAACACTACATGCATCCGGAGGTGGGCGTTCCCGGGATAAAAAAAATAGATCAGGACAGGTAGGTGCCTTCCGGCTCCTTGTCGAAATCGATCTCGTCCAGGAAGGGCATCAGACATTTCACATAGGGAAGCTTCTTTCCCCCGACTTCCCGTTCCCCTACAGAGAGAACCGTCACATACAGCGGGAACTCCTCCAGACGCCCGAGAAATGACGGGTCGCTCTCTGATGCGAATTTGATGAAGGAGGTGACGAGCACGAAGGGACGACAGTCTTCGGGATCGTCAGCATAGGTGGTGAGGTCCGCTTCGTAGGTGGAGGTCTCCGCCAGATCCTTCTCGAAGTAGAGAACCGCCTCAAAACCATAACTCTTTGATAATGACCGCAATTCCCGGATATCCTCTTTCTCCCCGGGAACGATACCAAGCGATCCGAACTTCTCCTCTGTGGACTCCCCCGCGATTCCGTCAAATGATCTTCTCTTCATGAAACCTCTCATTTTCAGGTACGGGAGCAGACCTTTTAATGCCTGCCCATTGAGCCTGCCATCATGACACGTGGTTATAATATTGCTTCCGACAGGTAATTTCATGTAGTTGAACGACAACGCAGAGATGTAATAGGAGGAATAATAAAAATGCCAGAATTTGGATCACCCTTTTCCGGAATGAAAGCCGACCGCAAACTCACCGACGACGAACTCATCCGTGCGATTCGTTTCATGGTCGCCGCGGAGTACGAGGCCATCCAGTTGTATGTGCAACTTGCGGAGTCCACCGACAACAAGCTGGCCCAGGAGGTCCTCCGGGACATCGCAGACGAGGAGAAGGTCCACGCAGGCGAGTTCCTGCGCCTCCTCCACCACCTCGCCCCCGACGAGCAGGGCTTCTATGACGAGGGGTACGAGGAAGTCGAAGAAGAGATTGAAAAGATCAAATAACTATAAATTTCCTTTTTTCAGGAAGTTTTCAACCGCCGCACCGACAGGTCGAGGTAGGCCGCATCGGTATCGACGCCGATATACTCCCGCCCGAGCGCAAGGGCGGCAAGGCCGGTCGTCGAACTGCCGGCAAACGGATCGAGCACCACATCGCCGGGATTGGTGCATGCACTCAGAATCCGGGTCAGAAGGGCAATCGGCTTTTGGGTCGGGTGGCTCCCAAAGACCTTCTCCGAGCGCTTCGGTGCGGGGATGGACCAGACCGAGCGCATCTGTCGGCCCTCTCGCTTCATCGGGTCGTTCTCATGCCACGAGCCGTGCTTCATCTCCTCGTAGTTGAAGGTGTGGCGGGCATCGGGAGATTTGCGGGCCCAGAGAAGGGTCTCGTGGCTGGCGGTGAAGTAGCGTCGCGAGAGATTGGGGGGAGCGTTCGGCTTGAACCAGCAGATATCGTTGAGGAGATGGAAGCCAGCCTCCTGCAGGGCAAACCCGCAGGCATAGACTGAGTGGTACGTCCCGCTGATCCAGATCGTCCCCTCGTCCTTCAGGACCCTCCTGCAGGCGGCGATCCACTCCTCATGGAAGGCGTAGTCCGTCGCAAGCCCCCGGCTCTCATCCCATGCTCCCTTGTCCACCGGCGCCCGCTTCCCGGATTTGCAGGTGAACCCGCCGTTCGAGAGATTGTAGGGCGGGTCGGCAAAGATCATATCCACGCACCCTTCGGGCATGCTGTCCATCAGGACGACGCAGTCCGCATGGTAGAGCGTACATCCGTCTGATGCGTAATATGGCTCAAAGGGGGAAAGGGGCATTCACATGAATATCTCTGTCATGAGGTTATAAGGGTACGGGAAGATGAAAAACCGGCCGGAAGTCGTTTTGAAAGGCATCTTCCTTCTATTTTCGGTACCGGTTCTTTAAGTGGCCTCACAAATCGGACTTCCTGTTCATTGCCGCGACCGTACGGCCAAACCTTCCAGGCCCCGGTATTCGTAAGCATCATGTAGTTTCCTTCGAATAGGTATGGTGCTATGAATGATCGCAAATCGAACAATGTGCAGGACAAGATGAAGCTGATGGCATCGACCATCACTGCCACGGCAAACGTCATCTCCGACGACGAGGTGAATGCCTTCATCAGGGAACTGCTCGGCGCAGAACGCCTCTATGTACTTGGAGCGGGACGGTCGGGACTGGTGGCGAAAGCCTTTGCGATGCGCCTGATGCACCTCGGTCTCAAATCCTACGTGGTCGGCGAGACGATCACCCCCGCCATGAAGGAGGGAGACACGATCGTCGCGTACTCCGGGTCAGGCGAGACGAAATCCATCGCAGAGCTCTGCGAGACCGCAAAGCGAATCGGCGGAAAAATATGCCTGATCACCTCCAACAAGGACTCCCGGATCGGGAGGATCGCCGACTCCGTCGTCGTTATCGAGAGCCATCGCGATGCGGTGAACGACGAATCGGCTGAGTATGAAGTTCGCCAGATGATGGGCGAACACCGGTCATTCGCCCCACTGGGAACGATCTTCGAGACAACCGCCATGGTCTTTTCGGATGCCGTCATCTCCGCCATCATGGAGATCATCCATGTTGAAGAGAAGGACCTGAAGGGCCGCCACGCAAATATCGAGTAGGAGAGACACACCATGGACACATCACCCCGGATATCCCAGCGTGTGCAGGATGTCGAGATGTCGGGCATCCGCAAGTTCTTCCAGGAGGCACGACCGGACGCCATCAACCTCGGCATCGGGCAGCCGGACTTCCCCACCCCCGACCATATCAAGGACGCAGCCATCGATGCGATACACCGGAACCTGACCGGATACACCTTCAACACCGGCGTCTATGAACTCCGCGAGGCCATCTGCGCCAAGTTCGAACGCGAGAACGCCATTGCCTACACCCCCGAACAGGTGATCGTGACGGCGGGAGCGGGCGAGGCACTCTTCATTGCGATGACGACCCTCGTCGACGAAGGCGACCGGGTCCTCTTCCCGGACCCCGGCTTCGTGAGCTACGAGGCATGTGCCGTCCTTGCCGGCGGTCGGCCCGAGGGCGTCGCCCTCGACGAGACCCTCCACCTCGATGTCGAGGCCTGCAAGGAACAGATGGACGGGGCGAAGGTCTTCATCCTCAATTCCCCCGGCAACCCGACAGGCACGGTAGAGGACGCGGAGACCATCCGGGCTATCGTGGAATACGCCGACGATGCCGGGGTCACGGTCATCTCGGACGAGGTCTACGAGCACTTCATCTATGGAAAGGAACATGCAAGTGCCGCACGGTACGGGGAGAACGTCGTCACCGTCAATGCCACCTCAAAGACCTACGCGATGACCGGATGGCGTCTTGGGTACATGGCAGGCCCGGCAGAGGTCGTCAGTCAGGCGGTCAAGGTGCACCAGTACTGCCAGACCTGTGCAACCTCCATCTCCCAGTATGCCGCCCTTGCGGCCTATACTGGAGGAAACAACTGCGTACAGGTCATGAAGGACGAATATGCGAAGCGCAGGGAGATCCTCTACGATGGCCTCAAACGGCTTGGATTCGACTTCCCGAAGCCCGAGGGGGCATTTTACATGTTCGTCCCGATGAGCAGGGAAATGTTTCGGGCGATCATCGACGCGGGCGTCGTGATCATCCCCGGCGACGCCTTTGGCAACAACGCCGACAATTACGGCCGCTTCAGCTACGCGGCGTCCCGTGAGCATATCAACGAGGCGCTGAACAGGATTTCATCCGTCACACGGGTGTGAACAAGGAACAGGAATGTGAGAATATGGTTCAGGAACTATTACAGAAACTTTCGGATGCGCACGGGCTGTCCAGCTATGAGGGGAACATCCGGTCAATTATAAAAGAAGAGCTGAAAGGGCACGTCGACGAGTTCACCGAGGACAGTATGGGCAACCTCGTCGCCATCAAACGCGGCGGCGACTTCAGGGTGATGATCGCCGCCCACATGGACGAGATCGGCCTGATGGTCCAGTACATCGACGAGAACGGCTTCATCCGGTTCGTCCCCATCGGCGGCTGGTTCGCCCCGGTGCTCTACACCCAGCGGGTCGTCCTCCACGGGAAAAAGGGCGATGTGACCGGTGTCATCGGCGCAAAACCGCCGCACGTGATGACACCCGAGGAGCGCAAGAAGGAACTCAAGCTCGAGGACTTCTTCATCGACATCGGGGCATCATCGGCAGAGGGAGTCGCAGAACTCGGTATCGAGATCGGCACGCCGGTCACCATCGACCGCGAATACACCCGGCTCGCCGGGACCAGGGTCACCGGCAAGGCCCTCGACAACCGCGTCGGCGTCGCCATGCTCATCAAGACCCTGAAAGAAGTGAAGACCCCACACACCATCTACGGCGTCTTCACCGTCCAGGAAGAGGTCGGCCTGAAGGGCGCGAAGGTCAGCGCCTTCACTCTCGACCCCGACTGTGCCATCGCAACCGACGTTACCATCCCCGGCGACCACCCCGGCGTCACCAAAAAGGAAGCCAGCCCGGAGATGGGGAAGGGGCCGGTCCTCGTCCTCGTGAGCGCCCAGGGGCGCGGCCTCCTTGCCGACTGGCGCATGGCCGACTGGCTCCGCGACACCGGCGAGCGCTGCAGGATTCCATACCAGCTCGAGGTCGGAACCGGCGGCAACACCGATGCAACGATCATTCATCTCGTGAGAGGCGGCATCCCCAGCATCCCGCTCTCCATCCCGTCGCGCTACATCCACTCGCCCGTGGAGGTCGTCGACACCGCAGATATTGAGGCTGGCGTCCGCCTCCTTACCGGGGCGCTCGCCTCAAAGCCGGACTTCTCCTGAAGTTGCGGCGCATACCCCCATTCAATACACCCCTTTTTCAGAGACGATGCATCTCCCCACCAGCAGGAGTCTTTCCACACTTCCGGTTCACCAGTTTCGCCCCCTGCACACCGCCGGGTTATCATCGCATCCGCCGCACGCATGCCCACCATGACCCATGCCGCCCTCAGGAATATCTTCAGTCCCGACGGGGAGACGCAGGGAGGCTTTGCCGTCGTAATCGCGCCCCGGCCCGCCCTCGTCGCCGCGGCCACTGGCTGCCTCCGCATTCACGGCGACCGGCTCCTCTATGTCAGCGGCAACTATCCGCCGGTCCTCACCTCCCTCGACCGTGGGGGACGGACATTTCGCGTCCGCCGGGCACTGACCGCCTACCAGCTCCTCTCGATCCTCGATGAGGCATGGGCGGAGGAGACGATCATCATCGAACACGACCGCGGCCTCTTCGACGACGCCCCGGAGACGGCCGCGGCCATCGGGCGCGCCTGTGCCGACCGTGCATCGGCGGCGACGGTGATCCTCATCGCCCGCCGTCCGGACGAGTATCTCCGCCAGATGATGGTGCGGGCCGCGGCCATCGTCCACCTCCCGCAGAGGGAGGAGAAGTGCGGTGGTGCACCCGGACGCGATACCGGCCATGCTGCCCGCCGAGTGGCAACACAGAGGAGACAGAACCATGCGCCCCTGGATCTTTGACTGCGGCGTCGCCGGAGGAACCATCACCCTCTGGGCAAAGGAGGGTGACACGACTATCAGGCTCCGGCAGCCATTCGCCCACACATTCATCGCCGCCTTCGACGATCCGACCCGACACGATACCGTCATCAATGACCTCGCCGACCGATACGGCGCCGCACCATATCGGTTCAGGACGGTCTACGGCGAGGAGGAGGGCTATCGTATCCGTGCAGGCATCTCCGTCGCCGAAGCGCTCGAAGAGCAGGTGGGCTACGGCGTCCGCCTCTACAACGTCGACGTCCGGACCGAACAGCTCTACTTTTCCGAAAACGGACGGATGCCGTGCAGTGCAGGCGGGGACACCCCCTTCTCCACCGAACGGGGCCACCCGCTCACCTCCCTGTGGGTGAAACCGGCCGGGCGGCCGGACCGGGGCGGGGGACTCGATGCGGTGACCGTCACCGGTGCAAGGGAGCAGGAGATCAAGAGTAGGGACGAGGTCCGGGTCGTCGAAGACCTCTTCGCCGTCATCGCAGACGAGGACCCCGACCTCCTCCTCTTCCACGGAGTGGACACGTGGGCGGACACCCTCCTTCGGGCCTGCGAAAAGGCCGGCATCCCGCCGGGACTGGGAAGGACAGACCGGTACCGCACCCTCGGCGAGAAGTCCTACATCAGCTACGGCCAGATGATGCACCGGCCGGGGGCAATCATCCCTGAGGGCCGCATCCTCATCGACACCGATGCGAGCTTCATCTACCGGGAGGGAGGGCTTGAGGGCGTCTTTCTCGCCTCCCGCCTCACCGGACTCTCCCCGAATCTGACCAGCCGGTTCTCCCCCGGCACCATCGTCTCGCGCTACGAGATCGCCCGGGCACTCGCGCAGGGGATCGCCGTCCCCTTTCGCAAGGCCGATGCCGAGGCGCCGCGCCGCTGCGAGGACGTGCGCCTCGACTACCGCGGCGGCACCATCCTCCAGCCCGAACCCGGCATCCACGGGGCGGTGACGCAGATCGACTTCACCTCCTTCTACCCCTCCATCATCGTCCGGTACAACATCTCACCCGAGACTCTCGCCCACCCGGAGCGGGCCGGATTTCTGCCCTCCGTCATCGAACCGCTGCTCCACTTCCGGTACCTCATCAAGCAGATGAAGAAGACCGAACCCGCGTATGCCGGAATGGACGCGATCCTCAAGTGGATGCTCGTCACCTGCTTCGGGTACACCGGGTACAAAAATGCAAAGTTCGGGAGGATCGAGATGCACGAGCGGATCACCTCGCTCTCGTCGGAGATTCTCATGTCGGTGATGGACATGGCAGAGGCAATGGGGTACCCCGTCCTTCACGGTATCGTCGACTGCCTCTGGGTCAAAGGGAGGAGCGCCGCCGACCTGAAGGCCACCATCGAGGAGGCGACGCAGATCCCGACCGAGGCGGAGGTCTACGACTGGATCGTCTTTCTCCCCCAGAATGACGGAAGCGGGGCGTACGCGAACTATTACGGACGGCTTGCCGGCGGCCGGATGAAGATGCGGGGCGTAATGGCACGCCGCAAAGACGCCCCGCCGTATGTAAAAGAGATGCAGGAGGCGTGCTTTGCCGTGATGGAGCGTGCAGAAGGGCCAGCCGCCCTTGTCGCCTGCCGGGACGAGGTGACAGAGGTGTACCGCCGGTACCGCGAGGGGCTGGTTTTTGCACCGGCGGAGGCGTTTGTCATACGCCGGCGCCTCTCAAAGGTCCGGTACGGGAAGGCGTGCCTCTCCGCGGGGGCAGTTGCAGCCTACCGGGACGCGGGCATTGCACTCTCACCGGGGATGGAGATCGAGTACGTCGTCCGGGACGCGAAGTCCCATGCCGTCGATCCGGCATGGCGGGCGAACTCCCCGGACCGTGCCTACTACGCCCGCCTGCTCGCAAAGGCTTGGAAAGAGGTTGATTTTGCCTTCTCGTGCCAGGATAGGGGGAAAAAAGAAAACGTGGTTAGTCGAGAAGGAGGCCCGACCCGCCCCCGTAGTTATCAGGATACGTGGACTGAACAAGCGGAACTGTCCCGATTCGCTCGTCCGGTGCGGCAAGGTCGCTGATCACTATCCGGGACGGGGATATGGTATACAGGGCGTCCTTGATGAAGAGGGAGCGCCGGACGTTGTCGCGGTACCAGTAGGATCCTCCCTTGGTATCGTCTGCGTCCCCCTGCCACACCCGGCCATCCAGGATAAATCCGTTCTCCGGTGTCACGGTGAAGACGTACGCGCCTTCCCAGTAGTCCGTGGTATACGACTCGTATCCCCTGCCATAGACCGGCACCTTCACGACTTCGCTCACCGGAATGACGAGGAGGTGGCGGGCGTAGTCGAAGAGGAAGGCCCGGTGGTCGCGCAGTGCCTCCGAATCGGTGCCCGCCATGCCGATCTCCACCTTGTCGAGCTGACGCGGGTTGTTCACGTCAGAAACATCAAAGAGCGCAATCTTGAGACCCTGGGTTGTCACACCGCCCCAGTCGTTCACCTCCGTCTCCTTGCCGATCCCGATGATGTGCGTTGCATCGTACGGATGGAGGTAGTCGGAGTAGCCGGGGATCTTCAGTTCGCCGAGGACGGCAGGGGTCGTCGGGTCGGTGAGGTCGACGACGAAGAAGGGGTCCATCTGTTTGAAGGTGACCATGTAGAGGCGATCCCCCACGAAACGGGTGGAGTAGATGCGTTCGCCTGCGGCAAGACGTTCCAGCTTCCCCTTCAGTTTGAGGTCGCCGTCCAGCACATATACATTGTTGTATGTTGTCCATCCGGGAGGCTCTGCGATACCGAATGTGGTCGCCACCCGGAGGTTGCCGTCATACTCGTCGAGGGAGAACTGGTTGAGGAGGGCCCCCGGAACGTCGCCCGTCGCTTTGTAGGCAATCTCCCCGCCGTCGATGCTGAAACGGTGGATGATCGTCTCTTCGGTGGGAACCCCTCCCATCGGGCCTGAGGAGCGGACCGCACCATAGTCGATGCCCTTCGTGTAGGCGAGGAACATATTCTCCTGCGAGGCGTACAGGTTGGTGTCATACCCCAGCAGGAAAGACTCGGCATCCAGCGGTTCGCCGTCGCGGATATCAAATGAGGTTGCGGTGTGGTAGACATACGACCAGCGGGGCGGCACTTCCGGTGCATTGACCGCGGGTGAGAAGACAACATCCTCACCGTCCATGACAAGCGGCATCGGAACCGGGTCGTCATGGTAGGAGACCGATTCGCTGGTAATCAGGTACACGATGGTGCCTATCATCCTGCCGTCATAATAGTTCCCGCTCACCGAGAGCGTGCGCATAAGGTCGGGACTCGTTCGGTCACGGACGTCGTAGACGAGGACACGGGTGAGGTCACGCCCGCAGGGGACCGGCGCCACACTCCCTTCGGGAGTGTAGTAGACGTTGTCGTGGACACGGGTGAAGACGGCGAGGCGGTTGCCGCTGAGGAAGAGCTCGGAGGGGGTTCCCTCAACCGCAGTCCGCGAGATTACCCCGGCATCCTCCGCGGGGTAGGCATCGACGATCACAAGATCTCCACCATCGATGAGGTAGAGGTACTTCCCGTCATTTTTGATGAAGTCCGACTCATCGACGCCCGCCACCTGAACATTCGTGGTCGAGTAGTCCATGTCGCCAAGACCGTTCGTCATGCCGGTAAAGTCTTTCGTCACCCGCGTGGCGGGAAGCGGTGCCGGTGCAGCCGTGCCGGCCGCTTCATAGACAACCTGCCCGCTGACCGCGTCCTCCACCACCATCACCGGATATTCATACCATGCCGGTTCGGACTGGCCGAGATACGCATGCACCTCGCCCGCGGACGAGAGAACGAGCATCCCCGGAATCTCGCCCGGTTCGCCGGGTTGTTCTGACGTATAAATGGAATAACCGATGACGGCGGCGAGGAGAATTCCGCATGCCGCAACGGCTATCACCAGAGTGTTGTTCTGCATTGTTCACCATCCGATGGGCGACCCATCAATGAAGATAGATGCATCTGAAACCGTAATTAATTATCTTTGACTTCGAATATTTTTGAAGTCATACAAAATAGACGGGTTCCTGACGGATATCATTCGATAGAGCAGTGCCAAAATCCCGTTCCATCCCCAAATGGAACTTTAAACTTCGATCTCGATAACCTCGGCATCCGGCGCATTCTTCCGAATGCTTGCAATCCCCTTCATGCACGATGCCTTGGAGGAATACCCCTGCCCAATTGCGATCGTCTGTCCATTTGCCGCTTTTAACCTGAATCGATACTCCCCAGACCTGTCCCGATAGATTTCAAACTTCCCATGAGGCATTCCCATCACTACCCCAAATACGAAATACCACTATTTAATGGATTCGTTTATCCGGCCGAAATATGCTCATCGATTCCATGATCCCATAAAATGAGGTACTCAATGAGAAGGGGAATATGAAAAAGGGGATATTCACTGATATCAGGCGGTTTCCGGTCATCCACCCGTAGCCGCCCCGGTTTGAGATTTTACCGCCGAATATGAGGGCGCCCATTACCGTCTCCCTGCGATGGCCGTTCCCAGGAATCAATCGGTGGTATCGCTGCCCGGTTCCCCCGTGCGGCACCGCATCCCCGTGACCCAAAAAAAGAATAGGTCTCTGTCGCTATGCTAGAGCATGAAAAAAATCATAGGTACATCACCCGTTCTCTCCCCTCTGCCACTCCTTGTAATCGGCACATATGATGAGGATGAACGGGCCGATATGATGACGGCCGCCTGGGGAGGGGTCTGCTCTTCATCTCCACCCAGCGTGGCCTTCTCCGTGCGGGAATCGCGCTATACCTACGAGAACCTGCTCCAGACGGAGGAGTTTACGATCAACATCCCCTCCGCTGCGTATGTGGACGAGGTGGACTATTTCGGCATCGCCTCGGGCCGCAAGACGGACAAACCAAAGGTTTGTGGCCTGACCGTGGAACCGGCACCCGACGTGCATGCCCCGATGATTGCGGAGTTCCCGCTCGTCGTCGAGTGCAGAATGGTCAAGACCGTCCCCCTCGGATCCCATCTCCAGGTCATCGGTGAGATCGTACAGATCCTTGCTGAGGAGGATGTCCTCGACGAGAACGACAACCCGCTTCCAGAGCGGGTGGACCCGATACTCTACGACCCGCGGGGAAGGACCTACCACAGAGTCGGGGAGGAGATTGGCCAGGCGTTCAATGCCGGCAAAAAATTCCAGACCACCGTCTACCAGATATAATCCCTTCTCTTTTTTTCCGGGTGAATACGCTCCCGCCCGACGGGAATCGGTTACACCGGGCGATCACCAAAATGAACAGGCGTATCTATTTATTGCATTTCCCCACCCCATATATAGCATCACACTCATCACATCTGAGGAGAGCAACATGGGAAAAGGGAAAGTCGTACTTGCCTTCTCCGGAGGACTGGATACATCCATCTGCGTCCCCCTGCTGAAGGAACACTATGGTTTTGATGAAGTCGTTACGGTGGCTGTGGACGTAGGTCAGCCTGCCACCGATATCGAGGAAGCGACCAGGAAGGGAGAACTGATCGGGGATACCCACTACACCATCGATATCCGGGAACGGTTTGTCGAGGAGCAGCTCTTCCCCTCTATCAAGGCAAATGGGTCCTACGAGGGCTACCCGATGGGGACGGCCCTTGCCCGCCCGCTGATTGCAGAAGAGATCGTCGCAATCGCACGAAAGGAAGGCGCAAATGCAGTAGCCCACGGGTGCACCGGAAAGGGCAACGACCAATTGCGCTTCGATTTCATCTTCCGCAAGGCCGGGCTCGAGATCGTCGCCCCGATGCGCGAGATGAACCTGACCCGTGAGTGGGAGATGGAATACGCAGCCGAGCATGGCATTCCCGTGCCCGTCGTCAAGGAGAAGCCGTACAGCATCGATGAAAACTGCTGGAGCCGTTCCATCGAGGGCGGCCGCCTGGAAGACCCCGCGTTCCACCCTCCGGGCGACATTTATGCCTGGACCGTCTCTCCCGCAGAGGCACCCGACACCCCCGAGGAGATCACCATCGGGTTTGCCGGGGGCGTGCCGGTCTCGCTGAACGGTGCAGAGCTTTCGGGCTACGAACTGATCCGCACGCTCAACGAGATCGCCGGACGAAACGGCGTCGGCAGAAACGACATGATAGAAGACCGCATCCTCGGTCTCAAGGCACGAGAGATCTATGAACACCCCGCAGCAACGGTCCTCCTTGCAGCGCATGCCGACCTTGAACGGCTGGTCCTGACACGCCAGGAACTCCATTTCAAGAAGATCGTCGACGACAAGTGGTCCGAACTGGGGTATATGGGGCTCGTCGACGAACCGCTCTTCTGGGCGCTCTCGGCATTCATCGACAAAACCCAGGAGCGGGTCACCGGGTTCGTGGATGTGATTCTCTACAAGGGCAGTGTCACCGTCGCCGGCAGGCGCTCGGATGAGGCGCTCTACTCCGATGACCTCGTCTCCTTCGAGAGCACGACCATCGACCAGAACGATGCGGTCGGGTTCTCCGCCTACTATGGATTCCAGGCCCGCCTGTATCACAAAAAATAATTCCTTTTTTTTCCGTCTGAAGGGCGGTTCCGGTATTGTTCCTCGTGCTTCCGCTTCTGCCGGAATGAAAAGAAAAATGCCCGAATCTCTCCTGTCACAGGGGAAGGGGTCCAAAAAGAAAAGCTATAACTTGCACTGATGAATATCGACTATTATGTGTGCATTTTTTGACAGGTTCAAAAAACCGTCACCAAATATCGTGGAAAGTCCTCCGCCACCGACGGTCGGCCAGGGTGCAGGACTCCAGAAACCCGAATACCGGTCAGTCCCCTATTTCATTGTTGCTTCCGTCGAGATGGGAAATACAACAACAAAATGCATCCTTACCGGCACGAACCTCGAGACCGGCCGGTCGTATGTGATTAACAAGTCCGTCAGCATGAGCCGTGACGTGAGGCTTCCGAAAGAGGGCGAGGAGGTCTTCGGGGCAACCCTCGTCGGGACACCCATCACCAAGGAGTCAGTCTCCGAACTTGTACGGGACACCCTCATCAAATGCCACAAGGACGCAGGCCTCTCCATCCAGGATGATCTGGACTTCGTCGTGCGGTCCACGGGTGTGGTGGCTGCAATGGACTCTCCCGACCAGATCGGTGATTTTGTCAAGGCACTGGCTAACGGCTGTCTCATGGCGGGCGTTCCCCCGAAAAAGATGACGCCTCCCATGTCCAAGGAAAACCTTCCCCCAAAACTCCAGAAATTCAGCTTCGCCGACAAGGTGACCTTCTGCGGAACGGTGGCGGGCGTCACCCCGCCGATCGGCTCCTCCGGCGTCGAGATGGTTGCAAACGAGATGGAAGGCGAACTTGCGATGGCGGGCATAAAGGAAGGAGCGAAGTGGACCACAGTGGATTTCAGGAACCCCTGTCTCTCCATTGATTTCGGAACAACCCTCGACGGGCGGATCACCTCAGACGTCGACCCGAAGGCGGAGTATCCGTTCGCACGGACCGTCGGTAACTTCTGCGGACTGGCAGGCGCCATCCCCGATGCAATTGTCCGGGGTACGGGCCTCGTCCAGGAAGGGAAAGGCACCGCTCTCGACCTCTTCGGCGAGCGGAGCATCGTCGGAGGGCTCTCGAGGAAGAAGACCGGCCGGGTGAAGGAGTTCGAAGACCAGATCCATGAGATCGTCGATATTCGTATCGTCCCCTCGGACCGCCGGCACTTCGGAAGGGTGCCGGTGATGGCCGACATTGCAGTGGAGTCCGGCATCGCGATGATCGGCTGCGACGCCGGGGTCAACTTCGATGCTGAGCGCGATCTGAACGAAATCGGACATGATATCTATAAGAATCACGGAAAAGATGTACTTACACAGGTGATCGACCACGTCTGCGCCCGGATGGCCCTTCGTCTTATCGATGTTGCCGCCGGCGAGGGACTGGTCCCGGCCAACGCATCAATTGGATTTACCGGCCGTGCGGCAATCTCCGGGCGAAAACCCGAGATTATCCTGGAAGGCGTACGTGAGAGGGGTCTGTTCGACAATCCGGACGACCATATCCTCTTCGTCGATGACGGCCTCGCCCGCGGGGCTGCCCTGATGGGCAGATGCATGCTCTCCCTCGGAAAGCCGAAAGAACCCATCGGCGGCGTTCGGGGCGGACCGTGCATCATGGCAAGAAGAATCAAGATAGGCAAATGAAGGATACCCATGACAGACAATACAGAGGAAAAATTTGACCTCCTGGTCCCCCCGGGAGTGCCACGCAAAATCATCTACGAGATAAACGAGAAGTTCGATGTAGAGATCGTCCACCGGCCGCAGAGAATGTATTTTGCCAACATGGAAGGAGATGCACGCGAACTCCTCGCATTCCGGGGAGACCTTGAAACCGTACAAAAAGTGGAAGAGTATTTATTCAGCCGTCTCGAGGATTTTATCGCCGATACCGGGGCGGAAGAGGAATCTTAACCTTTTCGCATCAATCCAACAGATTGATAACTCTTTTTGCAGAAGTATTCACCAATGGTGTGGATACGGTCAACGGAGGACAATTATGTCAATGTTGATAACATAATTTCCCTGACGTTTGACAACAAGTGCAATTCATTCGTTGCGGTCGTCGGGCACCGGGATGTCCGTCTCCAGCATAAGATATACCACTACAAGCCACTGGGAAGCCTCCTTCAGGGAACACAGCCCCCGACAGAAAACGAGATCCTCGAAGAGATCATCGCTGCAATCGAGACGGCACGGCGGGCAAACGCCCCGGACATCCTCGATTTCAATAAAATTCTGGATTATTAGGAAAAAAAGGATTCTTTTGTGAGAATATCCCGCTTATCGTTCGAGCAGCAGTGACAGGAGTGCCTTCTGGGCGTGCAGCCGGTTCTCTGCCTGATCAAAGACGACGCTCTTTTCGCCGTCGATGACGGCGGGAGATATCTCCTCGCCCCGGTGAGCCGGAAGGCAGTGCATGACAATCGCCCGGCCGGCCGCCAGAGCAAGAAGCTCCTCATCCACACAGTAGCCCGCAAACGCCCTGAGCCGCTCTTCCTTCTCCGCCTCGTCACCCATCGATATCCACGTATCGGTATAGACGACATCGGCGCCCGTCACCGCCTCAGCAGGCGTTGCGCAGATGGTATAGGTGGCTCCGATGGCATCTGCCTTCGCGAGGACGGACGCATCAGGAGCATAGACCCCGCCGGGCGTTGCGACACGGATGTGGTAGCCGGCGAGAGCCGATGCGAGGATCAGGGAGTTGCAGACATTGTTGCCATCGCCGACCCATGCGATCTCGAGCCCCTCAAGAACCCCGAACTTCTCCCGCATCGTCATGACGTCCGCGAGAATCTGGCAGGGATGCTCGAGGTCGGAGAGGCCGTTGATGACGGGTATCGTTGCATGCTCTGCAAGCTCCATAACGGTTGCATGGCTCTTCGAGCGAATCATGACCGCGGAGAGATACCGTGAGAGGACCTTTGCGGTATCCTCTACAATCTCCCCCCTCCCGAGCTGCATGTCGTTCGGGTTTAAGAAGAGGGCATGCCCTCCCAGTTCGAACATGCCGACCTCAAAAGAGATTCTTGTTCGGGTCGACGCCTTCTCGAAGATCATGCCGAGTGTGTAGCGTTTTTCGAGGGAGTGGTCTTCGCCCCGTGCCCTCTGGTCCTTGAGGAGAAGGGCAAGGTCGATCACCTGCACAAATTCGTCCGCCGTCAGATCCAAAATAGAGATGACATCCTTCTTCATCGGATCTCCCTCATGTGCTGCATGCGGCGCTCGAGCACCTTCCGGGTGCCGATGTCGGTGCGGTGCCTGACTGCACCGGTGACAGATGCGGCTGCCCGTTCGGCCTTCTCCTCGGCCTCTTCAAGGGTGTCGCCAAGACCAACGAAGGCAAGGGTCCGCGAGGTCTGCGTATAGAGGGCACCATTCTCCTCCGTGACATTTGCATAGTAGAGGACCGCATCCCCGTAGTTGCCGACGTCGATCCTCTCTCCTTTCTGCGGATTCCCGGGATAACCTTCGGGAACGAGATATTTGCAGACAGACGCCTTGTGCAGGAAGGAGACATCCTCCGCTGCAAGCGTGCCCTCCGCAATCTTCCTGACGATCACACCGAAGTCCGACGAGAGGAGGGTGAGAAGATTCATGGCCTCGGGATCTCCGAAGCGTGCATTGAATTCGATGACCATGGGGCCGTTCGCGGTGACCATGAACTGACCGTATAAAAAGCCCTTATAGACGAGCCCCTCCGTCCGCATGGCAGCAAGCACCCCTTCCATGATAGCAACCGCCTCTGCGTAATCATCCTCCGTCACAAAGGGCAGCATGTGATCCGGCATGGAGTATGATCCCATCCCGCCGGTATTGGGCCCTTCATCGCCCTCATACGCGCGTTTGTGATCCTGGACGAGGGGCATGGGCACCACATGTTCGCCGTCGACGAAGGTCATCAGTGTAAACTCCTCACCGATGAGGCGTTCCTCAAGGACCACCTCGCCGCCGATCTCACGGATGTACTCCTTTGCGCCTTCGACATCCACGTGCTCACCCATGATCTTAACACCTTTGCCGCCGGTCAGGCCGATCGGCTTGATGGCAAACTCCCGTCCGGACTCTTCGAGATAGGCACAGGCGGCATCGACATCATGGAACGCGGCAAATGCCGGACATCCGGGGATATCATGCTTCTTCATCAGGTTCCGGCAGAACTCTTTGTCGGTCTCGATACGGGCCGCCCCCCTGGCAGGACCGACACAGGCGATACCCTCGGATGCAAGGGCATCCGCAAGACCCGCCTCAAGGGGGGCTTCGGGCCCGACGACCGCATAACGAACGCCACATTCCCTTGCGAAAGCGACGACCGATGGGATATCGGTCTCACTGCAGAGAAAAATATCTTCAGAGAGTGCAGCTATGCCCGGATTTTTCCGGGACATCACAGAACAGATTGTAACACCACTGCTGCGGGAGAGTGCCTCAGTGAGAGCGTGCTCTCTGCCCCCTCCACCCACAACAAGAATCTTCATATCCATATTTACTTCCCTGACTGCTAAAAGATTGTTATCAGTCAAGTATCTCTGATATTCTGACAAGGGGTATCAGGGGGACGCCCACATCCTTCAGGGCAGCCTTCGCACCCTGTTCGCGGTCCACCACCGTGACCACGCCGACGACGGTAGCTCCCGCCTTCCGGAGCGTCTCTATCCCATAGAGGACGCTTCCACCGGATGTGGTCACGTCCTCGACCAGAAGTACCTTCTTCCCGGAGACATCGCCGATGATCATCTCCGAAAGGCCGTACCCCTTCCCGGCCTTGCGTATCACCGCATAGGGTTTCCCCGAGGAGAGGGCGGTCGCAACCGCGATCGGCACCGCGCCGACCGCGACGCCTGCCACCACCTCAAATACGGCCGCGTCTGCGATGGCAGCACCGATTGCCCCGAGGAGACCCGGGTCGGTCGCTGCCGTCTTAATATCCACATAGTAGGTGCTTTTCGCACCAGAGGCGAGCGTAAAGTCGCCGAACCGGATGGCTCCTGACTCAATGAGAAGCTCCTGTATGCTGGTTACCATGGTACATCCTTGACTCCGATCAGATATCCGATAATATTTACGCCCCGATGAAGTAAAGGCGTAAGGATGAGTATCCACAGAGCGATGAGTGGAGTGATCGTCGCAAAGACCCAGTCCGCATCGAAGATGAGGAGAAGAACGAATGCTCCGGCGACGAGATCATACTGATCGGCGATGGGCCACTTCTCACCACGTTTCTTGTTCAGGCGCCGTTTGAAAAAACTCTTTCCAAGGTCACCGAGAAGGGCACCCGCCGCAAGGAGGATCACCGCAAGAGGGGTCAGGTACTGCCACCCGAAAACGGATTCAAGACCTATCTGGACAAATCCACATACAATGCCTGCGGCCGTACCACCGATAAGGCCCCGCCATGTCTTCCCATCCCCAAAGATCCGCCGGCCGTCACTCCAGAATCTCCCACCGTCGATCGGGCGTCCGCCCCCGAAGACCGCCGCCGATGAGTTGGGAAGATATGCCGGAATCATTATCCAGAATGCAATAGCAAGGGAAGAGAGAAGCTCGGTAAACTGAATGGACTAAACCCCCAAGTACAGACTATTAGGAGTAGAGGAAAAGATTAAGGTATCGAATTATGGAGATAATTAGGAAATTGTTCCAAGAATAGATTTTATTACAATGATGAGATAATGGTGAGATAATTACGTTATCCTTTCCAGTATGTGGTGACCTATGATACTAAAGCAAACAAATGGCCTGTGCCCGGTCTGCGGCAGAGTCCTTCCTGCCGATATAATAGAAGATAATGGGCAGATCTATATCAATCGTACATGTCCTGAACATGGGGCGTTCAGCCATCTCTACTGGTCCGATGCGGAGATGTACAATAAATTCGATCTCTTCGAAAGTATCGGGCACGGGATCGAGAACCCTCAGTTCGAAGCAGCTGACGGATGTCCGCACGACTGCGGACTGTGCAGCAATCACAAATCCGGAACACTCCTTGCAAATATCGATCTAACCAACCGTTGCAATCTCGCATGCGATTTCTGTTTCGCAAACGCCCGTGCCTGCGGATATGTCTATGAGCCGTCCTTTGATGAGATCGTCGGCATGCTCCAGCTCCTCCGGGACCAGAAACCGGTTCCGGCCCCGGCCGTCCAGTTTTCCGGCGGAGAACCAACAATGCGGGAGGATCTCTTCGACATCATCCGCAAAGCCAGATCGATGGGATTTTCCCAGATCCAGATTGCAACGAACGGTATCAAACTGGCACAGGATCCCGAGTATGCACGGGAGATGGAAGCTGCAGGAATCACTACCGTCTACCTCCACTTTGACGGGGTCACCCGGGAGACGAACCATCTCATTAAGATCAGCAGAAAGGCTCTGGAGAACTGCCGCAAGGTAAAGCTCGGCATTGTCCTCGTCCCTACCGTTATTAACGGGCGCAATGACCATGAAGTGGGAGATATCATCCGGTTTGCCGTGGAGAATGTCGATGTGGTCCGCGGGGTGAATTTCCAGCCGGTGGCCTTTACCGGTGCGGCGGACGATGAAAATCTCGAACGTGAACGGGTCACCATCCCTGATCTTATGGCACGCATCGAAGACCAGACCGATGGCATCCTGAAGAAGGAATATTTCTATCCGGTCCCATGTGTCATCCCGTTCTCTGACCTGGTCGAGACCTACACCGGCGAACCGCAGGTACGATTCACCACTCACCAACACTGCGGTGCGGCAACCTATGGATTCGTGACCGATGAGGGACTCATCCCCATCAATGAGATGGTTGACGTGGATGGATTCTTCCATGCCATCAACCAGATGAAGGACAAACTGAACCAGGACAACGGCTCGATCAACAAATACGTGACACTCATGGAAGGGATAAATGAGATGCGCACGTCCCTGAAGAACGACAGGATGAGCAGCACCACACTCTTCTGGAAGATCATCGCCCAGACCCTGGTGAAGCATGACTTCACCGCCCTTCGGGACTTCCACTGGAATGCACTCTTCATCGGGACCATGCACTTCATGGACAACTTCAACTACGACACCGCACGCGTCCAGCGCTGTTGCATCCACTACGCAACCCCGGACGGGAAACTCATCCCGTTCTGCACCTACAATTCAGGCCCTGTCTACCGGGAGAAGGTCTGGAAGGACTACTCACAACCCATTGTCCAGAAAGACCCGATCGTCGATCCCGACACCATAGAATAATATCCACATCTTTTTTCCAGGGTAGTATCGGTTGATAGATATTCACCCCGGTGCAACACTTTGGAGAGGATGATCCCTTCTGCAGGACAGGGATTCCGATGCAAGGTGTGCAGTAATGATACGGATTGTCAGAAAACCAACGGATACACCGGGAGACGATTCGACCGGGATGGTTATCGCCGCACTTGAAGAGAGAAATGCAGATTTTGGTGAGCTCGACCTGAATACCGTCGACCCGTTCTCCCACGAGATCGCCGGGGATATCATCTGGGTCTGCGGCATCCGGCAGGATCTCGTCCAGTTCGAGGTGATAAGCGCCCTTGCTCTCACAAACCGGGTCGTCAACAATCCCTCCGCCATCGCAGCATGCGCGAGCAAGGCCCAGACAACGGCCCGCATGATGCAGATGAAGGTCCCCACGCCCGACACCATTTTTACCGCCTCCCTCGACGATGCGGCGGCATTTCTGGGGAAGCACGGGACGGCGGTCTATAAGCCTCTCTACGGGTATGACGGGAACGGGATCTTCCCGTTCACCGATGTGAGCGAACTCGGCGAAGCCCCGTACTATCTCCAGCAATATATTCACAACGACCGCGATTACCGGGTTTTTGTCATCGACGGAACCGCAGTTGGTGCGATTATGCGGACTTCGGACTCATTCGCCCATAATATCCACCAGGGCGGTTGCGGCATCGCCCTTGAGACCATACCGGAAGGGATGGCAAAGATCGCATCAGCGGCCGCACGCGCCATGGACATTGACTACTGCGGTGTCGACCTTCTCGACCACAACGGGTCATACACCGTACTCGAGGTCAACGGAACCCCCAACTGGCACTGCATGACCGCACCCATCCCGGAGCTTCTGGCAGACTACCTGATCCGGGAAAATGAGAAAATGAATCGATAAAAAATGATGCTATAATAATCAGGATAAATAATCAATTTCTTTCTGCGTCTTCCGGGCAAGCTCATCCATCCTCGCGGAGATACGCTTGGATGCAGACGGCTCGGATTCAGCCATAATCTCTGCGATGTCCCTGCCGAGCACAAAGATGGCGTGTTTGTGCTCCATCTTGCTCTTATGCACCTGGCTGGGATCAATCTTCAGGGCATAGTAATCGGAAAAATCGTACTCCGGATTTGCTGCCTCAAAACTGTCCTTGATCTCCGCCATGATCTTGTGAAGCTTTATCAGTTCTTCTTTATGCACTCCAACCACTCCGCGACTTCACCATTTCGCTGCAGTACTATTGTTCATGAGTGATTGTTAAGCTATTGGAGAGGGTATCGGGAAAAGAAGAGGGTGATATGAACATTTCTCCCTGGAGCACCCTGATTCCCGAAGGCGGGGTGCCACCACCGACGGAAGAGAGAGCCTGCCGCTCCGTATGGGGGGGAAGGCATATTGGTTCCAGCGGTCAGCCGAATTTTAACAGGCTGATGGAGACCGGTTTTTTGACGATGTTCGTGAACTCCGGGGCGGCGATGAAGGCGATGTTTTCGGCGACTGCCTGATCGAGGAACTTCTGGTCCACGGGCCGGTCGATGACAATCCCGCGGATATCGCCGCCTGTCGCCTTCATGGCATCCTCGGCCAGCGCTGCGTCGGTTTCATCGATCTGCACGCACTCGGCATCGAGGAACCGCACGATCCGCTGTCCACGGACCTGTGCCATATGCCAGCCAATCGAACCGGGTTTCTCCTCGCGTGGGGCCGAACCCGCCCGTTCGACGGCGGTCTGCCGTGCCGCCTGTTCGGACTCGCTCAGGCGCTGGTGATAGACCTCCTCATTGATGGCCCCCTTCGCATCAAGGATAAACTCGATGGGCACCTTGTTGCGCAGCGGTTTTACGATCTCCTTTCGGGACATATCCTCCACGGAGAGCCCGCGGGGAGCGATGGCGACATAGTCGACATCGGTAATCTGCACGAGTTCCTGGAGAATGAGATCCCCCCCGCGGTCCCCGTCGAAGAACGCAGTCGTCGTCTTTCTCTTGCAGAGATCGACGATCGTCGGTGGGATGTGGGTGCCTTCCACCGCAATCGCGTTTTTGATGCCGTACCGAAGGAGGTTGATCACATCCGCCCTGCCCTCGACGACGAGGATCGCATCCGAATCCATCACATTCGGCCCTGCAGGGAGCCGCTCTTCGCCGATTTCCACGACTTTTTCGATGCGCGAGCATTCCCGCACCGCATCGAGGATGTCCGCTGTGTCGATCGTTCCTTCATCGAAGGACTCGATGAGGAGTTCCTTGGCCCGCTCCAGGATGTTCTGCCGTTTGGTGACCCTGATATCCTCGATACGTTCGGCAACGAAGAAGGCGGTACACGGCCCGACACGTTCGATCGTCTCAAGAGATGCGGCAAGGATGGCTGTTTCCGCCTTGTCGAGGGACGATGCGATGTGAATGTCGCCCTTGGTAAGGCCCTTTCGCGCTTCGATGCGGACATCAATCCGACCTATCCTCCCGGACCTCTGCAGATCCCGCAGGTCCAGTTCATCGCCCAGAAGACCTTCCGTCTGGCCGAATATGGCGCCGATCACATCAGACTTCTCCACCACCCCCTCTATATCGATTTTTATGTGAATGAGATACTTCGTGGTATCCTGTAAGTGCATGTAATAATCCTCCAGATAGGAACATTGGTGCCATGGCATGGAAAACTCGTACGAATCCGTACATAGGCAAGGAATACTTGAACTCTTAATACTTAAACGAATGGAAATACCGGATACAAAACGGAACCATGGTTCACGGAACACGGGTGACCATGTCTGTCGACGAAATCCGACCGCACGGACCGGTTTCAGAGACGCCCGGCCAGAAACGCTGCCATCCCCTCGGAAGTGCAGCCATTAATGCGTACGCGCTTTATCGTCGAGGTAGCACCGGACATAATTACGATATCGCTTTTTTTACAGCCTGTCTCTGATGCAATGAGTGCTATGATTGCCTTGTTTGCCCGTCCCTCGATGGCGGGCGCTTTTATCTGGATCTGAACGGCATTTCGCCATTCATTAAATCCCGAAGGAAATCGCTCTTTCTTGCTTCCCGCCGAGACATCAATGGTCAGGATGACCGCGTCTCCATCGGCGGTTATTGCATCGTCAATAGTGGCCATAAGTAAGAGAAGGTTATGTTGCCCGGCATTAACAGCACAGATCATTCGTGGCATGTGCCGTCCGTCACCTGCTTAACCCATTGCCGGGCGGCCTGTCGCGCAATTGGGTTGTCCCATGGATCACTTCCAGGCTCTGCCAATCGATCACCCGGGGACCTATAAAAGCGCTATATCGGCATTATTTATTCGTCCTGCGGACACTTATATCCTTGTCCCCTGACCCACTCGCCCGCACCGAAGGTGAATTCGCCCCCGTCATATACCATACGACCGTTACAGACGACGACCTCCGGAAAGACCCCGCTCATCCCTTCGTACGGCGTCCACCCCGCCCGGCTGTGCAGGCATTCGGCGGTGATGGGGATGGATTCCTTCGGATAAATGGCAATATCGGCCGCTGCCCCCGACACAAGCCCCGGCGCAGGGATGCGGAGGATCTCCGCAGGGCGGCTCACCACCTTCTCCAGCACGGAAGCGAGGGCCACCCTTCCATCGTAGACCGCGGCGAGCAGAAGGGGAACCATCGTCTCCACCCCCGGGAGCCCTGCGGGCGCTGCCTCGAACGGGCCGGACTTCTCCTCCACGGAGTGGGGGGCATGGTCCGATGCGATGACGGGTATCCGGTCCCAGAGAGCCCAGAGCTCCTTTCGTTCCTTCTCCGTGCGAATCGGGGGGTTCACCTTTCCGTGGGCATCCTCCCCGGCAAACATCTCCTGCGATAGAAAGAGATGGTGTGGCATCACCTCAAAGGAGGTGCAGGCCGCCCGGAACGATGCCGCCGATGAGAGGTGGCAGAAGTGCGACCGCTGTCCGGGAGAAAAGAGATCGCAGATGGACGAGACCGCTGCGGCCTCACCGCTTCCCGGACGGAGGTCGCTGTGCGTGGCAAGAGTGACGTCCCGTCCCTCTCTGACCTCCTCGCAATGGATGGTGACGAGGGCGTCCAGACGATGGAGTTCCTTGAAACAGCGTTTCAAATCTCCGCTTCCAATCGCCTCACCGTAGCTCGATGCGGCGGCGAAAGTCTCCCCGAAGGCAAGTGCCCCCTCTTCGCGGAGGCCCGCGAGATCGGCATGGGGAGTGACGGCACCGTTGATGCCAAACCGGCAGAACGACCCCTCCCGCGCCTCGGCAACACGGTTCCGAAACGTCTCCCGGGTATCGAGGGGGGGGAGGGTATTGGGCTGGTCGACCACCATGGTGACGCCTCCCGCAACAGCGCTTATCGTCCCGGTCGACCATGTCTCCTTATAAGCCTGCCGGGAACCCCCCCGCATATGAACATGCATGTCGATGGCGCCGGGGAGGCAGAGGTTTCCGCGTGCATCGATCGTCTGTTCGGCGCCCGTTCCTCCGGCCCCGACATGCACCACGCGCCCCTCGCAAATCGTAATGTCGACGATGCGACCTCCGGGGATGAGGGCGTTTCTAATGATCAGATCGGGAGATGCCGGCATACCACAACCTTGCGGCTGAAAGATGGAAAAGATTCCGGTAGCTCCGGTCAGAGGGCGGGCGGAATGTCTGTTCGGGCGACGGACCAGACCTCTGCGAAGTGGTGGGGATAATAGCGGAGTTTTGCCTCCCGGAGACCGGCGATCCCGACGTCCGACTCCCGGTTGATGAAGGTGTTTTTGTACTTGTCACGGAGATACCGTGCCGTCTCCATATTGATGACCTTATAGTTACCCTCACAGTCGGGAAGTCCTTTCTCGAAATGAATGAGCGCCACATCGTCGTTGAGCCGGTCAAATATGGAGAGGGCGGAGATGCCGTCATCGACGATCACGAGAATCCCTTCCAGCCCAAGTTCGGCAAAGTTATCGATGCAGAAGAAAATCGCATTCTTCTCATGGGCGAGGACCTCACTCTCCTCGCAGTGCTTCCATTCGCACCACTTCTCCAGAAACCCGCGGACCTTGTCAATATTCCCCGGGCCGATCATCTCGATGTGGTAGTCACAGTTACGATTGAATTTATTGATGTGCCGCCGGATACGGACATACCGTTTCCCCGGCAGGTCGGCAAGATCATCGGTCAGGTAGACATAATCGAAGAAATCCCGATCAGCCCGAAGAGTGATGTCAGGATAGAGGTGTGCAAACCAGTCCCTGCTGGCACGGTCGAAGATATAGAATGGGCGCTCTCCCCCCGTATCGCGTGCCAGGCGGAGGACGGCCGCGAGAAGATCCGGGTTACGGGGGCCGACCGGCGCATGAAAGAGCCGCTCACCCTCTATCTCTGCGGCGATGACGAGGTTGCCCTCGATAAAAGCATGGGAGTAATCCGAATAACTCTTCCATGCAAGAAGGGTGGTAATATTATTTTCACTATGTAACTGGGGAAATTGCTGAAAATGGGCTTTAATCCGGTCCCTGACATCGAGGGTGACCGGTTGAAAATCACTGAGGCTGAGCATGGTTTTTCTCCGTATCGTATTTCATCGGGATGTACTCCTCCATCCTCGAAAATCCAAGAGGGAGGTAAAAGGCCTCGGTCCCGGGTTCCCCGATGAGAGCAATCCACCCGATATCCGCTGCGAGGCATATATCGATGAGAACGCGTATGATTCCCTTGCCGATCCCTTGGCCGCGGCAGGCGGGGGCGACGACGACATCCTGGATATAGGCATCCGATATCCCGTCGGAGAGCACCCTCCCCATGCCAATCGCAGACCCTTCACGGTCTGTAGCAACGACAAAGGCGTAACTTCCGGCAATAATGGAAGGTATTAGTGCGGTATCAGCACCTTCGTCCCACCATCCGGCCACACGGTAAAGAGAGAGGATTTCCCCGGTATCCCATGACGAAACACGCCTGTAGGAAATTTCCGGAAGAAGAGTCATTATTTTTTCACCAGCGGGAATACCCATAACATTGGGAACAGGTGAATAAAAATTTTTGTGATAATAAAGGTTTGCTGTGTCAGCAGACCCGAGGGACAGGGTCACCGACCGGCGCTTCGATGAACCGTTCGCCCCCGATTGCCGTCTCCATGATGACGGACCTGCCTTCCACAACATAGCCGACGATCGTCGCATCCTTGCCGTATTTTGTTGTTTTGATGGCCGCAAGCACCGCCTCCGCATCCTCCTTCGGGACACCCATCACAACCTTGCCCTCGTTTGCCACATCGAGGGGATTGATGCCAAGCAGTTCGGAGGCGCTTCTCACGTTCCGCCGGATGGGGAGGGCTTCTTCCTCGATTCTGACCTGAACGGAGGACTTCTCCGCCATCTCGTTGATGGCGTTGGAAAACCCTCCCCTCGTGGGGTCCTTCATCGCATGGATGGTGCCTGCGCCCATCGCCGCCTCCACGAGAGGCCAGACGGGGGCAACATCGGAGAGTATCTGGTCGCCGAGATCGAACCCTTCCCGGAACGTCATGATTGCAAGGCCATGGTCACCCAGCGTGCCGCTTACGATGATCGCATCGCCCGGCTGAAGCCCGCTGTCGCGGACCGGGCGTTCGGTGACGCCGATGCCTGCGGTATTGATGGCTATGCCATCGAGCGACCCGTGCTCGAGAACCTTCGTGTCGCCGGTGACAAGGGCAGCACCGCTCTCGCCGAGGGCCGCATCCATCGATGCGACGATACGCTCCAGGACGGGGATGTCGAATCCTTCTTCGATGAGCATCCCACAGGAGAGTGCGACGGGGCGGGCTCCCATCATCGCAAGATCATTGACGGTTCCGCAGACCGCAATGCGCCCGATATCTCCGCCGGGGAAGAAAAGGGGCTTTACCACATGGGAATCCGTGGTAAAGACAATCTGTTCGTCCCCTATGGGGATAACCGCACCATCATCAAGGGATTCAAGGCCGATGCCCCCCGCATTATTGTTCGTATATCGCGTCAGCGTTGCCCCAAGAAGTTCGGAAAAGACGGCGCCCCCTGCACCGTGCATCATATTGACTTTCATTCATCCTCGACTTCGATCTCAATATTGGTCACAAGAATCTCGCGGCCCTCGACGATCTCGGGCATGTTCCCGCACTGCGGGCAGACATACTTTTCAGAACCGGAATATCCGCACCGGCACTCGGACCGGACGGGAACCGTCGTCGTTTTGAGTTTTGCGCCCTTGAAGAGGCCGTCCTCTTCGCAGAGGGCTTCAAAAAGAAATTCTACCTGCTCGGGATTGATCATGCTGATCTCCCCCACATCCACATGAACGACCTTGACGAGTGTTGCCCCGTTGTCGGCCGCAGCACGCTTTGCCGTCGCATAGATGTCGTATGCAACAGTATACTCGTGCATTATTCCTCCATCGCCGCGTAGACTTCAGCGAAGATCTTTCTGGTTTCGAGTGCCTCCTCACGCGAGAGTTTCTGGATGGCAAACCCTACGTGGACGAGAACAAATTCTCCCACCTCAACATCGACGAGATCGAGCCTGACCTCCTGTCGGAGATCCCCGTAATCGACCACACCGATATTGCCGTCTTTGATTTCAAGCACTTCTGCCGGTACTGCGATGCACATGTTCTGTGGTCCCTCCCTGCCGCTTGTGATGAAGTGCAGGGAAAATTGAATTTGACGCCGGGAAGGAGATTTGAACTCCTGAGGTGCCGAGCACCAGTGGCTTTCAAGGCCACCGCCTTCCCAGACTAGACTATCCCGGCTCGTTACGTACTTTGCTGTTTCTGGTTAAAAAAGTGGTGTTATTTCCTATAGAGCAGATATCCGAGGATGATAAGGGCGGCAAGGGGAACGCATACCGGCACCGGAGTTTCCTCTGCCGCGCCACCGGGAACCGGGTCGTTGAACTGCGCCGCCACGCCGGTTGACGCAGTGATCGCATCGGCATTCGTCGCGGTGACGGTAATGACGCCATCATCCCCTTCGGCCACGGGGTGCGCCTTCAGGTAAACCATGCCCCCGTCCGTTGCAATGGTGAAGGTCTCGGCAGCGACGCTGCCCGCCTCATCCACCTTGACAATCGCACCGTCCTCCTTCAGGTAATAGAGACGCCAGTCGATGCCCGTCGAGGTCGTGACTGTCAGCGTGCCGGGTTTCGTGTCAATCTCGAAATAGGCGGGGACGTCCCTCGATGCCTGGGCGCTTGCAGAGACCTTCGTTCCGGCGGAGGGAGGGGCCGTCGGCTGCGCCGTCGTTGCAATCGGCGTAGGGGTCACTACAGCTTCAAGGACAAAGGTGACCTGGGTGATGTAGCGTTCCTCGTTGTTTTTGAAGTCCGAAAACTGGACGTAATACCGCCCGGCGCTCTCGACGGGAACCGTCTCAGCGAAGTACCCGTTCTCATCGGTCCGGATATACAGGGGCCCGTACACGGCATCGCCGTTCGGAGTATATGCAGTGATCTGCAGGCCGGGAGGAGCCTCCTCGGTCGTCACCCTGCCGGCGACATCGATGTACCCGCGGTATTCCTGGGTGGTTGGAGAAGAGATCACAATTTCACCAGACCGGTCGATCACCTTGAAGAGGACGGTTGTATCCGAGGAGGAACTGTAGGGATAGTTCTCGACATTCTCATATATCTCAAACTTATAGGTTCCCGCCTCGAGCCCTGCAGTCGGGATCTCCGCATTCCAGACGCCGCCCTGCTGGATGACGATCGTTACCTGCCCGAGCTGGCGTGCCAGCGGTTGAACCTCGTAGAGGGTGAGCCAGGTACTGTATCCCGGAGGGAGCGTACTGGTCCCGTCCAGCTCGATGACCTGTCCGCGGTAGACCTCCTGGGGACAGTCACATTTTATCTCATAGGCCGCGGCCGATCCGATGCAGAGCAGAAGCAGCACCGTCACACACACGATCCTTTTCATATTCCGACGTTCAATCATACTACACTAATGATCTCTGACTCTACACAAAAACCTCTCGCATCCTGGCCGGGGACCGAGCGCTATGACGGCGAGGTGATCCCCTGTCTGACCGTCATCTTCCATACGACGGGGTGCACATGGAACCGGTGCCGGATGTGCGGATATAAGTTTGAGCGGACCAGGATTACGGATCGCAGGGAGAGGATCCATGCACTCCAGGCACAGCTTAACTGGATTGTAGCACATCACCCCCCCGAATCATTCAGGATGGTCAAAATATTTACGTCAGGATCATTCTTCGACGAAGACGAGGTGCCGCACGAGGCACGGGAGGCGATTGCAGAGGCTTTCAAGGGAAAAATCGTCATCGCCGAGAGCAGGACGGAGCATGTCCGGCCGGAACCCGTCACCGCGTTCCGGGAGGGGATTGACGACGGATCCGGCACCTCGGCACTCTTTGTGGCAATGGGACTGGAGACCACGAATGACTTCATCCGCGAGAAGTGCATCGACAAGGGACATACCTTCGCCGATTTCATTGGTGCAGCGGGGATCGCACGTCAGGCCGGAGCAGGAGTCAAGACCTACCTGATGCTCAAACCGCTCTTCCTTACCGAGCGAGAGGCGGTTGACGACATGAAGCGCTCGATCGTCGAGGCGGCACCCTACTCCGATTTGATCTCCATGAACCTCTGCACAATCCAACGGAGAACGGAGGTGGAGCGGTACTGGAAGCAGGGTGCATACCGCCCCCCTTATCTCTGGAGTGCGGTCGACATTCTCCTCTCGGCCGACTATTTCGTGCAGTCGGACCCGGTGGGGGGAGGCAAGATTCGCGGTCCGCACAACTGCGGCTCCTGCGACAGGGAGTTTGTCCGGGGGATCACGGAATACTCCCTTTCCGGTGACCGGGAGATACTGGAAGCCCTGATGGATACTTCATGCACCTGTAAAAATGAGTGGGAATATGTGCTTGCCCATGAAGAGCCCTGGTGCATGCCCCTGACCCGTTAAAAAAACGGAAGGGGGAGAGAGGACGCCCCCTCTCACACTTCAAATTCGCGGAGATTATAGAGCTGTTTTGCAAGGAGCGGGAGGAATGCACCGGCATCGCTCACCACGCCGATGGCCTGCATTGTCCCGCGATCCATGAGTTTGGTCACCGAGGCGGGATTGATGTCCACGCATATGGTCTTCACGTAGGACGGGAGACAGTTGCCGACGGCGACAGAATGCAGGAGGGTGCCGATCATGATGACCATGTCGAGGTCCCGGAGGTGCTCCCGCATCATATCCTGCGCCTCGACCGCATCGGTGATCACATCGGGGAGCGGGCCGTCATCACGGATGGAACCGGCGAGAACATACGGGACGCCCTTCCTGACGCACTCGTACATGATGCCCTTCTGGATGATTCCCTGTTCTACGGCATCCTTAATCGAACCTGCACGAATGACCTCTGATATCGCATATATGTGATTTTTGTGTCCTCCCCGTGCGAGTGTTCCGGTATCGAGGTTCATCCCGAGCGATGTCCCGAAGAGGTTGTACTCGATGTCATGGGTCGCAAGGGCATTGCCCGCGAAGAGGGCGTCAACGTATCCCTCCCGGATGATCTCTGCAAGGGCAGGCGCGGCACGGGTGTGAATGATGGCAGGCCCGCCGACAATGCCAATCTTTCCGCCACGCTTCTTGAGTTCATGCATCTCGAGGGCAATCTTTGCGATGACCGTTTCGCTCGGCCGCTCGGAGGAGACCGTCCCATGCATGAACTCAAAGGTGCTGACCTTGCGGGGGCGCTCTGGAGGGATGACGCGAACACCGTTTTCCCCGAGGACGACCGAATTGCCTTTTTTCAGCTTCGACATAGGGGTGCAGAGTGCCCGGGTCTCCTCCCGATCGACGACGATCAGGCAGTCCATCTCGATGTTCTCCACTTCAAGCCAGTCACCGTCGTATTTGATCATCGTCGGGTGGTTGGTCGTCGAATAGAATCCCTTCGGTACGACCCGGTCAGCTTCCGCCTCGGCGAGCCGGACATCCTCCATCTCCGTCAGGCGTGCCCCGAGGCGGTGCAGCACGCTGAGGATCTGTTCAAGGAGCTCCTCTTCGGGAGCGCTGATGATCAGCCGGGCGTAACTTGTATCCTGTTTCTTCTTTCCGACGTCAAAGGTCGTAATCTCGAAGTTTCCCCCCATCTCCATGACGGCATCAAAGACGCTGGTCATGATGCCTGAATCGATGATATGGCCTTCGAGCTCTATCTCCCGCGCATATTCCATTGTACAAATAATATGTATTTTAATAGTGAAAAATTTGTCAGTCGGGACCACAGGGGACCATCCGCTTCAATCGTCCCGTCGGCCACAAAGGATACGCCCTGCTGCCATGAGATCCCTTTCGGTATTGATATTGAGGGCAAGCCGTTCGTCGTCGATGATGAGCTGGAGCTCTTCCTGTTCCTCTTCCAGATAGGCCCCGTGGAGGATGTTGAGGCCCGAAGGAACGGCTGGAGTGCCTGCGATCCCCATGCTGTACCCGGGCTGCGTTCCTGCCCGGTCAAATGCGGACAGAGGCACCCACACCGAGCAGGCGACCTTGCCGGACGCCCGGTAGGAGGCTTCAACCCTCCTGAGAATTTCCACCGAGATCCCAGGGAGATCGGCAACACAGGTAAAGAAGGGGTTCCCGAGTTCGAGGCATGCGGCACATTCGAGGATATCTTCGACGTACCCGTTCCCGCCGCCCCTGAAATAGGGAATGCCGGTTGCCCGACACCAGTTCTCGGTAAAGGGCACCCGCGAGGAGGTGATGACCGTGACCTTCGTACCGGCAGCGCTGAACGCATCCGTCACATGGGAGAGGAGCGGCTTACCGCAGAGCCGGACGAGGGGCTTTTCCCCCATACCGAGGCGTGAACCGGCCCCCCCGGCGACGATCAGTGCATGCACCGGGCAAGCACCTCCACAAGACGCTCATTCTCCCCACGCGTCCGCACCGCAACCCGTACCGCAAAGGGAAGGCCAAATGATGTGCAGTCCCTGACGAGGATCCCTTCACCGAGCAACCGTTCCTTGACGTCCGCCGCAGGAATCCTGCCGGTGGAAATGAGGATAAAATTCACGGATGACGGTTCGAATGATATGCCGAGTCGCTCAAACCGCTCCTGCATCCACTCCCGTTCCACCCGGATTGCCTCCCGGGAGGATATGAGCTGGTCCCTGTTCGCGAGGGCCTCGAGGGCATATGCCTCGGCGAAGGCGTTGACCGTCCACGGCGGACGTACCGCCTCCATCGCCGCCACAAGATCAGGATCACCAACTCCATATCCGAACCTGATCCCCGGAACTGCATAGGCCTTGGTGAGCGAGCGCAAAACAAAGAGGGAGGGCGACCGCATGTCAATCACACTCCGCGAGGGGTCGGCGAGATCGATGAATGCTTCGTCGACAAAGAGGATGCGCCCCACCTCCTCCGCTGAGGCAATTCGATCCAGAACCGCTTCGCGCTCCAGGAGAGCCCCTGTCGGATTGTTGGGGTTGCAGATAAATTCCGCCACCGCCCCGTCGCTCGCCGGGACGGAAATGCCCCCCGCAATTCTGACCGACAGGTCATATTCACTGAATGTGGGCGGGAAAACGGCCACTTTGTCGCCGGGTGAGATCACCGTGTGGCAGAACGTCCTCATGATCTCGACCGACCCGTTTCCGAGGCAGATCATATCAGGGGAGCATCCTTCGATGCGCGCAATCTCCTCCTTCAGCCGGGGATACCGATCATCAGGATAGAAAGAAACCAGAGATTTATCCGGATTCCAGGAAAAAGAAGGCGGAAAAGGATTTAAATTCTGGCTGAAGTCCAGCAGTCCGTCCGTCGCACATCCCAACCGGATATGCCCCATTCCTCCGTGGTCGGCTCTCCTGATATCTGAAAATCTCATGATTTGTCCCTGTTTCTAATTTTTATTGAGTATACGTCGTTAAAACAATTTTCATAGTGCTACAGCCCCGATTCACAAAGTATATATAATGTGTTATGATATCATTTATTTGTCTGAAAAGAAGTCTGTCATAAAGGTGCTTTATGTCAGACAATTGACCGACAATTAGCTGTCATATGTCAGACTCAGTGATTCACATGATGGAACGTATTACAATCCGGTTACCCTCCCAGCAAGTCGCGATGCTAGAGAAATTCGTGGAAGCCGGGGAATACCCCACAGTGTCAGAAGCGGTGAGGCACGCAGTCAGGGAACTCATTGAGAAACACAGCGAGCGTGTACAGAAAGACAGCGAGCAAATCTCGTTCGAGGTTTAGGAGTGAAAGTATGAATTCGTCATTGTATGAAGACTACAGTGGCCCCTACTGGGAAGATGTGATCATCAGAGGGTTACAAGACGTTTCCGAGTTATTGCAGTCAATCGATTGCCACTCTTATTCCGTACCCCGAAATTACGAAGAAATTTATCACCCTTAGGAGGTTTTGGATGCAGACCATTATCAATGAAGCTTTAAGGCATTCCGAACAGGAACGTCAGATGCAGAAGGACGTCATCGGTGACGATGATTTCGTCGGACAGCCACGCATTGTCATTGTCGGGTGCGGAGGCGCCGGCAACAACACGATCAACCGCCTCTACCATATGAAGGTAAAGGGCGCAGAGACCATTGCCGTCAACACCGACAAGCAGCACCTCGAGATGATCCAGGCAGACAAGCGGGTCCTCGTGGGCAAATCCCTGACGAAGGGACTCGGGGCAGGTGGATTCCCCGATGTCGGCAAGCGTGCAGCAGAGATGGCACGGACCACCCTCGAGGGACTCCTCGCTGACGCAGACCTTGTCTTCGTCACCGCAGGAATGGGCGGCGGAACGGGAACCGGCGTCGCGCCGGTCGTGGCACAGATCGCCAAGGAACAGGGCGCAATCGTCGTCGGAATGGTCAGCTATCCGTTCCAGGTTGAGAAAGCCCGCCTCCTCAGGGCCGAGGAAGGTCTCGAGGCTCTCGCAAATGCCGCGGATTCCGTCATCGTGCTCGACAATAACCGCCTGATGAACTTCGTCCCCAACCTGCCCCTCGGTCAGGCATTCTCCGTCATGGACCAGCTCATCGCCGAGACCGTCAAGGGTATCTCCGAAACGATCACCGAACCGTCGCTCATCAACATTGACTACGCAGATGTCCGCGCCATCATGAGCAAGGGCGGCGTTGCAGTGATGCTCGTCGGAGAGAGTAAACAGCAGAACAAGGCAGAGAATGTCGTCCACGAATGTCTGAACCATCCCCTCCTCGACATCGACTATCGTGGCGCAACCGGCAGCCTGATCCACATCACCGGAGGAAGCGACCTTACACTCCTCGAGGCCGAAGAGATTGCAAGCTCCCTCACCTACGAACTCGACGCCCATGCCGATGTCATCTGGGGCGCACGGGTCAACAAGGAATTCGAGGGCAAGGTCCGTGTCATGGCAATCATGACCGGCGTCAAGAGCGCACAGATCCTCGGTCAGAGATATGAGGTATCCTCTGCCGCACCCGCATCCCGGCCCTCAGGCCACAGCTACGGCCACAATATGATGAGGAGTTCCGGACCCCAGTACGCCCAGGAAAAGACCAGCGGCGGACTCATCGATTTCATCAGGTAACTCACCTGGCGCATCATCCATCGTCAATACACCATCATTCGCCAAAATCCCCTGAAGCACAAAATCCCCCCAAATGTCCCCGCAGTACGCGGATACAACCCACCAATATTTTTCAGGGGCGGCCGGAATCACCGGCCATACAAATCCAACTACACCCCCCTTCTGTTCGAAACACTTATTGCCAGAAAAATAGCAATATTATAGAAATTACTGTGGAATCTTTGCGATCTACAGGAAGGCGCCCAGGAGGTGCCTGCAGTACAGGGGTTGAACAGAATGAACAGCATGATGAACATTCCCAGACTCGCCGGGTCGGGCAAGATCTCTTCTGCTTTGGTTATTTCACGCACTCCCTTCAATGCCAGTATTCCTGTATATCCGCATGATAGGATTCCTATCCATTTTAGGATTGGTAAAGCATGTTGAACGAATTGATCGACAAACGAAAAAAGATCCTCACGGATTCTGAACAGCATAAAAACAAAAGAAATGAGCTCAATGCTCTTGCAAGCACCTTTGCACGCGAGAGAAACCAGCTCAACGGGCAGACCCGGGAATTTGTTGACGAGGCCCAGAAAAATAAAGACCTCCGGGACCAGTCCAATGCAGAAGTTCAGCGCCTGAAGGATGAACGCAATGACCTCAACGAGAAGGCAAACGTGCTTTTCGAGGAAATTGACGCGTACAAAAAGGAACACGGCGCAATCAACAACGCCCGCGGCATCAAGGAACTCCAGAAACAGATCGAAAAGCTCGAGATGGACCAGCAGACCCGTGTGATGAACACGGAGAAGGAGCGGGAACTCATCGAGAAGATCAAACAGCTCAAACTCCAGATCAAAGAGCAGGAAGAGGAGCTGGAGCAGAACAAGGAGATTCACACCAAGCTTCAGGAAGCACGTGAATTCCGCCGGGCAGCATCCGATCTTCATGCAAAGGTCACCGAGATGGCAGAACTTGCCCAGAAGCACCACGACCTCATGGTCGAGTGCTATCGCAAGGCAGACAAGTCACGCGAGGCCGCTGACGAGGGACACAGAAAATTCGTCGAGGCGCAGGAAGCCGCAGATGCGGAACACAACCAGTTCATCGCCTGCCAGAAGGAGCTTCGCGACTACGACAAGGTGATCGGCGGTCTGCGCAAGAAGGGGAAGAAGACAAAGGTCAACAAAGAGCAGAAGGCGGTCAGGAAGGAAGCCGAGGAAGTTTTCCAGCAGTTCAGGGCCGGAGAAAAACTTACCACCGACGATATCCTTCTCCTGCAGCGTGCAAAACTCATATAAACTCATTTTTTTTCCATTTTCAGCAAATATTTATAGAATCGAATAGATTTCTATGATAATGTCGTCAGAGCGGACTCTGATCCTGTGTGTCGACCGGGACGATGATATCGGTTTCAAGGCCGGAGTCCAGAGCCCTGTCGTCGGCAGAGAGGCTTGTCTGGACACCGCAAACAGACTCGGCCTCGTCGATCCGGAAGACTCTGATGTGAATGCCATTTTTCAGGCGATCAAAACCTACGACGCGCTCAAGGCCCGTGGCGAGGATGTGTGTATCGCCGTCCTCGCAGGAAACCATTATGATCTCATCAATGGCGACCGAAAGATTGCCGAAGAACTCCGAAAGGTCGTCTGGGATCTTGAAGCCGGCGAGTGCATTCTGGTTACGGACGGTGCAGAGGACGAGTACATCCTGCCTGTCATCCAGTCGAAGATCTCCGTCGCAAGCGTGCAGCGGGTGATAGTCAAGCAGATGCCGAACCTCGAAGGCACCTATTACATCATCAAGAAGATCCTTGAAGACCCGAAGTATGCACGATCAATCCTGATACCCATCGGCCTTGCGATGCTTCTCTACGCCATCGGCAGCCTTCTGGGCAATCCCCAGCTTGCAATATTCATCGTGGTTGGTGTCCTCGGGATTTACCTGCTCTTCAAGGGCCTCGGCCTTGACGAATACCTCAATTACACCTTCCGCGCTCTCCAGGAGTCCTTTGTCGGAGGACGGTTCTCGTTCTTCTGCTACATCGGCGCCATTTTCCTCAGCATCCTGGGAATCATCATGGGACTTGCAAGCTTTCTTGAGTGGTACACTCCCGATGCAGGCATTTTCTTCCAGATCTCCTCCTTCATCTTCGGCGCCATCGGCTACCTCACCTTTGCCGTCATCGTCGCCTTCACGGGGAAGATCATCGACGTATCCCAAAATGACCCCCACATCCTGGCAAGGATAGTAGTAATCCCATTCTATCTGACCGCGCTTGCGGTGATTGCCTACGGAGCGTCAGTCTACGTCATCTCCCTCGGGGGGACCTACGACTTTCCTATCGCCGGGCTGGACGGAGTACGCATTCTGATGCTTACGACCGGCATCGCGCTTGTGATCGCGTTTCTCGGGATGTATGTTCAGAAAGCCATCGGTAAGATGGAGAAATACGCCATCCAGCCGAAGAGCGAAAAAAAGAAAGGCCTCCGGACAAAGGGATAATCCTCAGCCATTTTCCCCCCTTTTTTTCAATTAATCCCTGCCCCCCTGCGGATCGAATTACCATACCGAAGAGACCGCACCACGGCGATCGGTTGTATCATTGCACCGGAACACCCCGCAGGACAGCCCGCATACCGCTGTGATGTAAGGAGAAAGACAATACCTGCGGAACATGACCTCCCCTCATGCACAGGCTGCTTTGAGAAAAAGAATTGATTAGGTTATCGAACCGAAAAAGCCCATGCCGGGCAACGTATCCGTATTGGCGTAGGTGCGCGTCATCTGCGGGGAGATCACCGTAATCTCCGGCACCTCAATCCCAAAGGTGTGCTCGGGGAACCAGTACGTCCCCCCCCATAATTCTGTGCAGCCGCGGGGATGGAAAGAGTCGCATGACCCATGTCCAGCTTCTGGAACTTTGCTCCCTCAAAGCCTGAGATGACAAGGAGTTTTTTCTTGAGATCAGAGGTCCCGAGCAGATGCACGAGAATGACTATCCCACCGTCAATATCATAATCCAAGGCGATGGTGGCCTGTTCGTCATCAAGATTGATGGTGGCGGAATTCACCGTGATATAGCTGAACTGGTTCGGCGGAGCTGCCACGGCGGGCAGCGCCATTGCACCAAGAATGAGCACTACCGCAAGAATAGCTCCATATTTCATAGTATTACTCATTGAATGAAAAAAAATAAATCCTTTATGGTCGTGCCATCGGATGCGTCCCCACACACATCCGCGGCAATTCCATTGTTACAGGTTGTTGTGTGACAGGAGAATTTCAATACTGGAGACATTGGTCTGACCGCTTTCAGTATCAATGATCTCCGTAGATGTAACGATCTCCTTCTTCGCAACATCCTCGAGGAACCTGTTCAGAGCAATCTCAGCGGTATCTACTGCACGAGAAATCGCTTTTCCCCTTGCTTTGATCGAAACCTCCTCTGCACCATTGTTAAACTGGGTGACAACTGCAAGAACGTAGTTCATGACTGGCTTGTTGCCGACGAAAACTGTGTTGTCTTTAATCATTGTGTTCACCTCTCCTCATAGATACTTCTTCGATGCAATGAGTTCAGCATTCAGCACAGATGCTCCGGCCGCACCGCGGATGGTGTTGTGCCCCATCGCGACGTATCGAAGGCCCTCACGGACCCTCCCGACCGAGACGGTCATGCCGTCGCCACGGTTTCGGTCAAGCCGGGGCTGCGGGCGGTTCTCGGCGTCCAGATAGAGGACGGAGTGTGCAGGCTGATGCGGCAGTCCGGAGAAGGGAGCGCAGTAGGAAGAAAAGGCAGCAATGACCTCGTCGACCGTAGCGTCGATATCCGCCCAGATTGCCATGGTGTGCCCGTCGATGACCGGCACACGGTTACAGCTTGCACTGACTGTGAAGGATGCCGGAACTATCTCGGCACCATCAAACGAACCCATGATCTTCAGTGGCTCACTCTCCATCTTCTCCTCTTCGGATCCGATGAACGGCACAACATTTTCGTAAATCGACATCGCCGCAATGCCTTCAAAGCCCGCCCCGGAGATTGCCTGCATGGTTGCAACCTTCACATCACGAAGCCCCATACTGCGTATGGGTTCGAGTGACATGCACAGGACAATCGTAGAACAGTTCGGATTTGCAACGATGAACCCGTCTTTTCCTGCATCCCTCTGGACATCAATCAGACCGAGATGATCGTGATTTACTTCGGGAATGACGAGAGGAACATCCGGGTCCATTCGATGAGATGAAGCATTTGAACAGACACCGACACCGGCCTGTGCCGCGGCGCTCTCGATCTCCCCCGCTATGTTTGCCGGAAGGGCCGAGAATACCAGGTCCAGGTCTTTGATGCTTTCAACCGTTGTCGGTCGGACGACGAGCTCTCCCGTCTCCTCAGGGAAGGGCACATCCAGACGCCAGTTGACGACATCCTTATACTTCTTTCCCGCACTCCGCTCCGAAGCGGTCAGCGTGGTAAGATTGAACCACGGATGACCAGCAAGAAGCTGTACAAAGCGTTGTCCAACTGCACCCGTAGCTCCGAGCACACCTACATTGATCATAGATGCTTTCTATTACCTCAAAAGGGATTATAAAAGATTTGGTTTATTCCATCCGGATTGCTTCAGCCGGACATTCGTCAACACAGGACTCACAGTCAACACACAGGTCAGCATCGACAACAGCAATACCATCATCCATCTCAATTGCAGCGGCGGGGCATACGTCGACACACGTTTCGCACCCGGTACATTTGTCTTTGTCTACAACAGCTACCATTTGTAACCTCTCTAATTTGATTAGAAGAGTGTAAAAAAATAGGTTTCGATTGGTTCTACCGGATCAGAGAGACAGAACGTCGTCCATCGAATAGATGCCCGGTGCTTTGCCCCCGACATATTGTGCGGCACGAATGACGCCATGGGCAAAGACTGCGCGATCATAGGCGCGGTGGGAGAGCTCTATTGTCTCGTGGTTGGCTGCAAAGAGAACAGTGTGATCCCCGACGATATCCCCGCCACGGACCACATGTACCCCAATTTCATCGGCACGTTCGGTGATGCCTTCCCTGCCGTAGAGTTTCTCACGGACTCCTGCCTCTTCCTCAATGATATTGAGGATCGTCTTTGCCGTTCCCGACGGGGCATCCTTCTTGTACCGGTGGTGCGCCTCGATGACCTCAATATCGTAATCGCCAAGCCGCCGTGCGGCCTCACGAACGAGCTTCCAGAAGATGTTCATCCCTACACTGAAGTTACTGGAGATGACCGCCGGCACCGAGCCTTCGATTGCGGCAGTTACCTCCTCCATCTGCGCCGGGGAAAACCCGGTGGTCCCGACGACGAGAGCAACACCATGCCGGGTTGCGGCACGGATGTTCTCCACAGCAGCTGAGGCGATGGTGAAATCGATCATTACATCCGGCTGAACCCGCTCCAGAAAGGCATCGATCTCCGCAGCCGTGACAACCGGTTTTCCGAAGCTTTCGCCGCCCTTGATGTCGACCCCGCCGACAAACTCCAACCCATCCGCATCCTGCAGAAGACCGGCGATGGTCGTTCCCATGCGACCGAGGGCACCGCAGATAACCACCTTAGTCATAGCGGGAGAGCACCTCCTTCAGGAGGGCCGTCTTCTCTGCATCGAGATCATCCAGAGGCAGGCGAACCGGACCTGCCGCCATACCGCATAGACCGACCGCCTTTTTGATGGGGATGGGGTTCGTGTCGATGAAGAGCGCCCGGAAGAGAGGCGAGAGAGCATAGTGGATGTCGCGAGCGGTCTCAAGGTCGCCCCGCAAGAATGCCTCCACCATCGCCACCATCTTAGCGGGCTGAATGTTTGCAGTCACCGCAATCGCTCCCGACCCACCGAGAGCCATCACCGGCAGGGTCATGGCGTCATCGCCGGAAAGGACGGTAAATTCTTCATCCCGCGTCCCTTCGATGATCCGGGAAATCTGGGTGATGTCACCGCTTGCCTCCTTCACCCCGACGATATTCGGATGCTCCGCCAGTTCGCAGATAATGTCAGGAGTCAGGTTCTGCCCTGTACGGGAGGGCACGTTGTATACGATAACCGGAACGCCGATATCGGCGAGCTGGGTGTAATGCTTGATGAGCCCCGAACGGTTCGGCTTGTTGTAATAGGGAGAAAGGACCAGAACTCCGTCCGCGCCCTGATCGTATGCCGAGCGGGTGAAGCGCAGTGCCTCGGCCGTGTTATTGGACCCCGTCCCGGCAATCACCGGGACCCGGCCCCCCACCGCATCAATCGTTGCACCGATGACAATCTCATGCTCCTCGAATGTCAGAGTCGCAGACTCACCGGTGGACCCACAGGGAACAACGCCGTGCACCCCGTTTTCAATAAGAAACTCAATATTTGTACGAAGACCGTCGAGGTTTAATCCCCGATCTGGCGTTTCATTAAAAGGAGTAATTAGTGCCGGAAAAATACCCTCAAACATGAGGATTTTATATATTCTTTCTCCTATTTACCTTTCGTGTGACACTTCCGGCTACACGGTTCCGAACACGCTTGCTCTCGATAACCGTTACCTCTGAGACAACTCTCTTGTTCTCTTCAAAGTCGTTCGTAAACCGGTTTCCGTGCTTGGCCAGAAGCTCCTGGCTGAGTGCCTTGATATACGTTGGTTTGATTCCCATGTTCTCTTCCCTTATTCGTTGGTATCTATAATGCGCTGTGAGAGCATAAGAATATTATGAACAACGACTTCCGGATCTTCGCCCAGAATCCGGATCATCGGCTCTTTTCCCACCGCACCCCTGTCATAAATCACATCGGGGACCTCATCCGTACAGCACTGCTCCACGCCCCAGTCCATCGTCCGGGTGCCCGGCGGTTCGCTCGTCCGGTCGAAGGAGCAGATATCAAACTTCATGTCCTCCGCAATAGCGACTGCCCCCTCCGAAAACCGGATATTTGCCGCAGACCTGATCTCCGGGTCGTGCCGCAGAGCGGTCAGGACGACGCGTGCGACATGACTGCTTGCACCGAAGGCGACCTCCCCGACAGCGTGTGGATGTCCTCTCAGCCGCACAATCCTCCCTTCGACTCCTGCAACATCAGCGGAATCGGTGGCATTGGGAAGAGCAAAGACAATATTCAGACCCACTTCGGGGACCAGTGACACGTCCATCGAGGAACAAATAGTCCTGACGGCATTCTCCAGATCATGGAGAACTGCCGCCCTTTCTTCCGCGCTCATGATACCCCTACCTCTGCCTCTGAGATAATAAGAACTGCGCGGACAGCAGGACAGGGAATGGATAGTAATTTAGCCACCGGAATGCATAATAATGCTCATGAACGTGGCAGCATACGATATTGCAACAGCCGTAGCAAGCATCATCGTTTTTATTGTGGCGGTTCTGGCACTCCCGGCTGTCATGCCGGCGGCGTATGCCTACCTCACAGCAATAGTGATATTCATCATCAGCATGGGTGCAGGCGGCTACTTCATTGGGCAGCAGATTCGGTAGTCTCTTTTTTTCGGCCCTTCTTTTTTCGTTTGTAATAACTGAGCGGATGGGAAACATCCTTGCAGGTTGCATCGCGGTTCACGCAGAGACCGTAGGTCTTCAAGGTCTGGCAGCCGGGCGGAGTGTATTCGGTTCCGCCCCGCCCCGAGATATGTTCGACCTGGTACATCGTCCGGCTGATATCAAAGTCCGGTGCCCGGGCGAAGACCTCCACAATCTGCGGTTCCTGCAGACCGATGGTATGGAGAAATGCCGTGAGGGAAAACCGGGCGGTATGGGGAATATTCGTCCCTTCAGAGACTGCACGGATTATCGCCTCCATGCAGGGGGGATAGGACCCTTCGTCAACCTCTCCATACTGTTCCAGGATCTTCTCCTGGTAGGCGACGGATACACTGTCTGCATAGGGACGAAGGCGCATGGCAATTGATCCGGGGATGTCAAGAGGAAGCTGTGAGCGGATGACAACCCGGATACGCTCCCGAAGCAGTTCGTCATATTCTCCGGCTAATATCCGCACCATCCCGTGACGTACGTCCCTGTTGACCAGCCGCCATTTGGCGTCTTTCATCGTCGCCACGAGCCCCACATAATCAATGACCCGCATCTCACCGGCATCGGAATCCAGACCAAACGATTGTGCAACATAACGTTTCTTCGCCGGCTCTTCCGTCTGGAGGAAATGGTAGGCTCGTTCCGCCTCGTACCGGGCGAGCCGGTCCATAATCATCCGGTCGTTGAGACAGGAGACGATCATCCGGGCGACGGCATAGCTCAGGATTTCATCATCGATCGACTCGAATTCAGGCTGAAGAGTAAAATCTGTATACCCGAGGGAATCCTTGATTCTCTGTGCGGCATTCTCCTTTATTCTGACACCCACACCGGACTCCGAGCGTATGAGCGAGTCGAGCGGGATCTCCATCCTTGTGACAAATGTCTTTGTTTCTTTTAAAAAAGGGTATTTTGCGAGATCCTTTTTATCTAATCTGTTTTCGGATACGTGCATCAGTCCGCCTCGATGCGGGGCGCAAGGAGGAATTCGACACGGCCATTGTCATCAGCAATCCCAAACCTGAACTTGACCGGATGGTCGATGCCGATCTGGACTTCAACTTCATCAGCACGTCCCATGACCTTGCCCATGTCCTTGAGATAATCCAGGGAGAATAGGGATCGCGCTTCTGCAGGAATCAGGTCGATGAGTTCATCCTTACCGAGCTCTAGCCGGATGTGATCGGTGTCACCCTCCGCTTCCATATAGAATGAGTTGGCCGTGGGATCCACCCCGAGTGCAATTTTATCAGAAACCACGGATGCAGCTTTAATTGCATCATTCAGCGCGGCACCGGATATTTTGATCTTTGCCGGAAGTTCTATTGACGGCATATTCGGCTCTTTGCGAATGGTGTTGACGTCAAGAAGGGTGAGCGAATACTTGTAACCGGAGAATACCATCTCCATCTTATGACCGTCATCAGGGAGGTCAAGTGAGAGTACATCCCCTTTTCCCATCATGCCGACGATGTTCTTCATTCTGGTGATGTCTATCCCCAGTTCGCTGGCCGTTGCAATGAACGATGAGAAAGCGCCCTCGTCGAGCTCGAGCGAGATCATCGCAACGTTTGCCGTATCGACCGCACGGGTGCGGATTCCCTGTTCACTGATATTCAGTCTGCATTCGGTCACCATTGCCGCAATAACATCAATGGTCTCCCGAAATGTGTCGGTATCAATTGTTGCCTTTAACATCATTACCCCTTTACAAACTCTCTTATAAATTATACAAGCATATTTTTTAATAATATGTGGTTTTTGCCCGGACCATCATTCCGGGCAGGAGATTATTTGAATGGGTTCACAGTGGGGAGCAGACAGATTTTATAAAAAGGCGGTATCCGAGGGCTATCGTTCACGTGCAGCGTACAAACTCCGCGATATTCAGAACAGGTTCAATATCATCAGGAGCGATGATAATATCATCGACCTTGGCGCGGCACCCGGAAGCTGGATGCAGGTCCTTCGGGAACTGACGGCCGGCAAGATCATCGGCATTGATCTCAACCCCATCGCATCCATCGAGGGCACACAGGCAATCACCGGGGACTTTACCACTGATGCCGTCCAGCAGAAGATTACTTCGATGGTCCATGAAGTGAATGTGGTCGTCTGTGATGCCTCGCCAAAACTGTCCGGGCAGAAGAGCTATGATCAGGCCCGGGCAGTCGCCCTCTCCGAAGAAGCGCTCCTTTTCGCCATTAAAGTGCTCAAACCCGGTGGAAATTTCGTCGTGAAGTCATTCCAGGGTGAGATGTTCAATGAGCTTCTTGAACTCGCCCGGGAGAATTTTTACTCCGTGAGAGTATATCGCTCCCGCGCTGCACGCAGGGGGAGTTCGGAAGCGTACATCATTGCAAAGAATTTCAAGGGGATAACCAATGTTGCTTGAAGACACCTACGGCCGCAAGATAACCAATCTCAGAATCAGCCTCACCCCACGGTGCAACCTCCGGTGCTTTTACTGCCATTCTGAGGGGGAATGCAACCCTGACGACGAGATGTCCCTGGAGGAGATCGGACAGATCCTGAAGACAGCCCGCCACTTCGGCATGAAGTCGGTAAAACTGACCGGCGGGGAGCCACTGATGAGAACGGACCTCTGCGAGATCGTCTCCCTCATCCCTGAAGAGATGGAGTCTTCCCTGACGACGAACGGGACCCTTCTCGCCCGCAAGGCGGATGAGCTGAAGGAGGCGGGACTCTCCAGGGTAAACATCAGCCTGGACACACTTTCCCGGGAGCGGTACAAGGAGATTACCGGGCGGGATCTCCTCCCCCAGGTACTGGCCGGAATCGATGCGGCTCTTGAATACGGGCTGACACCTGTCAAACTCAACGTGGTGATCCTCGGAGATGTCAATGACGATGAGATCGACGACTTCGTCGCCTTTGCAAAAGATCGGGATCACCTCATTCTTCAGTTCATCGAACTGATGGAGGATTTCAGGAACTGCCCGTATCACAAAGACCTTCGTCCGATGGAAGAGGAACTGTCACGGACATCGAAGACGATCATCACCCGGCGGATGCACCACCGGAAGAAATACTGTCTCGACGGTGCGGAGATTGAAATCGTGCGGCCCCAGCATAACACGGAATTCTGCGCCCATTGCAACCGCCTGAGAGTGACCTCCGATGGAAAACTCAAGCCCTGTCTTCTGAGAAATGACAATCATGTGGATATCAGGGGGAAAAACGACGAGGAAATGAAGGAACTATTCAAAGAGGCAGTTCTTCGACGAGAGCCCTTTTACTCCTGATCTGCCATCAGGATTTCTTCATCCCTTCCCATTCCGACCCCGGTTTTTATGCAATTTCCAAACAGTTATTGTACTGTATTGAACACTTACAGAGTATATGTTGGAAAAAAACGAATATGCTCCGGCAATGGAAAAACTCTATAACAAGTCACTCATGCTGGAAACACCGTCCGACTTTCATCCGATTCTGAAATTTTATTTTCTCGATGCAATTGCACACATCGATTATACCATCTGCATCCTCTCGTTCAACATTCTCTCCCCACGCAATATGATGAACATGGAGTACATGCGGTGGAGAATCGACCAGGAGAAACTCGATGACCGGAATATCTTCCCCGGATTCATCAACTGGCTGAAAGCGGAACACCCGGAAAACTTCGAGCGTCTCCCCACCATCTGGAAGGAGATCTACGACACCGACAGCGAGGCAGGCTACCGCTCATTCAGGATTGCCCTGAAGCAGGTGGAGAGGCAGCCGCTGCCGCCGCAGTTCTTCCTGAAGGTCGTCGATGAGATGTATGACAAAAACTTCCTGAAGAGCCTGTACAAGGATGGCTCCCTCGGCAAACTCATCGAGAGCTACCGGGCCACCCTCAGCTGATTATGGATACGGCACAAATCTGTTCCGACCTGGTGAGGATCCGGTCGGAAAACCCCCCCGGTGACACCACCGATGCAGCAGAATATATCCGGGAGCTTCTTGCTTCACTGGGCCTGCCGGTGGAGATGGTGAGGGGCCCCGATGGCCATTGGAATGTGCTCGCAGGGGACCGGTCTCAACCCCTTCTCTTTTCGGGACATCTTGATGTGGTTCCTGCGCGGGAGAACCACTGGATTCATCCGCCATTTTCCGGGTACAATGACGGGGAACATATCTGGGGACGCGGCGCCACCGACATGAAAGGCGGATGCGCTGCCATGATTGCCGCAGCCGCGAGGCATATCGACGCCGGAAAGGAATGCCCGGTCCACTTTGCCTTTGTATGCGACGAGGAGACAGGGGGCAGATATGGCATACGGCTGCTCCTGCGAAAGAAGCTCCTCTCCCCCTGTGACTGTCTGATTGCCGAGCCCACCCCCCATCTGAGCCCCTCCATCGGGCAGAAGGGCCTGCTTCGGCTGGATCTGTCATTCAAAGGGATTCCGGGTCACGGGTCGCTCTACCCGTATGAAGGGAAGAGTGCCGTGGAAGAGGCCGCCCGGTTTGTGACCTGGCTCAGGGAACTGAATGCTCGGGAATACCCCGTCGATCAGGAACTCCGTGTCCTCATTGACAACACCACCGCGTCCCTCTCCGCCATCTTCTCCCTCCCCGACGCGGGAAAGGTCCTCCGCAGAATCAGCTATAACCCCGGAACCATCCACGGCGGAACCGGCGTCAATGTCGTCGCAGAGGAGTGCACACTCCAGCTTGACCTGCGGCTGCCATGGGGCATCAGTCCGGAGACGGTGACGGAGGAGATCCGCCAACAGGCACAGGGTGCCGAAATAGATGTGGTATCGTCCTGCACCGCAAATTTGACGCATACGGATTCGACCATAGTGAGGATACTCTCCAGCGAGATCAAAAAGGAATACGGCGCACCTGTACGCCCAATCATCCAGTGGGCGGCAAGTGATGCACGGTTCCTCCGGAGTGCAGGGTTCCACGTTGTCGATTACGGGCCGGGGGACGTGACCACCCTGCACGCCCGTGATGAGAGGGTTTCAACAACCCAGCTCACCGCAGCATCAAGGATCTTTGAGGGAGTCATCGGTGCCTATGCACGATTGTAGGGAAAACGGCGCCCCTTTCCCGCAGAGAAAGGGAAAAACATTTTTATATCGCTGTCAATAACGCAGTACAAATGACGCGGAATATCGTAACATTGGCCATCGTCATCCTGACCGTCGCCGCACTGACATGTGCAGGATGCACCGAGATAGAGGCCGGGGGGACCGAGGGGAGTGCCGGCCAGGGAGGAGCGGGGACGACACCGACCGCTACCCCCCAGTGGGTGGAGCAGGCAACCCCGATAAAGCCGGCGAGTGTCCCGACCGGCAATCCGACCGCAGCAACACCGACAGCAGAACCAACACCAGCCTACACGGAAGTGTATCATGAGACACACTACCTGTTGTATGACTCGGTTCCTCTCGAGTTCGATCTCGTCAAACCGCCTATGGTGATCGAATATGTCATCCGCCCGGACATGATCGAATACAAGCAGGAGGTCTACAGCAGCTACGGGGATAAGGACAAGATCACGGTGACCAAGAGCTATGCGAACCAGAATGCAGAACTCCTGGTGGAGATCTATGATCTGGACACGATGGAAGTCATCGAATCCGAGGAGTATCTTACATTCCCGGTGAACGACGATGGGGAACTCGAGGATGACATCACCCTTTATTACCCCGGCAACTACCATGTCGAATTCACCGGAGGATTCGTTGAGGTTGACATTATCATCAGTGTCCCGCAGGCCAACCTGGACACCGCCTGATCCCTCTCTTATCTTTTTTTTGCACCCGATTTTCCTTCTGCCCGACAATTCAATATGCGAAGGGTTTTAACCCCCAACCGCAAATATATGCAGGCACAGTCCGGTCCCGGTAGGGTAGTGGATATCCTAGAAGCCTGCGGAGCTTTTGACCCGGGTTCAAGTCCCGGCCGGGGCGTGTTTTCTTTTTCGTCATTCTTCGCGAGTTCTTACTTTTGTTCCAATCGACGTCAGGTATCCGCGGTGTGCGATGAAATCCCAGCGATAACCCGGGAGATGAACATCCGGGCACAGGGAGAAGAACGGGGGATTTACCTGCGTTACAAAAAGTAACTATATATCCGATTCTGCGTAACATTTGGTAACATGTCTCAGGTAATCCGCATACAGGAAGATGCACGGGATATTGCCCTCAAATATGGCCCGAACATCAGCGAAGGCATCCGGGTGATGGAGCGCACCATCAGGCGGCAGAAGGGGAGTATCGATATCGAGGATATCCGGACAGTCATCCGGGAAGAGCTCGAATCCTTCGGGAGATACTAGACGGTGGCACCCACGATATATACGCTACATCTCCGGTTTCCCACCGCCGCATGGAAGACTGCCGACCGGTGCAGGGAGTTTGCATCGGCCTTCGGATTGGGATGCAGAGAGAGTCTGGAGGAGATTCCTCTCCCGTTCACAATCAGGGATGATAGGGAGGATGAAGCCCGTTTCAGGGATGCATTGGCAGAAATATTCGCATCTGCGGGGCCGCTCCGGGGCATCCTGAAGGGGTGGGGTCTGCGCAGGACACTCCTGAAACGGCATGTCGCCATCGAACTGCTGCAGAGCGGTGAACTTGCCAATTGCATCGAAAGAATACTCGCCCTCCAGGAGACCTCCCCTGTACCACCCCCCGTGCACCTGTCGGCGGACATCTGTGAACTTCGCCCGTCAGGCGGATATTATACCCTTGCAGAGAGTCTGGGACTCCCCCTTACCACGATCGACAGGATTTTCAGAACATTCCTCCGGCCCGCAGCAAAAACCACAGGGCATGCACGCCCGCTCCTTTTACCGGTGGAGATCACCATGATTCGGGTGTGCAGGAACGGACAGACGTGGAAACTCTACGACCTGGCACTGGGCAGATGGATGGAACCAAAGGAGGAAGGGGCTGCAGAATATCTGGCAGACTCTTGCAGACATCTGCGGAAGGCACGGCGATACGAGACGGCTCTGCAGCCCTTCGGGACGCCGGAAGAGACGGATGAAGATGGGGCCGCCCTTGTTGCCGACCTGCATCTTGGGCATACGGGGGTTATTGACTACTACTCCCGGCCATTCCCGTCCGGCGCAACCAATGAGATGGATGAGGTGCTGATTGGCAACTGGAACGCATCCATCGGTCCTGCGCAGCATATCTACCACCTCGGCGATCTGACCTATAAGGCGGATACAGGGGCAAACCTCGCCTACCAAAAGAGATTGAACGGGAGGATTACGTGGATACGCGGCAACCATGACATCTGTCTCCCGGGCTCGGAGGATCAGGCGATTATCAGTTACGACGACACCCGGTTCCTGCTCATCCACAACCCGAAGCACGTCCCCGAGGGGTGGGACGGATGGGTCGTTCACGGCCATACCCACAACAACCGCCTCGCCGAGTATCCGTTCTTTTCGGGAGAGAGAAAGACCATCAACGTGAGTGTGGAGGTCACGGGGTACCACCCGGTCCCCCTCTCAGAGATCGCAGCTCTTATACGCCAATACGAGGCGGGCACCATTACCGGCGACCTCCTCCTCCGGGACGATGGCTGAAGAGAACGAAAACCATTTTGCGCCATCACTCCTTGTTTTCATCTGACGCATATGAATGAGGAGACACTTCTGAACGAGACGGAAGGGTATGCACTTCTGCAATGGTACGGGATTCCCATTCCCCGCCACATACTCGCGGCAACCCCTGAAGAGGCGGCAGCGGCCGCTCAATCAATCGGCTTTCCTGTCGTCCTGAAGATCGTCTCCCCCGACATCATCCACAAGAGCGACGCAGGAGGAGTGGTGACCGGGATCACTGATGCAGAGATGGTTCGGCAGAGCTTCGACGGAATTCTCGCTGCGGCGGATAAATTCCGTCCCGGGTGCCGCATCACCGGCATCATCGTCGAGGAGGAACTCCCCGGGACCGGCATCGAACTTCTGATCGGCGGAAAACGCGACCCCACCTTCGGGCCGGTCCTCACCTTCGGGATTGGGGGAGTTATGGTGGAGCTCTTACAGGACGTTTCGATGCGGATTCTTCCTGCACGTGAGGGGGAACTATCCTCCATGATCCGGGAAATTCACGGATATCCCCTCCTTGAGGGGTACCGGGGCCGGCCTGCCATGGATGTCCCCGCTCTCGAAGAAGTCATTGGCGCGGCGGCACGCCTCTTCGTGGAGGAGCCGGAGATCCATGAATTCGACATCAATCCGTTCATCCTGTACGAAGAGGGGGGGTGCGCCGTTGACGCCCGCTTCATCCGGGGGACTCACGCAGCACAGCCACATAAGGAAGCGCACATATCACCGGAAGTCGATTTTTTCTCTCTTTCCACCATCGCCCTGGTGGGAGCCTCCACCGACCCCACAAAACTCGGCTACGCGATATTTCGCAACCTCCTGAGCTTCGAGGGGACCATCTATCCGGTCAACGTGAAAGGGGAGGAGGTGCTGGGTCATCCCATCTACCCCTCGCTCTCCGCACTCCCCCAGCGGCCCGATGCGGTTATCATCGCAGTGCCGGCCCGCCATGTCCCGTCCGTGATGGAAGAGGCAGGATCCCTCGGGGTGCGCCTTGCGATCATCATCACCGCAGGATTCCGGGAGACGGGGGACAACGGTGCTGCACTGGAACGGGAGGTATGTTCCATCGCACAGCGTCACGGCATGCGATTCACCGGGCCAAATGCCCTTGGGGTGATGGTTCCCCGGCTCAGCCTGAACGCGACCTTCGACCCGAAGCTCCCTCGTCACGGCCACATCGCATTCCTCTCGCAGAGCGGGGCCATCATCACCACCACCGTCGACTGGAGCCTTGCGGAGGAAGTCGGCCTCTCCATGGTCATCTCCGTCGGCAACCAGGCGGACCTCACGTTCGAGGATTACCTGATGATCGCCGCTGCAGATGACCAGACAAAGGCGATCATCCTTTATGTGGAGGAGATTCTGGACGGCCCCCAGTTCATGGAATTTGCCGGCAGAGTTTCGGGAACAAAGCCCATCATTGCCCTGAAAGCCGGAAAATCGGCGATCGGCAGTCAGGCGGCATCGTCGCACACCGGATCCCTTGCAGGAAGCTATGAAGTCTATGAAGCTGCCTTCCGGCAGGCAGGGATCATCCCTGCGGGTTCCCTCAGGGAGGCCTTCGGGGTGGCAGGGCTCCTCGCCTCCGAAGGATACCCAGCCGGCAACCGCGCGGTCATCGTCTCGAGTGCGGGAGGATTTGCCGTTCTCTCCTCCGATTATGCGGAGGAGTGGGGCATTGAGATCATCACGCTTTCGGATGGACTTCGCACGCGCCTTGACGCTTTCATGCCGCCGGGGTGGAGCGGGAGAAACCCGATCGACATGATCGGCGATGCAGGCGTCGGACGGTATGCCAGAACCTTCGATGCGCTCATCCGCCACCAGGACGAATGGGACATCGCCTTCGTGATTTCGGTGCCGAGCACCTCGGTCGATGCGGGCGATTTGGCAAACGAGATCGTGCGCTTCTCCCGGGACACCCACAAGACCGTCGTCGGCTGCCTGCTGGGAGGAGAGAGCATGCTTGCAGGGGTCCGGATCCTCAGGGGGGCCCATATCCCCAACTTCGGCGAGATCAGGGATGCATTCGTCGCAGTGGGAACGGCAATAAAGAAAAATGGACAGGGACAATGAGTCATCCCGTGAGTGATAGAAAATTGGAAAATTCTGTAAAGGAGGAAAACACCCCCCATATTCTCCATTTTTTGTTAAAAACCGTTCTGGAACTCCTCAAACACCCCATTCCCGGCAGCCCGGAATGCACGGGTTACGTTTCCGGGCCCGAGTTTTATTCCACCGAAGACACGTGCGATCACCAGCATGTGGCGGTCACATTCCTTTGAGCGCAGAATCTCAAGGAGGGCCATACCCGGCCGCCCCACCTCGCCGTCGTTCTTCCACTCCTCCCGGAGCGCCCCCTGCCCGTCAATGAAACGCACGGCAGAACAGATATGGTCTGCATTCCGGTACTTCCTCCTGACATCTGCAGTTATGTCCGCCATATCCTCCGGCCCCTTGATCTCATAGAGATACGCGTAAAAACGTGATTTTTTCACCTCGTACCGTATTGCAGAGAGTTCGTTCACCGCCAATCCCCCCTTCCGGACGGGTGGCCGGTGTGGACCTTCAGGGTGCGCAGGCGGTTCATGGCCATCGCCAGTTCGTGCGGCCGGAAGAGCGCCATGTTGCCGGGAGAACCGGGGGAGAGGGAGTCCAGGCCTCCTGCAGCGATGTCATCCATCACCGCACGGACAACCTCGCAGACCGTATGTTCGCCGTCCATATAGCGCACCGCATACCAGAGGGCGGCGCCGACGGCCCGGGTCTGACTGGAGGAGACAAGCTGTTCGGCAGAGCTTAGATCGATGGAATAGACGCCGAACTCAATAGCTGAACGGTCACGAACCGCGATCTTCACCTCCCGCCTCCCCTTGCGGGGAGAGATACTCCCGCCGTCGGGATACCTCCGACCCGGTCGCCCGAACGATAGCCCGCCTTCCGGCCGACGCCCATTCCGGTGCCTGTCCGCAATGGACCGGGCCTCCTGCGTCCTCTCCTCCGGAACATACTCATCCATGCAGACGACCGTATCCGCAACATCAAAGTAGTCTCCCGAACCCCCTATGACAAGGATCGTCGATATCCCATACTCGCGATAGAGCTGGCCCACCTTATCAATGAACGGCGTGATCGGCTCCTTCTCCTTTACCACCATCTCCTGCATTCTGTGATCACGGATCATGAAGTTCGTCGCCGAGGTATCCTCGTCAATGAGAAGCACGCGAGCGCCGCTTTCCATGGCTTCTATGATATTTGCAGCCTGCGAGGTGCTCCCTGAGGCATCCTCCGTCCTGAAGGCGGTCGTCGTCCGGCCCAGCGGAAGTATCCCGATGAAGGCGGAGATGTCCACCCCCTCGATACGGCGGCCGTCCTCCGACCGGATCTTCACTGCATCGGCGTCGGTCACCACGTATTCACGGCCGTCTCCGGGGACATGGTTGTAGACTCCCCGTTCCATGGCGTTCAGGAGCGTGGATTTGCCGTGATACCCTCCGCCTACGATCAGGGTAACCCCCCTCCGAATGCCCATGCCGGATATCCTGCCCCGGTTCGGAGTCTCAAGGGTGACCCGCATTGAGGGCGGGGAGGAGAATGAAACGACCTTGCCATCATCCATCCGGCGGTCGTCGATGCCGCTTCTCCGGGGGAGGATGGCACCGTCGGCGACGAACGCGACCAGCCCCCGGCCACTGAGCTGCGACCTGAGGGCGTCTGCATCCTCGCAGACATCGCAATGGAGGCAGATATCCTCGGGATCATGAGCACTGAAGAATAGCGAACGTTTCACGATGGCTGGAATCTCGCGGAAGAAAATATCCTCCGCCACCCGCCCGGCGATCCGTCTCCCGAATGCGGGAAGACCCACGACGAATCGTGCCTCGACTCTTCCGTCACGGATGATGACGGAGGTCCGGTCCAGCACCTCCTGACCCGGCGCATCAATCGCGATGATGCCGCTCTTCCCGCTCCCCTTTCCATGTCCGGACCGGCCGACGCAGGCATCGGCGAACCGCCGCGTGAGATAATCGGCAAGGGCGATGGTCCGGCTGGCGCCCCTGAAGAATGCCGCGGGGAACCCCGCCGTCTCCGGCGATATCATCACCCGGACGCGTGAAGGAGCGGCAAACGGGTCCCCCTGCACATGGTCGATACACAGTGTATATTCCGCACCCCGGTATACTCCCCTGATGTCCTTGTAGGCCCCATATCCTCTACCGTCAATACGGCTCAGGATGGAGCGGAGATCGCCTTCTGACTGCATGAATTGGTGGACTCCTACGTATCTTTCTCATCTACAGCCGGAAAAAAGGATTGGGGGAGTGGGTGGGCCGGCTCATCCGTCCATCACATGCACGGATCCGGCATTGAAGGCGACCCGGACATTCATCCCCGGTTGTAGGTCGACCCGTGCGGCGAACCGCCAGGACACCACCAGGACAATATCGATTCCGCAATCAATGGTGACATGGTTCTGGGGCCCCACCATTTCGATGGACTTCACCACCCCATCAAGATGGTTGGCAAGGGGAGAGCGGGCAATATGTTCTTCCGACATATGCAGGCGGATATCCTCGGTTCGTAGGCACCAGGAAATTTTACTCCCGATCGGGCGGTCGGTGACGGCAAGGATCTCAGCCGTTCCCGCGATGATCGTTGCCACTCCATCCTCACTCCGTGTTATCTCGCCGTCGAAGATGTTCTCGAAGCCGATAAAGTAGGCGACATCCCGGTTGTTCGGCGACGTAAAGACATCTTTCGGGGTGCCGATCTGGATGAAGGTCCCCCCCATCATCACTGCAATACGGTCGCCGAGCCGTTGCCCCTGGAACATGTCATGGGTGGAGAGGACGATGGTCGCATTATAGGTATCGCGGATGGAAAAGATCAGCTCTTCCAGGATTCCTGTTGTTACCGGGTCGAGATCGGAGGTCGGCTCGTCCATCAGGATGATGTCCGGCTGCGTCACGATGGTCCGGGCAAAGGCGACCCTGTGCTTTTCCCCCCCGGAGAGCGTGCGGGCATCCTGCTCCCCATAGCCATCAAGCCGCATATCATGGAGGGCCTGCGTCACCCGGCGGTGGACCTCCTCTTTTGAGAGGTCCCGGAACCGAAGACCATAGGCAACATTTTCGTAGACCGATCCCCGGAAGATAGCCGGATCCTGGAACACCATGCCGATCCTGCGGCGCACCTGCTGCTGTTCCCTGTCGGAAAGCGTCGTAATATCCGTCCCCTCCAGCAGTATCCTCCCTGCTGTGGGGATGTCGAGAAGATCGATGAGCCGGAGGATGGTCGATTTCCCCTGACCCGACGGGCCGATGATCACGAATATCTCACCTTTGCGAACCTCGGCATCAAGGCCACGTATGACTTCTTTTTCACCAAAGGACTTGCGAAGTCCCTCAATCCTGAGCATGTCAGTCAGCCTCCCTGCGGATCGAGGTCATGACGAAGTTGACTACCAATGCGATAAAGAGCAGGATGATGCCGAGGGCCATAGAGAATTCAATATTTCCCATCGACGTCTCCAGTGCGATGGACGTGGTCAGAACCCGCGTATATCCCCTGATGTTGCCACCTATGATGATTGCAGCGCCGACTTCCGAGATTGCCCTGCCGAATGCCATGGCGACGGTCGCATAGACGACGAACCGGATCTCCTTGAGAATCGAGGCCATGAACTGAAAATAGTTCGCCCCGAGTGAGATGATGGTATCCTTGATCACGGGGTCCATCGCGACCAGAGCAGAATAGGTGAGGCCGATGATGATGGGGATAACAAGAATCGTCTGTCCGATGATCATGGCAGTCGGTGAGAAGAGGAGGCCTAAGAACCCGAACGGCCCCTGCCGTGATAACATGAGAAAGACCACCAGACCAATGAGCACGGTGGGGAGGGCATAGAGCGTATGTACCAGGTTAATGATCGTTCGCTTCCCGGGAAAGGTCCGGAATGCCAAAAACAGCGCAATCGGAATTGATATGATCGATGCGATGAGGGTCGCGGACAGGGTAATGTAGATGCTTCGAAATGCCACCTCATACACATCGGGGTCGAATGTGACGATCAGGTGAATTGCCGTCAGAAACCCCTCTACAATCTCGTACACCTGTCACCTCTGTATGGGACTATAAGGACGGAAGAAGAAAAAAATGTAATGGGGCCCTCCCAATCAGGGGATGGGCGATTCGGCTTCTTCCTGGGAGACGCCCAGAATCTCATAGTTCCCGAGCGAGGGGAAGAAGAGAGGCTGGCCATATTCCTCGACACCAAATTCTGCAATAACCTGCTGTGTTTCAGGAGTGATCAGGAAGTTGATCCATTCCTTTGCCATCTCAGAGTTGACGTAGGAGTATTTTTCCGGATTGATCATCATCGCACCGTAGATGTTCAGGAGAACGTCTCCTTCATCGACAACGGGCACGAGGTCGATATCTCCCTTATACGCGAGGTACGTACCTGAGTCGGAGACAGTATATGCCTGGAATTCATTTGCCATCTGCAGGGTTGCGCCCATGCCCTGGCCTCCTTCGACATACCATTCGCCCGAACCAACGACTTCGGTGTCATAGTCATAGCCGGCACTTGCCCAGATTGCCTTCTCCTTTGCATGCGTTCCGGAGCTGTCACCACGGGAAACCATCACTACATCAGGATTGGTCTGCGCCTGCTCCATGATTGTTACGAAGGCATCTTCAGGAGTCATCCCCGCAATGCCCGCAGGATCGGACTCGGGACCTACAATCATGAAGTAGTTGTAGGCAAAGACCCGGCGGTTGATACCGTAACCGTTGTCCATGAAGAGGTCTTCACGTGCGCGGTCATGAACCATCAGCACATCGACGTCTCCGCGTTCACCATATTCAAGGGCCTTGCCGGTCCCCGCGGCGATGATCTGGAGAGTAACATCATGATCTTTCTCGAACCGGTCCTTGAGATCTTCAAGGAGTCCGGTGTTGTCGAGACTCGTCGTCGTCGCGATCTTCAGAAACTCGGGGGTGGCGACAGGCGTGGTCTCCGTGGGAGCGACCGTCGTCGCCGTCGGGGTGTCCGTACCACCATCGGAAGTACACCCGCACATAAAGACTGCTGCAATCACCAGGAGTGCTGCAAGCACGATTTTTTTGTTCACCATAATATCCAAGGCACATTATGGTACAATGAATATATCATATTAACTGTATTTTTTGCCCTTATGAGTATTAGTCAATCATAATTGTTGAACAATTACCAATTGATGTACAATTGCAAATCTAATTAAAAAAAAGATAACGGCCCCTCGGCCGCTTTCGGGGACTATAAATTCTTCAGGGCGACGATGTCGGTCACGCCGGTCAGCTTCCAGATATTGGATCGCTCTTCATCCGCGATGGACTCGACAGGCTCTGCCGGGCTGTGCCCGAGGGCTGCAAGGACATTGTTCGAGAGTTTGTGGGTGCGGATCATGTCGATAAACATGTTACGGACCTTCTTTTTTGTTATGGCATCCTCTTCCTGCACCAGTCTTCCCTGCATCGTCACGAAATTGTAGCAGGACATGTCCTGTGAGAAACGTTCCACTTCAACGGATACGTACGGGCTTTTTGAGAACAGGTTGTTTTTTCTCCCGTATTTGGTTGAGAGGAAATAGAGAAAATTCCCGTCAAATACGTACATGAACGGTGCGATATAGGGATATTTCTCCCCCTGAAATGCAATCCGGGAAATATATCCATCGCGAATCAGGGCATCATATTCTTCTTTTTCCATGTGCGGAATCTTTACAATCTCCATAATTCCTACTCCGATATCAACCCATTACCAGTAGAATGTAATAAATATTGCTTCTCTGGATTTTTGGGATTTGCACGGCGATATTTACGAACAGGCCGATGGATATGGCACCCGCAAAACGCATATGTAGTTCCCTGCCGTATTGATGAACAAGAGAGGATTCGGGAGAAAACTAATGAGTACAGTCTACATTATCGGCCATAAAAAACCGGATACGGACAGTATCTGCAGTGCAATGGGGTATGCGGATTATCTGGCCATGACCGCACCGGGCATGTACGCTCCTGCACGATGCGGCGAGATCAATCCGGAGACGTCCTTCGCCCTGAAGACCTTCCGGCGAAGCCCTCCCGAATATGTTGAGAGTGTGGCGCCCAGTGTCTCCGATATGCCCTTCAAGTATACGGTCAGCGCCCTTGCCGACACGCCAACCATCGATGTAGCCGACCAGATGATCCAGCATGATCTCCGCAATATGCCGCTCACTGACGATGAGGGCCGTTTCCTCGGGATCATGAGTGAGCATGGACTTGCAAGGACATATGTCACCCGGCATACCATCGAACCGCTCTCCTTTGCCCCCATCAAACTTGAGACCCTCGAACGTATTTTGGAAGCCACAATCATCGTCCCGTCCGATGACCTTCTGGAGGGGAAGGTGTACATCGCCATCGATGCCCTCCATGTCACCCTCTCGCGCCTCACCGAACGCGACATCGCCATCGTGGGCGACAACGAACCGTCACAGCTCGCACTGATCTCCGCAGGCATTGCCGCCCTCATCATTGCCGACGGCGCACCGGTCGGCGGCCGCGTCATCCAGAGTGCACGGGAGCGCGAGGTCGCAATCCTTGCTACGGACCTCGATGCCTTCGGCGTTGGAAAGATGATCAATCTCTCGCTCCCTGCCCGCAATGTAATGGCGACCGACGTACCGACGGTAACAATGGATACCTCCATCGAATATGCAAAGCATGCGGTCACCGACTCCCGGTACAGGACGGCCTGCATCGTCGGGGAGAACAATACCTATCTCGGAATGCTCTCCCGCAATACCTTTCTGGAAGAGGTCCAGAAACAGGTCATCCTGGTGGATCACAACGAGTATACCCAGGCGGTGGACGGTATCGAGACCGCCGAGATCATCGAGATCATCGACCACCACAGGATAGGAGCGATGACCACTCTCAAACCGATCAAATTCCTCAACGATCCCGTCGGGTCCACCTCCACCATCATTGCCCACAAATTCATGGAGAGCGGAAAGACACCGGAATGGTCGACGGCGGGCATCCTCCTCTCGGGTATTCTCTCGGACACCATGGTCCTGCGCCTCTCCACCACCATGCCGGCGGATCACGAGGCGGTGACGTTTCTCGCAGATATCGTTGACATGGACCCCATTGCCTACGGGACAGAACTCATCGAAAAAGGGATGGACATGACAGGAGTCTCGATCGCCGATCAGCTCCTCGCGGATATGAAGGCATACGAACTCTTCGGCCGCCATGTTCTCATCTCGCAGGTGATGGTGCCCACCTTTGATTTCTGCCTCCAGAATACCACTGATATCCGCCGGGAGATGGATAAAATTCAGCATTCATCGCTCCCCGACCTCTACCTTGCGATGTATACGAGCGTCTTCGAAAATGCCAGTATGATCTATGCCCAGGCAAAGGATCACCTCCTTCTCGAACAGCTGGGACTTGGGGAACCGCCCGTCAGAATGGAGGGGGTCATGTCAAGAAAGAATGACTTCATACCGAAAATCGGCTCCCTCCTGAAAAATATTTAATTTTTTTTAATTCTTTTTCCTGTGGCACATGGCAAAGCCGACGATGCCAAGGGCAAGAATAATGCCCATCATGCAGACAGGTGCTGGTGTCGGTGTCGCCAGAGGACTCAGGTCCGGTGCTATTGCAACCGTCTCCCCTTCGATGACCGTGACCGAACTCTGCCAGTCGGCGTACCCGTCAAGGCGCACGAGAAGGGTATGGGAGCCAGCCGCAATAGTGAGGTCCACCGGCGTTATCCCTTCCATCTGGTTGTCGACATAGACCGTCGCACCGGCTGGTGCCGACCCGACGGAGAGAATTCCCACCCCGGCGGGGAGGGACGTCGGCTCTGGTTCGGGTGTCGCCGTCGGCACATATGGCGTCGGCATCACGGGCGCGGGAAGGGAATAGACATACAGGTTTCCGTCGGAGGATGCCGCCGCAAGGCGTGTGCCGTCGCCGGAGAGGGAGACCCCGTTCACGGCACTCGAGGCCGCCCGCTTGGCAATCGCCATGACGTTGTTGTCATAGACGGAGGCGATGTTGTCATTCTGCGCAAGGGCATAGTAGGCGCCCATGCGGGCCGCCGAGACATCGTTCACCTTTGATGACGGTGCAATCTTCTTGATCTGGTTCCCGTTGAAATCATAGACATAGGCATACGCATCGTTGCCGCCGGCGATCAGGCTCTCCCCATCGGGGGAGATGTCAACACCAAATACCTGCCCGTCGATCTTCTGATACCAGAGCCGTTCACCGTTACTGTCGAAGACATTGATGACGAAGTCACGGGTTCCGGCAACAACGTAGCTGCCATCTTCCGAGATGCTCGTTGACAGCACCCACCCGGAGGTACGGAACTTCCACACCTCGTTTCCGGCATCGTCAAAGAGATACAGGTACCCGTCGCTGCATGCAACGGCTATGCGCGAGCCATCAGCGGTGATCGCCACATCATTCACCGTCCCGCCGAATGATTCGGACCAGAGGAGGATTCCTGTCCCATCATAGACACACAGATCCCCTTTCTCTGTACCCGCAGCCACATACTCCGCTCCTGATGAGACCGCAACCCCCCAGACCGGGGAGCCTGCATCACGCCCCCAGAGACGTTCACCCTCGATGGTGAAGAGCATCACCTGGGAATTATAGGTCCCCGTCGCAACATACATCCCGTCCTGCGAGATGTCGCAGTCATAAAAATTCGTCCCTGCGGTATACTGCCATTCGAGCTCGGCACCCTGTGATGCCCCTGCGGCGCTCACACAGGATATGAACGCCACCCCGAGGATGGCGCATAAAAGGAGTGCCGTTCTTCCAGACTGCGGCCATCCGGCCGCCACATTGTTCGCTCCCATATAGGTCTCCCTGCCGTTGTGGACAGATAAAGAGACCTTTGTTGTATGGATATTTAAAAAACTGGTATATACGGATTCATTCAGTCGGCAATGTACACCATGCCATCACCGCTCACTCCGATAAGCCCTTCGGCCACCAGTACCCGGATGATCGCCCCCGTCCTTCCCTCCTCATCAGCGACCTCAACGATGAGGGCGTCATGTTTCGTTGGCCCCCTATCCAGCAGGATGCGGAGGATCATGCCCCGGATCTGCCGGGCAGACCCCTCGAAGGCAGACTGGCGTTTGTACGCCGTGCTGCGAAGATTGGGATTAATTACCTTTCGCTTCAGCATCGCACCGTAGTCCATGAGGGCATAATACCATTCCCGCGGATTCATCCAGTCGAGAGCACGCCTCACGAGCGGGAGGATCTCCGCATCGGTGACGCCTTCCCTGCCCTGGAAGAAGAAATGGATGAAGACCCGCCGGATATTCGTCTCGATGAAGACAACCGGAGCATTGTAGGCAAATGCCGCAACCGATGCGGCGGTCGCGGGACCGAGGCCGGGGAGCGTATTCAGGGTCGAAACATCAGCCGGCAGGACACCGTCGAACTCTGAGACTATTCGTTCTGCAGCCTCCTTCATCAGTTTTGCCCGCCGGTTGTATCCCATCCCCTGCCAGACCCGGAGGATATCCTCCAGCGGGGCACGGGCCAGAGAGTGAAAATCGGGAAAGGCCGCGATAAATTCAGGGTACTTCGTCCGTACCCGTTCCACCTGTGTCTGCTGGAGCATCACCTCGGATACATAGATATGATAGGGGTCCGAAGTCTCCCGCCATGGCATCGGCCGGGCAGAGGCGTGATAATAATCCCAGATGATGGTCTTGAAGAGGGCGATTGAACGATCGTCCGGCCCCCGTTTCTTCAGCAGGGAAAAAAAAGCTGGTTCCGGGTCTTGGCCCGGACCCTGCTGTTTTTTGGAGGGCATAATTTCTGTCTGATGCCTGCCGCTCACCGGTGGTAATGCGACAGCGGTTCGATGGTGATCTGATCCTTTTTGAGGCTTACGATCGCCTGGGTGGCTGCATACGCCGCCTGCATCGTCGTGATATACGGAATGTTGTAATCGAGGGCGGCCCGCATGATCTTCATATGATCCATCCGCGAGTATTTGCCGGTGGGAGCATTGATGATGAGGCTGAGCTCTCCGCGGCGCATCAGGTCAATGACATTCGGTGATCCTTCCTGCACCTTTCTGACAAGGTTTGCAGTAATTCCTTCCTCTTCAAGGCGGTCGACCGTGCCTTCGGTTCCGTATATCGTCAGCCCCTGATCCCGAAGCTGACGGGCAATGGCTATCACGTCATCCTTGTGCGCATCACCGACAGAGATGAAGACATCCCCTTCAAGCGGGATCTCGTTGTCTGCCGATATGCTTGCCTTGTAGAAGGCACGCCCAAAGTCGTAGTCGATGCCCATGACCTCTCCGGTGGACTTCATCTCGGGTCCCAGAACGATGTCCACACCAGGGAGTTTGTTGAACGGGAGAAGGACTTCCTTGACAGCGACATGGCTGATCTGCGGTTCACTCACGCCGAGATCGCGTATCTTCATGCCAAGCATCGCCTTCGCTGCAATCTTTGCAAGTGGCATGCCGGTTGCCTTCGAGACGAACGGAACGGTCCGGCTTGCCCGGGGATTTGCCTCCAGCACATACACGACTCCGTCCTTGACCGCATACTGGATGTTGATGAGACCCACCACACCAATACCGAGGGCGAGTTTCTTCGTGTACTCACGGACGGTGTCGATGATAGCGGGGGCGAGGGACTGCGGAGGTATTACACAGGCAGAATCACCCGAGTGGACACCCGCTTCCTCGATATGCTCCATGATGCCACCGATGAGGACGTCGTCACCGTCACAGACGGCATCGACGTCGATCTCAATGGCGTTCTGGAGGAACGAATCGATGAGGACGGGATGTTCGCGGCTGACCCTGACCGCCTCCTTGATGTAGGTCTGAAGCTCCACCTCGTCATGGACGAGCTCCATTGCCCTCCCGCCGAGGACATAGGACGGACGGACCAGAAGCGGGAATCCGATCCGCTCGGCTATCCGCATTGCCTCTTCCTCGGAATAGGCAGAGCTGTTCGCAGGAGACGGGATGTCCAGTTTTATCAGCAGCTGGCTGAACCGGTCACGGTCTTCTGCAAGGTCCATGGCATTCGGGGCTGTGCCGAGAATCTTCGTCGACAGGCCGTACTCCCCCATGGCCCTCTCGAGGGGCATCGCCAGATTGACGGAGTTCTGTCCGCCGAACTGGACCATGACACCGCTGTAGGCATCCGATCGGAGAATATTGACGACGTCTTCCAGTTGCATTGGTTCAAAGAAGAGCCGGTCGGACGTATCATAATCGGTGGAGACCGTCTCCGGGTTGTTGTTGACGATGTGGACCTCTACCCCTTCCTCCCTGAGGGCCTTGACGGCATGGACCGTACAGTAATCGAACTCGATTCCCTGACCTATCCGGATTGGGCCGGAACCGAGGATGAGCACCTTGTCTTTCGTGTCCTGCACAACCTCGGTCTCGTCCTCCCATGTCGAGTAGAAGTAGGGTGTTGTTGCAGGGAACTCCGCAGCGCAGGTGTCCACCATCTTGTACGACGGAAGCGGGGCAAGACCGGAGATATGTTCTTCGGAAACCCCGGAGAGGGTGCTGATCTCCTTCGTTGAAAAACCAAACCGTTTCGCCGCGATGATCAGGTCATCGCTGACCGGACCGTTGACAAGCGCCGTCTCCATCTCCACGATATGCTTCATCTTCTCCAGGAAAAAGGGAGAGATGAAGGTGAGTTCTGAGACTTCCCCGACGGTGAATCCCTCGCGGAATGCATCAAATATGCAACCAAACCGCTCATCGGTCGGATTTGCCAGAAGCATCCGGATCTCGGACTTTGAGGTGTGGCGGTTGATGTCCGTATCGAGCGACCGCATCGCCTTCATGAATGCCTCTTCCAGTGTCCGCCCGATGGCCATGACCTCTCCCGTCGACTTCATTGCTGTGGTCAGTGTCCGGTCGGCATTCGGGAACTTGTCAAACGGCCACCGCGGGACCTTTACGACGACATAGTCGATAGCCGGTTCAAACGACGCAGGCGTGCACCCGGTAACAGTGTTCATGATCTCGTCGAGGCGCATGCCGATGGCGATCTTTGCCGCCACGCGGGCGATCGGATACCCCGTCGCCTTCGATGCAAGAGCGGATGACCGCGAAACACGGGGGTTTACCTCGATGACCCGGTAATCGCCGTCCTTATAGGCGAGCTGGACATTGCATCCGCCCTGTACGTCAAGCGCACGGATGATCTTCAGGGAGGCGCTGCGGAGTTTCTGGAACTCGTCGTCCCGCAGGGTGAGAATCGGGGCAACGACGATACTCTCGCCGGTGTGAATGCCCATTGCATCCACATTTTCCATGCCACATATGATGATGCAGGTATCGGCCGCATCGCGCATCACCTCGAACTCGATCTCCTTCCAGCCGATGACGCTCTCCTCGATGAGGACCTGGTGAATCCTGGAGCGCTGGAGACCTATCTCGACGATTCTCCGAAGTTCTTCGGGAGTATGGGCAACACCCCCTCCCGCCCCACCGAGGGTATAGGCAGGACGGATGATCGCCGGAAGTCCGACCTCCTCAAGTGCCCGGTCGATCTGCTCCATGTCATTGAGGATCATGCTCCGCGGGACTGGCTCTCCGATCTCCTCCATCAGATCACGGAACTTTTCACGATCTTCCCCACGGTAGATTGCCTCAAGGGGAGTGCCCAGAATTTCCACGCCATCAAGTGCGCCCATCTCGGCAAGCTCTGCAGTCATATTCAGCCCGGTCTGACCACCCATGCCGGAGAGAATGCCCTGCGGTTTCTCCTTCTGGATGATCTTTGCGATAATGTCGGACTTGATGGGCTCGACATATATCACGTCGGCCATCTCGGGGTCGGTCTGGATCGTCGCCGGATTGGAATTGACCAGAACGACCTCGACACCCTCCTCACGGAGTGCCCGGCATGCCTGCGACCCGGAAAAGTCAAATTCTGCGGCCTGCCCAATCTGAATAGGGCCCGAACCTATCAGAAGCACTTTTTTTAGATCCTCTCGTCGCGGCATCAGGGTATCCTCCTGTAGAATGTATCGAAGATCACCCGTTCCGTATCATGCGGCCCGGCGTGGGCTTCGGGGTGGAACTGCACGGTGTAGAGGTTCAGATCCTTCGAGTAGAACCCCTCGACCGTCCCGTCATTGACATTGGTGAAGTAAATTTCACATTTTTCGGGGAGCGTGTCCCCATCGACGGCGAACCCATGGTTCTGGGTGGTGATGTAGATCTTTCCGTGCACGTCCTTTACCGGCTGGTTCGAACCCCGGTGACCGAATTTCATCTTGTAGGTCTCTGCACCCACGGCAAGAGCCGCCACCTGGTTCCCCATGCATATGCCGAAGACCGGGATGGTTCCCAGCATATCCTGGACACACCTGATTGCTCCCGTGGCGTGGACGGGGTCCCCCGGCCCGTTTGTGACGAAAAGCGCCTCTGGCTTCACAGCCTCGATTTCATCCGCCGTTGCATCGTGCGGGAATATATAGAGGTCAGCACCCCTGCGGTGCAGACTCCGTGCGATATTCTTCTTTATCCCGAGATCGATGATGGCGATACGTTTCCCCGTGCCGGGGATACGGTATGGCGCCCTACATGATACCTCGGGTATCAGGTCGAGGTCGGATATCGGACGCTGGTTGCGGGCACACTCCACGGCATATTCACCGTTGTCGTCACCGACAACAAGGGCGGCCCTCAGCGTACCATCCACGCGCGTTTTGATCGTCAGCCGCCGGGTATCGACACCGGCGATGCCAAGGAGACCATGCTCCTCAAAATAGTCACCGACCGACGGCCTGGCTTCGGGTACTGCACAGAGTTCGCGGACCACACACCCCTTTGCGTGAATCCCCGGACTCTGGAAATTTTTCTCATCGACCCCGTAATTACCGATAAGCGGATAGGTGAACATGAGAATCTGACCCCGGTAGCTGGGGTCACTCAAGGCCTCCATATATCCGCCCATCTGGGTCGTGAATACGAGTTCTCCGGCGCAGGAACCTTCCACACCGAATCCCTCTCCTATAATATATTCACCATTTTCCAGACCCAGGACTGCCTTCATTGAATTACCATACTCAATGTGTCCGGGCCCTTATTAATAACTTGGAATGTTCTTACCCGACCTCTTTTCAGGGGACGTTGAAGGATCATCCGATCGGACTGAATTGTCCATTTCGACATTTCCTAATATTCCCTGCGTCAACCATTATGCAATGACAGATCATGTCCTGATGGAGATTGTCGGGTTCACCGACAGCCCCTGCGGTCCGTTTCCATGCGATGACACCCGGACCTGTGAACTGGAACGGTGCGCACCGAGTGAGAACCTTGAGAAGGCATACTCTGCCCTGCAGACGGAGATTGCAAAGGAATATGGTGACCGGGTCGAGATGAAACTGACCTGGCTCGATGATGAGGTTCCCAATTATATTATGGATATCGTTGAAGAACACCAGCCGCCGCTCCCCATCATTCTCATCAACGGGAAACTCGCTCCCATCGGCCGGATCTCACTGCCCCTGATCCGTGAAGCGCTCAATGCCGAACTGGACTGAATCGTTTCTGCGGCAGGCCTGCATCTTCTATTTTTTACCTATAGCTGGCTCATTGCCATGTTCATGTTCTTCTGACACCTTGTTCGAACATGCAGGATTCAGCGGTGTCGACTCCAAGAGACAGATGGCCCGGCAGGATTTTCCAGCAGATACCGTCCCCGGCAGGATCAAAAGTATGAAGGCATGTTGAGCAAGAGGAAGATTTGGATATTCGGGAGGACAAAACATGGAATCCCGGGATCATAACAAGAATCAGATCCCATACATCGGCTACATCCATCTCCGGGTAGGCCGGAAATGAGGACTTATGGCATCATTCAAAATCACGAGTAAACTCAGGGAACTGGAATCACAGGTCGGAACCCTCTCGCCCATGCAGAAGATCCTTCTCGGCACGGACGGGTCGGTGACGACTCTACTTGAAAATGCCCTTGGATGTGAGGTGACGGTAAACACACTCTTCCAGGAGGTTGTGCCTGCGGATGAACGTGTTGCGTCATCGCTTGGTATCCGCACAGGAGAGCAGATCAACCACCGAATTATCACGCTCAATGATCGGGAGACGGGGAAGGCACTCCTGTATGCCGTGTCCGACACCCCGCTTTCCCGTCTGGACCCTTCGTTTCGCGATGACCTCATGCAGGCCGACATTCCCATTGGGAGGATCATGCAGAAGCATCATCTCGAGGCACGCCGTGAACTGAAGGAGGTACGAGCGTGCAGGGCTGATCCAGCCATCAGCGGCATCCTTGGAATATTCCGCCATGAACCACTCCTCTCACGCAAATACCATATCATCACCGGAGGAAAACCGCTCATTGCCATACGGGAGACCTTTCCCTACAGTAACTTTACCGATGAAAGCCGGGTGATCGTAGAGACTCCGTCACGGATTCACATGGGGCTCATCGACATGAACGGGAGCGCAGGAAGGGTCGACGGAGGGATCGGCCTCGCCATCGAAGACCCGGCCATCGTCATCGAGGCGAAAAGAGGCAGTGAACTACGGGTGTGGTCGGATGAACAGAACACAAAGAATGCGGAACGGGTTAAACGGACGGCTGAGATAATTCTTGCCAGGCTGGGCGTCAGTGAAGGTGCTGATATCATGCTCCACCACAGCTATTCCGGCCATATCGGTCTGGGAAGCGGCACCCAGCTCGATCTCGCCACGGCCCGTGCACTCTATGGGCTGTTTCGACCCGGCACGATCACCGTCCGGGAGATCGCGGCACTCACCGGGAGGGGAGGAACATCGGGGATCGGAACCGCGGCATTTGAGGCGGGGGGATTCATCATCGACGGGGGGCATAGCTTCGGCCCTCTGGGGGATAAGTCCGAGTTCAGGCCATCATCTGCCTCATCAGGGATAAAACCGGCACCGGTGCTCTTCAGGCACCCTTTCCCCGAAGACTGGCAGATTCTCCTGGCCATCCCGGACATACCCGAGGGCGCAAGTGGAAAAACCGAATCGGACATCTTTCGGACGCACTGCCCGGTTCCCATCGGCGACGTCCGGGCGCTTTGTCATACGGTTCTCATGCAGATGCTCCCGGCTATCATTGAAAAGGATCTCGATCTCTTCGGATGCGCCGTGAACACAATCCAGGAATACGGGTTCAAGCAGGTCGAACACCGCCTCCAGCCGCCCCTCATTCAGGACCTCATCGCAGCGCTCCGGACTACTGAAGCTGCAGGGGTCGGACTGAGCTCCTTTGGTCCGACGGTGTATGCAATCGGTGACAACGGGATGCAGGACGCAGGAAGATGTGCCGAAGACGTCATGGCGAAGACGGGCGGAGGACGGGTCATTCTTACCCGGGCACAGAACAGGGGAGCGGAGATCAGGGCCGCCCCATGAGGATTTTCGGGAAAATTTCATTTTTTGTATAAGAGCAGGTTTTGACGAATAGAGAGCTTACGGACATAGAAGGCAGAGAAGAACTATTTCCCAGCGGGAGCCGGTCGGAACAGTGGGTTTCATTACGACAGGAGACTGCCGTAATAAAAGTAATTCATATAACCCGGATTCCGTCAGAAAAACAATATTTCTTTGGACCTGAACACTTGATGATTTATTTTTTCATGACTCGTACCAGCTGGAAATTTATTTTTTCATGACTGGCAACAGCTGGAAATTTATTTTTTCATGACTGGGAACAGCTTGAAAAAATTTATTTTTTCATGACCGCGCCGCGGTCCGCCTGGTCCACCATTCTCGAGTACCGGAGGAGGACCCCTTCAAGCGATCTCCCGGGGGCCTGCCACGCTGCCCGCCTCCGTTCCAGTTCTTCCCCGCCGACGAGAAGGTCCAGACGTTGTGCGTTCAGGTCGATGGATATCTGATCCCCTTCCTCGACGAGTGCAATCGGTCCGCCCACGGCAGCCTCCGGCGCAACATGCCCAATGCATGGGCCCCGTGTCCCGCCTGAGAACCTCCCGTCGGTGATCAACGCAACGCGGGTCATCCCCCTTCCCATGATGGCGGAGGTGGGGGAGAGCATCTCCGGCATGCCCGGGGCACCTGCAGGTCCTTCATACCGGATGACGATGACATCCCCTTCCCGGATGCGGTCAGAGAGGATCGCATCCATGGCACTCTTTTCAGAATCAAAGACCCGTGCAGGACCGATATGTGTCCACATGGTGTCACTCACGGCCCCCGCCTTTATGACGCTCCCTGAAGGGGCCAGACTCCCTTTCAGAATTTTTAGACCGCCCGCCGTATGCACCGGATCCTCCAGCGGCCGGATGACGGAGGCGTCAATTACGGACACCGACCCGGCAATATCGCGGACATCCTTTCCAGAGGTGGTCGGGGCATTCTCAAGGTGGGGAAGGAGACGGTGGAAGACTGCCGGGATGCCACCCGCATAATAGAGCGTCTCCATCGAGTGCGGGCCGCCGGGCTGCATGTGGCAGATATGGGGCACGGCATCCCCGATCTCATTGAAGTCCCCGAGTGTCAAAGGTACCGACGCCTCTTCGGCGATGGCCATCAGGTGAAGGACGGTATTGGTGGACCCGCCAAGTGCCATGTCCACGCGCACTGCATTGCGCATGCTCGCCCGGGTGATGATATCACGTGGCCGTACACCGTCCCGTACCAGGGAGACCACCCGCTCTCCGCTCTCCCGGGCAATGGCAAGTTTTTCCGCATGCACGGCTGGAATTGCCGCACACCGGGGAAGCGACATTCCGAGTGCCTCGGTCATGCAGGCCATGGTATTTGCGGTGTAGAGACCCTGGCAGCTCCCGCATCCCGGCATTGCGCACTTTTCGAGCTCGCGAAGTTCCTCATCGCTCATGACGCCCGCGGACACCTTCCCGACCCCTTCAAAGACATCGATGAGGGAGAGGTCCTTTCCGCCGCAGTGCCCGGAGAGCATCGGGCCGCCGGTGACCACGATTGTAGGGATATTGCACCGGGCTGCCGCCATCAGCATACCCGGGACGATCTTGTCGCAGGTGCAGAGGCAGACAAGCCCGTCGAAGCGGTGGGCCTGCACCATAAGTTCAACCGAGTCGGCGATGGTCTCGCGGGAGGGAAGCGAGTAGCGCATACCCTCATGACCCATTGCAATGCCATCACAGATACCTATGGTATTGAATTCGAAGGGAACGCCTCCGCCGGCTGAAATCCCCTCGCGAACACGCTCGGCAAGCTGGCGGAGGTGTGTGTGCCCCGGAACAACAGTATTCCAGGAATTTGCTATGCCAATGAACGGCAGATCCATCTCCCGGTCAGTCACTCCGAGTGCCCTCAGGAGTGAACGGTTCGGAGCCCGGGTATACCCCTTTTTTACCTCATCGCTGCGCATGGATGTTCATACCATCATGAACGGGAAACGATAAAAAAGGACGGTCAAATATCTACAAACAATAAATATCCCCCATACGAGAGAGAACGATGAATGAGAAGACGCGTGCTTATGATGTGATCGCAGTCGATATCGGCGCAACTCATCTGCGCACTGCAAGGATTTCGGCATCCGGGACCCTCCATGACCTAAAAAGGCAGAACCTTTGCACAACCTGCCGGTCAGCAGAGGAGATCACCCGGTCGGTGGTGACGGCAGTCGGGGAACTTCTTGGAATGGGGAGGGACTCTCCGGCAACAGCCATAGGCATTGCCGCAGCAGGCCCCTTAAATTCTGGTTTCGGGGCGATTGTCGGGAGCCCAAACATGCCGTATGCCCGCATAGATCTCACCGACCCGCTCCAGGAGGCAGTCGGGCTGCCGGTGTACCTCCTGAACGACTGCACCGCCGGAGCCCTTGGTGAGACGTCGTTCGGCCCCTTCAGGGAGGCGGCCGACCTTGTGTATATCACAATGTCGACCGGCATCGGCGCGGGAGTGATTGCCGGGGGACACCCCATGACCGGCAACAACGGAAATGCGGCAGAAGTCGGCCACATGTGTGTGGATACGACCTTCCACCTCCCCTGTGGGTGCGGGGGGCGGGGCCACTGGGAGGCATACGCCTCTGGGACGGGTATTCCCCCGTTTTTCAGGAGATGGTGTGACACTCACCTTCCCGGACGGTTTGTAGATGATTATCCCTCATCAGCCCCGGCGGTCTTCGAAGCTGTGCGGGATAGCCAGGAACTGGAGGGATTTCTGGACGCCCTTGCGGTCGTCAACGGGAGAGGGCTATCAAACGTGATAGCAGCCTTCGAACCCGAACATATCGTCCTTGACGGTCCACTCATCCGCGAACACGCCGACCTGCTTCTGGGGCCGATGCTGGATGCAACCGACCGCTACCTTACACTCCCAACGGTGACTGTCAGTACCATGGAAGGATTCTCGCCCCTCTTCGGTGCGGCGGCATTTGCCCTGAAAAAAAGTGGATTATTCAGTAATATGCATGGCACCCTCTGAACCGTCACGATAGAGGGTGACGACCTCGCCGATGACGATGATCGCAGGCGGGCGCACGCCCACGGCAGTGGCCTTTTCCGCTATGTCGGTAAGCGTCCCAAGGGTGACGCGCTGGTCCACCCGCATGCCTCGTTCGATGATCGCAACCGGCTTTGCCGCATCCATCCCGCCGTCCATCAGGGCGGCCGTGATCTGCGGGAGGTTTTTGACCCCCATGAGAATGACGAGCGTTCCGGGAGACTTTGCAAGCCACCGCCAGTTGAGGGCCGACTCCTCCTTCGTCGGATCTTCATGACCGGTCAGCATGGTTACCTGACTTGCCCACTTCCGGTGGGTCACCGGGATGCCGACACATTCGGGCACCGCAATGGCGCTCGTAATGCCGGGGACCACCTCGACCGGGATGCCGTGCTCGCGCATCGTCTCCATCTCTTCGCCGCCCCGGCCGAAGAGGAACGAGTCGCCTCCCTTGAGACGGACAACACGCTTGCCTTCCTTCGCATATTTCACCATAAGGTCTTCAATTTCATTCTGCTCCAGCGTGTGCCTGCTGCCGTACTTGCCGACGTCAATCTTCTCAGCTGTTGTCGGGAGGGATGAGAGGACCTCCTCGCCGGGAAGCTGGTCGAATAATATGACATCCGCCGCCTCGAGCACCTCTTGTGCCCGCATCGCCATCAGTCCCAGGCCGCCGGGGCCGGAACCTACCAGGTATACTTTTCCTGTCATTTACACACCCAGTGTCAGTCGTGCGTCTTCGATCAGATCATAGGCAATCGAACGGAGTTTCTGCCCGATCAGCCGCCCTTCGAAGACCGAATCACCATTGTCCTCTATCCGTTCCCAGCGTGTCCCGTCAAGCGAGAGGACTTCTGCTATCAGGAACCCTTCACTGCAGTAAACGCCCTGTGGTGTAAAACACCCGCCACCAATCTCCTCCATCACCGCCCGTTCCACCTCGACGTCCCGCCGTGTCACCGGATCGTCCAACATGCGCATCGGTTCGATGATGTCGGGATCATCCCGCGCCACGACCGCAATCGTCCCCTGGTTCGGGGAGGGGACAAACCACTGCGGGAGAAGCCGTGTCCCCGGAAGATCCATACCCAGCCGCTGCATGCCCGCCTCGGCAAGAACTATGGCATCGTACTGCCTTTCGTCGAGCTTGCGAAGACGGGTATCCACGTTCCCCCGAAGCTCCTTCACCTCGACATCGAGACTGCTGCGAAGGAGCTGTGCCTTTCGTCGGGTGCTCGATGTCCCCACCACCTTCACCTCCTCGAGGGGACAGGTGTGGACGAGGAAATCCGCCGGCGAGTCGCGCTTCAGGATGGCACAGGTCGAAAGCCCTTCCGGGCGTTTTGCCGGGATGTCCTTCATGCTATGGACGGCAAAGTCAACTCTGCCGTCGAGAATCGCATCGTCCAGAGCACGGACAAAGATCCCCTGCCCGCCGACCTTGTGCATCGGGACCCCTGTCCTGTCATCCCCGACAGTGCCGATTGTGACAACCTCCGTTGTGATGCCCCGTTCCTCGAGCATCATACAGACGGTGTCGGTCTGGGCCATCGCAAGTCGTGACCCACGGGTGCCGACCTTCAGAGGCATGTGGTGTAGGCTCCGGCAATTGTCTCCATGTCACTGTCCGAGTGGGCTATGGAGATGAAGTTCGTCTCATACTGCGACGGAGGGAGGAATACGCCTGCGGCAAGCATCTTCTTCCAGAAAGCGCCGAAACGGGCCGTATCACTCTCCTTTGCCTCGACGTAATTGGTCGGCGGGGTATCGCGGAAGTAGAGCTTGAACATCGAGCCGAGCCGGACAAAGGAGTCACGGTATGGTGCCGGAAGCGATTCCCCGAGGGCGCGGGTCTTGTCGTCCATCGCATCATAGACCTCCCTATGCCCGGTAAGATAGTCCAAAGTTGCCGCACCTGCCGCGAGCGAGAGGGGATTTCCGGAGAAGGTCCCCGCCTGGTAGACCGGACCTGCGGGGGCGACCATCTCCATGATCTCCCGCCTGCCGGCGAAACAGCCGATGGGAAGGCCGCCACCGATGATCTTTCCCAGCGTGGTGAGGTCAGGCCGGATGTCGTACTTCACCTGAGCACCCCCGATACCAAGGCGGTAGCCGGTGATCACTTCATCGAAGATGAGGAGGACATCATGCTCCTCCGTGATGGCCCGGACCTCCTTCAGGTAGTCCTTCTCCGGAAGGATGGTGCCGATGTTCCCCAGCACCGGTTCGAGGATGAAAGCGGCGATATCGTCGTTCTTCTCGAGGAGGGCGCTGAGGGCTTCGGTATCGTTATACGGAACCTGGGCCGTGTGGGCGACGACGTCCTCTATGACGCCTGCCGAGTCCGGCACTCCCATCGTCGTCGCACCGGAACCCGCCTTGATGAGCACCCCGTCGTGAGCGCCGTGGAATCCGCCTTCGATTTTGATGATGTCCTTTTTGCCGGTGTACCCACGGGCAAGGCGAATGGCCGCCATGGTTGCCTCCGAGCCGCTCGAGACGAAGCGGACCATATCAACAGATGGGTGATCCGCGATGATGCGCCGGGCAAGCTTCAGTTCCCGCTCCGAAGGGGTCCCGTAGAGCCAGCCCGACGCCAGTTGCCCTTCGATTGCCTCCCGGACCGCCTGGTGGGCGTGTCCCATGATCATCGGGCCATATCCGAGACAACAGTCAATCAGTTCGGCATCGTCTTCCGTTACCAACCGGGACCCGCGGGCCGACCGCGTATAAAAGGGGTACGGCCTGATGGCACGGACGGGGCTTGATACGCCGCCGGGCATGAGTCCCTTTGCTTCATTGAAAAAAACTTCACTCTTCATCGTTCATCCACCGCGCTGCATCCTCTGCAAAATAGGTAATGATAAGGTTGGCCCCTGCACGTTTGATGCAGATCAGACTCTCCATTGCGACCGCCTTCTCATCGATCCATCCGTTGGCCGCTGCCGCCTTGATCATGGCATATTCGCCGCTCACCTGATAGGCCGCGACCGGCAGGCCGATGGTGGCTACGTTTGCGATGACATCCAGATACATTCCCGCGGGTTTGACCATCAGGATGTCGGCACTCTCCTTTGCATCGGTCTCCGATTCGAGATAAGCCTCCCGGGCGTTGGCGGGAGACATCTGATAGGTCGTGCGGTCCCCGAACGAAAATCCGGAGTCTGCCGCATCACGAAACGGCCCGTAGAGGGCGCTTGCAAACTTCGTGGAGTACGACATAATAGGAATGTCCTCATACCCTCCGCAGTCGAGCTCCTCGCGGATGGCCATCACCATACCGTCCAGCATGCAGGAAGGGGCGACCATGTCTGCACCCGCCTGCGCATGGGAGAGGGCGATGCGTGCCATCAGTTCCAGCGAGGGGTCGTTCAGGAGGTCCGGCCCGCATGGGGTGTCCCCAACGATCCCACAGTGTCCGTGGTCCGTGTACTCGCAGGCACAGACATCGGTGATGATGACCATCGCAGGAAAGTCGTTTTTCAGCGTCCGGACGGTCCGCTGGATGATCCCGTCGGGATTCCACGCTTCGGTCGCCTCGGCGTCCTTTGCAGCGGGAATGCCAAAAAGAATCACCGCCCGGATACCAAGGTCGTACAATGAACGGACATGGTTCGCCACATCCTCCAGGGAATGGCGGAACTGGCCGGGCATGGACGTAATCGGCACGGGTGCGCTGATGGTCTCGTCCACGAATATCGGGGCTATCAAATCGTTCCTGGTGAGCACAGTCTCCCTGAAGAGGGGCTGAAGGGCTCGTGTTCTCAGGCGTCGTAGGCGTCTTTCGGGAAACATACTTTTTCTCCTTTTGTGATGGCACGGACAAGGGTCTGGGCATACTCGATTTCGCCGCATTCTGCACTTGAACGGACCGAATAGGTGGCGTCGAGGAGGAGCTTTTTTGCAAGAACGCGGGAGAGGTCGTCCAGGACCTCCGACGGGTCGGCCGTCCCCCCTTTCAGACGTGCGGCGGCACGATCCCGTTCCCGCACGCGGATGGCCTCCGCCCAGGTATGGAGTTCTGCGAGAACAGCATTTGCAGCAGTACGGTTGAAGAGGGAGATGAACTGCTCCAGTTCCGCATCCAGATAGGCGGTTGCCTCGGCAGCCTCCATCTTCCTGTTGTTCATATTATTTTCACTCACCATCTTCAGGTCATCGATGGTAAAGAGATGAACCCCGTCGATGTCGCCCACCTCCTCCTCCACGTCGCGGGGTTGCGCGATGTCAACGATGATGAGAGGTTTGGGGGAGTTGTCCAGCGGCCAGACTCTCTCCTCCATCGCACGGCAGACGGCATCCTTCTTGATGATGGGGTGGGGAGCGGCGGTGCAGGATATGATGACATCCGCAAGCGGTGCATACCGGTAGAGGTCATCCATGCGGACCGCCTTGCCGCCAACCTTGCGCGCGAGCGAGACGGCCCGTTCGAATGTCCGGTTGGTGACATAGATGGCGGTGAGGTCGCGGGCCGCAAGCGCCTGGGTCACCAGCGTCCCCATCTCACCGCCGCCGACGACGAGGATATGCCTCCCGTTCAGTGTGCCAAGGCACTCCTCGGCAAGTTCGACGGCGGCCGACCCGATGGATACGGCCCCCTTGTTGATATTTGTCCTTTTGCGGACCTCGACTCCCACATGCACCGCCTTGGTGACACAGAGGTCGACGATGGGACTGCATGCACCCGTCTGCTGGGAGAGGGAGAGGGCTCCTTTCATCTGGCCGAGAATCTGGTCTTCCCCGACGACCATGGAGTCCATGCCCGCCGCAAGCTCGAGCATGTGCATGAGTGCGCTGCGGCCTTCGAGGGTCCAGAACCCTGTCCGCCCCCGGGTCTCGAGAAATGCCGCAAGGGTTGCTGCATCGCCGTCGACCATCAGCTCAATCCGGTTGCAGGTCTGCAGAACAAGCGCCCCGCGGAACCATTCCCGTGCTTCTTCAAGGAGACGCACCTCGTCGTCGAACCTGAAGGCTTCGATATCCGCAATCTTCGCGCTGTGATGGTTGATTCCCGCGCAGGCCACCTGCGTGAATAATTCCCCGGTCATGGGCAGTACTTCCTCAGTGCCAGTTCCACTGCCCCGGGGACTCCCTGCCCCAGGGCGCTCTGAATTTCGCGGTCTTCGAGAACCGCGGTAAGTATCCTTGCCCGCTCTTCCTGATCGGCAACCCGTCCCTTCAGGTCAGCGCGCAGGGCATGCTGGAGGGCAATCATGTCATCAAGATCGAAGAACTCCTCCTCGATTCGTTCCCTGACATACCGTGATACCGCGGGACTCTTCCCCATCGTGGTTATTGCAATACAATACTCCTTGCCGCGCACCATTGCAGGAATGATGACATCCCCCGGCACCCCATGGGCATTGTTGCAGGATATCCCTTCTTTGCGGCAGAGGGCGACAAGACGGTTGTTTACTCCCTCATCGGAAGTCGCGGCAATGACAAGGGCGCTTCCCCGTACATATGAGCCGAGCAGATCATCCGGGGCTGCGGCAAGATCAATATTCACACGCTCAACATCCATCCCCGACAGTGAGGGGTGGAACGATCTGCTGAGAACCACCACATCGCATTCTCCTTCAAAATATGCCGCTTTGCGTGCACCGACCGCTCCTCCGCCTGCAATTACGACACGGCGGCCACGCAGGTCATGCACGAGGGGGATCATACAAACAGGATTGGTTTTTTTAACAATTAACATTGCTATCCCGCATTTTGCTTACCGATGCACCATCCGCGCCATCTCCCCAAAACAGGGTCGGAATTCCGCCCGGGAAAGGGAAAAATCGAACGATTTAAAAGGGAGGAAATACGGCCCGGATTTCCAATTCAAAACCATTATATTGCAGAAGTGTGAATATTGTAGAGCACTGTTTCAGACAGGCGCCGATAGTGTAGTGGTTATCACTAGGCGTTGCCAACGCCTAAACCCGGGTTCGAGTCCCGGTCGGCGCACTTAAATTTTGATTATTTTTTGTGCTGATTCGTTTCGCCACATATTTTCCTTCCAATACCTCTCTAATTTGGTGACGATGTTGCTTCTATTTAGAAAAGAGGGCTCAAATTTTTGCACAATCATTTGTTCTCATGTCACGCGCGCTTCGAACTAGTATATATATTTTACTCACAACACGTTGCAAAAATCACACTTACTATAATAAAGTTCCCCAATAATTTCGTTAAAAATCGATATTTTTTTATACAGAAGATCAAACCCACTTTTATGGCAAAAGGTTTCTGTGCATCTTGTGGCAAAGAAATAGGTGGTCTGTTCCAACCCGGGGGGTACCAGTGCCCCTCGTGTAAAAAAATCTATTGTGCTGAATGCGCCCCTCAAAGAGGAATGCTCATCAAAGACCCCTATTGCCCTACTTGTGGGGTAAAATTAGCTAAGTGAGAATTATGCCGATTATATCTCCTGATGAAATAACAATTCTCGAGAGGAAAGCAACTTATGAGGGGGGAGGCGGCGTAAAAATTCCAGGTACAAAAACTGGAACAATTTATCTAACTGATAAAAGGTTCATATTTGAGTATTCAGACGGTCTAATTTCAAAAAGAACATTCACCCCATTAGATATTTCGGTTTCACAAATTAGAAATGTTAATGGAGAAGGAATGATAGCCAAAAAATTGGTTGTTGAATTCGAAAAAAATGGTGGTGCTACGGGGAGGGTCAAATTTTCTACGAATGGTGTAGATGAATGGATTAAAGAAATTCAGGTGTGTATTTTTGATAAAAACTAATTTCCTTTTTATTAAATTATTCAACCTTAGGACGACAATTCATGTTAGTAGGACAAAATATATATTATAAATTCATTTTATATTTTGTTATTATAACTATTACAGCATTTATTTTATTTATTTTTACATACTGGACAATTATCCTTTGGTGTTTTGCGGCAACACTCTTTTCTCTTCTAATAATTTACATAATTTATTGGGCAATAATTGCTTATAATAAATTTATTCGACTTAAAAATATTTCTGAGGAGATGTTAAACCAAATCTCTGTAGCAATGAAATTTCGTTTAGACACACTCGAACAATTAATAAATTCTGTGAAATCGTATTATAATTTTGAGATAAATACACAAATTAAGGTTACAAAACTGAGATCAAATTCTTTCAATAAAGCAATTAATTCAAAAAATATTCAGCAATTTGAGCAAAATTCGTCATTGCTATTAGGAAATGTATTTGCACTAATGGAAAATTATCCGGAATTAAAAGCATCAGAAACAGTCCTTCTATTAATGAATAACATAACGGCGGTTGAGAAGGATATTGCGAATTATCGCTATAAATACAATATTATTTCAAGAGAATTTAATACATTGTTAGATACAATTCCTTCAAATTTCATAGGCGTGGCATTTAAATTTGAAAAATTGGATTATTTGCAATTTAGTGAGAGAATAAACATTGTCCCAAAAATGTGATACTTCCGCTCACCTTTATAAAATTATTTAGTTATATAAATGCCCTAACTGCATAATATTTCTCTTTAAGTTTAAAATAAAGGGAAACATTGTTAGAATTTTTCATATTATAAATAAAACAGATTTTGTCCCCTCTTTCCATAAGCAAGTAAGTTACTACTTCCTTGTCCAAGATAAGCCGAGAATTACAAACCCAACCATCGCCGGTAGAAGAGAGAGTGTAGCGGGTGTTGGTTCCGGTGTCTCGCCGGAGAGCATGAACTCTGCATAGAACCGGTTCGCTTGGGCGCGGGAGTCATCAGGATATAAGGCAAGAGCATCCTCACTGACCGCGAGCTCCTCCTCGTACATGCCGAGGTTGCCATACGCCGTCCCGAGTAAGATCATGGCTTCGAGATTTTCAGGATCACGATCGAGTGCGTCCTCTGCCGCTGCGATTGCCTCCTCACTGCGGTCAAGATTGATAAGTGCCTCCGCCCGGGCTACATACCCATAGACCATGTCGGGATTGGAGGCGACGGTCGCGTCCGCAACCGCGAGCGCTTCCTCGTACCGACCCATTGCCGAGAGGATTCCCGACTTCGTTGCAAGGGCAAGGGTGAAGTCCGGGTCGGCGGCGATGGTGGCATCGACGGCAACGAGTGCCGCGTCATATTCTCCCGCCACGGCAAGGTCGACTGCGTTGTTATACTCTTCAATCGCCGAGAACACGGGCTCCGCTCCCACCACAGGAGCGGTGCAGAGAAGAGCGATGCAGAGAAGGCCTGCAAATGTATTGATTCTGTTCACTCGTACATCTCCTTTCAATACCAAATGTTGGCGGGACTCCCCCAAAAACATCCTGTCATTGCCACCTGCCGGGGGGCAATTCCTTAACACGCATCATCGACGATATTTGTGCATGAACATCCTCTTCGGGGTGGGAAACAGCCTCCGCGGTGACGACGGTGCGGGGTGCTATGTCGCCGACCATTTCCATGCTGATGGATGGATTGTCGTCAACTGCGCAACAGCCCCGGAGAACTTCACCGGGATCGTTCGAAAGCATCACCCCGACCTGCTCGTAATCGTCGATGCGGCAGCCATGAGTCTTGCACCCGGCGCTGTGCGGAGAATCGCCCCGGAGAGTATCGAAGATGTCGGAGTGGGCACCCATATGCTCCCCCTCTCGCATCTTATCGACTTTCTGGCCACGGATGCCGGAGAGATTGTCCTGATTGGAATTCAGCCCGGCGATGTCGATACCTGCGACGTCCTCTCCCCGGCGGTACGTGAGGGTGCGGATGCCCTGATCTCTATTCTGGCATCCGGCCGAATCGCGAATATTGATGCACTGGAAGGCACAAATGGGAAAATCATATGATTCGATGCCCACGCTGTAACAGCCGGCACATCTACCCCGTTGCCGGGGGGTACGGAGGCTGGACATACCGATGCAAGGACTGCGGATATGCGGGACCGCTGGTCGTGGAATTCGAAGGAGGGAATCAGGATGAAGATAAAGACCTCCAGAGAGCCTATCGCCATGAACTAAGCGAGATGCGCAGGCGCAGGCGCCCGTACCTCTGGGCCGCACTTCTCATCATCGTCCTTTTTATCGCCCTCGTCTTCTTCCTGCTGCTCTAAGCCTTAGAATATCCCAAACATCTTCAGTGCGCTTGCGAAGAGGAGGAGCACGAAGAGATACTCCATTCGTCTCGGGGACGTCAGCCGGTAGAGATGAACCCCCAGATAGGAGGCGGGAATACTCGTGAGCGTAAGGACACCCCATTGCGGCAGATCGATGTACCCCAAAGATGGCCCGGGGATGCCGGTCACCCCCCACCCGTATATCGTATAGGCGATGATGCCCCCGAGGGCTGCAAAGATGAGAAATCCCGTCGAGGTCGCAACCGCACGGTGAATCGTAAACCCGCAGCAGGCGGTAAGAAAGATCACGATCAGGTACCCACCGCCGATACCAAGGAGACCGGAGAGAAACCCGAAGAGCGCCCCCCCGCCGACATAATACAGTGCTGAGTGCGGGATGTCCTCCAGATTTGCCACCGAACTCCGAAAGAACATCCGCACCGCCGCACCGAGGAGGAGGACGCCGAAGATGAGGCGCAGACCGTCCCCGTGTACATTGGTGGCCACATAGGCCCCTGCAAAGGCCATCAGAAAACCGGGCACCGCCATCAGGCGTATCTTCCCCCAGTCGACCGCGCCGCTCCGGTGATGGCAGTATGAACTCGATAACGCGGTGGGCAGGATGACGGCAAGGCTCGTCGCAAATGCAACCCGGGTCGCAAGGGTCGGGTCGAGGTGTGCAAAATCCGTGAGGACCCAGAACTGCGCCGGGACCATGATAAAGCCGCCCCCGACTCCAAGGAGCCCTGCACCGATTCCTGCGATCACCCCGGTGAATGCCAGAATCAGTACCATGAGAACGATATCTTCCATGAAAACCCCGAAAACCCCGCCAAAGGGATATGATACGAGAATGATGCTCTTTATAAATTAATCTTTGGCGTTATAAAAAAGAAATTATGAGTGCTATTCCACGATCATCTCTTCGGAATAGCGGTTCTCTGTTGCGATCATGAACTCATCGGTCATGTGCAGGCACGAGACGGGGCAGGCATCGTTGCACTGGGAACAGAAGATGCACTGGGTAACAAAGATGCGCACCGTCTTCGTCTCGGGGATGAACTCGATTGCATTCGCAGGACAGACCCGGATACAGAGTTTGCACCCGATGCAGGCATCCCGATCATAGGTGATCTTCCCGCGGAAGCGGGCGGGTGTCTCCACCGGCGGGTTGACCTGCACTTCTCCAGCTGCAGCCTTCCGGAGAAAACCGGTGATCGATGGCGGCAGGTACTTCGCAGGGAAGAGGTTCGTTGCGGGTTTCTTCAGGAACTGCCTGAGAACCTCGGGGAAGGATGGAAGAAGGCTCATGCAACCACCCCCATCCCGAACATTGCATCAAGGACGATGAGAACCAGTCCCGCAATGCCAGCGATCCCGAGATACTTCCAGTAGAAGGTTACGAGGTGATTGATCCTAAACCGTGCCATCATCACCCGGATCACGCTCACCGAGAAGAATACCACAAGGACCACCTTGACGATGAAGAAGAGCGCATCGGCGATGAATGCCACAGCGGGCGCCATACCAATGAACCACGAGGGATTCCACGGGAGGAAGAGCACCACGGCAAGGGTCGCCATCGCAACCGTCTTCACGGCGGCCGAGAGGGAGAAGAGTGCAAGATTTCTGCCAGAATACTCGATCAGCAGACCGTCGGCAAGCTCCGTCTCCGCCTCAGGCGTATCACACGGAACCCGGGAGAGCTCGGCGGGCGTCACCCACGCGAGAACCAGCAGGAGGAGGAGGAGGCCCAGCCATCCGAATGGTCCCGTAACACTCCAGACAGAGGTCTGGGCGATGGTCGAGATGAGGAACGGATCTGCAACACCTGCAATCGAGAGTCGCCATGCAATTGCGATGATGGCAATGGCAAGCGGAAACTCGTAGGCGATCATGGTGACCATCTCACGCTGGGATCCGACCGTTGCGTAGGGCGACCCGGAGGCAAACCCGCCGGCGACCATCGCAAGTGCGGGGACCGTCAGCAGGTACATGATCAGCACGATATCCCCCCACGGCCCGAGGATGGGCATGAAGCTTCCCACCGGCAGGTAGAGAAGGATGGTGACCGACGCTGCAAGGGCAATCAGGGGAGCGGCATTGAAGACCGAGCGGACTGCATTATCCGGGACGACATTGTCCTTGCAGAGGAGCTTTCCGATATCGATGAACGGCTGACGGATGGGAGGGCCGACCCGCGCCTGCATATGGGCGGCGCACTTCCGGTCGATTCCCTGAAGGAAGAGCCCGAAGACCATGCCATAGACGGCGACGGCAGTGCATCCCACGACCGCTGCCATGACTCCGCTCAGCATCCCTGTATCCTCCGTGTCTTTTCGACCGACAGACGGTGCAGGTCCTGTTTCGTGAGGATGGCCGAGGTCCCGTCCTTCACGACGGCTACCCGGTCCGTGCAGGACATGCAGGGGTCGATGGAGGCGACGATGATGGGGATATCCGCGATCTGCTCGTTCTTCAGCATGGTCAGCCACGACATCTGGTTCGAATACGTCGATGCCTTCACCTTCCACGCCTCGGGTTTTTCCGATTTGTTCATCCGGACATAGTGGAAGCACTCCCCCCGCGGGGCCTCCACCCGTCCGAAGGCCTCACCCTCGGCCTTCTTGCAGGTGGCCAGGATCTTTGCGTACTTCGTCTCCCACATCACCTCACCCGGAGGCATATTGTCGATGCATTGCCGGATGATGGAAATCGACTGGACGACCTCAAGGAGGCGGACTATGATCCGGTCATAGACATCCCCGCGGATCTCTCCTGCATACTGGTCCGGCAGGACCATTGTAAAGTCAAGATCACCGTACGCCGCATACGGCGCATCAAGACGGACGTCCATCTCAAGACCGGATGCACGCGACGTCGGCCCAACGGTACAAAGCTCGAGGGCCTGCTGGCGGGTCATAACCCCGGTATCCCTGCACCGGACCCTGATCGACGCATCCTCTAAAAAGAGCTTCAGGAGTTTGCCCGCGACGTCCTCATATGCGGCAAGAGTCTCGTTGATCTTCGGAAACTGATCAACGGTTACGTCACGCCGGACACCCCCGACCTGGATGATACCATAGTTCACCCTGTTGCCGGTAATGAGTTCAAGGAGGTCCATCGCGTCCTCGCGAACCCGCCATGCGAGGTGGAAGAGCGTGTCGAACCCGAGTTCGTGTGCAGCGACACCTGCCCAGAGGAGATGAGACTGGATACGCTCGAGTTCGGCGACGATCGTCCGAACATAATGGGCCCGTTCCGGCACCTCGATCTCTGCAATCTGTTCGATTGCACGACAGAATGCCATGGTATGTGACACCCCGCAGATCCCGCATATGCGGTCGCAGAGATGGGCAATCTGGACGGGGTTTCTGCGCATGCCCATCCATTCTATACCCCGGTGGACCTTGCCGGGGGCAAAGTCCAGATCCTCGACAACCTCTCCGTTGATCTTGAACGTGAAGAGGATCGGTTCCTTGAGTGCCGGGTGGATAGGTCCGAGAGGAATGTTGTATGAGGGTTTGGAATCACTCATCCTGGGTCACCTCGTTTGACAGTTCCGGATTCCCTTTCGGGTTCTCGTTACTCTCCTCTCCTTTCACCTCGGGCTTCTCCTCCGGCTTCACAGGTTTTTCCTTCGGTGTCTCCTGTTTCTTAGCAGGTTTCTCCTTCGGTTTGACCGGCGGATTCGGTCGATCTTCAGGCCGTCCGACGGCGAAGAGGTCCTTTACCATATCCTCACGTATACCGGTTTCATCCTTCCTCCAGGGATAGACCCCTTCCGGAAAGTCCGCAGGCAGGAAGAGCCCGCGCGCATCCGGTATATCGACCACGGTAATCCCGAGCATCTCCTGCTTCTCCCGTTCGGTGTAGACAGCACCGGGAATCAGATGGGAGATGGTCGGGACCGTCAGGTCATCCTTCGGGAGTGCCACCGTGACGGTGATGCACACCTCCTTCGTTTTGATCCCGAAGAATACTGACATGTGGTACAGCAGTTCAACCGTCTCCCCACAGTCAACTCCGGATACCACCGAGAGGTGGGGGAAGTCGATCGCAATGATCGCCGAGAGAACACGGGTGAGATCGCCCCGCCCCGTACGAATCCAGAGATATTCCCCAGGTGTCTTTTTGCAGCCTTCGCCCCACTCCGAGATCCGGGTCTCATGAAGCACATCCCCGCAGGATGCCTGAAGCGCGGCGACAATTTCTGCTGCATCCATTGAATTTCGCGTCATTTCTTTCCCCCCTCCTCAAGGCGTTCAAGTTTTGCAATTCCCTTCACCACCGCATCGATGATGGCTTCCGGACGCGGGGCGCACCCCGGCACATGGACATCGACCGGGATGATATCGTTGACAGGGCCGTCCAGATTGTAGGAGTCGAAGAAGACTCCTCCCGACTGGGAACAGGTGCCCACACTGATGACGACCTTTGGGTCGGGCATCTGGTCGTAGACCCTTCGCAGGCGGTCTGCCATGTCGTGAACCACCGGCCCCGTCACAAGAAGGACATCGGCATGCCGGGGCGACCCGACCAGTTTGATGCCAAAACGTTCCGGATCGTACCGGGGGGTGAGCGTACACACGATCTCGATATCACAGCCGTTACAGGACCCCGAGTTAAAATGGAAGACCCACAATGACCGGTTGAATGATTTTGATAGTCTCATTTACAGCACCCCCGCCATGACGATGACGAGCGCCAGCACCCCGATGAACCAGAGGACGTAGTCGGTGAGAATCCCCGTATGAAGGGGGACCACCCGGCCATAATATCCCTTCAGGGCATCGGTGAATCCCCAGTAGAGGTTTGATGCCCCTACATGCGTCTCCTCGGGAGACGGCGCATCATTGCCAGAGAGATAGGGCTTGCCTGCCTCAGCACCCGTTGGACGGGCCGATTCTCCGCGTGAGCGGATCAGCCAGGCGATCACAAGGGCGACCACGAGGGAAACAAGCCAGATGATCGGATTCCAGGCACCAAATCCCGTATATAATGTCTCAATCAGTGCCATCGCTAGAGACCTCCCATCACGGACGCAATATAACTACCCTGGTCGACGAGCGCACCCGCCGCCGGGCTTATCACAATGTCGACGATCTGCTGCGGGAAGATACCCATCAGCACGGTCAGGAGGGCAAGGATTGCCATCGCAGCGAGCATGGGCGCCGGCACCTCCTTCACTTCGGCATAGCGCTCCTGCTTCGGCCCCATAAAGATTGCATGGAAGACCTTGACAAAGGAGGCAAGGGTGAGGATGGAAACCACCATGGCGATGATCGAAAGGGCAGGATTGAACGCGAACACCGACTCATAGATCATCAGTTTCGAGGCAAAGCCGTTAAACGGCGGTATCCCGGCAATTGCAAGGGCACCTATGACGAAGAAGAGCATGGTCCACTTCATCGAATGGCCCAAGCCACCGAGTTTATTGAGGTTGCGGGTGCCGGTCTGGTAGAAGATCGCCCCCGCCGTCAGGAAGAGGAGACCCTTGTACATGGCATGATTGACGATGTGGAAGATGCCGCCCTCCATTGCCGTAAGGCCAAAAGACTCCATCATCGCCGGGTCGCCGAGGACCGCGAGGCCGACGCCGACACCAAGAAGCATGTAGCCGGTCTGTGAAACCGCATGGTAGGCCATCAGCCGTTTGACATCCTTCTGCGGGATGGCCATCGATACACCCACAAACATTGAGAGCACGCCGAGGATGATGATAAACCAGCCGACGGTGACATAGTTGAGCGTAAGCCCGTAGAGTGAGAATGCGACTCTGAACACTCCGTACAGGCTTGCCTGGCTTGCCACCACAAGAAATGCAGTGATCGCCGAGGGCGCCATAGAGTAGGTGTCCGGGGTCCAGAAATGCATCGGCACCGCCCCCGCCTTCATGGCAAGGCCGGTCAGGAGGAGGGCCAGCGCCACCTTATCAAGGAAGCCGAACTGCATCCGTCCTGCAATGACCGCAATGTTCAGGGAGTCATACTGCCCGTACAGAAGTCCCACGGCAAATAGGACGAGAAGCCCTGCGAGGGTGGAGAGGAAGGCATACTTCATGCCGGCCTCGACGGCCACTCCCTTGTCGATGCGATAGGCGACGAGCGCTGCGCCCGCAAGTGAGTTGATCTCCAGGAAGACAAAGAAGTTGAAGAGATCCCCGGTGCAGACCATGCCAAGAATGCCCACGAGGAGGAGAAGCAGGAGGGCGAAGTAGCCGTCCCTCCCCGACTCCATCTTTCCGGACGGTAAGGAGAAGACCGCGGCAATCATGCCGACAAACGAGGCGAAGACGGCCATGAAGGCACTCATCGCATCGACATTGAATATGATGCGCACGGGAATCCCACCCGAATCCCCTGCGAGGGCAAGGGCCGGATCCATAGCCCCGAAGGTATAGATGACAGGACCCGTCGTGTAGACCTCCGCAGCAAGGACCACTGAGGTCACAAAAGTCAGGGCCGTGATGACCAGAATCCACAGGTTCCGTGGCGTCCTCCCGATTCGGCCCAGGAGGGGTGTTGCAAATGCGCCGAGCATCGGAATCGCCAGGAGCAGTGCGGGGGCATGGGCACCCAAGAGTTCCCAGATCATCCTTTCAGCCTCCGCATGTCGCGCACATCCGCCGAACCATACTTCCGATAGATGATCATCACGAAAGAGAGAAGGAGCGCCGTCGTGGCAATACCTATCACAATGTTAGTGAGGGTCATCGCCTGAACGGTCGGCATCACCATCTCGGTCGACGGGGCATTGGTGAAGATCGGTGCGACACCGCCTTCCCGGTAGCCGGTCGCGACCAGCAGGAGATTGACCCCCGCTTCGACCACGGCAAGACCCATCACCATCTTGATGAGGTGGTGCTGTGTAACGATCGTGGCAATGCCGATGATGATCAGAATCGCCGCTGCGATAAAGGGCAGGTCGGCAAACATCACGCTTCCCTCCCGATACCGGAGAGCATCGCAAGGATGATTACACTCATGGCCCCGAGCACCTCAAGACCCACGGCAACATTCATGATCGGAATGACTCCGCCGGTGTTCAGATCCCCGGGGTTGATGCCGAAGGCAACCGGTGTCCCGAAGAGGCCGCCGGTCCCAACGAGCCAGTTCCCGAAAAACGCCAGCCCCACACCGAGTGCGATGAGCGCCGTCAGGATAAAGAGCATCAGCCCTAGCGTTTCGGTATTTTTCATGAACCCCAGGGAGATGCGTTCCCGGATAGTCTCGCGGGAGTGGGCAACGAAGAGGAGCACAAATGCCGTCGCAATCACCGCACCGCCCTGAAACCCTCCACCAGGTGTGAGGTGCCCATGGATGACGATATAAAAACCGAAAACCAGGACGAAGGGCATCAAGAGTCCCGCACTGGTGCGCACCAGGTTACTCATATTCATATTCTTCATCCTCCTTTGCAAGGGTCCGCAGGACAAGCCCGATGCCAAGGACCGCGGTAAAGAGCACGGTGGCTTCCCCGAGCGTATCAAATCCACGGTAGTCAAAGACAACGTCGGTGACGATGTTGTTCCCGCCCGTCTCTTCCTGCCCGTGGGCAATCATGTAGTCGTCCATATCCTGGTAGGCGGGTGCGCCGAACTCCAGACCCGAAGCGCAGAGGAGAAGACTGCCCGCCACAACCGCGATGACAATCCATGTGACAATCTGTTTCATTCGGCATCCGCCTCCGTTTCGTTCTCCGTCGCACGAATCGCGATCACAAATATTGCTGTTGTAAGGCCTGCGCCGATGGCCGCCTCCGCGATGGCAACATCGGGCGCCTGGAGAATCAGAAACTCCAGGGACAGCAGGAAGCTGAAGACGCCAAATGAAATGGCGGCAGACAGCAGATTTCTGAAATGCCAGATCATGCCTGCAGAGATGAGAAGGCCAATAAGTACCAGTCCGTGAATAGCCATATCCATCATTTCTGCTTCACCTCGGAGAGCCGGTCGATGACCCCTTCCGGTTTGATTCCCGCCCGGTGCGCCGCACGTGAAATGGCGTGGGCACCAATGGCGTTGGTAAATGCGAGGGCGGCGAGGGCGACGAGGGTATGCACACCAAGGACAACATACTGTCCATCCCCGCCGGCGAGGTACTTCGACAGGACATGGACAATGATGGCCAGACAGAGGAAGATCGACCCGAAGGTGGTCAGCTTCGTCTCAGCATGAAGCCTGGTGTAGACATCCGGGAACCGCAGGATGCCCACCACCCCGAGAGTCGAGGCCAGAAGGCCGATACCAATACACACCGTGGTGATCAGTCCGCCATCCATCAGATGTCCCCCCCGACAAGCTTGGCAAGATACAATGTCCCAACAAACGACAGAAGAGCATACACGATCGCGACATCCACATAGACCGTTTCCTGGTACGCAACGCCGAAGATGAGGATGGCACAGACGGTGAATGTGTTGATGGCGTCAAGGGCCACCACCCGGTCGGGCGCGGTCGGACCTTTCAGAAGCCGGATGAGAACGACAAGAATCAGGATAAAAAGGACCGCAAGAGCCGCCTCCCAAATATCGATCATTCTGCAATCCTCCTGATCCATGCAGGCATATTGAAGAACGCGAATATGTCCGATGCTTCGCACATCTCCCTGGCACTTGTCTGTTCATCGACATTGAGCATGTGAACATAGAACACTCCCGTGGCATCATCCACCTCAACGGTGAGGGTGCCCGGCGTCAGTGTAATCGAATTTGCCAGAAGAAGTTTTCCGAGGTCGGTACGGAGACCCGGATTGAATTTGACAATCCCGGGTCGGATGTTACCCGTGATGACACGGATGGCAACATCGATATTTGCCCTGATAATCTCAATAAACAACGGTCCAATCGAATAAATGGCAAGGAGAACCCAACGAAGAGGGTTTGCCATCCGCATCTCTGCGCCCCTGCAGAACCATGACGCCGACAGACCCCCGACAACGATGCCGATGATAACCCCGGCACCGATCTCCGGCCATGACCAGAAGAGAATATCGCCTGAACCGGCCGTCAGCAGGAGATACACCAGAAAAGCAAATATTGCCGTTACAGCGACAGGTTTCATGTCCCACCAATCCAGCGCCTGTACTGTAATTCAGATTTATACAACACCACAAATCAACCTCCGTAAAGAAAGTATGTACCGGGTCCTTTACCAGGAACGTCCGGGTAGAAATGACAGAGATTTTTCCACAGAAAAAATATCAGCGCATAACGAATTAATCCTTTGCAAATAGGAGATTTCAGGCATCTTCAGGGTGCCCAAACCCTCCACTATTTATCGCGTCCTGTGCTACGTTTAAAGAAGTATGCGTCGTCAGTATCTGGGTAAAAATCACCTCCATTGGTGTGATCGGTGCCATGTACCCGTCCTCGGGAAAAAATGTGCCTGCGGAGCATCCGCGCGTGAAGTTTCCATCACCCCTCCGGGCGATGCCCGACCCGCTTTTTCCGCGGATATCGATCATATTAACCGGATTTATGTGGACTATTTCGGCGCGCCCCTGATCCCCGAGGGACACCTTGCGGTTCTGAATAAGGTGCCCGATAAAGATCGGATGGAAGAGATAGTCATGGGAGGAACGGTCGTGGGGGCAATCCGGTATCTGCCGGAGGAAAAGAAGTGGGAGCCCCTCCCACGACCGGCCGCCGCCCTCTACCTGAATCCCGAAAAAAAGGTCGTGGTCGTCGATGACGGAGCTATTCCCTCTATCAGGGAGAAATCCGCAAGCGTTCTCGCTCCGGGCCTCGTTGCCATTGAGGATTCTGTTCGCGAAGGTGATGAGGTGTTTATCGTCGACAGGGACGGCACCTGCATCGCTGTCGGAAGGGCAAAGACCGATGCCGGGACCGCCCGTACGTTGGACCGCGGTGCGATTGTCAGGACCCGCAAGGTCAGGGAGGCCACCTGCATTCCCGGGCCTGCCACCTGGGATGACGCAGTCAGCGCAAATGCAACCATCCTTGCCCGTGTCGAGGAGGAGGCAGTCACCTTCATCCGCAAGGTGATGGATGAACACCCCATCCAGGCAAATGTCTCGTATTCCGGCGGAAAGGACAGCCTTGCCACCCTGCTCGTCACCCTCAGGGCGGCAGGTCCCCTTCCGCTCCTTTTTGCGGACACGGGTCTCGAATTCGAGGAGACCTATGCCAATGTGAACGATGTCGCAACCCATTATGGGCTGGAGGTCATCCGAACAGATACCGCAGAGGAATTCTGGACCACGATGGACCGGGAAGGCCCGCCTGCGGTGGACGCACGCTGGTGCTGCAAGGTCTGCAAACTCCTCCCGATTAAACGACTCATTGAAACAGAGTGGGGAGAATGCCTCTCCTTCATCGGCCAGAGAAAATACGAATCATTCAAACGGATGAAGAGTCCCCGGGTCTGGAGAAACGGGTATGTAGGATGCCAGGTCTCTGCCGCCCCCATCCAGCACTGGACGGCGATGCATGTATGGCTCTATATCTTCAGGGAACAGGCCCCGTTTAACATTCTCTACAGCCGGAGGATTGACCGGATCGGGTGTTACATGTGCCCGTCGAGTGACTGGGCCACGTTCGAGTATATCATGGAGGAGTACCCCGACCTCTGGCGGACATGGGACGATGCACTGAATGGATACAAAGAAAAACATGGTCTTCCAGATATCTGGGTTGAACAGGCACTCTGGAGAAAACGGGGAGATACGGACGAGGATGACGCAGGTAGCTATACTTGATTACGGGCTGGGAAATCTTCGCAGTGTCATGCGTGGCCTGGAACATGCCGGCGCGACAACGACGATCACCAAGGATATCGATGAGATGATGGATGCCGACGGAGTAGTGCTCCCCGGAGTCGGCGCTTTTTCGGAGGGTATGGAGAAACTCGGGGAACTCAAAACCGCCCTCTATACCTATGTGCAGGAGCGTCCGGTCCTTGGCATCTGTCTCGGGATGCAGATGCTTCTCGAGACCAGCTGTGAATTCGGCACCCATGCGGGTCTCGGGCTGGTTCCGGGGTCGGTCCGGGAGTTTCCCCGGACATCAGGTTTGAAAGTGCCCCATATGGGCTGGAATACCATTCATATCGACCAGGAATCACCCCTCTTCGAAGGAATTCCGCAGAATAGCTATGTCTATTTTGTCCATTCGTTTTATGCGAAGACGGTGCCGGAACATACACTGACATCGACCGAATACATCTGCCCGTTTGCCTCCTCCGTAGTGAGTGGCAATGCCTATGGCGTCCAGTTTCACCCGGAGAAAAGCGGAGATGTGGGCCTGAGAATCCTCACCAACTTTATCGGGATGCTCTGACCGGAATCGCAGAGGCAGTTACAGACCATCTTCGACCTACCCGAACACCATCATCTTTTCCAGACCCGGGATGGATTCCGTCCGTAAAAAAAATTCATTCCCGGATGGAGTGACCGTCCTTCACCCTTCTGAACAGAAAAAAATGCAGGGAATTTCAGGAATGTTTTGCCCTGATGGTCATCAGCACTTCATAGAGCAGCATGGTAAGAATTGCGACAAATCCTCCCAAAAAGAAAGCCAGTGCCGCAAGATTCATCAGATCCTCGAAACTTTGCACTCCGGGGTCGCCACTCCGTTCCTCAGCCACAGCAGCCCTCGCTGCACCCGCTCCGGCGGGTGTTTCTCCGCTATAATCCAACGCGGCAACTTTATCCGCCGCAACGGGGTCCGGTGCATTCATCAACGACTCCTGTGTCGTCTGCGCATCACCCAGACCCATTCCTGAGAAGAGCGGTGCAATTCCGGCAAGAACAAGTGATGCAACCAGAATCAGGGCGAAGAGGGAGGCATATTTCATCAGGAGCGATTTTACATCTGCCCTGCCGGGCGATACGATGACGACCTGATCCCTGATACCGTACACCTTGATGACCCGGCCTTTCTCGCTGTACCGGGTCCGGACAATATCGATCATCCCCGCGTCGAGGAGGTTCTCCACGTTGTATTTGACGGTGGTTATCGGCTGATCGAGCCCTTCCGAAAGTTCGGAAAGGGTTTTTTCTCCTTCCCCAAGGAGATGGAGGATATCTGACGATGAGGCATTGGAGAGCGCCTTTCCGATCTTCTTTGCCCGGTCGTCTCCGGGTTCAAGTACCAATACCCCTTCGTCGGTCATGACAGTTGTTCTGTGATAATTTGCTTTCCACGGGCAAGCGCATCATCGAGAGCATCGCGCGACGCCCCGCTCCCCTGGGCAAGCCCCGGTTTTCCGCCCCCTTTCCCACCAAGAATCTGGCAGACTTCCCGTACGATGTCGGAGGCATTGACTGCCCCGGTACCGGATGCGGCAACGACATGGACGCGGTCCGTTCCGCCTGCAATGAGCGCCACGCCGCCATCGTTTGCAATCCCGGTCGCAATCGTGACCATTTCCTTCGGCGATGCATCAAGGGCGTGCACGGTGACGTCGACGCCACCGATAGACTCCGATGTGATCATCTTCGTCTCCAGATCGGCTATCTTTTTCTGGAGCCGCTCGATCTCCTTTCGCTGATCCTTCCATTCATTGAAGAACCTCTCGACTGAAGTGGGAAGATTCTCCCTCTGCACTGAGAGGATTGCTGCCGACCCATCAACCAGTCCCTCCATATTCTGGTTGTATGCCACGGCGGCCATCCCCGCGGCAAATTCGAGACGCTCAATGCCGTCCTGGACATGGTCCACGCGGATGATGCGGATGGAGCCAATCTGCCCGGTGGAGGGACAATGGGTACCTGCACATGCCTGGACATCCCCGCTCACCTGGACGACGCGAATGCGTGATCCGGGCGGGACGCCCCCCTGATACAGATCGAACCCGTATTTCTGTTCAGCCGTGGTCCGATCTTCCCAGCCGACATGGACAGGCAGGTCAGCAAGGACCATCCGGTTTGCCGCATTCTCGATCTCCCTGAGCTGACCGGCGGTGATGTGTTTATAGTGCCGGATATCGATACGGGAAGACTCTTCCCCTTTCTGGGCTCCGGCCTGATGGATATGGGCACCGAGGACGACACGCGCCGCATGCAGGAGGACATGCGTTGCAGTATGGTGGCGCATGAGAGTCTTGCGGCGCTCCTCATTGATGACTCCTTTGACGATATCGCCGCGTTTCAGGGCTTCGCCCTTCACCTTATGGACAATGACATCGCCGATTTTCATGACATGCTCAACATGAGTGATTCCCTCTTCACTCACAATCCGGCCGATATCCGACGGCTGACCGCCACCCTCCGGATAGAAGAGCGTCCGATCAAGGATGAGGTACTCATCGAACTGATCGAGGACGATGGCATCAAAGTCCGCGGAGTCAGGAAGATCGTAGTAAAGGGTGGTGGTGGGAGCCATCCCTTCAATCCTTGTGCGAAGGTCCGCGAGCTCGTCTTTCACCTCTGCCGCACCCTCGGATTCCGAATGAACATCGGCAATGAGGGAATAGAAATTGTCAGGAAGATCGACGGTGGCACCATCATCGGCTGCAGCGTCCCTGACCATCTCGGGAGGTATGCCATGCGAGTCATAGAGAGTGATGAGTTCCTTCAGCGGCACCGGTTCGCCCTTGCTCTTGTATTCCCGTGCAAGTTTCTGGACAATCCGGCGTCCGCGAAGCATCGTCTGGTCGTACTTGACGACCTCGTTCTCGATGATCTCCCTGACGATGGGGATGGCCTGGCCAAACGATCCGGTCCCGATCTTCTCCATCTGCATCTGAATGAGATCTGCAAGCGAATCCTCCATCTCAAGCTCGTTCATCATCCTGAGGGTCCGTCTCAGCACCAGACGGGCCAGGTAGCCCTCCTGGGCATTCGAGGGGACGATGCAGTCGCCGAGCATGTAGGCAAGACAGCGGGTATGATCAGCGATGGCATAAACCCGCTCGATCGGCGCAATCATATCCTGCAGTTTCCTGAAGGGAACCCCGATACTCTCCGCCACCTTCCGGCGCATCTCAAAGAGATTCGAACCGGTAATATCCATGAGCCCGGCATACTTGGCATTCATTGCGAGGATGCGGGTGCATTCCTTCTCATCGAGGAGACACTCGAGATCGGCAGAGGACATCAGACGACTGACCATTTCGGGGAAGACCGCATCATAGATTGTCGGGGATCCCTGTGATGCCCACACGAACCGCTCAAGCCCGTATCCGGTGTCGACAATCCGCATATCCATCGGATAGTATGCGACGCCCTCGAGATCGACCGGTACCCGGCCGTTGGGCTTCTTGGTCATGCTCATGAAGACGAGTGTTGCAACCTCGAGACCACCGATCATCACTTCTACACTCGGGCCTGCATTGCCGCCCCCTATCCAGGGGTGTTCCTTGTAGGTGACCGCATTGAGGTCGGCGCCGATGGAGCTGAGGAACTCATCGCAGAGTCCGACGGTCTGATCCTTCCAGTATATCTCCTCTTTTGGAGAATTGAAGGCATGATGAGCCATCATCTCGAAGGTCGTCAGGTGACGCCCCGATCGTCCGACCGAATCCAGATCGTTAAGACGGATGCAGGGCTGTGAGATCGTCAGGGGATTCGCGGGGGGCGGGACTTCGCCGCTCGTCACAAATGGCTGAAAATCAGCAATGGAGGCGATGGTAAGGTATATGTCATCGCGCCACCGTGCGGCTACCGGATATCTCTCGAGACGGGTGTGGTTGTGCTGCTCGAAAAAACTCAGATATGCTTCCCGCATCTCATCGATCGAATGGGGATTGAAGACCGGATTGCCGATGAAGCTGTACGGTTCGCATGGTGCATCACCGCAGAACTCACGCTCGGGATCACGCGTCCAGAATGCTGAACCGCATGATTTGCATATCTTCCGCGTAAGACCATTATTGGTAAAATAATCAAGAGTATACTCATCCTCGAGCATGGAAAATCACGTCGACCTAATCTATTAATATTCGTACTCTCTGCTCATATAGTGTTTGCTTCAGGTAGTTTTTCCAGTTTTTCCTGGAACCATTCGTCCCGGTTTGCGCACAGACCACAACTTCGGGCGTACCTGACAGCGAGGATATGCCAGCATTCCTTCCCGCGGAAAAGGAAATCGCTGCAGGTACAGAAATCATCCTCCACTACATACGTCCCCGTCATCCCGTGTACCACATAGAAATCCAGGTATTTTTCAACCTTTCCTTCACGGCATGCAAGAATCGCTTTTTTCCCTCTCTCCCCATAGTGCCTCCTTATGTAATCATCTGCATCTCCGCCAGTCTTCGGCGATTCTGTTATTCCGGCATTGTTCCCGGCCTTCGGAGGTTCACCAGACAATGACTTCCCCCGGGGCGTCCTCGATATATTGCCAGTCCATACGGCTGGCAAGAGCTTTCATTCCCGGCGATTCAAGGGCATAATGCGTCGACTCAATCAGAGGAAGAGGCGATTCCCTGATAATGGAGTGCTTCAGTTCGGCTGACAGGAACACCTCGGCACCAAGATCCATCGCTTCCGATATGAGTGTGGCATCAAAACCGGATCCGCCAACGACCGCCATTCTTGGACTTTCCGGCACATCGCCGTACACCCGCAGGCCGCTTCCGAGTGTTTCGGCCAATGCCGCAAGGTCCATCCGTGTGGTTCCCACAACCCCGAGACTCATATCCTGGCGCTCTTCGAGATTCAAAAGGTCGGCGAGGGCGTCATTGATTCCCCCCCGGGCCCGGTCAAAATTTGTATGCATCACATAGATATTGAGATCATGCGCAAGGACATGGCGGAGAAGGTCGGCATACCGGCCTCTGACACTGGTCATGGGATGCCAGAGCGGCGTGTGATGGACCACAAGGAGATCCGCCCCCATGGATACAGCTCTCTGAACCACCGGGAGGGTTGCATCCAGGGCGCAGGCGATCTTCTTAATATCAGCCGTTCCCTCCACCACCAGACCTATTCTACCTTCATCGAATTCCTCGGCAAGGTCGGAAGGGGCGATCCCCTCGAGCAGGTCTATGACACAAGTCAGGCTCATACCAAAGAGATGGACGGCGAAAGGAAAAAACCTCTCGATGGTTCATCCTCCGCATCATATGCACACCGGTTCATGGGCAGGAAACTCCGGCTCCTGATAAAGAAATAATCCCCCACATCGAATTACTTACAGTAATAAACAACAGCGTTAAATATGCATATCCCCTATGAGATATATGGAAAAATCCCTGGACTTGATCAATACCCGCATCCGTGAGGGAAATGCCCGGGTGGTCACGGCAGATCGGATGCCGGATATTGTTGAGGAGCTTGGAATAAAAGGAGCGCTTGAGGAAGTCGATGTTGTGACGACAGGGACGTTCGGCGCGATGTGTTCTTCGGGGGCGTTTTTCAATTTCGGCCATTCCGATCCCCCCATAAGGATGGAGAAGGTCTGGATCAATGATGTCGAGGCATATGCAGGAATTGCAGCGGTCGATGCCTATATCGGTGCAACCCAGAAATCCGAGACCCAGGGCATCAATTATGGCGGAGCCCATGTCTTAGAGGATCTCGTCTCCGGCAATTCCGTGCACCTGAGAGCCCAGTCCAGCGGGACCGACTGTTACCCACGAAAAACAATTGAGATCGATCTTCTGCTCGAAGACCTGAACCAGGCGGTGATGACCAATCCCCGCAATGCATACCAGCGGTACATGGCGGCCATCAACACCACCGAACGTCCCCTCTACACCTACATGGGAACGCTCCTCCCCAACAGCGGGAACATCAGCTATTCGGGAGCGGGCGCACTCTCCCCCATCCCGAACGATCCCACCTTCCGGGCCATAGGAAGCGGAGTTCCGATATTCCTCTGCGGTGCAGAAGGAATGATCATCGGCGAAGGGACACAGGCTTCGCCGGGCAGCGGGTTCGGAACGCTGATGACGACGGGAAATCTCAAGGATATGTCAAAGGATTTCCTGAGGGCGGCGACATTTACCGGCTATGGTTCCACCCTGTATGTCGGGCTGGGCGTACCCATCCCCGTCCTGGATGAGGAGATCGTGCGGGCGACGGCGGTCAGGGATGAAGATATCATAACCGGTATTGCCGACTACGGTGTTCAGGGGCGTGATCGTCCGGTGATTAGGGAGGTCAGCTATGCCGAACTAAAGAGCGGAATGATAGACATCGGCAGCGAGGAAGTGAAGACCTCCTCCCTCTCCTCCTACCGGAAAGCAAAGGAAGTGGCAGGGGAACTCAAGGCGCGTATCGAGAAGGGGCAGATGGAACTTGCCCTGCCGACCCGCCGCATCAATCCGGCAACCTGCGCCCGGCCCATGAGGGACACCGTCCACACTCCGCGGGTCCGTGAAATCATGGACACAAATCTCGTCACCATCGGTGAGGACGAGGAGATCGCAACGGCAGCAAAACGGCTCCTGCGCGGGGAGACGAACCACCTCCCGGTCCTCAATGAGGAGGGGAAACTGGTTGGGATAGTTACGACATTTGATATATCAAAAGCAGTGGCGACGACGGACAAGGCGAAAACGGTTCTTGATATCATGACGAAGAAGGTGGTCTTTACCTCCCCGAATGAAGCGGTGGACATTGCCGCACGTAAACTCGAAAAGCACAATATCAGTGCCCTTCCGGTAGTCGACAACCAGGGCAAACTCGCAGGAATGCTCTCGGCAATAGATCTGGGGAAACTCTTTGAGAAGAGGTGGAAGGTATGAAACTGCTCGTTACGTTTTCACGCAGAGGCGGCAAACAACCGCTTATCGCCCATACTGTGATGAAGACCGGGGTTCTCATCAATATCGAACGGGCCTATATCGAATCCATGGAGGGGGAGGTCCTCATCGATGTCCCGGATAAGGACGCTGCACTCGTCTCCGCCACCATGGAGGAGGCGGGGGCACGGGTGAAGATCATGGAGGACTCTGTCATCCGGGATGAGTCCGAGTGCGTGGACTGCGGAGCATGTATCAGTGTCTGCCCTCAGGATGTTCTCTCGTTCGACGAGGAATGGAAGCTGAACATTGATGGGCATAAATGCATTCTCTGCGGAAAATGCGTCATCGCGTGCCCGCACAATGCGCTCTCGCTCCTTCAATGATTCGCGAGCATTTCCAGTACCGGACGACAATTACGTCGATAATTGCCGACCGACAGGATCATATCGATGCGGCAAAGGAGGCGATGATCGCCGCACGGACGGAACTGGAAAGGGTCATCGCCATCGATCCTTTTTTCGGCATGACTTTTGAACCGTATCCTGCACCAGCAGGATCATGTGTTGCAGAGCGGATGGCAGACGCTGGAGCACGGGCAGGAGTCGGCCCCATGGCAGCGGTTGCCGGAACCATCGCCTGGGCCGGCGTCGAAGCCATGCAGAGGGCAGGTGCAGAGTTTGCCATTATAGACAACGGAGGAGATATCGCTGTTCTCTCCGACCGGACGGTAAAAATCGGCCTCTATGCGGGAACCTCACCCATCTCCGGAACATGCGCATTTGTTCTCCCGCCCCAGGAGGAAATACTCGGCGTCTGTACTTCCTCTGCAACCGTCGGACCCTCGGTTTCCTTCGGAACGGCAGATGCGGTGACAGTCTTTTCCCGCAATGTATCTCTTGCGGATGCATGGGCTACATCAATCTGCAACCGGACGGGAAGGAATGAGGATGATGTCCTTGCAGGCCTTCCCCCGGAGGGGATTGATGGGGTATTCATCGTCCTTGGAGACCGGATCTCCTGTCGGGGTGAGATCCCGGAGGTCATCTCCGCCGATGTCGACCTCTCACTCATTACGTCAGGGCGATGAGGGGCAGACATCATGCCTGCTCATCGGCCCACCCAACTGCATCACGATAGGCATTTTTCCCTATAAATCTCTGAAGAATCTCTTCTCCATCGCTCACCAGTATTTCCGGCGTCTCATCAGGCACAATGAAGACGAGCTCCAAGAGGTCGCGCTCCTCTGCTAGGACCCCTTTTCGAACCGCACTTGCAGGAACCAGACTGAGCCTTTCGTCCACCAGGATGTCGGGCACCTCCCGGAAATAGTAATAGAACACCTGGTACGCATTTAAAAAGTCCGAAAAGAGCAGTTCGCTTCGGGTCTCCGGGTCGAGATCTTCAATAATTTCTGCGAGCACCGGCATATCATCATCGGCAATCTCCAGGATTTTGTCGGCGAGTTGTGCCAGGTCATAATAGTCTATCATATGGGTACCTCCCCTTCGCAGAACATATCCGCTGTACCATGCTTTCCTTTGTACTACCGCGCGGGTAAAAAACTATATCCTCCTTTCGGGGCAAAATGATGAGCGTGCGAGAAGAGGAAACAGACTGGGCGCTGTACCATAAAATTCAGGCGGCCCAGAGTATCACCTGCGAGCAGCTGGTCACAGATTCCGGCCTCCCGGAAGAGATTATTGCTGCCTCACTGCAGCGGATGGAACGCGGTCATCTCATCCGGCAGACACCGGAAGGCATACGCCTCTTATCGCTGCAGGAGATGCTATTCTCCTGCAGGTTGGCAAATACCATGAAAGATACCCCTTTTGTTCTGGAAAACGGCGTAATAAGAGTAAAAAAGAATGGTGATGACTCCGATGCCTGACGAGGTCGCAGTACTTCGTCTGGGTCACCGCCCCGAACGGGACCAGAGAGTGACGACACACGTGGGACTGACCGCCCGGGCCCTCGGGTGCAAAGGGATGTATCTCGCAGCCAATGATCCGGGAGTCAAAAAATCCATTGAGGATGTGGCGGAGAGATGGGGGGGAGAGTTCTTTGTCGTAAATGACGTCTCATGGCGGCGCTGCATACATGATTGGAAAGATGCCGGCGGCATCGTTGTTCACCTGACCATGTACGGTCTGCGGATGACGGACGTGGAGGCCGACATCCGGGCATCCGGAAAGATTCTCATAGTCGTCGGCGCGGAAAAAGTCCCCTCGGACATCTACTCGCTTGCCGATTACAATCTCTCGGTCACCACCCAGCCGCATTCGGAGATCTCGAGCCTCGCCCTTATCCTCGACCATATCTTCGAAGGCGCAGAGCTCAACCGCGAATATCCGGATGCGCAGATGAAGATCATCCCTACGGCATGCGGCAAGAGGTTTGAGGAGTGAAGGGGACAGTCCTCATCGCAGGATTTGCCACGCGCCACGTCGTCCAGTCCGCATGGCGTGCAGGGTACGAGGTCTGTGCCATCGACCATTTCTGCGATCAGGATCTCACCTGGTACGCAAAGGAATGGTCCATATTTGAAGAACTCGACCAGATCCCCTCCCTTATTGAGGATTATATCAACCGCTATCCCATTGATGCGATTATCACCACATCCGGAGCAGAAACCATTGCCGGCGACCCCAGGTTCTGCGGTACGCCACCGGATATCGCCGGCCGTTTCCTCGACAAATCACGGATACAGGAATTTTTCCTCGAAACGGGCATCCCAGCCCCCGCGGTTCTGCCCGAAGGCGTCTACCCTGCCTTCATCAAACCGCTGAACGGAGCAGGGGGCTGGAGAAACAGTCTGGTCCGCACGGAGGCAGAGGAGGAGGCCTGGCGGGAACTCTGGCCGGACGACCCGTATATCCGGCAGACCCCCATTTCCGGAACCCCCTGTAGTGTATCCTGCATCGCAAACGGCACGGAGGCACGCGCGATCGCAGTGAACGAACAGTTCATGCGGGGGGGAGACGGTGAGCGTGCCTTCGGGTTTGCCGGTGCCTGTACCCCCTTCGCCACGGAGGAAACGGAGGCTCTCGCAGATATTGCGGAACGGATTGTCACGGCGAGCGGCTGTGTCGGATCAGTAGGAGTTGACTTCATCGTCTCGGAGGACGGGATATACGCCATCGAAATTAACCCGCGGTTCCAGGCGACTCTCGATATCGTTGAAGAGTCGCTCGCCAGAAGTGTCTTTGATCTCCACCTCGATGCCTGCAGGGGAAGGATCCCTCCCGTGCGTCCGTTGCCAGCCGGGTATGTCGCACGAACCATTCTCTTTGCCGACCATGACCTGAGAGTCGGGGATGACCTGAAACACCTCGCACCGGCAGTTGCCGATATCCCCTGGAAAGGAACGGAGATCGAGGAGGGAAGCGCAGTGATCAGCGTCTACGGCAGAGGCTCCTCACGGGACGAGGCGCTCAGCCTGTTGGATAAGACTATTACACAAGTACGTGAATATATGAGCAGATGGTAACGGCGGAAGAGGCAATACAAAACGAGGCGGTTCGCGCATATCTTATGCGTATGATAGGGGAAGCAGGGCTTGCACTGGTGGAAGACTTTGGATTTGAGATAGAGAAAACGGATGAAGAGCTCGCCGAAGAGACGGGGATCAATCTCAACACCGTCAGGAACACTCTCTATACACTCTATGGGAAACGCCTTGCCGAATACCGGAGGGAGAAAAACCAGGAGACCGGCTGGCTCACCTACAAGTGGAAGCTCAGGCTGGACCGCATCGATGATGCCATCACCGAGGATATGGAAGAGGTGCTGGAGAAACTCCAGGCCCGCGAACGCTATGAAGACGAGAACGATTTCTACATCTGCAAAAACTGCGGGATCGTCTACACCTTCGATGAGGCACTGCTTCGGGAGTTCACCTGTTCGTGTGACACACCGATGGACCACTTTGACAACGAACTCATCCTGCAGGCACTGAAACGGCGTGTCGAACAGATGAAGGCCTCGCTGGGTAAAGTGTGACACCGACGTCCGATTCTTCTATCACTCCCCTTTCTTTTCTTCGCATCGCAGGATGCAGTGATAATGTCATTCGCCATTGTATGGCCGTCCGCGACCTCGCCCTCCGGTTCTGCGAACGGTCAGGCGCCGACACAGAACTGGTTGAGTGGGGTGCGATGCTTCATGACATCGGGCGGGCGCGCAGCCATGGTCTCGACCACGGCCAATTGGGAGCGGATATGTGCAGGTCAATGAATATCCCGGAAGAGATTGCCCGAATCGTCGAATGTCATATCGGTGCAGGGTTGACGGCAGACCAATGCCGCAGGGATGGTCTGAAAGAGATCAATTGTGTCCCGTCAACGATTGAGGAGAAGATTGTGGCGCATGCTGACAATCTCATTCGCGGGACGGAAGAGATCACCCTCGAAGAGCGCCTCAGGTACTCCAAAGACCTTCCTGAAGAAATTAAAAAAAGAATCATAGCTCTCGCAGAGGAAATTGAGCGCTATCGTTCGGAATAATCAGAGAATCAGTTTTCTCACCTGACTGAGATCCCGAAGCTCCTTGAAGACCTCGGGCGGCAGGGGATCTTCCACGATGATCACGAGTTTCGGATCCTCGGAGAGATGGGGATCGGTGACAAATATTTGCCGTATGCCGATGTCGTGGCCGGTGAGCACCGCAACAGCGGCACCGACTATCCCTTTCTGTCCGGCATCCTTCGGAAGGACGGTAATGACCGTCAGACCCAGGGATTCGGCAACCCGTGACAGGTCAGGCGTCGCCTGCATATTCAGAAAGATCTCCGCAAATTTCTCCATCGAAAGAATACGTTTGACCGTTGCGTCAACCACTCTTCGATCCGTTCCGATGGCCTTTGAGAGATGGGTCGCAGGGATCTCGATGCCGTTTATCGTCACTCTCCCCCGTTCGTTGATACCCAACCCGTTTTCAAGGAGAAACCGGACCACCTGTGACTGTGAAGGAGAATCGCTGAACTGCTCGAGAATTGTCGCCCACATCGAACATAGGTATACGCTCCAGACCATAAAAATACACCAGATGCAATCGCCGCTGCCCTGAGGGCGTCAGATATATGAGTGTTCTGGAATGATTCCGACCCAAATCAAAACATATTTCTCTGCCAAGCACATTGTATATAGGGTAACAGGACGGCACAAACGGTTTGACCGGTTGCCTGTTCGCCGACGCATGAAAATCAGCATTTTTGTGTGCGGGGGTTGCCGAGCCAGGTCAAAGGCGCTAGGTTGAGGGCCTAGTCTCGTAGGAGTCCGAGCGTTCGAATCGCTCCCCCCGCATTTTCATTAATTTTTTCGGGCACACGAAGTGCTCTTCACATCTCCGTTATTGATGCCTTATTCATTCGCAAGGACGTTTTTTTAATGAAAACGGTTCAGAACAGCGACAGATCCTTTCGTTCCGCCCTCTCGTCCTCATCGTACACCTGAAGCGTAAACCGGATAGAAAGGCCTTCTTCCGGCCTTCCGTTGATACGATCCTCGGGACGAATTTTGCCGCCATACCGGCGGACAAGGAGACGGGTAATGTGCAGTCCGAGGCCGCGTCCACCGGACTCGTTCAGATTCTCCTGGAAATAAGAGAAAATGCGTGATTTTTTTTCATCGGGGATCCCCGGACCGTCGTCCTCAATGGATATTGAAATCTCATGATCGGACTCCTCGCCATAAATCCAAATCCGGACTCCCGGACCGCCATGTTTGATACTGTTTCGTATGAGATTCGCGAAGACATCGGAGAGGAGACTGTCAGCCCAGACATAACAGCCGGTCTTCCTGAAAGTGATATCTGCATCCGGATATTGCGAGATCTCGGCTGCGATAAGAGCATCGAGGTTGATGGCGGTCATCTCCCCCGGCACTTCCGTGATACGCCTGATGGTGGTCACATTATTGAGAATGTCGGTGATATGATGCGTGTGCCAGAGTACCTTGTCCGCATACTGTGAACCTTCCGGATGGTAAATTTCCCTGAGATGACGGGAGTAGCCAAGGATAGCGGCATTGGCATTTTTGATATCATGAAGCATGATGTCAAGATAGAGACTCGCATCACTGTAGGCATCCTCGAGACGTTCCTGGAGCATTGCCCTGAGAACCGAACCACCGATCTCGCGGCCAAGAAGCTCGAGCGTCTCTTTTTCAAACTGCGCAAAGGACCACTGCTCCCTGCGGCCGACATAAAGGCCCCCGACGACAACAGAATCGGAGATGAGCGGAATGCCCGCGTAACACAGCGCATCGAGATCCTCAAGGATTTTGGTATCTATCGGCCCCGGAGGCCGTCCGGGAAGATTCTCCACGTAATGCGGCTGTGTTGCAAAGAATACAAGATTATAAGGGAAATCGCGGGTATTCTGCCGTCCATGACGCTCGATAAAAGGCTGCGGCACCCCCAGCGGCGCGATGAGCCGTGCATACTTTGCTTCGGGATTGCGCAGGTAGACCCAGCCAAGATCAAACTGCATAAGACTTACCACACGCTCAATCATCTCTTCGAGCATTCCCTCGAGCGTATCCACGGAATTTGCTGCCCGTATCAGTTCGTTGATAATCTGCAGCTGTTTGTTGCGTGTGGATATTTCGGCCTGGGTTCGCTTTTGCCTGCTGATATCATGAATTATCAGCTCGTTGCCCTCTTTTCCGTCAATAACAACCGGAACCGAGATAATTTCGACATCAATCTGTTTTCCGTCCGCCGTGGTGAGTACATCCTCAACGCTCCGCATGTCAGCTGAACGATTTGAACCAGCCCGTCTGAGACGATCCAAAAAACCGGATAAATCAGGCCCATCCGAAAGTATTACCCCCCCCTCACCACTCTCCCGATATTTCCCCCTGGAACCAAGCATCAGGGCGGCGGCAGCATTCATGTAGGATATTTCATCATTCCTGGTGACAACCACGCCATCGGGGAGGCTGTCGAGATACCGGACATATTCCTTCATTTCGTCATTCTGGAGAGGCAACTTTGCGTCTGCGACGTCGGATACCCTCATCGCAGCTATGAGCGTTTCCTCATGGTCTGGCAGGTAGGTAGCCTGAAGGAGATATTCAGGATATCTCCCATATCGATCAAGAATCCGCGCGATATACCGGTCAGGGACGACCGCATTCCTGTCCCGTCGCAGGGTATGATAATGGAGGACCTGAATCAGGTCGTCCTCGTGCAGAATATCCGAGATATGCGCGTATGAACCAGCCTCGTCCTCTCTGAAACCGAAGGAATCCTGGCTGGCACGGTTGGCATACTGTATCAGACCTTCCCTGTCGATGATAAAAATAGGAGTCCCTGTCAATGAAGCGATGGCATCCCCTACCGCAACATCGGCAGGAATCGGAAAGAACGTTTCTTCACGCTCTTCTTTTTTTTCCTTATATCCGGCCATTTCAGATTCAACGCCTGCAATGGACTCAGGGAAGGCCCATAGTGAAGAATTGTGAACAGAACCATTTGAAGCTATCCCTTCGACCGCCCGCCACGGGTTTAACTTTCCCCATGCACTTTAATTGAGGAGATATATGGCCGCATTAATGATTGCGGCAAAGGAGACCCATACAATGTATGGCACGAGGAGATAGGCGGCGACCCTGTCTATCCGGTAAAACGACCATATCGACGCGACGATTGCACCCCACAGGGCGCAAATGACAAACAACCCCGCAAGGGGGCTCTGCATACCGAAGAATGCGTATGACCATGCGATGTTGAGAGCCAGCTGAACGCCAAATATTCCCCCGGCCACCCGGACATGACCATCCTCAAACCCCTTTCTCAGAACAAGGTACAAGGCGATCCCCATGAGAATATAAAGAGTCGTCCAGACGACAGGAAATGCAAGAGGCGGGGGAAGAAACCATGGTTTCACGAGCTCTTCGGCATACCATGACCCGGGGCCGGTTTCAGTCACAAATGAACCGAGGACACCGGCTACATTCGTGCAAATGATGCATCCGGCAAGGAGGAGAAGAGAACGGGAGGAGTCCACGAATGTTCCCATGCACGAACTGATGCTACCATTGATAATAGTCTTTCCTGCCGATTGTCGTCACGCATGCCCTTATGCGTTCCTGCGCACAAAGAATATGCGAAAGGCCCGAGTATGAATACCATGAACGCCATCCCGGAACCACTCCCCCCGTGCATTCTCTTTGACATGGATAACACACTGTATGACTTTTTCCACGCAAAAAATGCGGCGTGTGCAAGGGTCGCAGATCTTGCAGGAGTAGGTTCCGGTGCAGAACTCTTCAGATATTTTCTGAACGGGACTCACGGGTTTGAGCATCACCACAATATCCGTGATTATCTCTCAGACCACGGAGTATTTTCCGAGAGCCTGTACATTAAGGGGTGTCGGGTTTATGAAGAAGAAAAGGTTGCATCACTCCATCTGTACCCCGGGGTTAAAGAGACCATCCACGCCCTCCATGAAAGGGGGGTGAAGCTTGCAATCGTCACCGATGCGGAAAGTCCGCAGGCGGAGACGCGTATGCAGGCAATTGGCCTTCGTCAGTACTTTGATACGGTGGTCACCCCGGATATCTCGGGAAAGAGAAAACCGAATCCGGATACCTTTCTGACGGCACTCGACCACCTCGGGGAGACGCCCGGGGTCAGCTGGGTCGTCGGGGACAGCCCAAAGAGAGAGATCGAACCTGGAAATGCCCTGGGAATGAAAACCATCTATGCCAGGTACGGCGACTGGATCGGCATTCCGTATCCCCAGATTGTCCCGAATTATTCCATTCAGTCATTTACCGAGATCAAAACGATCTTCGGGCTGGAGTGATCGGGACTGGAAAAGGAGCCTATCCTTGTCAGGAGGATGGATCGCACCCGCATCACCACAAGCTGACCTGAAGTTCATATTTTTACGGGATTGATTCGCACCTATTCGCTTTCACGTATTGTGATGCGCCTCTTTCCCACAGCTCCAACGATCTGCTTGCCGTCGTATATCATCGTTATATTGAATATCGTCATTTCCCATATTTTACTACAGAGAAACGGGCATGGTCCCGAAATTGTCATGAAATATTTTTCCCATAGTCCACAGGGCCGATACCCTGAGATTGATACTGCACGCGGCATCGCCATCCTGATGATGGTCACCTTCCATCTGCTCTTTGATCTGAACTATTTCGGGGTCATGGACATTGAAGTATCCTCAGGATTCTGGCGGATCTTCGCGATTATTTGCGCATCACTCTTCGTTTTTCTCGTTGGCCTGTCATTGTCCATATCCAAGGACCGGGCGATTGCGAAAGGTATCAGCGGGCAGAAACTGTGGAAAAAATACCTGATGCGCGGAGGCGGTCTCCTCCTCATGGGTTTGGGAATTACTGCCATCACTTACCTTGCCATCGGAGACGGTTTCATCCTTTTCGGCATCCTCCATCTCATCGGGACATCGATCATGCTTTCCCCCCTTTTCTTCCGCTTTGGAAAGGGCAACATCTACCTGGGATGCTCGCTTTTCATTTTTTCGATTCTGCTGGCGGGCATAACCGGGCCGATCTGGCTTGCCTGGCTCGGATTTCACCCGGCTCATTTTTATTCCATCGACTATGAACCGCTCATCCCGTGGTTTGGCCTCGTCCTTGTCGGACTCGGTGCAGGTTCGTACCTCTACCCGGAGGGAAAACCGCGGTGGTCAGCCGACATCCGCACCGGCCCGATTTCCGGATTTCTGGCCCTCGCCGGCAGGCACTCCCTGCTGATATATCTCGTCCACCAGCCCGTGATTATTGGTCTAATGATGGCAACAGGCCTCCTGGACCCCGGTTTGCTGTTCTAGCTCCCGGAATCCAACGCGGCTTACCTACCCTGTCCGCTATTCCCAAAAAAAACCGGGACATCACAGAAGGCATTTCCATCAAAGAGACCACGGTCTGTGATTCGCAGTTCCGGAATAACCGTCAGGGACAGAAAAGATAGATACATGAAGGGATGGGCAATGGCTCCCAGGCCACGGGCACGGCTTTCAATCTCCGACAATCGGGTCGCCACCTCATCATATGGAAGGGTGGACATCAGCCCTCCGCTCTCCAGGGGAAGCAGGGCGACCTCGTCCCCCTCGGCGACCGCCATCCCGCCGTCTGCCGCCACGACCGCGCGAACGGCACTCAGGAGGGAATGGTCATCCGCCCCCGCAGCAACAATATTATGAGAATCATGTGCGACGCTCGATGCAATCGCTCCTCTCATCAGGCCAAGGCCGCGGACGATACCGACACCGCACCCGGAACCCCGGTACCGGTCGCATACGATGACCTTCAATAAATCTCTCGAGGGGTCGGGAACGCTTTTTGCCTCCACCTCCTCGATCGCTGAGCGGGTAAGGATCTGCCCCTCGATGATGTCAATGACCCGTGCAGGCCCGGAACCTTTGAGGGAAAGGGCGCCCATGTCCGGCAGGGAACAGCAAAATGGCTTTGCAAGCGGGGGACGTCTGGAATATCCCGGGTCTTCCCATAGAAAGCCGCGTTTATAGGTAGAGATGACCTGAAACCCGTCGTGATCATCGATTATACAGAAGTCCGCAAGTCTCCCCGGGCCAAGAGCTCCGCGGTCGTCAAGACGGAATCGCTCGGCGGGAGAGAGAGTGGCCATACGGTAGACGAGCTCTGCATCCGCCCCCCCATCGATTGCCTTGCGGATGCAGTCGTCTATATGGCCCTCCGAGACCAGCATGTCAACATGCCGGTCATCCGTTGCAAACATGACCCGGGAGACGCTGCAGGCACGCACCAGCGGGGTGAGGGCGGAGAGGTTTCTCTCGGTTGAGCCTTCGCGGATCATCACGTACATACCTCGCCGAAGCTTTTCCCGGGCCTCTGCCAGGGTGGTGCATTCATGGTCGCTCTGAATTCCACCGAGGAGATAGGCACAGAGGGCAGAACCGGAGAGATGTGGACAGTGCCCGTCCACGAGGGCGCACAGGTCCAGTTTTTTCCACACCTCTTCGTCACCGGCAAGGACGCCCGGTACGTTCATCATCTCAGCAAGGCCAAGAACGCCTTCCTCTCCGACAAATGAGGCGAGTTCGTCGGCATTCAGCTCTGCTCCCGCCGTTTCAAGGGGGGTGGCGGGGACACAGGACGGAAGCATATACAGGATGTCGAGTGGGGTGTGCCGGCGTTCCTCCAGCATATATCTGAAACCCTCCGTCCCCGCGACATTGGCAATCTCATGCGGATCGGCGACGACGGTCGTCGTACCCCGCGGCAGGACGGCTCTTGCATATTCGACGGGGGTGAGAAGCGAGCTTTCGACATGGACATGTCCGTCGATAAGCCCGGGAAGAACTTTCTTACCCCTGAGACTGACCGTCGATGCTGCGGTGTACTCGCCAAAGCCTACGACATATCCGTTCTTTACGACAAATGACACATCCTCCTCCCACTCACATGAGAAAGGATTGAAAAGAGTCGCCTCGGTAAAAAAGATGTCGCCCGCCTCATTTCCAAGGGCGGTTTCGAGGAGTGACCGCATTCTTTAGACCTCGATATCCCTGATGACACTTGAAATGCGCTCGCCATCCTTTGTAATATAGATATGGAGACGGTAGTTGCCGGGTTCGAGTTCAACGGGGAATACAACGGTATTTTCACCGGGCTCAAGAGTCACCGGTTGGACGATTTTATCCACCTGCACCTGACGGAATCCCGAGAGATCATAGATGGTCACCTGCATGGCCTTATCCGTCGTCTCCCCGTTGTAGGAGACCCGAACCGTTATTCCATCCCCGCCATATGTCGCATCGTGAATCGAATACGTCAGGCACCCCGCACACAGAGAAATGGCGAGAATTGCAATGAAGATTCCATATACCGCGATAGTACGGGACATGAAAGAGTATGTAAAACGAGGATAATGTTATAGTATTTGATTTGCATCAGCAGCCGCCGGGTCAGAAGCACTCCTCGATAAATCCCTGAAGTGACTCTAAGGCGTTTTCACCCGTCAGCGCTGACATCGTCGATGTGAAGGCGCCGGAGGAAATCTCCACGTACCGCTGGGGTGACGACAAGGCATGATCACATTTGTTCAGAAATACCGCATAGGGAATAGTCCCGACGGACAATGCGGTACATAACGAACGGGTCATATCATCCGGTTCCCGGGTGGTATCCACGATGACGATTGCGCCATGCATACCCCGGGAGAGAATCTCACGGACGAATTCAAACCGTTCCTGTCCGGGGGTTCCGAAGAGATAGATTTTTTTCCCCCCGACGATCACCCTTCCAAAGTCGAGAGCGACCGTCGTCGGTACATCGCCTGCCTTGGTATCGACATTGCGTGCCTGAGGATCAATCGAACGAATGAATGAGGATTTTCCCGCATTATACGCCCCAAATATGACGATTTTTATTTTGTCCGTCCCCATCTGTACGGTGGTTTGTCGGTTGAAGATATAAAATTTCCAATATTGGTTTGATATTTCGTCAATCATGAGCATTCCAAAGGATTTTAGTTCAGAGGAAAGCCTACAATCTATATAACCACTTCAGGAGACGCAGGGACGAATATGCCGGTCATCACGTTCGCACATCACAAGGGAGGAACAGGGAAAACCACTGCCTGTCTGAATATTGGCGGATTTTTAAAGAAAACCGGGAAGAAGGTGCTCATTATTGACTGTGACCCGCAGGCAAATGCGACCTCCGGTCTCGGGATCGAGCCCGGAACGGCAGACCATGACATCTACGACGTCTTCATGTCCGGGACGGAAGGATTCGAAAGGGTTCCTCTGAAAAGCGCCATCATCCGCGGCGCTGATGTACCGGATCTCTGCCCCGCATCACTCGATCTTGCCGGTGCCGAACCGTATCTCTATGAACGTGAAGACCACGTATCGATCCTCCATGATGCGGTAGGCCCGATAACCAGAAGATACGACGTCGTCCTGATCGATACACCCCCCAGTATGGGTCAGTTTCTCATCAACGGCCTTGTCGCCGCCGACCATACGGTGATCACCATGGATACCGGCCCCTTCGCCCTTCAGGGCATCGAGAGCCTGAGGACCATATTTTCCGATATCAGCGAAAACACCGGTGTCACCGTAGTTCCGGCCATGGCAATCATTACCCGGGGAAAGGTACTTCGTGAGGAGATGACACCGGGAGCAGCGGTTATGGACGGGCTCAGGCGCCTGATAGGTATCTCAGGAAGGAATGATCAGGAACGAACGCGGTTTCTGGAGATCATGGCCGCACTGGAGCACGAATTCCCCCTTGCATGTGCAATACCCTACGACCCGCTCGTACCGGAAGCGCAGAAACGAGGAATCCCAATCTCAGAATGCGGGAGAGAAAGCCCGGCTGCATCAGAATATGCCCGGATCGCAGAGATAGTCGGAGGATGGAAATGACCACGGACACCAGACATATGCAGGAGCATGCATGACAGACGCACGAGTGCGCCCCGGCAGAAAGGCGCTCTTTACCGGGGTTGAAAACCACCGGCAGATGAGTGATATACCGGCCGTTGATGGGCGGGAGACAGAAATCGAAGGATTAATCGCGGCCCTTGAAGGTGAGGATGCCGGAATGCCCGGACACAGCGTCTCGGCAGACCTTGAGGATGTGAAACTCAGGGAACTGGAAGATGCCATAAACCGGGCCCTGTCACGCATTTCCATCCATTGCGAAGAAGAGTCCTCCGTCGCTCTCCGGAGATCCAGTGACCTGGAAAAGGAGATTCGATCATTGCAAAGTGAGATTGAACTGCTCACTGCTGCACTTGATGCAGAGAAACTTCGGTATGAAAAAGCACTGCCCGCAGAACCTCGCGGCCACCTGCCTGAAGATGCTGAGACCCCTGACAAAGACGTGATGGAAGCACTCGAGGCAGCGGTTGGCATGCTCAGGGCAGAACTCGCCCGGTCCGAGGAACGGGGAAGGGTAATCGAAGCTGAGGCACAGGTGCAGCTCAGGGAGCTGACCGGGGAGATCGCACGGCTTCAATCAGAAATTCAGCTCAGGGAGGCCGGGGGCAGCCAGGACGATGAAGAAGGCGACGAAGCGATGGAGGCTCTCGAGGCAGCGGTTGGCATGCTCAGGGCCGAACTCGCCCGGTCCGAGGAACGGGGAAGGGTAATCGAAGCTGAGGCACAGGTGCAGCTCAGGGAGCTGACCGGGGAGATCGCACGGCTTCAATCAGAAATCCAGCTCAGGGAGGCCGGGGGCAGCCAGGACGATGAAGAAGGCGACGAAGCGATGGAAGCGCTCGAGGCAGCGGTTGGCATGCTCAGGGCCAAACTCGCCCGGTCGGAAGAACAGCGAACCTCTCTGGAGAAGACGGCATCAGTGACAACGGCTGATTTCACGAAACTCATAGCAGAGAAGGATGCCATAATCGCTGAAAACAGGCAGATGCATGCATTGGAAACGGGACGTCTTTCGGCCCGTGCCGACTGTGCTGAAAAAGAACGCGCCGCCCTTGAAGCAGGAATAACCGAACTCCGTGAGATGGAAGGCCTCATGAAGAGTTCCCCATTCCCGATGATCATTATTGATCGAGGGGTTCGCATTCGAAATGCCAACCCGGCTTTTGAGACTCTTACCGGTGTTCGCCATGAGGAGGTGCTTCGTAAAAACCTGAATGACTTCAGGATTCTATCACTGACCGGATATGATGCACCCTCCGCCGCAATCAAGGAGAAGAAACGGTGCTCGGGGGAGATCTCAGTATCCCTCCCGTCCGGAACCCGCACACTCGAACAGCACGCAATTCCGCTGTTGGATAGTCGCAGGCAGGTTGATCGTATTGCCGTAATATTCAACGATATTACCAGGACACGTGCAGAGGCAAAGGAGATGGAACGAAAGATCAGGGAGAATGACAACCTCCGTGCCCGCGCCGAAACGATCGTAGCGGAAATTCCGGTTCCCATCCTGTATGCCGACACAGATTTCAGGATTATCCGGGCCAACCCGGCCTACTGCACAATGAGCGGTTATGGCCAGCAGAAGCTCCTGAAAATGAATGCACGTGACTTCAGAATTCTCTCACGCAAGGGCGACGGACTTTCGCATGTCAGGCACACAAGAACACGGGCACACGGGGAGATTACCGTCCGTCTTCCAAGTGGGGTTCGCACCCTCGAACAGCAGGGCATCCCGATTATGGATACCAATGGAAAGCTGGAATGCATCCTCATCGTCTACAACGACATCACCGAACTTCGGGATAAAGAGGCGGAAGTTACCCGGCTGATCACCAAGGTGGAGGAGGAAACAGACGGCCTGCGGACAAGCGCAGCGGACCTCTCGGATGGCCTGAAAGAGCTTGCCTCCGGCAACCTTGGTGTCAGGGTCGCAATCACAGCTGACGATCCGCTGGGTTCCCTGAAGAGGTACTTCAACACCTCGGTCGGAGAGATGGCAGGACTCCTGCGGCAGGTCGGAGAGAGTGCGGCAGGTGTCGAGGAGACATCAAAAGGACTTGCCGGAAATGTGGCCCACATCAGGGATGTCATGACGAAGATCGCCAGTGGAACACTGGAATCGAGTGAAACAACCATTCTTTTGGAAAAGGAGATTGAAGCGGTCAGTAATGAGATCTCGGACATCTCGGCATCCATCGAGGAGATTGCTGGCACTTCCCAGGAAGTGATGGCCATGTCCGAGCGCACGGCTGGTGAAGGACGGACAGGTGCAAAGATCGGCCGGGATGCTTCGGTCAGGATGGAGACGGTTGGTGACATTTCCAAAAAGAGCGTGCAGGAGATCACACATCTCAATGAACAGATACAGAAGATAGACCGAATCATCAGGATTATCACGGGCATAGCAGATCAGACCAATCTTCTTGCAATCAATGCAGCGATTGAGGCTGCCCGTGCAGGAGAACATGGCAGGGGATTTGCCGTTGTCGCAGGAGAGATCAGGAACCTTGCCTCAGAATCAAAAGAGGCTGCTGCGACTATAGCAGATCTGCTCGAAACCATCAGGAAAGAAAGTGCTGTTACCGCATCGTCGATGAAGGAGGCGGACATTGAAATCCATGAGGGTGTTGAACGTGTTCATGACGTAATCTCCGCTATGAACAGTATTGTCAGCTCTGTTGAGATGGCTACACACGGCATCACGGAAATCACGCGTGCCACCGAGGATCAGGCGACAGCGACGAACCGGCTCATGGAAAACATCGAGCGTTCTGCACGGCTGGCAACTGAGAATATGATACGTATCCAGGATATGACAACGCTTTCGGAAGACGTCAGTGCTGCAATAGACGATGTCGGCGATGGTGCACGGGAGCTTGACGCCGTGTCGCAGGACCTCAGGAACCAGATTCGCCAGTTCAGGCTCGGTGACGGTAGGTGACGGGGATGCTGGACGAAGAGGATTTCGGGCCGGTACTCAGAATGATTGAATCAGAACTCAACATTCACTCTTCCAATTTCAAGGAGGATTATCTGAAAAGACGCGTTCAGTCCCGCATGCGACTTAATGGAGTCGGCACCTACCAGGATTATCTGGTGCTGCTCGGGAACAATCCCCCGGAGTACGAAGCTCTGAAAAAAGGTCTTACCATCAATGTTACCAGGTTCTGGCGGGACCCCCCTGTCTTTGATGCCATCAGACGGGATATCATTCCTGAACTTCGACGGCGAAAAACGAACATCCGGATCTGGAGTGCAGGGTGTGCAACCGGTGAAGAACCCTACACGCTCGCAATCATTGCACATGAGGCATCCATCATGAATAAGGACCTCAAATTCACCATCTTTGCTTCAGACATTGATGAAGAGGCCCTCATGAAAGCCAGAGATGGAGTCTATCACAAAAAGGCCCTGGAGAACCTGAGCGAGGCACAGGTGAGAAGGCATTTCACCGAACGTGAAGACGGCAAATTTGAGGTGAAGCCTCACTTGAGGAAATATATACGATTCTCACAACATGACCTCATGAACGGAATGCCTGTAACCCGCCACCTCGATCTGATCCTCTGCAGAAACGTGACCATCTATTTCACCGAACACCAGAAGGATGAACTTGCGCGTATGTTTGCACCGGCACTCACCACCGGAGGGTATTATGTGATCGGAAAAACCGAATTCCTGAGCAGGGATTTTGAGCATTTGTATGAACCGGTCAATCAAATGCAGAAGATTTATCGGAAACGGTCCTGAAGTCCCTAGCGGGACCCCGACTGTACACTCCCGTCAGCGACGACATCCTGCCCATCGGAATCGATTTTGGATATTCTTTCCATAACCTCCCTTTTTTTTGTCGCCTGCTTCATTTCATTGGTGATGATGGCCAGATTTACCCCCACAACAAGAATTACCATCACCAGCCCGATTCCGAGGAGAACTCCTTCAGATGTCAGGAAGAGAGCGAAGAGAAGAAGGACGAAGGATATTAGATAAAATATAATCCATGTTCGTGAGTGGTGAATGTCCATGTGTTGATTCAACGTTGTGGTTCATCTTCATTAATCATTCCTTCTCGCACGACCCGTGTTTTTGTGATCGTTCTTGATAAAGCATAAGTTTTCCACGATGAAAGGTACCTCTGTGAAACGGGCGGACATTCTAACTCTCCTGGCAGCGGTGCTCATACTCCTGGCAATCGCCGGTGCGGCACCGCATATCCGGGCATATTTTGATATGACAGACGGTCAGGAAACGCCGCAGTTTATCCCCCCGGTACCCACCAGCCCAGGAGAACAGCCCCCAAAACCATTCTCGGTCTGGCAGATACAAATGAATACCAATCACTCCTCAATCTATGCCAGTGGACCAGGAGGCTACCCGGTCCTCGACTTTCCGGATGAGATGAACATTTTCGGCGCATCCGATGCGCAAAGCCCGGTGATATGGCCTGCGGGCGAAGAACGACAGTTTGCAGAATATTCGGGAAGAAATAGCGGATTTTCAAAGATATTTGAGGTTCCTTATTCCATATGGCGGGTCCGTGCGGACATCGTGACAAGGACGCAGCCTCAGAATGCGGTGGTTGACTGGATCATCATCGATGCCGTTTCGGGAGAGATTGTCACCGGCAATTCAATAGCGTACGGTGGCCAGGTGACAAAAAATATTCAGGGTTCGGGAAGATATTACTTCGTGGTCAGTAATCAGGACGCCGATTCCTACCATTTCACCCTTGAGACCACCCGTGCCGCATTCGGCGCTGTATTCATCGAACCGGAGATTCGCCATCTCAATGATTATCTGAATGCCCTGTAGGGGCCGCCTTATACGAGCAGCGCTCCCTCGATGGCGGATTCAAGTCTGCCTGCCCTCTCATCAAGGTTGGCGCATGTTACCTTTGCCTCTGCAATATCGCCCTGCATTGCAACCGGTACGCGTATCATCGTGATCGCATCCAGGGACCGGACCGAGTCTTCGAGATATCCTTGTGCTGCCCTGATATCCTCGCGCGCATTTGCCAGATCACCATACCAGAGAGTATACTGGTAGAGCCGTGCATCGTCTTCTGCATCCATGATATGGACAAGGGCGGACTCTATTTCAAGCGCGGCGGCGGTCAGGGTGATCCTGCTCTTGATTAACTCACGCAGAGCGTATGCTTCATCAGGTTCATCTTCGTTGCCGGGGGGAATGTCGGCAACTGAAGCATAGGCATTTTCATAGTCAATGTTTGCCGCAACGAGTTTTGCCTCGATAATTCCGGGGGGATCCGAATCCCAGTTCACCGACCCAAGCCGGGCGTCCCCCTTTGCCATCAGGGAACGGGCCTCATCCACTTCCGCTCCGGCCGAGGTGCATCCGGCAGCAATTATTGCGAAAAGAAGCATTCCCACTACCATACCTGTGCACACAAGCGATGGTAGCGTTGAGTGGGGACGCCTCAGGCGAACTATCCCCCGAACCCGCCCCATAGTGCACACAAGCGATGGTAGCGTTGAGTGGGGACGCCCTTTCATGGTCTGCCTCCTCCGGGGTGATATGAGCAGAGGGTTCTCCTCCTTAATTTCATTCCTGACAGAACGAAAAAGGTCAATCAACTTTTTCGACGATGATCCGTATACGTTCCCCGCTCTTCAGACCATGCCCTTTGGGGATATCGATATTGAACCAAAGGCCGTACGGATTTTCTGCCGTAACCGCTGCAGCATCCGAATGGGTTCCCTGATTCATCAGGCAATCCTTCTTTTCATCAATATTTGCCACAAACTCTATTTCGGAGATGAACTCCAAGACCTTTTCACTCATATGAGAGCGTAAAACCTCACATGCATTAATGGTTTTGGAATCGGAGAACAGTAAGCTGAAATTTGGGACGGTTTTGCATTAAAAGGATAATGTGAGTATAAATACAGGGATGAGGTCAGAGGACGCCTCTGGGAAGCACTCTCCATGTGGTGCTGTTCGAATAACTCCACCGGCTGATATCGAGTTCCTCACAGATCTCGGACAGGATTGCGAGGTTCGTACCGACCTCCTTGGGCGACAAGCCGAGATCCTTTGCAATGTACTTTGACTTGAAATAATGCTTACCCATTTGAATACCCTGTTTCAGGTAATACAGGATTTTACCCTGGGTAGGGGTGTAATCATTACTATCGACGGACGAATTGGACATTTTCTACACTCCGGAAGCAATCTTCCATTTAGAAATTACTATAATATAAATGTTTCCAGACAATGCTGGTTTTTTTTCTCAATTAGAGGTCAAATGCTGGTCTATTGAAGATCCAACAGTGATTTTTCCCCCATATTCTGTACCGGATATCCATCGTGATGATATCACAAAACGAAAAGGAATTAAAAAAAATCCAAAGGATTATATTTATTCTGCCGGAAATTCTCCGATCTTGGTGATAAGCTCGCCTATTACGGTTTCCCGCATTCCTTCAACAAATTTTATGCTTCCGACGACGAGGTGGCCACCACCATTCACTCCGCCGCCGACAATCTCTTCCCTGAGTTCGCGGACCATCCGGGGGATGTTCATCATTACGCCACGTGACCGGATGACCACAAAGTCAGGACCAAGTCCAAGCGTGACGACAGGAGACCCTTCATGCCGCCTGCAGAGGATGTCGTGTACCTCTCCGGAGGTCTTCCCGGGGGGCGGGAAGGTGAACCTGTGGGCATATATCTCAACATCAATGGTGAAGAGCTTGGAGCCGTTCGGGAGATCCTGCTCGGTCACATGGGGCATCGAAGCGCTCAGCTGGTCCTCGATTGCGGCATTCGCCTCTGAAACCAGCAATTTGACAAGTTTGCGGTGACGCTCGTGATCAGGCCCAATGCCAAGGATATCCTTTACAATTTCCCTGCCGTCATTGAATCGCAGCCAGAACTGTTCATAATCAAGAGCAAGCGCAATCTCCTTGCATTCCTCCTCCGAGTACGTATCAGCAACAAGGTCAAGGTACCGGGCACGTTCAGGGGCTTCGCTTCGGTCGCCCACGGCCGCAACGGCGGGGAAATGCCGGATGGCATCCTCGACCTCGGGATAGATCATCCTTGCAAGTTCAGCCCCAAGCATTCCCGCCGTCACCCCGAAGTCGCCGCCGACATGGTATGGGTTGACATGGGCCTCAAGGAAGGCGTCCGTACTCTCGTCCGGGTGGTGATGGTCAACAACGACGATGGGGATATCATAAATCCTGGCCATACGATACGAAGGCTCGTCCTCTTCCGTCGACCCGTTGTCCATCATCAGAATCAGCGGGAGCTTCTGCCCATAACGGACGAAGTCCTTCAGGGCAAAATCAAGATCTCGGGTGACATCCTCAATTTCGTAAAAGGGTGCCTTCGATGGGGCCCGCTTGAAGAGATGACTTTCGGTATCGGGGTCTCCGCCGGATGCACGAATCAGCATTGTCACAGCACGCTCGACGGCCACCGCCGCTGTAATACCATCCGCGTCGGCATGATGCCTGAGGATGATCGGCTGTGCCGTGAAGATTGCCTTTCGGATGATCTTGGCCACCTTCTGCATCTCAGGCTTCAGGAGCTCCAGCACCTCGCTTTCCACCATAAAGGGGCGATCTTCGGGCATTGCCCGTTCGTCGATTGCCCGTTCGATTCTCCTCTCCACCGCCTCACGCTCGTCTCCGGTCAGAACGGTGATGTTGCCCACCTCGATTTGAAGACGGTTGTTTCTCATCATCACTTCACCGGAGACAGAGACCATATCGCCGAGCTGAACCTCGGGGTATGCCCGTACACCGGCCTCGATGAAAGCGGCTGCATCCTCCGTGCCAGTCTCATCGACAACGGTAAAGATTGTCGGCCCCGAGGTCTGTTTAATCTGGGCAACCTCCACGTCGACGGTCACCTGCCGGCCCACCCTCTCCCTGAGTTCGGAAAGGCGGATATTGGACGGTTTTTTTGTGACCGTTTCAAGGATATACCTCGTCGGCACCACTTCCTGAAGGTCAATGTTCCCATTGCTGCGAATGGAGAGGACCTTGACGAAGATCATCTCACCTTCCGTATGCCGTGTTTTAATATTCGATTTATGGACCAGTCCTTTGATACGGGAATTCAGATACACAAAGGTCCCGAAATTCGCAAATCCCTGGACTTTCGCCTCATAAATATTCCCCTCCTCAATATCACTGAGTCCGCATGGTGCACCAAGTCGGTACACAGTCATTTCACCATTATCGGTCATGTCTTCACGCTCGTTTGTGTTCATCCGGCAGATCGATTACCGTGATAGTTCGTACAGACGGCATTCGCCGTCGCGCCTTCCTTTGGCGATGATAATATCCCCGGCCTCCAGTCGTTCATCCTTTCTGGGCCGGTATCTCCATTTCGATTTGTGCTTGATTGCGAGTACCACCATCCCGGTTACTGTGCCGAGAGAGGCTTCCTTGAGGCTTTTCCCTGCAAGGGATGACTTCTCGTGCACCTGAATTTTCGTGATGATTTCATCAGATTCGCGTACGATCTTCTTGAATACCGGCGGAATCTCGATGTCACGCAGAATGACGTCGACAATAAGACCTGCTGCATTCGTGATATTGTCTGCAAATGATGACATGTAGAGAAGCCCGCGAAGGTATTCCACATTGGTGATCCTCCGTGATGCTTCGAGGATCCACAGATCGAGCTGGTACCGCATATCGTCCATCTTTGCACCCAGGGAGACCACCTCATCGGCGACTTCCTTGTTGTTGAAGAGAAGGGAAGTGTAGGCAAGCCCGACCGCGAACTCGGATATATCCTTCATCTTCACGATCAGTTTTACCGCACGGTCAAGGTCGGTGACGACTCCTCCTTCCGGCTGCTCCTCGGCAGCAGGAAGCTCTGCTCCGCAGAGTTCATGAAGGGGGAGTACTCCCGTTTCGAGACCTTTTGCGATGAGAATATCCCCGTCAAGGATACGGGTGTCACGGTCAGGATTGTAGATCCATGACACCCCGCGTCGCAGCGCAATGACCCGCATACCGACAGTGCTCTGGAGTTTCTGTTCTCCAAGAGTCCTTCCGTCGAGGAGGGAATTCTCCGCCACCACGACCCGAACCGTTACTTCCTCGGCTTCGGGGAGGGCCTGCCGTAGTTTGGCAGGAAACCTGATATTCTTCAGGATGATGGTGGCAATCTCGGACGCAGAATTTGCAATCTTTTCGGCTGCTTCGGAGACCTGCAGAAGGCCGCTCATGGCCTCAGCTTCTTCCACCCGCCGCGCTCCGAGGATACTCTGAATTCTGGCCTGGTAGACGAGCTTGTTCATACTCTCTTCCAGGTTAATTACTTCCTGTGCAATTTCCCTGCTCTCAAACAATATGGCAGAATAGGAAAGGTCAACCATGAGTTCCGAGATATCCTTCATCTCAATGAGGACATCTTTAAAACTGACCGGCTGATACTCTAGTTCAGTCATAGATGATTAATCCTGATATTATTGAATTGGCGGTATGTATCTTTAGGTTTCTGCTTATACCAGCATATGGATAACACTGACCAGAACCGCCGCCCCAATGAGATCGATGGTTGCAGTAATGACCGGAATTCCGAAATTGTCGGGATCAAGACCGTACCTGAATGAAAGGCCTGCTGTTGCGTAGGCAATACAACTGACAAGGGTCATGACTACGAGCGCAGCCGCGACCACTGCAACAAGGAGCGAACCGATTTCCGGGGAACCAAGGCCGAGAAAATGTGCCGAAATATAGGCAATCAGTGTAATCAGCGGCATGATGATGATCATATAGGCATATGACATGCCAAAATGACGAAATACCTCGCGTTCAGGGACAAGGGTCGGTTCGATCGCACCGGTATGCATGCCCGTTGCAAGACGGGAGCAAACGATTCCCCCTATGGAACCGCACATACCGGCAAATGGGGTGATGATGATCAGGAACACCCCATATTCCACGAGCTGATCCAGGTCAAGCGTATACGTGAGGCCCGCCAGGGTGCCGATGAAGGACAGGAATGCGAGAAGGGGAATTATTTCTCTTCCGATCTCCCGGACCTTTGAATTTCCCACTGCAACATACACAAATGAGAGAGCGGTGAGAATAATGATGCCCAAAAAGAGGCCGCTCCGGACGGCAGGCCCCATCTGGAGCACCACAAGCGTCGTCAGAACGAGCATGGGGAGCGTAACAATATCGCCGCTGGTCGTCACCGTCGGTGAAGCAATCATATCGAGATCCAGCCCATACCGGTAACTGATATAGGCCACCACAAGGGTGATCCCCATTACGATGAGTCCCGAAAGGATACCCGATATCACGGATATTATGACAAAATCAATGACCGAAAGACCCTCAATGCCAAAGAAGAGAGAGACCGCCCATGCGATCAGGCCCAGTATGAACGCGATGATGACGGTGACCATGAAGGACGCGCGGAGATTTGCCCCCAGCACCCCGTCACCGGAGAAATCCATATCGAATTCTCCCAGGTGCATGGTAGAGGAGAGGCGGGAAGCAAGAACTCCCGAGATACTTCCCCGCATATTGATGGAAGGGGGGACCATAATCATAATCCCCGGGAGTAAAACAATCAAATCAGAAACGGAGCCGAGATAAATGCCCGCAGCGCTCGCTGCGAATGCGCTGAGAAACAGAGCGACAAATCCTGTGAGAAATGCCCGGGAAACGCTCCCTATCCGGACCTGCACATTCCTCACCTTCCCCGGGCATATTTTCAACTCCTGTAGGTTATCTCAATCATCTCCAGATCATCCGGAGCGATCACTTTCCCATCATAGTGTTCTTTTGCATCCTCTATATGGGTTTTCGTCCCGGTGTACCGTGAGCTGATGTGAACGAGCGCAAGAAGGTGAGCTTCTATCTGACGCGCGACGGTCGCCGCTTCGCCGGCGGTTGAATGATAGACGTCCCTTGCACGCTCTGCTCCGGATTCATCATAAGTAGCGTCATGAATGAGGAGATCCGCACCCTTTGCATATTCTGCCCACCCCCCGACATGCGGACGGGTATCCCCCGTATAGACCAGTTTTCTTCCGGGGCGCGGGGGACCGAGAATCTGGTCAGGCGTCACTTCCTTCGTGATGCCTTCCGATTCGATGGTGACCGGTTCCCCGCGCTGGAGGTTCCCGAACAGCGGACCCGGGGGGACACCGAGACTGATGGCCTTCTCCCTGTCGAATCTCCCTGGCCGCTCATCCTCTGTCAGGATATACCCCAGACCTAGCGTATTATGGCGGGTTGCAAATGCACGGATCTGATATCCGTCGAATGAGACGGTCATGCCGTCGGACAGCTCGCGTGGCTGGACGGCAAAGCCGAGGGGGGTTCGAGAGATCCCCTCGACAAAATCCACGAACTCATGCACCCAACGAGGCCCGTATATCTTCAACGGTTCCGTACGCCCCATGAACGACATCGTCTGGAGAAGACCGGGTACGCCAAGGTAATGATCGGCATGCCAGTGTGTGATAAAGATGGCATCAACGGTGAATCCGGTCCGGGCCCGCATCATCTGCTGCTGTGCACCCTCGCCACAGTCAAAGAGCAGCGTGTCCGACCCGCGCCGAACCATGATGCAGGAGGGATTCCTGTTGGTCGTGGGAAGTGCTCCTGCGGTGCCGAGAAAATAGACATGGAACGTTTCTCCGGCTATCTGAACCACCTCTGAAACATCTCAAGGCTCTCTGCCGCTTCGGTAAGATTTCGCCCTTCTACCACACATCTGCCGTCATACTCCTTCCTGACACGGTCTCCGACCATTTCCCAGTCAATCGTCCCGGCGCCGAGTGCCAGGTGTTCATCCGAGAACCCGTGGTTGTCATGAATATGCATATGCCCGGCATCTTTAAGATGGGCAAGAAATGCATCCACCTTTCCAACGGTATTTGCATGTCCGATATCAATGGTTGCCCCGACCCCTTCCACTCCGTCGATCATGCCAAACAGCTCCTCGGGCATTCTGCACAGGAAATCCGGGATATCGGGCATGTTTTCAAGGCAGACGAGCACACCGTTTTCGATTCCGCATCGGCCGATTTCCCGGAGTGCATCCTTGTGGAGTTCCCATACGTTCTCCGGGACAAGCCGGCCGTGGGGGGAGATATACCCCGGATGAATGGTGACACGGTCGGTAATCTCACCGGCCTTTTCAACGCATGCACACAACTGCCGGACGGATTCCTGATAGATGGGATAGTTCAGGGATCCGATATTGAGATCGGTGAAGGGTGCATGCACGGAAACCTCCAGGGACGTCGTCTCAATAACCTCGCAGATCCGCCGGAATGCGAGAGGCTCATCAATGCGGTAGTTCCCGTCGGCTGAGATTTCCCAGCCGTCATACCCGCATTCCTCAATGCCATAGACCCATTCGATGGATGACCATACCTTCGAAGAGGAGGCAAAATACACTCGGAGTGTCATATATCTCCCACAATTTCCCGGAGAACGGACCGGACCCGTATTTCATATTCATGCATCCCGCCGTCATTGGTGACGGAGTAATCCGCCATGAGTATCGCCTCACCGAGACCCCAGCCGAGTTCTCGCTCGTCGCGGTTCGTCAGCTCATCAACACTGATGATGTCATCCTCCCGCCCCCGGCACCGGATGCGCTCTATTCTCAGGTCAAAGGGGGACTCGACGGCGACGAGATGAAATTCACCAAAATGCTCCCGGAACCGGACGACCTCCGCATCACTCCGGATACCATCCACAAGCACAACCCCTGCCGCTGTTTCCTCGATGAACGGGATACTCAGTGTTGCAAGAGCATCTCTTCCGTATTCCTGCCGAAGTTCTCCGGATATCCTCCCCATCGTCTCATCGGTCAGCGGAAGACCGCGTCGCCGGACCTCCCTGCGGACAACATCCCCCATCACCACCACAGGTATCCCGAGATCCCCGGCAACTCTGGAAAATTCGCCCTTGCCGGTAGCAGGCAATCCAACCACACCAATTACTTTCATATCTTACATTCCCCTGCACCCGGGTGCATATATCCTAATAATTTCTCCGTGCCTGGAGAATATCAGTCAGTACTATCGAATCGGCGATAATAATCCGGTTGTCGACATAGCCGACCTCACCGTCCTCACGCGTCCGAATCTTCACAGGCCTGCGCAGTTTATCGGCAATCTTCTTCAGTTCTTCGAATTTCAGTGGCGGAATGTTCCCTTCAACCCCCTGGTTGAGCACGAGATCGTGATCTCCTATCTCCTTTGCAATATGATACACATCGTCTTCCCTGCCCGGAAACAGGGTAACAACAACCTGGAATTCCTCCAGCCTGCCGTCATCGTTTGCCTCCATGCAGAGGGTCAGGGACTCACGCACATGCGCAGTCACTTCCGCCCCTACACGAAACAGGTGCGGATAGTGCTCCCATCTCGTCTTGATATCAAGATGCACAAGATCGAGGAGACCACGTTCAATCAATGCACGAAGGGTCACGGGAAATACCCCGTTGGTCTGGACACCGACTTTGAGACCCATTGTACGGCACCCATCGGCAAGGGCAATGAGGGCATTCTTCTGCATGGTCGGTTCTCCGCCTGAAAAGATGACCCCTGAGATGACCATCCGGGACGAACGAATCATATCGAGCACTTCCTCCGTATCACGGAAATCCTGACCGGATTGCAGGGGCAGGTTATGGCAATAGTGACACCGCACAGGGCACCCTCTCAGAAATACTGTACAGACCGATCTTCCACGCCAGTCTACCGTGCTTACCGGAACAAATCCGCCAAAATTCACTTCCAAAAAACCACCGATCTACTCTGATAACTTGGAGGCGGAATAACTTGAAAGTTTCAATTGAACCTGAATCCCGGTTTCACCGTCACCATCATTTATTGGAGGAGAAGGAAAAACCCTATGAGAAGGAAGCTGACGTGAAAACGGTTGTTGCACTTACCTCTATGGAGAATCTTCGGGATGCAGCCTTCAGCGGTGCGGATCTGATTGAACTGCGGATCGATCTATTCGGGATCACTCCCGAAGACATTGCTGCGGTGGACTATCCCCTCCCCGAGCTGATTGTCACTCTGCGAAGCAAGGATGAGGGGGGGCGTTTCGAGGGAGGCGGCGAAGAATGGATGGCGGCAATATCGGTATGGACGGATACGGCAGCATATATCGATGTCGAACGGTGCTTCCGGCAGTTCGCCGACGACCTGAGAGTGACCGGACCCGTAAAAATCATTGCTTCGGCCCATCTCACGGGCACTCCTGACCCACAGGAGCTCTCATCCCTTGAACATGACCTCAGGGAGTTCGGGGATGTACCCAAGATAATTGTCACCCCGAGCTCGCATGAAGATGTTCTCTCTCTTCTCGCGTTCACGCTGGATGCACCAAAGCCGATATGTACCGGAGCAATGGGTGAAGGATACAGGTATGCGAGGGCGATGGTGGCGCTCTTCGGATCCGATCTTATCTACTGCCATTTTGGCACACCCACGGCACCCGGACAGTATCATATCAATACAATGAAGAGGCTCCTGGAGGATCTTTCCTGATGTCCCCCGACATCCCTCCCTCCTTCAGGCCGGACTATCTGAAGAGACCGGGACATACGGGAAAACCGATGAAGCACACCCCGTTTTCTGCCACACAGAGATTCTTTTTGCCACACTGCCACCGAGGATACGGCCGATGATGACAAAACACGATGAAAAGGAACAACTGCGCTCTGCCTGCAGGGCCCGCAGGGATGCTCTCCCGGAGATCGAACGAACCCGTATGAGCGAAGCAATCACCAAACGCGTGCTCGCCCTGGTCGGCCCCCATGCTACGGTCATGGCCTATGCCTCAAAAGAGCCCGAAGTCGAAACAATGCCCCTCCTCTGCTCCCTTATCAGGCAGGGAAAACATCTTGTTCTCCCCATCATTCAGAGAGAAGATCGGACCCTTCGCCTTTCATATGTCCGTTCACCGGACGCTCTATCGCCATCCACATTTGGTGTTCCCGAGCCTGTCGAATGCGAGGAACCCGCCGAGGCGGCCTCACTTGACATCATCATTGTTCCGCTCATCGGGTTCGACAGGGAGGGAAACAGGATCGGGTATGGAGCAGGATATTATGACCGGTTCTTCTCCGCCCATCCACATATCCCCTCCGTCGGCGTAGCATTTTCAGTACAGGAATGTCCCCACATACCGGCCGAACGCTTCGATCACCGCCTCGACTACATTGTAACAGAACAGGAAATCATCAAAATACGTGAAATATGAGATATTCAGCGCAAAAAACGCCCATATCACATTTCAAACCTCATCTTTTACCCGCCGTCATCCCTGCAGGAATTGAATTCATTGATAATCCCCATCCAGAGTAAGACATAAATACAGTTAGACATTTACTATAGGTGAATATAACACTTGGAGGTTATTGTAAATGTCATCACCCACATCACTTGAAGTTACTGTAAAAGAAGCCGCACATGAGGATGCCGGGAGGGGAATTGCCCGTCTTTCAACGGACATCATGGCCGCCCTCGGCCTGAGAAGCGGTGATGTTATTGAGATTGACGGCCGGGAGAAAGCGGCGGCGATAGTGTGGCCGGGATTCGGGGAAGACCGGGGACGCGGAATTCTTCGGATTGACGGAAACATCAGGAGCAATGCACGCGTAGGAATCGATGAGAAGGTCACGGTCTCACGTGCTGAGGTCAGGGAAGCAACCAAACTGATCATCCAGCCGACCCACCCCGTACGGCTGAGCGGGTTCGAACAGAGTTTTGCCCGCCTTGTAGAAGGGCGCCCGGTGGTGGAGGGACAGCAGTTCCGGGTGGCACTCCTGGGAACGACACTGACTTTTGTCATCACCAAACTCTCCCCAAAAGGTGTCGCAGTCGTCACCCGCAATACAGAGATAGAACTCAGGGAAGAGGTGTACAAACCGGAAGAAGCCAAGAAAAAGGGCAAGGAACTTCCGGATGTACATTACGAGGATATTGGAGGTCTGGGCCGCGAACTCGATCAGGTAAGAGAGATGATCGAACTCCCCCTCAGGCACCCGGAGATATTCGATCGGCTGGGGATAGAGCCACCAAAGGGCGTACTCCTCTATGGGCCTCCGGGGACGGGGAAGACCCTCATCGCAAAGGCGGTGGCAAACGAGGTCGATGCCCACTTCATCACCCTCTCCGGGCCCGAGATCATGAGCAAATACTACGGAGAGTCCGAAGGAAAGCTCAGGGAGGTCTTCGAGGAGGCGCAGGAGAATGCACCAACCATCATTTTCATCGATGAAATCGACTCCATCGCACCAAAACGCTCGGAGACGAAAGGGGAAGTGGAACAGCGGATCGTCGCCCAGCTCCTTTCCCTCATGGATGGCCTGAAGGGGCGCGGAGAGGTCATCGTCATCGCGGCCACGAACATTCCTGACAGCATTGACCCGGCGCTGCGCAGGGGAGGGAGGTTTGACCGCGAGATCGAGATCGGCATTCCTGATAAGAAAGGCAGGCTGGAGATCTTCCAGGTCCACACCCGTGGGGTTCCTCTTGACTTCGAGAAGATCCCGCTCACCGATGAAGATCGCGCCGGCCGCGAACAGGGTGAAGGAGGTGAAGAAAAGGAACTGAAACGGAAGAAGTTCCTTGAACCATACGCTGCAAGCACCCACGGATTTGTGGGGGCGGATATCGCACTCCTGGTAAAGGAGGCGGCAATGCATGCACTCAGGGAGAGCATTCAGGGGCTGAACCTTGATGAGGAGATCCCCCTTGATGTCATCGAGGACCTCAAAGTGACCAAGGCGAACTTTGATGCGGCACTTGCGAGCGTAGAGCCTTCAGCAATGCGTGAGGTCCTCGTCGAGGTTCCGGATGTCACATGGGATGACGTCGGGGGACTCGAAGATGTCAAGGAGGAACTTACCGAGGCCGTTGAATGGCCCCTGAAGTATCCCGAGGTCTTTGACCGTCTCCACACCAAACCTCCGTCCGGCATCCTTCTCTTCGGCCCCCCGGGTACCGGCAAGACGCTCCTCGCAAAGGCTGTCGCAAACCAGAGCGAATGCAACTTCATCTCGGTGAAAGGCCCGGAACTCCTCTCGAAATGGGTGGGAGAATCAGAAAAAGGTGTCAGGGACATCTTCAGGAAGGCACGTCAGGCAGCGCCCTCGATCATCTTCTTCGACGAGATCGACTCACTCCTTCCGAAGAGAGGAAGCTATGAAGGCTCATCACACGTGACAGAGAGCGTGGTCTCCCAGATCCTGACCGAGATCGACGGACTGGAGGAACTCTCGAATGTTACCATCCTGGGCGCAACCAACCGTCCGGACATGCTTGACGAGGCCATGATGAGGCCGGGACGCTTTGACCGTGTCATCTACGTACCTCCCCCCGATGCCGAGGCACGGCGGAAGATCTTCGGCGTCTACCTCAGCGATGCCGAAAGCATCCTCACCGGGGATATCAACGTGGAAGATCTGGTTGCAAAGACCGATGGGTATGTCGGAGCAGATATCGAGGCTTTGGTCCGCGAGGCAAAACTTGGTGCAATGCGTGAATTCATCGCCATGATGACTGGAAAGAACCCACAGGAGTGGAACGAGGCGCTCACCAACGTCCGGGTTACCCGGGCACACTTTGATAAGGCCCTGAAGAAGGTGACGCCCTCTCTCGACCGCGAGGCGGTCGAGAGGAGCGAACACAGGGCGTGGCCATTCCTTTTCAACGAGGAAGAACGAGGTATTCTTGAAAAGGCAGCCTCCGTCCTCACCCGTGCGGGATTCGGGCATGAAGACGATGCAGCCGTTCAGACCGGCGAGAAAGAACTTAGGGGAGCAACCTTCGGCGCACAGAAAAACTTTGAAGAGATACGGAAGAAAACAGCAGACCTGGAGGAGTTGCTCACCTGAACAATCCGGATGAGAACAGACACACCCGACGACTATAACAGGGATTTTACCGAGGCAATCAGAAAATTCCTGGAAGAGGTGATGCAGAAAGGTGGCATCCCGCCTGCCGGCCTCTCCATCACTTTTACCCGCCCGGGGACACCGGAAGGTGCCGGAAGAGGGCTCTGCGCCCCTCGACCGGTGCTCCGAACCGGAGACCGGGATATTCGACACACCGGGGAACCGCTACATCACCATCGAACTCCCCGGCATTGATCACGAAGACATCCGCTTTGCCGTCGATGGATCCGAGCTTCATATTGCCGCAGACGGACGGGAGATGATGTTCCGGAATATCATCCCGCTCGACGGTATGGAACCGGACAGCCTCCGGTACACCTTCAGGAACGGCATTCCGGAGTTTTCACTACGGAATATCTCCGGAAAAGCCTGAGTGAACGCCGGAAAAACCCGGATAATTCTGGATTTTTTCCCCGTGCAGCGTATGAAAGGATAGTTTGATAATCTGTCGCGGTTACTGGATTACCATGACGACCCTGCGGCAGTATCTGGACAGCACGGCGTGTGAAGAACCACTCAGGGACCTCATCGAACTGATTGCCTACCAGGCAATCCCTATTCGTGAAGCGTTCATCGAGAATCAGTCCTACGCCGGTACAGAGAATGTTTATGGAGAAGAACAGGCCGCGATGGATACCTGGGCTGACCAGCACCTCATCGGTGTCCTTGGCGAATCAGGAATGGTAAAGGCAATTGCATCCGAAGAGCAGGAAGATATTGTTCTCTTTCCCGATGCAATGGGCGATTATTCCGTTGTGATGGACCCACTGGACGGCTCATCGCTTATTCAGGTCAATCTGGCCGTAGGAACCATCATCGGCATATATCCCGGTGGCAATGCCCTGAAGAAGGGAGAGGAGCTTACTGCCGCGCTCTATATGCTCTATGGCCCTCTGACCGTCCTGACCCTTACCGTAGGCGAGGGGGTCTGCACGTTTGCCCTGAACAAGGAAGGAATATATGTCCTCATGGAAAAGGACATCCGCATGCCCGAAGGAAAGCTCTACGGCACCGGAGGACTGAAAAACGAATGGCCGCAGGAACATATGGATTTCATCTCCCTTTGCGAACAGCTGGGAGGGAAGATCCGATATTCTGGATCATTTGTCGCAGATTTTCACCAGATCCTCAAATACGGCGGCATATACTGTTACCCCGCTCTCAACGGCAAACCCACGGGAAAGCTCAGGCTGGTCTATGAAGCAAATCCCATTGGCTTTATTGCAGCCCAGGCGGGAGGGGCGATCACGGATGGCAGGCGTAACCTTCTGGAAGTACAGCCGGAGAAGCCGGACCACAGAACACCAATATATGTCGGCAGCAGGAGAATGATCGATCTTGTGCAGTCGTGCATGAAATCCCTCTGAGGCTCCATGCCCCGGGAAGTGCGAGAGAAAAAACCTTAATTATCTTTTAACACCACATAACAGAAGATGGTAAACAGCATTGTTCTCCCGATCAAAAAAGTCTTCGCTCTGGTTGATTCTCAGATTATTGTTGAGATAAAGGACGATGCGCGTACACTCAAGGGACGCCTGGTTGCGGTTGACGAACACCTGAATGTACAGATGGACCAGACCACGGAGTATGTTGACGGTCAGCGTGGACGCACCCTTGGAACCGTTGTTATCCGCGGCAGCAATATCCTGACTATTGCACCGGAACTCTGAATGTCATATGCCTGAACTTGCAGAAGAAGCCCTCAAGGTTATACAGTCGTACCCGGAAGGAGTACTCCAGAGTGAACTCTGGAAACTCCTTGATATTGACAGCCGCAAATGTTCGCGGGTCGTAAAAAAACTCGTTGATGACGAACGTGTGGAACGCATTGAGTATCGAAAGGACGGGATAAAAACATACGTCATCAAGGCGAAACGTCCCGCGGTCGACCCCTCCCTCCTCCTTGCAGGTGGCGAACTTCTCCCCTGCATCTGTTGTGAGGAAGAATGCGAGGTCCAGGTCTGCCCGTACCTTCTCGACTGGATTTATCAGCTGGCAATCGAAGAGTTTGAAGAATAACAGGATGTTCTCCTTCAAAGAGTTTGAAGAATAACCTTATCCATTCTTCATCCAATCATATTTTCTGTGAATTCCTTTCGGGAGCGGGCAGCATCGCATATTGAGGCGACGCTCATACTTGTTGCCATTACGGTCATCCTCGCACTTCTCGTTCTGCTCATTCCCATTCATTTCCCCGTATTTTCCCTGCCCGAAGAGCCACCGGTTGTCTTTGCCATCACAAAAATCACCAGTGACCCGCCCGATTATGAGAGCAGAATCTATCTGACCCACGTGGGGGATACGGCATTTCCCAATGCCCCTCTCTGTGCAGAAATATATATCGACGGGAAACGGGTTCCCTGCGTCATAACAACACTTCGCACCACCGATTTCATAGCAACACATCATTACGGGGTGCAGACTCTCAAGGGTCCCGGGGGACAGGATGCGACATGGGAGCCCCGGGAAATGCTCCGGATTGATCTCTCCGACGGGACAATTCGCCCCGGCGATGCGGTAAGGGTTGACATCCTGACAAGTGAAGATGACTCGCTCGTCTCACGGGACACAGCAACGGCCTGATGATTCCCGAAAATGGCACCGATCCATACTATCATTATTTTCCAGGATGCAATTCTGAGGCAGACATGCAGATAAATTTTAAGCGGTACGGTCTCTATCTGGTGCGGTGGCAACTATCCACTCCCATTCTCGCAGGAGTTGGTATTATTCTTGTTTCGATGGGCCAGCTGGCTTCAGCCATCATTGCCAACCTCATCGGAGGACTGATCTTTTTCTGGGTGGACCAGTTCATTTTTACTTCACATGCTCTCGATTCCCAATGGGAAGTAAAGGAGAACATTACCTGTGTCGATTGTGGAAAGACCGCCCGCGGATACCGGCTTGTGCGCACAAAGGACTATGACCGGACTGATGATCCCGAACCTGAATTCAGGTGTGAAGCATGCTCGATCAAAAAATCGGATGAGCTGAAAGAACAGGGATTCAATCATTAACTCTTCTGATTTTCCCCTTTTTACTCCCTGTATATAAAAGAGCTTATGAATGTGAATATCGAAGCTATAGGATAATGGCTATTGATCGTGATCAGGTCTGTATCTTCATCCCGACCCTGAACGAGGAGCCGACTATCGGCAGCCTGGTGAAGGAATTCATGGATATCGGGTATTCCCATGTTTTCGTAATGGACGGGAACAGTTCTGACAATACCCTCGAAACAGCCCGTGCAGCGGGCGCCGAGGTCACGATCCAGGAGGGAAAAGGAAAGGGTGCGGCAATAATCGAGAGCGTCCCCCTCTTTTCCCGCCCATATATTCTTATGCTTGACGGGGACGGCACCTACCTTCCCGAAGATGCCGACAAGATGATAGCACCCCTCTTTGAGGGGTATGATCATGTCATCGGCAACCGCCTTGTCGCACCCGACAAGGGGGCTCTGTCACGTCTCAACCTCTTTGGCAACCGCATCATCAACGAGATGTTCAGGATAGTGCACGGTAGGCATCTCGGGGACATCCTGTCCGGATATCGCGCCTTCACCCTCAAAGGAATGAAGGAGATGAGGCTGACCGAGCCCGGTTTTGTAATTGAGACCGAGATGGCGGTGGAATCTCTCCGCAATGAACAGAAGGTAAAGATTGTTCCGGTGAGCTATGTCAGCCGCCCGGGAACCCCCACGAAACTCCGGCCATTCCATGATGGCGGAAAGATCATCGCTGCCCTCTACCGGCTCGCCCGGAGAAACAACCCGCTCTTTTATTTTGGCCTCATAGGGGGATTCATTTCCTGTGTCGGACTTGTCACCGGCCTGTATGTGGTATGGGAATGGTTCAGGGGCATTGAGCACCTTCCCCTGACGATCCTGACCGCGCTTCTCGTCATGGGCGGCATCCAGATCTTCATGTTCGGCATTCTGAGCGATATCATCTATGCCAATCAGCAGGAGCTAAGGAGCGAAATCCAGCACCTGCAAAACGAACTCTCTCAAAACGAACGCCGGTAATAGAGGACCTTTGCCGCATGCTCGGTGATGGCCGTTAGAAGATAGGCCTTTTCAAGGGTTTCTGCGCAAGCAAAGGTTCCGTGCCCGCGTGCAATGACGACAGGTGCGAGGACGGCTGCGGCACCGACATTTTCTGCCAGTACTTCGGTCCCGGGTTCCCCGTCAACAACAGGAATTGACGGCAAAAACATCTTTCCCTCACTGTCAATCGGATTGATTGCATCCCCTGTGAAAGAGGCCGCAACAGTCACCGGGGGATGAGCATGAACAATTGCCGTAGCTGCTGTTGCCTCATAGATCTTCTGGTGGACACGGTACTCGCTCGAGGCCCCTTCTCCCGGACCCTTCAGCCACGAAACCTCAGCCAGTTCACCCGGGTTATCGAGAAAAGAGCCGCTTGCCGTAATGAAAAATCCTCCATCGTACCTGACACTCATGTTCCCAAAATTCCCGCTCAGGAGGCCCTCCATGATAAGCCTCTTTCCTATTCGTTCAAATTCCGGATCCTGCATTCCTCGCACCTCCTTCGTGCGCACATCTCCTTGGCGTATTCCACAAACCATGCATGACATAACCTGTGTGCATCATTGTCGGGAGGGAGTGCTGATTCGAAGAGTGATTTCAGCTCGTTTCCGCGCTCCCTGATACCCGCACATGCGCATATACGATGGGTGTAGGCATCGATGACAAAGGATGCTCTCAGAAAGCAGTAACAGAGTATGCTGTCTGCGGTCTCGGGCCCGACACCATTGATATCCAGAAGAAACGAACGGAGCCTTCCGGTCTTCATTTCCCCAAGGACGCTGAGGCCGCCCCCCTCCTGTACCCGGGATGCCAGAGCCTTCAGGCGCCGTGTCTTGATCCTGAAAAACCCGGTACATCTGATGGCCGCCTCAATATCCTCATCGGCCGATGCAGCAATCCCTTCAAGGGAACATATATTCCTCTCCTTCAGATTGACGAGGGCATTTTCCACGTTCTCCCAGCGCGTCTGCTGGGTCAGGACGGCCCCAATCATTACCTCTTCCGGAGTCCCCGGCCACCATGCAATATCCCCGTACCGCTTTTCCAGGTCGAGGATAACATTGCGGGCTCTTTGTATTGATGACGATGCCATAGAAGGCCAAAAGAAAATTATTGGAGTGGTTCAAGGAGCCTTTTCAGCGTCTCTGCCGGCGTTACCCCTTCAAGTCGCTCCTTGACCTCCCCGTCTTTTTCAATGACGAGGGTCGGAACAACCTGTATTCCATACTTGCGGGCAAGATCCATGTTCTGATCGACATCGATTTTTTTTATCTCGACGGCATCACCCATCATTTCCTTCAGCTTTTCAAGTTCAGGCGTCTGCATCTTGCACGGACCGCACCATTCAGCGTAAAAATCCATCAGCACTGGTTTTGCCATGTGGTTTCCTCACCACTTGTTCGGCGAAAAGAGGTATAAGTATTTTGGAGAGAGAAATCCATCGAGGTTCTCAGGATTTTTCTCCAGGGTTGCGTGAGAGAATTGCCATGATAATTTTTCCATAGGCAGGTCGTGTCACCAGCACTCCGATGAGGACACCAAGGATGGTGATGATGGCAAATCCCTTCAGGTTGGCAAGGTCCATAAGCGCAAGAGGGAGCATCGCAATGATCGTGGTCAGCGCAGAGACCATGATGATGCCGAGCGCACGGTCGAACCGTTTCATGTAGAGCGTCTGGGACGGTACCCGACCCTCATGGAGGACCTCGTCGGTGATGATCACAAGCTGGTCAATCCCCGTCCCCAATACTGCTATCAGACCGGCAATACTGGCAAGGTCCAGCTGCTGGAGATAAACCGCAATACCGAGAAGGATGATGATCTCTGCAATGTTCGTTCCTATCATCGGCAGCACAATCGCGGGTTCACGGTACCAGTAATAGACCAGTCCCCCAACTCCCACCAGTGCAAAGAGACCGGCAAGCACGCACATAAACTTGAAATAGTCCCCAAGCGTCGCAGGGACGGTACCCGACCCTGCGATAGTCACATCGACCGGGAGCGCTCCGGCGCGAAGATGGATCTCAAGGGTCTTTGCATCTTCCAATCCCTGGTCACCGGCACCGGTAGTGGCACGCAGTTCCCGGACAGGGCTTCCCTGGAGCTGAGCGGCAAGTTCAGGGTTAAGGCTTGCGCTGTAGACGACTTCGTCGTCCAGCAGCATCATGATCGGATGCATATCGGGATTCGATGTTGCCCCATAGGTGACGGCAGCCGTACGGAATGCCGCAGCACCCTCCTCATTGAGAGTAAATCCAACCCCCCAGAGGTCACTTCCAACCGGATACCGGGACGGCGGCGAAACACTTGTGATGGTGTCGCCATAGAGCACATGCTCGGTCTCGTTGCCCGACGCCTGTATTCTGATCTCGAATTTCCCCTGCGAACCTACGATCTCCTGTGCGGTCGTGATGTCGACACCCGCAAGTTCGAGGCGAATGTACTGGGTAACACCATTCAGCCCGGTCAGGGTATTGATACGGGCATCCTTTGTCCCGATGCCATTTACCTTCTCCTCCAGGATCAGCTTGACCTGATCCGCGGTCTCCTCAGAGACCCCCTGTTCATAGGTAATTATGGTTGCCCCAAATTCCTCGAATACCGGGACCAGTTCCTCACGGGTAAACGGTTCTCGTATTTCCAGCCTGTCCTCTTCGATGAGGTATACCTCGGCATCGAGTGCACTGCGAAGGTTTGCAGCGAGATTTTCAGGATTTCCATCCGTATCGAACCGTATGACCTCCGACTGGAAGGAGAGCTGTATCCACGAACCCCCCTCCAGGTCCAGCCCGAGCTGGAGATTCCCCGTCGGCCCGTTCTGGATGCCGGGAGGGACAACATATATGCTGACAAGTGAGAAGATCACCAGTCCGACCATGAGGAGAACACGCCAGTCTTTGAGTGTGCGGGCCATGGTCGCCTCCTCTTCTTTCGGCCGCTCCTGAACCTTTGATTTCCGTTTCATTTCCTCTCACCCCCTACATACCATTTCAGGATGCCGGCATTCAGAAGCCAGGTGTTCATAAGGTCGATGACGAGACCAATCAGGAGAACGATGGAGATGTCACGTATGACATCAATCTGGCCAATCCAGGACACGACAAACATCATGAATACAGCGGCAAGGGTCGTTGAAGTCATTGTGATCCCGGTCCTGAATGCACCTTCCATCTTTTCGTCGAAACGCCCCTTGCGTTTGAGAACCTTGGATGTCATCAGAATATCGCTGTCGACGGAATACCCGATGAGCATCAAAAGGGCCGCAGTCGTCCCCAGTGAAAGGGAGATCCCCGCAACATCCATCACGGCAGCCGTTATGGCAATATCGGAGAGCGCAGAGAGCACTACCGCGACAGAGGGGACAAATGACTTGAAGACGATGAATACCACCACTGCCATGCCGGCAAAGGAGAACAGAAGCGCCCACAGGGCCTGTTTCTGAAGGGTCTTCCCAAAGGTCTCCCCGATCTGGTCAATTTTTGTCTCGGCATACCGCTCATCGATGAGGGTAGAGAGGCCGAGGAACTGCTCATCAGGCATATTTTCAAAGACCAGATAAAATCCTCCGCTCACCCCCTCCCCTATGCTCTTGAGAGGATAATCCGCAAAATACGCCTGAATCTCCTCAGCGGAATCTCCAGTCGCCGGGATGGTAACGGCAACGCCTCCCGCAAAGTCAATTCCGGGGTCGACCGGCATCCCGGTCATGAGGGTATTTCCACCCAGAAAGAGAAGAGCGACGATCAACAGCGCGAGAGGTAAAGCAACCATCTGCTTCACCGGGTAACGGTTGATGTCATACTTCAGTAATTTCATGTGCACATATATTCGCTGTGACATCGATTAAAAGGTGATGCCTGAACACACGGGATCTGAATGAGAACGATTCGCATTCATGGCATTTTATACCCGATTAGCGCCCCTCTACGCCTTGTTTCAAGGATTTTTCCCTTACATGAAAATAAATGATAAATCATGATAGAATTAGAAATGGTTAAATACAATTCAGATAAATGAGCGTGTATGAGATCAGCGGCCGATCTGAAAAAGGAGATAGAACGCCGTCTTAAAGCATATCTCAAGCGCGATAAAAATGGTATCCGCCACGAGCTGCTCACGATCTTTGTTCATACAAAGTCGCTGAGCATTGCACGGACACACGAGCTCTTGGCTGCCAAATTCAGCGTGAGCATCCAGTCCGTGGCGTCAATGGTAGGCACCATTGCCTCAAAAATCGGCATTCTCCGCATTATAAAGGACAAAGACAATGCGACGGCCATCTATGAACTGAAGGATCAATACACCGACCTGGTCCGCAAAATGGTCGGTACAGTCTGAACAACCACTAACATAACCTATTTTTATTCATATCATCAACAATTCTACAGAATGTTCACCGATAATGACAACACAACCACGGAGCACCAGATTATTGTCTCCGAAGAGGTTGAATCATATGTCAGGGAACGGAATACGGATTTCCGTGTCTGTACATCATGCGGCGGACCGATTCTTCTTTCCACAACGGTAAAACCTCCAAAATCCTCGGATTATGAAATTTATATAGGGGAGAACATCATCTATGTCTCCATGTACCAGGCGCGGTATCTGGACAGGATAGAGATGGATATGGTACCGATGTACTGTGACTACCTGTGATCAGGACAGAGGGTAGAGAGCGGTGCCATTTATTGAACGGGATCATACAGCAGACATTCTTATGCATGTCTGGGGAGCATCAAGGGAAGAACTGTTCAGAGAAGCGGCTGCAGCCCTCTTCTCGATCATGTTCCCCTCCTCCATGCCACGAGATGCCCACCAGACCATTGTATGTGAGGCAGATTCAGATGAGGCACTCCTCAGTACCTTCCTCTCCGAGATACTCTTCTTTGCCGAAGTGGAATGTGAAGGATATGCCTCGGCTGATGTCCATCTCGATGGTACCACTCTGAAGGCGGATCTTTATGGAGAACCATATGACAGGGACCGTCACTCAGGTGGAACAGAGGTGAAGGGGATATCGCGCTCAGGGATGAAGATTGAAAAGACGCAGAGAGGATACGAGACAGATATTCTCTTTGATGTGTGAGGGAAGAATGATTGAGGGCATACGAAAGGCAGGACCATTTGAATGGGAGATCCCGGTGGGATTTACTCCCGGAATGAGAGTTCCGGGGCGCTTTTTCCTCTCCGAGGAACTCATGCCGACACTGGAAGAGGGGGCCCTGCAGCAGTGCGCAAACATGGCCACTCTGCCGGGAATTGAGAAATACGCGCTTGCAATGCCGGATATTCACTGGGGATACGGATTTCCCATCGGCGGCGTCGGGGCATTCAGCATCGATGACGGCATCATATCCCCCGGAGGAGTGGGTTTTGATATCAACTGCGGGGTCAGGCTTATCGCCACCCCACTTACCACAGAAGATCTGGGACGGATTCAGCCTCTTCTCAGCCACCTCTTCACCAGGATTCCGACAGGCATCGGAACAAAAAGTCCGCTCAGGGTTTCCGACCAGGATCTCGATGCCATGATGACCGAAGGAGCATCATGGGCGGTGAACCAGGGGTATGGATTGAAAGGAGATGTCACCCGATGTGAGGAGCAGGGATCCATCGATGGGGCAGACAGCACCCATGTGAGTGGAAAAGCCCGCGCGCGGGGTCGTCCACAGTGCGGGACCCTCGGAGCAGGGAACCATTTTCTCGAGATCCAGTCCGTCGAGGAGATCTTTGACCCGGTGGCAGCAGAGGCATTCGGTATTGCACAGGGACAGGTATGTGTGATGATCCATTGCGGTTCTCGCGGGCTGGGACACCAGATATGCACAGACCATATTGCAATCCTTGAAAAGGCAGCAAAAAAATACGGCATTTCCCTGCCGGACCCACAACTGGCCTGCGCCCCCATCACCAGTCCGGATGGCGAGGCATACTTCGGCGCCATGGCATGCGCCGCCAACTATGCGTGGGCCAACCGCCAGATGATTACCCATTTCACAAGGGAAATCATCGCACGTCAATTCTCTGTCGATTATGAAGAGATGCCCCTCATTTATGATGTCGCCCACAATGTGGCCAAATTTGAAGAACACATGGTAGATGGGAAGAAAAAGAAACTCTGTGTTCACCGGAAAGGGGCAACACGTGCATTCGGTCCCGGCAATCATGACCTGCCGCCGGGATGTGAGGAGATCGGCCAGCCCGTTCTTATCCCCGGGAGTATGGGAACGTCCTCGTTTATCCTCAAAGGGACACAGACGGCAATGGACAGGACATTCGGCAGCACCTGCCACGGAGCAGGCCGGGTCCTCTCTCGATCCCAGGCCAAGAAGCACATCGACGGTGGAGACATCCGTGACCGGCTGGGGCACCAGGGCATCAGCGTAAAGGCCACCAGCAACAAGGTAATTGCAGAAGAGGCGCCCGACGCATACAAACCATCCAGTGAAGTGGTCAGGGTGGTCCATGAGGCAGGACTGTCCCTCCGTGTTGCGCGGCTCGAACCGAAAGGAGTGATCAAAGGATGATTCGGAAAGGCGGACTTGCATGGGACTGTGCAACCCCGTTTAAGCGGTATATTGAAGATTGTGGCGTACAGTGCGAACTGATAACCCCCCAGATGATGGCGGCACCCTATTACAGGGGAAAAATGGTTTCCATGATCATCCCGACTGGTTTCGGGAACCTTGCCTACTCCAGTCTTCTTCCTGCCCTCAGGGCTTCTTCAAAAAGAATCGAAAAATTCCTGAAAAACGGCGGGAACCTCCTGGTTTTCGGCGCGATGTCACCGAAACCGGATGCATATGACTGGATGCCGGTCCCGGTCACCTACGTCAATGAATATTTTTCCACACCGGTTGTAGTGGACCCTCACAACCCCCATGCCAGGATAATGGATGATTTCGATCTTTCCTCAATAGAGTGCGATGGCTATTTCAGTGAATTTTGCGGAGAGGTTCTCGCGACCACCGATGATGGGCGTGCCATCATGATTTCCAATGAGATAGGAAAAGGCACACTCCTCGTTGCTTCACTGCATGAATACCCGTCACGCGGATTTATCAGTGGTTTTTCCTCCGGTGAAACAGAAACCTTATTTTAATTCAGCATTCTTTTTAGATTTACCAAGCAGATGTGAGGTATCCGTGATGAGTTCATACGTTCTGTCCATTGATTCCGGTCCTGAGGACCTGACTGCACTTGCCCTGTGCATTCACGAACTGGTAAACAGGCTGCCGATAACCGCAAGGTCGCTGAATAAGAAAGGGGTCCGAATCGAGAGTGGCCATGTCGTGGAGATGGACTACACCGGTCCTGTGCTTGAAACTGCAATGAGAGAGAACAGGACATTAAAAAATGTCCCGGAGTCCGGGGCCTATAAGGGTGTTCCGGTCATCGTTGCACCCCTTCACGGTCCGGGCGGGGAAGTGATTGGTGCCATCGGCCTGGTGGACATTACCGGCATATTCGATCTGGGTACCCTGATGGAACACCAGTCTATGATTATGAAACAGGTCTGCGGCAAGGACCCCTGCCCCTTGCCGACCGAACTCATCGATGCCAAGAAGTGATGACAATGATTGAGGCAGCATTCAGAGTACTCAAGGTTCTTGAAGAATCGGACACTCCCATCTCGGGAGAGGAGATCAGCAAACAACTCGACATCAGCAGGTCAGCGGTATGGAAACACGTGCAAGAGCTCCGCAGTTACGGGTATGAGATTGCGTCCTCGCGTGCAGAGGGATACGATCTGATTGCATCCCCCGACCGTCTGCTTCCGTATGAGATTGAAAAGCACCTAAAAACCTGGCACATCGGGCGGTATTTTGATTATCATGACAGCGTTCCCTCAACAATCGGGGTTGCAAAGGAACTCTGCAGGAACAAAAATCCTTCTGAGCTGCACGGCATGGTCGTCATCGCGGAGGAGCAGTCGGGAGGAGTCGGCCGTCTTGGTCGTGCATGGTATTCCCCGCGGGGCGGGATCTGGACCACCATCATCCTTCGTCCTGCCATCCCCGTCGACCATGTCTTCATGGTAACGATGGCAGCTTCCATCGCCGTTGCACGCACCATCCGCAAATTCTGTGGTGCCGGGGCGCTGATCAAATGGCCAAACGACATATATATCGGCAATGAAAAGATTGCCGGCGTACTTCAGGAAATTTCGGCAGAGGCGGAAACGGTCAATTACTGCCTGCTGAGCATCGGGATCGATGCCAACATATCGGAAGAACAGCTCCCATCGGGAGTCAAGACGCCCATCACCACCCTCTTCAGGGCCTGTGGCGCGCCGGTAGACAGGGCACGGTTCCTTGCACAGCTCCTCAGGGAATTCGAGACAAGATATAGGGAAATCGAATCGGGTGAATACCATACCATTGCCCGTGAATGGAAGAGCCTGTCACTCACGCTCGATAAGAGAGTGAAGATAACAACGCCACGCAAATCCTTCGAAGGAGAGGCCATCGACATCGACGAGTATGGTGCACTCATTGTGAGGAAGGATAACGGAAAAGTGGAACGGGTTTTTTCAGGAGACTGCACACCGGCCTGACCCCTTTTTCTTGTCAACCAACAAAAATATTGAGGTTGACATGTACGGGAATGAACAAAAGAGCCAGTTGATAGCCCTTACAGCGACATTCGTTGCCTTAATCACGGTAGGTGCGTGGATCTCCGTCCCTCTTCCTCCCGTGCCGCTGACCCTCACGACCTTCTTTGTACTCCTTGCAGGCGTGATCATGAAGCGGTATGCAGCGATTCCGGCCGCGCTGTACCTCGTACTTGGGGCCCTGAATATCCCGGTCTTCCACAACGGGCTTGCTGGAATTGGAGTCATCCTCGGCCCTACCGGGGGATTTATCGTAGGATTTATCCCGGCAGCCCTGATAGTCGGTCTCGCCTATGAGAAAAAGGACCGCACGCTCCGCATCATGGGCATCTTCGTCGCAACGGTTCTGATATATGCCTTCGGGGTAGCATGGTTATCCTTCTCGACGGGGATTGCCCTTGCAGAGGCGATTCTGCTGGGGGTAGTGCCGTTTCTTATAGGAGACGCCCTGAAGGGGGTTGCCGTCTACTACATCGGAGAACGAATCGAATGATCATATGTACCGACCTTGCATTCCGAACAATCACCATTGACAGGCTTGCCATACCTCCGGGGCATGCCTGTGTCATCGGGCCCAACGGGAGCGGGAAATCAACACTCCTCTCATTATTTGCCGGTATCGAGTTGCCGGAAAAGGGGGCCATCAACATCGATGATGAGGCTCCGCGCAGGATGGATGTAGGATGGGTCGGCGAATTTCCTGAAGACAACCTCATCTTCAGGACCGTGCATGACGAAATTGCATCCGCACTCCGTTTTCGGCACCTTCCCCCTGAAATGATTGAACAGCGGATAGAAGGAGCTCTTCACGACATTGGTCGGGAGGACCTGATATCGGCACAGTGCAGGGAGCTCTCCGGCGGGGAAAAAGCACTCGTTGCTCTTGCGGCAGCCATTGCCGTTCGTCCGGGGGTTCTTGTGCTGGATGAAATCGACTCGCATCTCGATCGGGAGACGGCCGAGCAGGTGCAGCGAATACTGCCATCGTTTGCCTGTACATACATCCTCCAGTCGACCCAGGACATGGATACCGCCTCCGGGGCGGATTATCTGATATATATGGAGCACGGCACTGTCCGGCATTTCGGAACACCGGAGGAGATCTTCCCCAAACTCGTAGATACTCCCTTCTATCCCACCCTCTGGAGGTTTGCAGGATGCAACTCATTCTTGATGGGGTGACCCTTGCCAGAAAAAACTGGAAGCTTTCGGCAGAGGGCGCTTTTCAGGAGGGTATTCACCTGATCAGTGGGAGAGTGGGAAGTGGTAAGAGCAGTCTTGCACAGGCAATCGCCGGTATGATGGCCCCGACATCAGGAAGCATTCTCTTCAGGGATATCGAGAGGCACACCCTTTCAATGCAGTTTCCCGAATATCACACCACCGGACACCTCGTCCGGGACGAAATCAGGTCATGGGGACTGGAACCGGAAAGAATCTGCATGGAGGCCGGGCTTCAGGGGCGGGAATATGAACGTTCCTTCGCCCTCTCCCGCGGGGAACTCAAGCGTCTTCATATGAGCTGCATCCTTGCAGGCAAACGGGACCTTCTGATCCTTGACGAACCGTTTTCAACCCTTGATCCCGAGTGGAAACGCCGGATCTGTCGGAAATTGTATTCACACCATCCACCGATCACCCTTATCTTCACCCATGAACAGGCGGTGCTGCCGCGTGTTGATTACCTTTGGGAAATTCATGAAGGACATCTTCACAACCGGGGAAAGGTTCCCGAGGCAATTCCATCGTGGAGAGGTGCTCCCCGGTACATCGAGGAGGCGCTCAGGCGCGGGGTGGTTCCGGAAAATATCACAGTTGAGGATACGCAGGAGGCCCTATGCAGGATGCACGACTGAGGATTTTCAGCACATTTCTTCTCTCCTGTGCCGCGTTTTCTTCAATAGGCGGTGCCGTACTGGTCTTCGGGTGGTGGCTGATTTTTGCGCGGGACCGGCGAAATCTTCCCCGTCGACGGACTGCATTCATCATCTTCGGAACGCTCGGCCTCGTCGCGCTCTTTACCACGCTCGTCGGTGGGGACGGAACAGGATATCTCCTTCGCCTTTCAGTTGTGATGCTCATCGCTTTCTGGGCCTTCGGGGGCGGGGCAGGAGAGGAGCTCTTCGATGTTGCTGTCTGGGCATTTGGCAACAGATGGGGATTTGACATTGGTCTGGCGGCAGACATGGCCCTCGGTTCCCTCGGTCGAATTGAAGATGACATCACCCTAACACGTCACGCCATCGCGATGAAGGGGACGACAGGGCCGGTGCGCTCACTTGTGCCACTGGGTGTTTCGGTTGTTCTGGTACAGATTCGAAGGGCGGGGTGCCAGGCAAAGACCCTCGCTGTCAGAGGGTACGATTCCGGAGGAACATATGTTCCCCGTTTCTCGACGGGAAAAGAAGATTTTGTGGGATTTTTCGCCTCAATCCTTATTATTATCGCTCTTTTAGGGTCTTTCGTGAGTTATTTATAGCTTCAGGAGGTAAGTAATTAGAGGCTTGATCTGTCTATTTCCCGGCCCCCGTGAGGTGGAATATGAGTTTTAATCCTGTAAAGATCACAGATACGACCCTGAGGGATGCACATCAGTCTCTCATTGCAACCCGGCTCAGGACCGAAGATATGCTTGAGCTGGCCCGCGAGATTGATACCATCGGGTTTTTTTCCGTTGAGGCATGGGGAGGTGCAACATTTGACAGTGCCATCCGGTATCTCAACGATGACCCCTGGGAGCGCCTTCGTGACCTCCACGAGGCACTCCCCCATACCCCTGTACAAATGCTTCTGAGGGGTCAGAACCTCGTTGGCTACCGCCATTACCCGGATGACGTTGTTGAAAAGTTTGTTGAGGCCGCCGGCAGAAACGGTGTCGGCGTATTCCGCGTCTTCGATGCACTCAATGATCTTCGAAATATGCAGAAATCGATGGAGACCGTAAAAGACATCGGTGCACATCTCCAGGGCACAATATGCTATACCACCAGCCCGGTGCACTCTACTGCGGGATTCATTGAGATGGCACGGGAACTCTATGCGATGGAATGCGATTCCATCTGCATCAAGGATATGGCCGGCCTCATCATGCCGGAAGCGGCAAGGGACCTTATCACCGGAATAAAAGAGGAAATAGACATTCCGGTCGACTTGCATTCCCATTCCACCTCTGGAATCTCCCCCATGAGTTACCAGGCGGCAATCGAAGCAGGAGTGGATATCCTTGACACTGCGATGTCCCCCTTTGCGATGGGCACGTCACAACCCCCGACTGAGAGTATCGTCGCAAGTCTGGCAGGCACTTCCCGCGATACCGGCATTGATCTGATGAAACTCAGGAAGGTTCGTAATATCTGTCTGCGGCTCAGGAGCAAATATGAGACTCTCCTTAACCCGATCTCCGAGCGGGTTGACAGCGACGTCCTGATTTACCAGCTGCCGGGCGGCATGATTTCCAACTTGGTCTCCCAGCTCAAGGAACAGGACGCATTGAACCGTCTTGAGGAGGTCCATCAGGAAATACCCCGCGTTCGCGAGGATCTCGGATACCCACCGCTCGTCACCCCCACCTCACAGATCGTAGGGACCCAGGCGGTTCTCAACGTACTGATGGATGGCGAGAGGTATTCCAATGTCACCAAGGAAGTCCGTGACTATGTCCACGGGATGTACGGCAAACCCCCTGCACCCATCCCCGATGAGATACGCCAGAAGATCATCGATGGCGAGGAACAGTTCACGGGCAGGCCTGCCGATCTTCTTGAACCAGCCTATGAAAAAATGAAGAAGGAGGCCGAGAAGGAGGGATTTGTCAGGAAGGAAGAGGATATCCTGACATACATTCTCTATCCGGCAATTGCCCCCTCCTTCCTGCGGGGCGAACGCTCGTCCGAACCGATCCCGAAGAAGGTAGATACTTCCGTGCCTTCAGCCGGAGGTATCCCTGCGATGATGGAGGTTGAGGTTGACGGCGAGATATTTGCAGTCAGAATCCTCTCAGTGGACGGTGGAGCGATCGAGCAGACGGGAGCGATGGGTGCAAAGCAGATCCCACGCACGGCCATCGAGGGCGGTGTGAAGAGTAATATCCAGGGGATGGTGCTGAAGATCGAAACCAGTATCGGCAGCCAGGTACAGGCAGGCGACACCCTCGTCGTCCTGGAGGCGATGAAGATGGAAAATCCCATCAAGGCTCCGTCCGCAGGAAAGATTACCGATATCTTTGTTGATGTGGGAGATTCGGTCCAGAACGGTGATGTGCTTCTGGTGATTGAATGAGCAACTTCGAGAAGATACTCATCGCAAACCGCGGTGAGATTGCCATTCGTGTGATGCGGGCATGCAGGGAGATGAATATCGGAACAGTTGCCATTTTTTCGGAACCGGATAAAAATTCGCTGCATGCCAAATACGCGGACGAGGCATTTCTTGTCGGAGAAGCTCACCCGTCCAAGAGTTACCTGAATATGCACCGCATCATCGACATCGCCCACATGTGTGGTGCCGAGGCCATCCACCCGGGATACGGGTTTCTTGCAGAAAACGCAAAGTTCGCCAAGCTCTGCGAGGATGAGGGAATAACCTTCATCGGCCCCTCATGGCAGACCATCGAGGCAATGGGGTCCAAGCTTGCCTCCAAGCACATGATGGAAAAGGCGGGAGTCCCGGTCCTGCCGTACACCCCCGATGGTGTCACTTCCCTCGATGAGGCAAAGGCGATTTCCGCGGAGATCGGGTACCCGGTCATCGTGAAGGCCTCGGCCGGAGGCGGCGGCATAGGGATGCAGATCGTCGAGAACGAGGCAGACCTCGAGGAAGCGATTGAGAAGGCAATGCGCATCGCGGCGTCGGCCTTCGGCGATTCGACGGTCTTCATCGAGAAGTACCTGGTCAAACCGCGCCATATCGAATTCCAGATACTCGCCGACCAGCAGGGGAACAAAATCCACCTGTATGACCGTGAATGCTCCATCCAGCGCAGGCACCAGAAACTGGTCGAGGAAGCCCCCTGCCCCATCATGACAGAAGAACTCCGCGAGCGCATGGCGGCATCGGCACTGAAGGTTGCAGAGGCTTCCGGATATTACAATGCGGGTACGGTGGAGTTCCTCTATGCCGACGGCGAGTATTATTTCATGGAGATGAACACCCGGCTCCAGGTGGAGCATACGGTCACCGAGATGGTGACGGGCATCGACCTGGTGCGACAGCAGCTGGCCATAGCGGCAGGGAAAAAAATCCCGTTCACACAGGAGGACATTCGTCTCAACGGGCATGCAATCGAGTGCCGTATCAATGCTGAGGATCCGCTGAATAATTTCCAGGCCGACCCCGGCAAGATTGTCCGGTATCGTTCACCAGGCGGACCGGGTATCCGGGTGGACTCCGGCATCCACATGGGATATGCCATCCCCCCCATGTATGACTCGATGATCTCCAAGCTCTGTGGGTGGGGCATCGACCGCAGGGAGTCAATCGAGCGGATGCGGCGCGCGATATACGAATATGTGATCATCGGTGTACGAACCACGCTTCCTCTCCATCATGCTATCATGAACAACCGACACTTCATTGATGGCAACACCCACACGCATTTCCTGCAGGAAGAGCATGTAAAGGCAAATCTGGCACGCTATCTCCATGAGGAGGAGACCCGTATGCAGACGCTTGCAAATTCACTGCGTCACGGCAAGGAAGCAGCGGCGATCGCAACGGCAGTCAATGTATATATTGCAGCACAGAAACAGCAGCAGGATACAAACCATTAATACCCCCGGTCATTTCTTTTTTGAAAACTCAACAGCCGGCAGACATGATTTTTTGTCGTATCCCTCCCGGCAGGCCCCTCCACCGGTAAAACATTCTCCAGTGGACCCCCACCCATTTTTCTCATGATGGACCCCAGATTTTCAATATCAGAAGCTTTAATACCGAATCCAGCGTTCTTATTATGCACTTGTGTGCGATGCACACGAGGCCTGCAGTACGCTGCAGGATGACCATACATACCACTTGTATGCTGTCGTGGCCTAGTTGGTTAGGGCGCCAGACTCATAGGGTTTGAGCACATTTCGGGGCGCTTTAGTCTGGGATATCTGGAGGCCGTGGGTTCGGATCCCACCGACAGCACTTTTCCGTGGTTCTGTTTTCCGATTTCAGAGTCAGAGGTTCACCTGTCCGCATCCTCGAATAGAACAGGCTCCAGACCACCCGATGCAAAAATGTACAATTATCGCTCTTTTCCTGCCCTCATCTCCTGCTGATAAAAATTACAATAAAGATCACTCCGACAATGAGCAGCCCGCTTACCATGTACAAAAATCCCCATGAAAAGAGCTGATCGTACATCACTGTCTCAAATTCCACCCCAAAGATAATCCTTGACCCAAAGAAATACAGAATCCCTGCCAAAACCGGTGCACCGAGTGCAATGAGTACTCTACCCCCATCCATCCCCCATCACACAGGATACTCTTTTCGTTTTCCGCAATAATTCTTTCCGGGTCACCACGGCAGGACACTTACGCGATGCGTGGAAAGAGCGCAGTCCGCAGAGAGGGCCCCACATGATGAACTTTGCCCTTAGAATGCGACACTATATCTGCCAGAACCAAAATACCATGGAAATCCCCTTCAATCCGGTGTTGGCCTCTCTCCAAAGACTTTTCAAACCACAATACAAACACAGGATGTCTGATGTATGAATCTGGAATATGAAACTCCCACACGGGAAAATTTCGAGGCTGTTCTTGCCTACCGGACCATCCTGGACGGCACCTCGTTTCTCCGTGGTTACGAGGACGAAATCATTCAAACAGGGACCTGCCCACCCATCAACACCTTCGTCCGTCACCTCTACAACAATAACTGGCTTATCAATACCCGCTGGCAGGGCTGGGCAGACGAGGCAACAGCATATTTCGAACAGCCGTCACTCCTCACTCTCGCGGACACCCAGTCCCTTCGTCGCATCCTCACCGTACATGTTCGTATCGACCGGATGATGCCCGGCGAGATAGCCGACCTTATCCGCCGCGGCTATATGCTCTCTATTCTCAATCGTATCTCAGAGATATACGAAACCGGGTGACCTCCATACCGGTCCCACGAGGTACCCGTTCGTATTTCATCACTGTTCGGGCTCCATGCCACCACGGTGCAGTCCCGCAGCACGGGCGGCCTGTACGGCATCATCATATTCTTCACCGGTGATTCTCCTGCAAAGGCAGGTGAACTCATCCGCGGTGCATGCCTTCCATTCCGGGCGGTACTGATCCATGATATTCACATAGGTCTCGGGTGAAATCTCATCCGCCAGGAAACGAAACACAGGTTCTGAGGTTGCAAGTCCTTCCGGGAGGATGAGGTGACGAACGAGAAGACCCTTCACGGCAATCCCCTCCCGGTCACAGGCAAGATCGCCCACCTGCCGGTGCATCTCACGGACAGCCGCCATCATATGAACCGGATAGTCAATAGCCCCCGTCAGCCTTCTTGCAATCTGTTCGTCGCCGAACTTCGCATCCGGCATGTAGATATCCACCACCCCTTCCAGCAGACGGATTGCTGCAACACTGTCGTACCCGCCGGTGTTGTAGACGAGAGGAATATCAAGCCCGCCTGAAACAGCGAAGAGAAGAGCCTCCAGAATTTGAGGGATGTAATGGGTCGGCGATACCAGATTGACATTATGACAGCCGGCTTCCTGAAGACGAAGAAAGATTCGGCCAAGCTCCTGTGCACTCACGGGCCTGCCCTCCCCCAACTGACTTGTCCGGTAGTTCTGACAGAATATGCATCCCATTGTGCAGTGCGAAAAGAAAACGGTCCCCGACCCGTTTCTGCCGACAAGGGGGGGCTCCTCACCAAAATGCGGCCCGTACCCGGAAATCTCCGCAGAGGACCCCGCCCGGCAGAATCCATGTTCACCATCAAGGCGGTTTACCCCGCATTCCCTCGGGCAGAGGCGGCAGTCAGTTAGAATTTTCCGCGCTGAGTCGGCACGTTTCTGCAGTTCACCCTCGTGATACAGGGGGACATATGATGCCGTGGCAACCATGGAGTGGCAATAGTCGCCCATGAACATGAGACTTGCGGCACCCGGACAACCCCCCCACAATGGCAAGTCCCCAACCCATGCCTACCACCATCGATGATCGGGGTGAACGGGAATTATTAGACCGGGATCATCATCGACGGGCGCATTCACCCGTTCATCGACATGGTGGCATCCCATCCCCCCGGCAGGAAAGGGAGTTAGAACCGGCAGATAGTCCTCCTTTCCACGCAGCCACACATCTTCAAGCGGCTGTGCGAGGATGACCGGCATCCTTCCGTGAATTTTCCCGACGAGAGGGTTTGCGTCGCAGGTGATCATCACACAGGTCATCCGTTCTTCACCCAACCCCGGCGGCCGCCAACGATCATACAGGCCTGCACACGCGAAGAGGGGAGCATCCCTCAGGTAAACATAATAGGGAAAGGAACGGCCGCGTTCCCGCTTCCACTCATAAAATCCCGTTGCGGGAAATATGCACCGGGAACCGGAAAGAAGACCCCTGAACGCCGGTTTCTCCTCCAGCGTCTCAGCGCGTGCATTGAAAAGCCACTCTCCTGATTCGGCAGTCTGCTTCCACGACGGGACAAGCCCCCACTGGGCCATGGAACACCGAATCTCCCCATTCTCCGCAAAGATCACCGGAACCTCCTGTGTGGGGGCAATATTGTAACGCGGCCGCAATGCCGGCATCGGACCGTCGACACCAAACCGTTCGGCAACCTCATCCGGCCTTGAAAGGGCGTACCGCATGCACATGAACACCAGATGGTCATGGGGCAATATCAAACATGCTGCACACGCCCGGTCGGTGACATTCAAGTGCCTTGCTGATGAACCACTATCGGAGTGTAACAGACCATGACTGCATCATCCAGAATTGAATATACCAATGACGGGCTCCTGATAACCTTCGAAAATGGACGGGCATATGATGTGCATCCCGGCAAAGACGGCGATGTCGTCTGTACGCTGGTTTCGGGCACCATTGATCTCCACCCCTTTGCAAAGGCGGTCACCACCCTCGTGGACCGGGACATCCATGATGAGATCGAACGGTGTGCCGACCTGTATTATCAGAAAAGAAAGTAAGGGATTTATTCGCCATACTGGTTGATGAGACGGATCAGATCGGCAAACCCGTCCATCTCCATCTGCAGCACCTGATTCCGCGTCATTCCCATCGATGTCTCGGCATCGGCGGTGAGGGTCTCTGGTCCACGGATAACCGTTCTTTGTATCCCATCCGCAGAGAGGAGTTCTTCTGCCCGCCGTTCATGGACAAATGCCCTGCCGGGAATAATGACGACCTTCTCCAGCTTCGAACAGTCGAGCTCCTTGAGATCATCGAGGGTTATCAGGCAGGCGATCTCCTTTTTTACACTTTGAACCCACGATTTGTTCCCACATGCGTCGAGTACGTCCTGAACATAGCGTGCAGCTATGCCCCCTGATATGAGGCTTGCCTTCTTCCTGACGCGGGGAAGTTTGTCGAGGAGGTCAGGTTCGTTGATGATGGCAAACGGAGAGCCGATGGTGGGGTCACCCATCGGAGTACCGCTGATCTTCAGTGAATACCTGCTGTTGAGATCGGCCACCATCTCCTGGAATTCACGTACTGTATGCAGCCGTTGCCCCTCTACTATTGGCGCATTCCCAAGAATCAGCCCCTGGTCCGTCCTGTTTGCAAACCGCATCAGAATCAGCCCTTTTGCGCCACGTTCTTCGAGCCATTTACAGGTTCTTTCCAGCTCTTCCCCGTCGTTGACACCGGGGATGATCACCGCAGCCGCATATGCATCAATCTTTCCGCAGAGTTTTCCCAGGACCGCAAGGGACCCTTCAGGCGTCGGATCTCCCATCCACGCCCTGCGCAGTTCAGGATTGGCCGCAAAGATGGTGAACGATATCTCTGTCAGCCCGTTTTCTATGAGAAGGTCGGCAATCCCCGGATCATCAAACCCCTTTCCGCTGGTATATCCGATGTGAAGCGGGACCTCCATCGAACCGAGAAGTTCGATGAGATCGGCAAATTCCGGATAACAGGACGGATCGCCTCCGCCGCTGATCGTAATCCTCTCGAGGTCGCCATCAATCAGCTGAAGATTGGCGAGCACATCATCGGCGACGTCGCGAAGATCCCTGAATCCTTCATACCGCTCCCTGACAAAACCGGTACAGTACTCGCATCCGACAGAAAACGGGAGGCAATACCGGCACCCGAAAGGTTCGGGGTCATCATCTTCTTTCACTTTCCTGAAGTAACAGTACCGGCAGAACCCTCTACAGTCATGGCCGGGCCGGCCTCCGATATCAACCGTCAGATGTGCCATACGTATACTAGAGTCTTCGATTGGCTCCGATAAAGCAGTTTGTAATTCACCAATCTCCCCGTTGATACAGCCGCAACGGTCCACCTGCCGTCATGTTCAGCCACCTGAACGTCAAGCTTTTTACTCTGGAGCACGAATAAAATAAGAGCGCCTCAGTGGCTTAGTCCGGCATAGCGGCTGATTTGTAATCAGCAGGTCGGGGGTTCAAATCCCTCCTGAGGCTCTATCGATTTTTTTGTGCCATTTATTTTTTGCATTCCTCCCCGACAGACACTTTCATTTCCATTTGATTCCCCCGGATAACCCGCCCATCCCTTTCAACAAAGCCCCCATGCAGAAGGTAATTTATAGCTTGACGTGCAAGGGGCACGCACCGAGGGAGGAATGCCAGAATGGCTAAGATGGAAACATTGCAGAAAAAAGAGACCCAGGATATTTATGTCGAACAGGCGTGGTCACGACTTGATGAAGTCAAGGTGATGGAGAAAGACGTGAAAGAACGCATGAAGACGGCACCTGATTTGATAAAAGAGGACCTTGCCGCATGCGCTGTGGACATTGATATGTTCATCAACCTTGCAGAGGTAGAGATCGACATGGTAGAGCACGCGGATGTGAATGAATGGATAGGGATGAGGAACAGGGTAGACAATGCCATAGGTGAAGCCCAGCGTGAACTTGAACGCGCCCATGAAATCATGAGCAACCCTTATGCCTACCTGCGCTCACCGGACAATTTCCCGCGCAAGGGAATTGACTGAACACCTCGCACCTTTCATTTTTTTGTCCCCATATCGAAAAGACGATGATTATTGCGCCTGCCGGTGGCAGAGCAGAAGACAACATGAGCAGCCACCCCACCTTCCCACAGGAATATCCGTATGAATCCCGTGCCGGATTAAAATCATGCAATCAACAGTGAATGGACATTTTGGACAATGGATTACAATAGAATGTCATAAAAAAAGAGAAGCTTCTCGTACAGGAGAGATGCGCTCCTATTCTCCTGCAGTCAGGTCTGCGATAAAGCGGATCGCCTCGATCGCATCAGCCTCCTTCTGCCGGATGCATGACGTCTCGACCCATGCCGAAAACCGGCCCACCTCTTCCGGTCCAAAGGCTTCACTGCACCTGCGGATGATGCTTCGGTACGTCCGTTCAGGATAGTACATCCCCTCCGCTGCCATAATGATGCAGTCATGCAAGGATTCAGAGATGACCTCCCGGGCAAGGGCATCCTCGCAGGTGATGCGAATATCAACCAGCGCCTCGGAGACCGCATCGTCGGTGAACGGATCACAGGCAAGGGCCACCTCATCATCAGAGATGAGAATGCCGTCCCTGTACATCCGGTAAATCCTCCCAATGCCGATCATCCCGAGCGTATCCATCTCACATGCCCGGAGAGCCCCCATGCTTGACGCTCCCACGACCGTCACTCCGGCCTTCAGTGCCGCAAGAATTTCCTTGTGGGCGACCGAACAGTCCTGAAAAAAAACGCCGTCGATGAGTCCGATGATATCCGCCCCTTCTTCAACGGCGCGCAGAATATCCCCGCGTTTTGCCGGGGGGTGATACTCCGCCGTGCCCAGGATCTCCCGGGCCCTGCCCGTATCAAGACTTGGACCCAGGAATATAACCACGGCGGGCATGCCTGCACCTCTCTCCGACCCGTTCGTTATCCATGGCATAGACCTCAAGTCCCGGCACAATGACCCGGACCACAGGGACACCAATCTCCTCACGGGTGAGATCTACGACAATACAGCGATCAAGCCCTCCGGACGCAAGCTGGTCCAGCGTGTATGCGATATCATCCATGAAATCACCCGACCGGAACGCTGGGAGATCACCGAATGAGACGGTCTCATCCGTCGCGAACCATTTTTTATTGAGGCGCTTCATGCGATCGTATCCGAGCATCCTTCGCATGTCCCCTTCCGTGGTATCCTCGCGTGCACCGTGAATCTGCGTTGCACGGGACTGGGCGACCTCGGTCAGCGCCCGAAGTGCAGCAATCTCCGGGCAGGTGTGGGTCCCCATGCCGGTGACCAGAAGTGTCGGATCCCGGAGAGTGACGTCGTCGGCGATCGCCGCAATGGTGGGAATGCCGATATCGCTGGTGATGTCCCGCACCAGAACCTCGACTCCCGCCGCCTCGAATGCCGCCAGAATTTGCATGCACCGCGGGTCGTCGATCTCCGTTATCACAGGCCCCGCACGCCCCGATGCCTCGACGAGCGACCACGCATCGCGCTCCACCACCTCGGAGAGGGCATGAAACACCGCCTCTTCGAGAGTGTTTCCGGAGGCGATGCCATTGGTGCTCGTCCGAAACAGACGAACGCTCCCGTGGGCGACCGGGTGAAAGACCGCATGGGTAGGTACATACATCCCCTCGTCCTGCATGATGTCGTATCCTCGGACCCACTCGAGGGGAACCGTGAGGTCCGCATAGGACGGAAGAATCAGGTCATCGGGATAGACGGCGCGTCCTCCTTCTGAGAGCTCAGCATAGGTTCCCTTCACCACCGCACGGTCGAGGGGTTCGGCAGAGTACCGCTCAATTCCCTCCATGATGGCGGATACCCTGGCGGCGACCGGGGTTGCCCCCTTTCCGTTATAGACGGATATTGCTCCTGTCGCTGCTTCAGGCCGGATGCATGAATATACCGGAATGCCAATCCGGTCGAGTTTCGTGATATCTGCAACCCTGGTGATGCCGGATCTGGGGACGAGCGGTTCCACGCGGGTGAGCGTCTCCTCGGGGGGGACGGTCCGATGAGTCTCCATCTGGTACCCTTTCACGCACGACGAGAGTTTCATGAATAACGAAATGTTTGACGCGGGCGGATAATACAATTTTCTTTCAGGCCAACTGCGGCTACAAGTGGATATCCACAAGGTCCGCCATGGAAGAGGACCACCATAGATTTATGTATTTCCGGACGCTTCTTCACTCATCAGAGGATGTACAATGACACAGGAAGGAAACGAATCTACCATGCTCCTGCCTATCACCGGCATGGTCTGTGACGGATGTGTGGCCGCTGTCAAAGCGGCCCTCGAATCGGTCCCGGGCGTCACCAGCGCCGAAGTCAGTCTCGACAAGAACCAGGCACTCGTTCGTTATGATCCATCACAGGCATCGAAGGATGATTTCCGCCGGGCGGTCGAGGCCGCAGGATACGGGATTGGTGAGTAACGGAACTACCGTTCCTTCAAGTGTTCATACACCGGAGTGTGATCCCAGTCGTGCAATCCAATCCCTCAACAAAGCAGGCGACACTGAAAGTTACGGGTATGCACTGTGCAACCTGTGTCGCGACGGTCGAAAAAGCTCTCCTCGCCCTTGATGGTGTACGGGAAGCGGCCGTAAACCTCAACACTGAAAAGGCAACCGCCACCTTTGATCCGGATCTGGTAACTGTGCAAACAATGGAGGAGGCGGTAATTTCAGCCGGATACGGAGTTATCCGGCAAACCGTAAGCATCCGTCTCGGCGGCATCCACTGCGCATCCTGCGTCCAGACCGTCGAAAAGGCCCTGATGTCACTTGACGGTGTTTCCTCGGCGCAGGTCAACCTGACGACAAACAGGGCGATTGTCGCTTATGACCCCGACCGGGTGCCGCTTGCGAAGATGAAATCGGTCATTGAACAGGCGGGATATCAGTATCTCGGGTTCGAGGGTGACGCGGGGGAGAAACAGGAGGAGGAGATGCGCGAGGCAGATATCCGCAACCTGCGCAACCGGACCCTGATAGGGTTTGCGGTTTCCCTTCCCCTGATGGCAATCATGCTTCTCGGCATACCCCTCCCCATCCCCATGCCTTACTTCATGTTTCTCGTAAGTACCCCGTTCTTTCTGTACCTGGCCTACCCAATCTTCAGGGCGGGATGGGGAGCACTGAGAAACCGCACCCTGAACATGGACGTCATGTATTCGATGGGTATCGGGGTGGCGTACGCCTCCAGTGTACTTGGCACCTTTGAAATTGTACTGACACAGGATTTTCTCTTTTATGAGACAGCGGTGATGCTTGCGGCATTCCTGACCCTGGGAAGATTCCTGGAGGCACGGGCTAAGGGGCGCACGACCGATGCCATCAAACACCTCATTGAACTTCAGGCAAAAACGGCAACGGTCATCAGGGATGGTGCGGAGACGGAAGTCGCCATCGAAGACCTGAATATCGGCGATCGGATCGTGGTAAAACCCGGCGGGAAGGTGCCTGTGGATGGAACCATCATCGCAGGAGAAAGTTTCATCGACGAATCGATGATCTCCGGGGAACCCGTCCCGGTTCACAAAACCACTGGAGACACGGTGATCGGAAGCACCATCAATACAAGCGGGGCATTCACCTTTGAGGCTAAAAAGATCGGAAAAGACACCTATCTCGCACAGATCATAAGAATGGTGGAATCCGCACAGGGCACAAAACCCCCTATTCAGAAATACGCGGACCGTGCCGTGACATGGTTTATTCCTGCCATACTCGTCATTGCGATCTCCGCATTTCTGGTCTGGTATCTCCTCCTTGATGCAACACTCCTCTTTGCCCTTACTGTCCTGATTTCCATTCTCGTCGTCGCCTGTCCCTGCGCACTGGGGCTTGCGACGCCGACTGCAATCACGGTAGGGGTGGGACGTGGGGCGGATTTTGGTATATTGATAAAAAATTCTGAAATTCTCGAACTCTCGGAGAAAGTAACGCGGGTTATCTTTGACAAGACAGGAACCCTGACCAAAGGCGAACCAAAGGTTGCATCCGTTGCCTCCTACGGAATGAATGAGGAGGATGTGCTCTCCTATGCTGCAGGAATAGAGACCTACTCCGAACACCCGCTGGCCCGTGCAGTCCTTGAAGAGGCGGAAGAACGCCACATCAACCCAGTTGAGACAACCGGGTTCTCTGCAACCGGTGGCAGGGGGGTAGAGGCCCATGCAGGAAAGACGGAAATACTTCTCGGAAACCGTCCGTTTATCGAGGGACGAGGTATTGGAATCCTTGCCATCGTCGACGAAGAACTGAACAGAAATGAGAAGGCGGGAGCAACGGCCATCATCCTTGTTGTTGACGGAGCCGTCGCCGGCGTTATCGGCGTTGCCGACACAATCAAGGAGACATCCGGCACGGCCGTCAGCGAACTTACTGCGATGAACATCCGTGTCGGGATGATCACCGGGGATAATGCCCGTACGGCGGGTGCCGTTGCGGCAGCCATAGGAATCGACCAGGTGATCGCAGAAGTACTTCCGGAACAAAAATCGGCTGAAATTGCTCGTTTGCAGGAAGGAGAGGAAAAAATTGTCTTTGTCGGCGACGGAATCAACGACGCCCCGGCGCTTGCGCAGTCTGATGTGGGTATTGCCATAGGGAGCGGAACGGATGTCGCCATTGAAAGCGGCGATATCGTTCTCGTGAAGAGCGACCCGCTGGACGTCGCAGCAGCTCTCCAGCTCGGGCGAAAGGTGATGGGAAAGATCCGGATGAACCTCTTCTGGGCATTTGCCTACAACACCGCCCTGGTCCCGGTCGCCGCGGGAGTCCTCTATCCGCTCTACGGCATCACCTTCAGGCCGGAATTTGCGGGACTTGCGATGGCACTGAGTTCGGTTACGGTGGTCAGCCTCTCTCTTCTCCTGAAGCGCTACGTCCCCCCCGCCATACGAAGACGAACCTCCACCCCGGGGGAGGAGAGCCTGCGGGAGTAGAAAGGAATTATTGTATGGTATCGGAAGTGATTCAATGAAAAAAATTCAGGCAAATGCCCTTGTAGACATAGCAGCATTTATAAGCTTCATTCCCATGACCATCAGCGGCATCATCATCGACCTGATGAACAGGGGAGGAGGATATGAAGGGGGCAGAAACACGGAATATATTGCAGAGATCCTCGGACTGAGCAAGGATACATGGATCGATCTTCATACCTGGACCGGGTATGCCTTCGTCATCTTCATTCTCATACACCTCCTCCTGCACATGACATTCATAAAAAATATCATCAGATATGCCAGTGGTGCCAAAAAAACGCCCCAGGAATGCGAGGATTAAAGGATCAGACCAGTAACACAATCATAAAATACTCTTCTTTGTCAACTTTATTTTATCAATCAACAGTGAGGTGTGTTATGGTTGAGAGATTTTTAGAAGGTAACAGAAAATTCATCGAGGAAGACTTCAGTAAAGACCCCGAACACTACGCGAAACTGGCAACCGGACAGAGTCCTACATCCCTGTGGATTGCATGTTCGGATTCACGTGTGGACCCCGAGCGCATTACAAATGCACGAATGGGCGACATATTTGTTCATCGAAATATCGGAAACATCGTTCCTGTGGGTGACGGGAACCTTGGGACTGTTCTTGAATACGCCGTTAACCACCTGAAAGTCAGGGATATTGTGGTCTGCGGACATTCTGACTGCGGCGCGATGAAAGCCCTTGATCACGAAAGTGATGAAGAGTACATCCCCTCATGGCTCAAAAACGCCGAAGACGTCAAAATCAAGGTCGACAAGGAATTCGGAGGACCGGGAGAGTGCAAAGACCCGGCGGCACGAAAGCGTGAGATTGAATATGAGAACATCCACCTTCAGCTGGCCAATCTCCGGACTTACCAGGCAGTAAAGGCCGCCGAAGAAGCAGGAAAGATTAAATTAACGGGAATTTATTACGATCTCGGAACCGGGAAACTGGAAATTGTCGAGGACTAATATTCCCAAATCATCCTTTTTTCTTTGAATTACCCCTCCAAAGTCTTCTCCCAACCCCGGAAATAATTAGGTACACTGGCAACGAAGGAAAGTACGAAATTATTCATTCTATAGACCTTTTAGCACCGTTGCGGGATGCTTTGGAAAATAAACGGGCATGTAGCGCAAAACGAGATTTTAGACACATAAGATTATGCGTGAGGGCACCCCCTCCCGACGACGATATAATTAACATCGCTGATTTTTTAACGTTTAATGATTTACTTCAGACGAAGGACTCAATTGATTCTTCTTCGAAAATCCCAGGAATTGTCGGAGTTTTTAGAAAACTTTTAATAAGCTCTGGAAAGGCGTTAAATCACCTATCTCGTATAGGTAGTTGTGTGTTATTTGGTGGTTAAAAGCCAAATGAGGTGAAATGAAAAATGGTATTCCATCCCCCAGTACAAATTATCTCCAAGGTCGGAGACGCTGGTAAGGGCAAGTGTGCCCTTCCGATCTGGAACATGATCCTTCGTGGATTCATGGCAGGCGCATACATCGCAATGGGTGCAGCCCTGGCAACCGTCTGTTCGACCGGTGTCGGTGCAATGCTCGGCGCAGGTTTCGGAAAGTTCATCCTCGGTGCAGTGTTCCCCGTGGGTCTTATTATCATCGTGCTGACGGGCGCTGAGCTCTTCACCGGTGACGCAATGTTTGCCCCCATGGCAGCATTCAAGCACAAAGTCAGCTGGGCAGCTGTCATGAACCTGTGGATTTGGGTTTACATCGGTAACCTCATCGGTTCTATCGTCTTTGCCTACTTCATGGCCGTCGGTCCCCTCACCTCCTGGTCCGCAGCAGGTGTCGGCACTGCAACCATCTACGGTGTCACCGCAGTCAACATTGCAGCAGGCAAGGTCAGCTACGTCGGTGCAGCAGCACTCTGGTCCGCATTCATCAAAGCTATCTGCTGTAACTGGCTCGTCAACCTCGCAATTCTGCTCGGTATCTGCGCAGATGATGCAATCGGTAAGATCGTTGGTATCTGGTTCCCGATCATGGCTTTCGTTTCCACCGGATTCGAGCACTGTGTCGCGAACATGTACTTCATTCCCGCCGGCCTTCTCACCCAGCCCTACCTGACGGCAGACCAGGCAGCAGGCATCGGCGCAAAACTCGCCAACCTGTCTTGGGTCACCATGTGGACCAACAACATCATCATCGTCACCATCGGCAACATCGTCGGCGGTATGATCTTTGTTGGAGTACTCTACTGGATCTCATTCAAGAAGGATATCCAGGCACTCGAGTAACGAATCAGAATGGAAATTAAAGGAACCAGGGTACAGGTTTCGATCATCCACATTGTGATGTTCGTGATCTTTACCCTTTTTTTATCGCTGTATGTCGTTCTGACCGGGGATTACGGGACCCTGTTCTGGGGCATTCCGGTGTTGATCATGCTCCTCGTCATCCCTATAGTGCTGAACTACATGAGCCGACAGGAATATGATCAGCTGATCCCCTCCTATGAAGCGGAAGCAAAGCTGACACGAATCTCTTCGATCAAGCCTGCCGACATTGGAAAGATCGTCAAAATTGAAGGTGTCGTGGAACGTGCACTCTTCAAATCCCTGAATCGCCCCCAATTCATGGTTGCTGATAAATCAGGGGAAATCTCCGTCAAGATGTTCACCTCTGCATCCGAAGACATCCGCAAGGATGACGTCGTAGAGGTTCTCGGCCAGGTTATCAAACGATATGTCGTTGTCGGAGATCCGGTCGTCAATGCAGTGAGCATCAAAAAAATCCGCAAGGATAAAAAGAACAACTGACAGCAGGCAAATTCATTTGCGTCCTATTTTACCTTCTTTTTTGAGATCATTATCCGACCATATTTCTGATTTCGGTCGATACAAATCCCAATCGGTTCAATTAATGTACAGTAGCAACAAAATAGTGGTAAGCGACGAGTGATAGTTATGAGTCCAACCACAACAGCCACTTCATTAATATCCAGCCCACGCTTCTGGCTCATTGTACCTGCCATCGCGTTTATCGGGATAATTCTCGGAATTGTCTTTTTCAATGTTCCGATAGTTTCTGATAGCGGCATATACAGTTGCGTAATTGCTTCATTCATCCTTGGAGCACTGGCGTTTCTCAAACCGAGACGCGACATCGTGGCCGTTCTTGTACCAGTCTTTGCCATCCTCATTTTCAATCCATGGAGTGAGGTTGCAACCGGACCGGTGACACAGATTCTCTTTGCCGGAACAATCACCGTAGTTGCATGGAGACTGGAAAAGAGATTTAGCACCCCCCATTTCACAAAATAACCAATTTTTCGTATGCGCGACAGGATTTCTGATACAATTTACTGTCAATATTGCAGCAAAATTACCAAGCCCTCACCCAAAAGGTAAATACATATATATTACTTTTTTTGATGAGTAAAAATACTCCATTTTATCACTCCTTTTTCCAAAAAAAGAGTGAAAAATCGTCATTCCACCATTAATGATCAATTTATACCAATACATTTATGTAAGGTTAATGGAAGTTACTTTTGTTAGAGGTATTGATCATGGATATGAAGTACGTTCAGACAACCTGCCCCTACTGTGGGACGGGATGTTCATTCAACCTCGTGGTCAAAGACGGCAAGGTCGTTGATACCGCACCGTATCACCGCTCCCCCGTCAATGAAGGCAAGATGTGTCCGAAAGGAACCTATGCCCACGAGTTTGTGAACAGAGAAGACCGGCTTACCGTGCCGCTCATCAAGAAGGACGGCAAGTTTGTGGAAGCCACCTGGGATGAAGCCTACAAGCTCATCGCAGAGAAATTCAAGGGCTACAAACCCGACGAGATCGCAGTTCTTTCCTCGGCACGTACCTCCAATGAGGAGAACTACGCACTGATGAAGCTCGCACGCGGTGCATTCAAGACCCGTCACATCGACCACTGTGCCCGTCTCTGCCACGCATCGACGGTCGCAGGTCTTGCAGCATCGTTCGGATCCGGTGCAATGACCAACTCCATTGGCGACATCGCCGAGTCCAAGTGTGTCTTTATTCTCGGGTCCAACACCTTCGAGCAGCACCCCCTCATCGGACGCCGCGTCATGCAGGCAAAGATGAACGGTGCAAAGCTCATCTACGCTGACCCCCGATACACCTGTACCGGAAAGCAGGCAGACCTCTACATGCAGTTCCGCTCAGGATCGGATGTTGCCATCCTCAACGGAATGATGCAGGAGATCATCAAAAACGGATGGGAAGACAAGGAATTCATCGAGTCCAGGGTCAAGGGCTTCGAGGAACTCAAGGCAGAGGTCATGCAGGAGAAGTACTCTCTCGAGAACGTCGCCAAAATCTCCGGCATTCCCCCCGAACAGCTGAAGCAGGCAACCGAATGGTTTGCAAAGGCTGAGTCCGCCTGTATCCTCTACTCGATGGGTATCACCCAGCACACCGTCGGTGTCGACAATGTGAAGTCCGTCGCAAACATCCAGATGCTCACCGGAAACCTCGGCAAGGCCGGCGCCGGTGTCAACGCACTGCGTGGACAGAACAATGTGCAGGGAGCCTGCGACATGGGAGCACTCCCGGTCGTCTTTACCGGCTACCAGAAGGTCATCGACCCCGCCGCACACCAGAAGTTCGCAGACGGATGGGGATTCCCCGACGGTATCTGTGAAGCCGCGAACGGATACGAAGTCACCACCATGATGGACGTCCTCACCGACAAGCCCGGTGAACTCAAGGCAATGTACATCATGGGCGAGAACCCGCTCATCTCCGACCCGGACCTCACTCACGTCGAGCATGCATTCGAGGCAATCGAGTTCCTCGTCGTCCAGGATATCTTCCTGACCGAGACCGCACAGTATGCAGACGTTGTCCTGCCCGCCACCTGCTACGCAGAGAAGGACGGCACCCAGACCTCCACCGAACGCCGCGTTCAGATGTGGAGAAAGGCACAGGACCCGCCCGGACAGGCAAAGGTCGACTGGAAGATCATCGCAGAAGTCGGTGCCGCAATGGGCTACCCCGAGCAGTTCGCATGGGAGTCCGCAGAGGACGTCTTCAACGAGATGGCAGGGCTCACCCCGTCCTACCACGGCATGACCTACGAGCGGCTCAACAAGCCCGAGGCACTCCACTGGCCATGCCCCACCGAGGAGCACCCCGGCACACCGATCCTGCACATCGGCAAGTTCTCCCACCCCGACGGCATGGGTGTCATGCACGTCTGTGAGTATAAGCCGCCCGCAGAAGTCCCCGACGAGGAGTACCCGTACATCCTCACCACCGGACGCTGTATCTGGCACTGGCACACCGGTTCCATGACCCGCCGGTCCGCGACCCTCGACCACGAGGTCCCGACCGGATGGATCGAGATCAACACCGAGGATGCAGCAGCCCTCGGCATCAAGGACAAGGAAGTCGTCAAGGCAATCACCCGTCGTGGAGAAGTCGAAGTACCTGCAAAGGTCACCGACGAGATCATGAAGGGCGTCATGTTCATGCCGTTCCACTTCGTCGAGTGTGCAGCAAACAGGCTGACCAACAACGCACTGGACCCAATCGCTAAGATTCCGGAGTTCAAGGCCTGTTCAATCAAAGTTGAAAAGATCCAGGAGGCCTGAAAATGGTAGCAAAAGGCGATATGGTATATGCAATGTCCACTGATGCCGAGATTCTTAAGAAGGGCGAGCTTGGTGGCGCCGTCACCGCACTCCAGAAATTCGCCCTCGAATCCGGCACGGTCAACGCGGTGCTGGCAGTGAAGAAGGGATATGACATCTACGATGCAACCCCTGTCCTCATCAAAGACCCGGCTGAGCTTGCAGACACTGCCGGATCCCTCCACTGCGGTACACTGCTCGTCGCCAGCCCCATTAAGAAATATCTTGATGGCGGCAAGGACATGAAGATCGGAGTCACCGTCAAGGGCTGTGACATGATGGCATTGCTCGAACTCGCAAGACGTGGCTCGGTCAATCTCGACAACATAATAACGATCGGCCTGAACTGTGGTGGATCAGTTAGTCCTGTCTCCGCCCGAAAGATGATCGCAGACAAGTTCGGAGTCAACCCGGACGATGTGCACAAGGAAGAGATCGACAAAGGCCAGTTCATCATCGAGTACGGCGATGAGCACAAGGGCATCTCCATCGATGAACTCGAAGAGGAGGGCTACGGCCGCCGGTCCAACTGCCGGCGCTGCAAGTACAAAATCCCGAGAAATGCTGATCTTGCATGCGGCAACTGGGGTGTCATCGGCGAGAAGGCAGGTAAGGCAACCTTCATCGAAGTCTGCAGCGACAAAGGTGCAGATCTGCTCACCAGGGCTGTTGCAGCCGGTGTTGTCCAGGTCGAACCAGCCATTCCAAAGGGTGTTGAAATCCGCGGCAAGGTCGAGAATGCCATGCTCAAACTCGGTGAGAAATGGCGTACAAATGACTTCAAAAAGCTCAGCAAGGATCTCTGGGGAACAATCAACGAGGAGACCTCCCGCTGTATCAAATGTTACTCCTGTATCGAAAACTGTCCGGTCTGTTTCAAACTCGCGGATGAACTCAAGGGAGATTCCAAGATGATCACCTCCGGAGAGATCCCGCCAAACCCCATGTTCCACATGCGCCGGTTTGCACACATCAGTGACACCTGCATCAACTGCGGCCAGTGCCAAGAGCTCTGTCCGATGGACATCCCACTTGCACTCTTCTCCCATGCCATACGGGCAGAAAGTGATGTGGAATTTGAACCGAAGCTCGGCGAGGGTTCATATAACAACAAATAACTTTTCTTTTTTGTTAACCATTTCAATCTAAATTCATTCTCAATCTAATATGAGTTAAATCGACTGAATTTCCATCCTTCCACCGATAATCCTCGTAAATCGGCTGTTAAACACTAGCGTTTAAATAATTCAACATCGAACTCTTTTTGTTAGAGGTATTGATTATGGACATGAAATACGTTCAGACAACCTGCCCCTACTGTGGGACAGGATGTTCGTTCAACCTCGTGGTCAAAGACGGCAAGGTCGTAGATACAGCACCGTATCACCGCTCCCCCGTCAATGAAGGCAAGATGTGTCCGAAAGGAACCTATGCCCACGAGTTTGTGAACAGAGAAGACCGGCTTACCGTGCCGCTCATCAAGAAGGACGGCAAGTTTGTGGAAGCCACCTGGGATGAAGCCTACAAGCTCATCGCAGAGAAATTCAAGGGCTACAAACCCGACGAGATCGCAGTCCTTTCCTCGGCACGTACCTCCAATGAGGAGAACTACGCGCTGATGAAGCTCGCACGCGGTGCATTCAAGACCCGTCACATCGACCACTGTGCCCGTCTCTGCCACGCATCGACGGTCGCAGGTCTTGCAGCATCGTTCGGATCCGGTGCAATGACCAACTCCATTGGCGACATCGCCGAGTCCAAGTGTGTCTTTATTCTCGGGTCCAACACCTTCGAGCAGCACCCCCTCATCGGACGCCGCGTCATGCAGGCAAAGATGAACGGTGCAAAGCTCATCTACGCTGACCCCCGATACACCTGTACCGGAAAGCAGGCAGACCTCTACATGCAGTTCCGCTCAGGATCGGATGTTGCCATCCTCAACGGAATGATGCAGGAGATCATCAAAAACGGATGGGAAGACAAGGAATTCATCGAGTCCAGGGTCAAGGGCTTCGAGGAACTCAAGGCAGAGGTCATGCAGGAGAAGTACTCTCTCGAGAACGTCGCCAAAATCTCCGGCATTCCCCCCGAACAGCTGAAGCAGGCAACCGAATGGTTTGCAAAGGCTGAGTCCGCCTGTATCCTCTACTCGATGGGTATCACCCAGCACACCGTCGGTGTCGACAATGTGAAGTCCGTCGCAAACATCCAGATGCTCACCGGAAACCTCGGCAAGGCCGGCGCCGGTGTCAACGCACTGCGTGGACAGAACAATGTGCAGGGAGCCTGCGACATGGGAGCACTCCCGGTCGTCTTTACCGGCTACCAGAAGGTCATCGACCCCGCCGCACACCAGAAGTTCGCAGACGGATGGGGATTCCCCGACGGTATCTGTGAAGCCGCGAACGGATACGAAGTCACCACCATGATGGACGTCCTCACCGACAAGCCCGGTGAACTCAAGGCAATGTACATCATGGGCGAGAACCCGCTCATCTCCGATCCGGACCTCACCCACGTCGAGCACGCATTCGAGGCAATCGAGTTCCTCGTCGTCCAGGATATCTTCCTGACCGAGACCGCACAGTATGCAGACGTTGTCCTGCCCGCCACCTGCTACGCAGAGAAGGACGGCACCCAGACCTCCACCGAACGCCGCGTTCAGATGTGGAGAAAGGCACAGGACCCGCCCGGACAGGCAAAGGTCGACTGGAAGATCATCGCAGAAGTCGGTGCCGCAATGGGCTACCCCGAGCAGTTCGCATGGGAGTCCGCAGAGGACGTCTTCAACGAGATGGCAGGGCTCACCCCGTCCTACCACGGCATGACCTACGAGCGGCTCAACAAGCCCGAGGCACTCCACTGGCCCTGCCCCACCGAGGAGCACCCCGGCACACCGATCCTGCACATCGGCAAGTTCTCCCACCCCGACGGCATGGGTGTCATGCACGTCTGTGAGTACAAGCCGCCCGCAGAAGTCCCCGACGAGGAGTACCCGTACATCCTCACCACCGGACGCTGTATCTGGCACTGGCACACCGGTTCCATGACCCGCCGGTCCGCGACCCTCGACCACGAGGTCCCGACCGGATGGATCGAGATCAACACCGAGGATGCAGCAGCCCTCGGCATCAAGGACAAGGAAGTCGTCAAGGCAATCACCCGTCGTGGAGAAGTCGAAGTGCCTGCAAAGGTCACCGACGAGATCATGAAGGGCGTCATGTTCATGCCGTTCCACTTCGTCGAGTGTGCAGCAAACAGGCTGACCAACAACGCACTGGACCCAATCGCTAAGATTCCGGAGTTCAAGGCCTGTTCAATCAAAGTTGAAAAGATCCAGGAGGCCTGAAAATGGTAGCAAAAGGCGATATGGTATACGCATCCGCAGCCGATGCAGCAATATGCGAGAAAGGCGAATGCGGTGGCGCGGTTACGGCCCTCCTCAAATACGCTCTTGAGAGTGGCATGGTCGACGCGGTTCTCGCAGTGAAGAAGGGCTACGATGTCTTCGATGCAACACCCGTCATCATTACCAACCCCGAAGAGATTGCACAGACGGCAGGATCTCTTCACTGTGGTACCGTGCTCCTTCCGAAACTCATCAAGAAGTACCTTGACGGTGCACGCAATGAAAAACTTGCAATCACGCTCAAGGGCTGTGACGCAAAGGCAATGTACGAACTTGCCAAGAGGAACCAGATCAACCTCGACAATGTCGTGATGATCGGTCTCAACTGTGGTGGTTCGGTTGCACCTGTCAGCGCACGCAAGATGATCACCGAGAAGTTCGGCATCAACCCCGACGATGTCGTCAAAGAGGAGATCGACAAAGGCCAGTTCATCGTCATCACCAAAGACGGCGAACACAAGGGCATCTCCATCGATGACCTCGAGGAAGAAGGATACGGACGCCGTGCAAACTGCCAGCGCTGTAAGACGAAGGTCCCCCGCCAGTGTGATGTAGCATGTGGTAACTGGGGTGTCATCGGCGACAAGGCCGGCAAGGCAACCTTCATCGAAGTCTGCAGCGACAAGGGTGCAGCCCTCGTCGACGGAGCAGTCAAGGCCGGTGCACTCGCTACCGAGGCACCCATCCCCAAGGGCATTGAAATTCGTGGCAAGGTCGAAAACGCCATGCTCAAACTCGCTGACAAGCACCGTGCAGCACAGTTCGGCGCACTCGGCGAGAGCGAGGACCGCCTCAAGTTCATCATGGACGAGACCTCCCGCTGTATCAAATGTTACTCCTGTATCGAGAACTGCCCCATCTGCTACTGTGTCGAGTGTTCCACCAAGAAACCACACCTCGTCACTCCGGGTCAGGTTCCGCCTCCCTTCATGTTCCACCTGATCAGGTTCTCCCACATATCGGACTCCTGTATCAACTGTGGGCAGTGCGAAGAACTCTGTGCAATGGACATTCCGAACTCACTCTTCATGCACTCCCTCCAGGTTGAGATGGAGAAGATGTTCGGATTCACCCCTGGTGTCAACATGGATCTCCCGGTCCTCGCCCTCGTGGAGGAGCCGACCGAGCGCAAGCGTCTCAGCGACACCGGCGACGATCAGATCTTCGACATCTTCCAATAATCTTTTTTTTTGTTTCTTTTCCAGATTCGATAAATAATTGTCCTGATTCTATTCCATAGAAATTCCAGGAGATATCCTGCTACGATTCGATAGCAGTGAATTATGAACTGACCATCCGGTCTAAAAAATCAAATGGCTTTCACCATCAGCGATTCCCAATATTTCGATGCTTCAGTCACACCCTCCGGCCAACCGGATATGACCATTTTTCACTGTTGACAAGTAGGGTGTAAACGAATGCGAGCACCACGAGATTCCATCGATAGCGTCGTGCCGCCATAAATACTACGGCACGGGCAACCGTATTCGGCATGGTCCCGGGAGTAATTACGGACTCCACCATATTCATTGTTCGGGATTTCCATGGCTTATGAACACCGGCATATTTTCCCTGCGCGGAACACCTGCTCCTCATCAATTGGATAAAGGGCATCAACGGATAAAAATCATTTCCATACCTTTTAGAGAAATTCCATACATCCTCAATAGAAACTGATCCCTGATTCGCTCTGACTACCGATGATATGGATATCTCTGCATACCCAGTAATTTTCAATAGATTCAAAGAATACAACAATCATTCATAGGAGCTGCAAACGCCCATGGCATTCGCTCCGAATACAAACATTACAGAAGAGTTTCATTTTTTTTAGTCAGCAATTGCAGCGAGGTATGGTTCCCGAGAGCTCGCGCATCTCAGTAAAGCATACTACGTGAGAGGGCTTAACTTCCGGGTTCGGGATGGGTCCGGGTGTACCCCTCTGCTATGGCCGCAATTACACGTTGTTGGTATTTGGTGTGCACACAGGATTTCGTCTGGGTTCTGGGGACTCAATTTTAGAGCTGATTTGGGCGTTAGTACTCGTGGACTGAACACGTCGTTACCTTCGTGCGTACATCCCGAGCCTATCAAACGGATCTTTTATCCATGCCCTCAGCGAAGTCTCGTTTTAGGTCTGGTTTCAAGCTTAGATGCTTTCAGCTTTTATCCATTATCGCGTAGCCACCCGGCACTGCCCTGTCGGACAACCGGTCTACCAGTGGCGACGACGGAAAGTTCCTCTCGTACTATTTCCGTCTTACCCTCAGACTTCTAACACTCCTTATAGATAGTAACCGACCTGTCTCACGACGGTCTAAACCCAGCTCACGATCCCCTTTAATAGGCGAACAACCTCACCCTTGGCTGCTGCTGCACAGCCAGGATGGAAAGAACCGACATCGAGGTAGCAAGCCACCGGGTCGATATGTGCTCTTGCCGGTGACGACTCAATTATCCCCGGGGTAGCTTTTCTGTCGTCAATAGCCCTCATCAACAGGGCGTATTGGTTCGTTAGACCCGAGTTTCCTCTCGCAGATACTTGCTATGCGTATCAGCGTCAGGCCAACTTTTGCTCTTGACACTCTTCTGTGAGTTTCTGACTCACATGAGTTGACCTTGGGGCACCCTTGATATCTTTTCGAGGGTGTGGCGCCCCACCCAAACTGCCCACCTATCGGTGTCCTCTACTGAGTGAGTGTTACAGTAAACAAAGGATGGTGTCTCAGATTGCGACTCCCCAACCCCCACGAGGGTTGGATCGACATCTCCCATCTACTCTGCGCAATGAATACCGTAACACAACGACAGGCTGCAGTAAAGCTCCACGGGGTCTTCACTTCCCATAAGGAGTCCCTAGCCTTTGCACTAGGATAAAATGTTCAACGGACTTGTGTTTGGGACAGTAGGGCTCTCGTTAATCCATTCATGCAAGTCGCCAATTAAGCGACAAGGTACTACGCTACCTTAAGAGGGTCATAGTTACCCCCGCCGTTTACAGGTCCTTCGTCCGGTTGTACCCGGTTTTCAGATACCTGCACTGGGCAGGAATCACAGACTATACTAGTCCTTACGGAGTTGCAGTCTGCTATGTTGTTATTAGACAGTCGGAGCCCCCTGGTCACTGCGACCTGCCCAATCGCTGGGCAGGCACCCCTTCTACCAAAGGTACGGGGCTATTTTGCCGAATTCCCTAAACACAATTAAACCGACACGCCTTAGCCTACTCAGCTAGGGGCACCTGTGTCAGATCTCGGTACGGACATCTGATTCCCTTTTCACGGGTTCCTGGAGTTTGCTTTATTACTCCATCACGTATTCACCCAATTCTCACCATTACGGTTCTCCAAGGGTTTCGCCGCTTGGACAGGGCGACGGCCCTGCAAAGCATATCCAGAAACGTCAGGGTCAATAAATTGACTACAATCAGATGGTACAGGAATATTAACCTGTTTCCCTTTCGACCTACTCGAGTTACGGTAGGCCTTAGGACCGACTAACCCTCGACTGACGAACATTGTCGAGGAAACCTAGCCCCTTCGGCGGTGTGGATTCTCACCACACTATGCTTCTACTGATGCCAGAATTTTCAAATCTACACGGTCCACAGGACCTCACGGCCCTGCTTCCGCCCATGCAGAGCGCCTCTCTACGCCATCACCTTACGGTGGTCTGTGGTATCTGTGGTAGGTTTTAGCCCCGTCCATTTTCAGCGCCCTGAACCTCGACTGGTAAGCTGTTACGCACTTTTTAAAGGATAGCTGCTTCTAAGCTCACCTTCCAGTTGTCTTTGGCCCAGGACATCTTTTAGTATTGACACTTAACCTACACTTGGGGACATTAACCACAGTCTGGGTTGTCTCCCTTACGCACTACAAGCTTACCCCGTAGTGCGGACTACCAGCCTTCTACGACGACGGGGAATTCGGAGTTTGACAGGAGAGTGAGGGATTTCTCCCCCAACTTCCCCAATCAGTGCTCTACCTCACCGTCTATCTCCAGCCAGGTCATGCTACGGCATGTTTCGAGAGGAACCAGCTGATGCCCAGTTCGATTGGCCTTTCACCCCTATACGCAGGTCACACGAATGATTTGCATATCAATACCGCTACGGCCCTCCACGCAACTTTCGTCACCCTTCAGCCTGCCCACGCATAGATCACTGGGCTTCGGGTCTTATCCTGTTGACTCCACGCACTTTTAATACGTCGTCCCATGGCCGAAGCCTACGGACATGTTGCTTTCGCTTTGGCTTCCCTTACCGGTTAACCTCGCCAACAGAATAAACTCTCTGGCCCGTTCTTCAAAACGTAAGTTACGATGCTGGCACCTGAACCCATACTACCGCCTCGCGACGGGTTCTTTCGCCCAGGAGATCCTTTCACACCGCAACACACTATCACCAATCAGTTTCAGGCACTTTTAACCACCTTTTCAGGGTTACTTTTCAGCTTTCGCTCACGCTACTAATGCGCTATCGGTTTCGAGGAGTATTTAGTTTTGGAGATTGATGATCCCCGGATTCGCGCGAGAATTCCAACCCACGCTACTCAAGACACTCCCCAGACAGATCAACCGTATGCGTACGGGACTGTCACCCTCTGCGGTATCCCATTCCAGAGAAATTTCCACTTAGGATGGTCTGTCTTTACGGGAGGCTTATCAACACCACATGTCCCCGAAGGGATTCGGTTTGAACTGTGTCGTTTTCGATCGCCTTTACTCACGACATCTCGATTGATTTCTTTTCCTCCCCCTACTGAGATGTTTCAATTCGGGGGGTTCCCGATCCAAAATGGATCGCTTCTTACGAAGCAGGATGTCCCATTAGGGAATCTCCGGATCATAGACTCCTTGCGTCTACCCGGAGCTTATCGCAGCTTGGCACGCCCTTCATCGGCACTCGAACCGAGCCATCCACTGATTGGCTTGTATCAGCACGTCATTTTAAATGTGTCCGCCAGAACCCATTTAACGTCCTATGTGCACACCTTTACCCGACCTCACAGAGTCTTTTGGACTCTCGGTCCTTCCCCGGTGACTCACGTCTCCGGGTGCATTGGAAGCGGGTTTCACAAGAATATTGTGGAACCTGCTTGATGGACTTAAGGGGATTTGAACCCCTGGCCTCGGCGTTGCAAACGCCGCGCTCTTCCAGCTGAGCTATAAGCCCACAGCTTCCGTTGTTGACACCGGCAATTTTACGTTCTGTTTAGCAACCGCATCCCCTTGATTTCTTTAGGAGGTGATCCAGCCGCAGATTCCCCTACGGCTACCTTGTTACGACTTAACCCCCCTTGCGAAACCTAGATTCGACCACGGCAACGACCATGGCCTCATCCAAACCTCACTCGGGTGGTTTGACGGGCGGTGTGTGCAAGGAGCAGGGACGCATTCACCGCGCTATTTTGAAACGCGATTACTACGGATTCCAGCTTCATGTGGGCGAGTTGCAGCCCACAATCCGAACTTAGAACAGGTTTAAGAGATTACCTTCACCTTTCGGTGTCGGGGCCCATTGTCCTGCCCATTGTAGCCCGCGTGTAGCCCGGATAATTCGGGGCATGCTGACCTACCGTTGCCCATTCCTTCCTCCTCTTTAGCAGAGGCGGTCCCAACAGTGTCCCCACCGACCCGGAGGTCGTGCTGGCAACTGTTGGCGTGGGTCTCGCTCGTTGCCTGACTTAACAGGATGCTTCACAGTACGAACTGACGACGGCCATGCACCTCCTCTCAGCTAGTCAAACAGAGTCTTCAGCCCGGTTATCATTCCGCTGTCCTATCCGGTGAGCTGTCCGGCGTTGAGTCCAATTAAACCGCAGGCTCCACCCGTTGTGGTGCTCCCCCGCCAATTCCTTTAAGTTTCAGCCTTGCGACCGTACTTCCCAGGCGGCACGTTTCACGGTTTCCCTTCGGCACCCCGGTGACTCGTGGTCACCAGTACACCTAACGCGCATCGTTTACGGCTGGGACTACCCGGGTATCTAATCCGGTTCGCTCCCCCAGCTTTCGTCCCTCACTGTCGGAGCCGTTCTGGTGAGACGCCTTCGCCACAGGTGGTCCCCCGGGGATTACAGGATTTCACTCCTACCCCCGGAGTACCTCTCACCTCTCCCGGTCCCTAGACTCCCAGTATCTCTTAGACGCCTCCTGGTTAAGCCAGGAGATTTCCCAAGAGACTTAAGAGTCCAGCTACGGACGCTTTAAGCCCAATAAAAGTGGCCACCACTCGAGCCGCCGGTATTACCGCGGCGGCTGGCACCGGTCTTGCCCGGCCCTTTCTTCAGGTGCGTTTTAAACACCTGGACAGCCCGCGTATACGGGCACTCGGGGTTCCCTTATCACAGTTTCCTGCATTGTAAAGTTTTCGCGCCTGCTGCGCCCCGTAGGGCCTGGAATCGTGTCTCAGATTCCATCTCCGGGCTCTTGCTCCCACAACCCGTATCGATTACAGGCTTGTTGGGCCGTTACCCCAACAACAACCTAATCGACCGCAGATCCATCCTAAGGCGCCGGAGCTTTGAGTTATGATGCATTCCAGCATCCATAACCTATGGAGTATTATCCCCAGTTTCCCGGGGTTATGCTCCACCTTAGGGTAGGTTATCCACGTGTTACTGAGCAGTCCGCCGAGGGTCTGAACCCTCTCGACTCGCATGGCTTAATCGAACCCCGATAGCAGTGGCCTCTGGCAGGATCAACCAGAATTGTTTTTGAAGTAGCTTCATGCAAGATTCTTGCATTCAGTGGTCTTCGGCACACATGCCTTATCGGCTTTATATTTGGAACCATTTCTGCTCATCATCGTGATGATGGCATTCCATGGTAAAAGGAATTAGCGGTTACTAAACAGATTTCCGCATTGCCAGTGCCAACGTCAGAACCGACACTCCCCACCGGAGCGGTTTCGGTTCCCCATCAAAACATCGGATTACAATATTAGTTTCGAGAGGTAATAAACCCATCGAAACCGCTTGCATCCGACGCCGGAAGCCTTCCTGCAGAGCGGCGATTGCCACCCTGCAGAGGTATTTCCTTTGTAGTGCTAATGGCGTATTTCGGGCACCGTTTTTTCAACGGAGCATTTTGCACCCGTTTTGTGCCCGAACCATTCGACCTAACAAGGTTGTCTTCAGAGGATATAAACCCTTCGAATCGTTTTGTTCGGCCGACGTCCGCACCCGGAGAACCGGACAGACATCCGGTTTCGCGGTTGCGGTTCGCCACGATTGCAATGTTCGTTCTTGGCGCGGATACGCACAAACGGAGCGCGTTGCGCCCGTTTTCGTCCCGAACCATTCGACCTAACAACATGGTATCCGGAGTGATATAAAGGTTGCTTTCCAGAGCCCCGATATGCCCCCTTCAGACGAAAAAAAGGCGGAAGCCACCATGCAGATAACCACAATTTACTCATTTTTCTCACCTACGCGCAGATCAGGCACAAAAAAATCAGCGCGGGTCATTCCCAAAGCGCATGGAAAACAAAGAAAATATTGGAAATATCTTACCTGCGCCGGGACGCAAGTTCATCCAGGACGTCCTCAAGCCTTACATCCCCGGCGCGCAGGGAAAGAAGCAGATGGAAGATGAGATCCGCAGACTCCTCCACCTTACGCCCATAATCATCGTTCTTCATCGCAAGAATGAACTCCGTCGCCTCCTCACCTACCTTCTCAAGGGACTTGTCAATGCCCTTTCGGTGGGTCAGTATACTCACCACATACGACCCCTCGGGCATCTCTTCCATTCGCTCTCCGATGACATCCCACAACTCTTCCAGTACTTCACTTCTCATATCGCACCTCTTCGACAGTCACATCCCTGATTTCCAGACCATAATATCGCTGGCAGAGGAGCCGGGCCTTTTCGATATTTGCCCCGCCTTTGCCTATGGCCACTCCCATATCTCCTCTCTTTTTCAGAACGATCTCAACGATACGGCTTTCTCCGTCGCATTCAACCCTTGCAATCTCAGCAGGCCACATGGCATGTGAGATCAGTTCCATGGGAGATATGCCCTCCTCGACCATTTCAATGCGTTTCCCCAGAGATTTCTGCAGCCGCTTGATATTTTCACCGTTTTTTCCGATTGCAATACCCATCTCACCCTTAGCTATGAGATAGATTATTCGTTCGAACGCATCATCAATGATGCAGTCAACGGGCGAAATTCGGGTCAATTGCTGAAGTTCTTCAGTATATCGCCGTTCCTTAATGTCTGGAGCAGGGTGCATTCCGGATTCGACATAGTGTTGTTTAGCATCAGTAATAACCCCTTGGCACCCTAGCGGACACATTCCAAACGATATGGCCGCCGCTTCCGGCGAACACTTTATATCTTTCATTTTTAATCTTAATGCAATGTACGGCAAAAGGGACATTCCCTTCCGGTATGAAGACGAAACAGTCCTCCTCGAGGCATCCGAGGAGAAAGGTCTCCTCAAATACAGGCGGGTAACCAGCATGAAGGACTCATTTGAGAAGACCATCATCACCTCATCGGATGCCCGCATTGTCGTCAATCCTGTAGAACCGGTTAATCTACCAAAAAAGGTAACAAATTATCTGGAAATAGAATTCCCCCCGCTGGTGATGGCCCCCAATGATCAGCGGACCATCCATCTGACCTTCCCCCTGGAGATAGGAGTCATCGTCTTTGGCAACAAGGATATGAAGGCCATAGACATCTTTTCCTACTGCCCTCAGAAATATTCGCTCTACGGTCCGGCGGGAGGGGGGCTGATTACCAAATGGCACCGGAGTGACCTTTATCAGGATCTTCCCGTCACCGATCGTCTCTGTGAAGGGATCCTCAATCTGCGCATCCAGAACAAGACCAGCGAATGGCAGAACGTCTCCCGGGTCGTCCTGGATGGATATGCAATGAAGATCTATTTCAGCAGCGAAGCAGTCAGAATGTTCGCACGGATGAAACTGATGACCTCCACCATTGCAGAAACCGAATTCCAGAGCGTTACCTCCCACCGCGATGTCCTCCAGAAATCGATCGAGCTGTATCACACGCTCAATATTCCCAAACTGAGCAGGGTATTTACCATGGAATGGGGGTTTGACTAATGTTCGAAATCAACAGCAGCGCCATTATGGAATCGACGTTCTATGGGTCGGTGACATTCGGACAGATCATCACATTTTTTGCAGTCCTCATAATCGCCATCATCATCGCCAAGTTTGTGACCATTAATCTTGAACGGGGGCTCAAGGACAAGGTCAGCAAAAACCACCTGAACCTCGTCTCGAAGATATTTTACTACGCCATCATCGTAATCGGCCTCGTCATCGCACTTCCAAACCTTGATATCGACTTCTCCGGCCTCCTCGTTGCCGGAGGCGTGCTTGGTATCGTCATAGGATTTGCCGCCCAGAGCGTCGTTTCAAACCTCATTTCAGGAATATTTCTCATCTTCGAGCATCCCATCAAGATCGGTGACAACGTCCTCATCGATGATGTCCATATCATTGTTGAGGACATCCGCATACTCTCAACCATCGGCAAGACCTTCGACGGCATCTATGTCCGTATCCCGAATGAAAAGGTCTTCACTACCAATATCGTCAACTATGTTGCCAATATCGCCCGTAGATTCGAGTATGACGTGGAAATCCGTTATGCCGATGATGCGGGGAAAGCAATTGCCATCATCGAAGATCTCATTGATAAGGAACCATTCTGCCTGAAAAATCCGGGTTCATCGGTCTACGTCGATCAACTCGCATCCGACGGGGTCATGATCAAGGTGCGGATGTGGGCACCTTCCGAGGTCTGGTGGGATGTGCGAACCACCATGCTCTGGCGCATCAAGGTTGCAATCGAGGCAGAAGGCATTGAAATCCCGTTCCCGCAGCGGACCCTCTGGCTCCCCGAATTCCATGAACTGATGACCCGGGGGAGTCCGGCAAGAGAGAAGGGTCTCCCCCTGCAACAGGAATCCGACACCGGAGCACGTCCGGTCTCACCCCATGAAGTCCTTTCAGGAATGAAATTATTCAAAGATTCCACAGAAGGACAGGGATCTTCTCAAAACGGAAATAGCTAAAAAAATTATTCAATTTTTGGCAGGAGTATTTTCCTGCAGAGAATATCCATAATACCATGTTTTATTCCAAATCTGCTTTGCCCTGCATGGATGGGGGACTTTAGTTGAATCTCCGTTATCCTGTTTCCAAGAGCGATGACAACTTTGTCATCCATGAATTCAACCGAAGGTGCAGACATTTCCTCGGACGGTATTTCAAGGGTGATGTAGATGAACTCATCATCTTCAACCAGCTCATAGGGCAGACCCTCATCATAATCGTCCATCTGGAAAATCCGGGTATCCTCGCCCGTTCCGGTAATGATGGTGCAACCAACAAACCGTGCCGAATCATCAACCGGCAGGTTCCTGATTAACTCTTCCATCGCTTTTGCGAGTATTTTTGATACGTCGTCGTTGGGGTCATGTGCCATTTTTCTCACGCACCTTATAGAGTTGTCCGTTCCACGATACGATCCCCGCCGCAGTCAGGCGTGCAAGGGATTTAACCAGTTCGTCTCTGGAAATTCCTGTAATTTCCACAATTTCATCCACTGAGAGGGCACTACTGCAAAGAGCAGTTACCAGAGTAATCTCTGTCTCGCCGTCTAATATGTCTTTGCTAGTGGACACAAGATCAGCGATCGCTGCATCAATATCATGCTCGATATACTCGAGACTGCTCAGGTAATAATTTCTGGAGGCAAACAGGTTTTCAAGGAGTCGCACCGAACGGAAAAAGGCCGTTTCGGTCTCCGACCTGACCATTCCACCAAGAGTTTCGTCCTCCACATCGATTCTTACATTGATTTTTCTCGAGAGGTAGTAGTATTTCCTCCTCCTCTCATCCGTCCTCCAGAGAAGGACATTCTCGCGTTCCATATACTGGAGATGCTCCACTACGGCTTTTGGGCTGATCTCCAGCCTCTCCGATATCTCAGTCACAAAGCATGGTTTTTCGCGCAGGAGTCCGATGATCCTTCTCCGGTTCCGGTTTCCAAGCACATCCAGAAGGCGGGATACCTCATCCCCTTCGATCATATTTACCCAAGGTAAGGGAGATGAAAAATAAAATAGTTACTGATCAGTCAACCACCCGGTAGTTGGGTGCTTCATCAGTGATCAGAATATTGTGCGGGTGACTTTCGGTATATCCGGCAGAGGTGATGCGGACGAACTGCCCCTGCACCTTGAGATCAGCGACGGTGGCAGAGCCCGTGTACCCCATTGCGGATTTCAGTCCGCCCACAAGCTGATAGAGGACTTCGGATACATTCCCGACATACGGGATTGCTCCTTCGACACCTTCGGGAACAAACTTTGTGCGCCCGATATCCTTCTTCTGGAAATACCGGTCGCTCGACTCACCACTGCTCATGACACCCAGCGATCCCATCCCACGGTACTGCTTGTACCTGCGCCCCTTCATGGCAATCAGCCGACCGGGCGATTCATCAGTGCCGGCAAGGAGACTTCCCACCATCACACAGTCGGCCCCGGCCGCGATTGCCTTTGCAATGTCACCGCTGTACCGAATACCTCCATCGGCAATGACCGGGACGTCGTATCCTGCAGCGACCTCGGCGACATTTGATATGGCTGTTATCTGTGGGACTCCGACACCTGCCACAATGCGTGTGGTGCAGATACTGCCGGGTCCGATACCTACCTTAATTGCGTCAATCTCTCCTGCATATTCCTCCGCACCTGCTGCTGTTGCGATGTTTCCGGCAATCACGTCTGCACTGACGCTGCCCTTGATGTCCTTGACCGCCTTCACCACATTCATGTTATGTGCATGGGCACAGTCCACTGCCAGGGCATCAGCCCCTGCCTCATCAAGGAGCATCGCACGTTCAAAGTCGAATGGACCGACTGCTGCGGCGACCCGCAGATTTCCATCCGCATCCCGGATGGCATTCGGGTTCCGGTGACGTTCGAGCAGATCCTGCATGGTGATGATCCCCATAAGGATGCCGTCTTCTCCGGTGACCGGGAGACGTTCGACCTTGTTTGCATACATCACCTCGAGGGCCTCTTCAAGAGAGACGCCATCGCCAACGGTGATGAGCTCCTTCGTCATCACATTTTCAATATTCTCGGTTGCACGCCTCTCCACAATCCCACGGAGATCGCGCCTGCTGACGATGCCGATGATCCTTTCTCCCTGCATTACCGGGACGCCACCGATATCATGGAACCGCATCATGCGATCCACATCGGCAACCGTCGCGCCGGTCTGGACGGTCAGCACATCACGCTCAATGATATCTTCAGCCTGTTTTACGATCTTAATCTCTTCAGCCTCGCGGATTGCAGGCATATTCCGGTGGAGGATACCAATACTTCCCTCGCGGGCGAGGGCGATTGCCATTTTGGATTCGGTGACCGTATCCATCGCGGCCGAAATGATCGGGATATTCAGGGAGATATTGCGGGTAAACCGGGCACGAGTATCGGCTTCCGATGGTTCTACATATGATTCCGCCGGGACGAGAAGAACATCGTCGAACGTGAGTGCCGTCGGAACCTCCCACTTCTCACTGTACATTTGATATCACCTGACCATTGCTATCGCTTTTTCAACGAGATCTTCACGGACGCGGTCGCTGCGATCGCCGCCACAGACCATGCCCCGTACCCCGATGATCTCAGGGCCGATCTCCTTGAGAGGGGCAATGTCATCAAACTTGAGCGAACCGGCAAGTGCGGTCTTGATGTTCATGCTGCCGTTGGTGTCAGTAAACTCTCCCAGCGCAGAGATATCCATGAAATCAAAGAGGCCTTTTCCGTCCTTGATACCGGTATCGATCATCGCCACATCCGCACCAGCCTCTGCAGCAAGGGGGGCCATCTCCATCGGTGAGATCGTGTTCATCCTCTCATAGTCCGCATACGCGGCGATCACCACATTCTTTTCGGGGAACTGCCACTTGACAGCCTGAACGACGGCGCCAATCAGCTCGCCGGCCTTCTCAGCCCCATTAAAATTCAGGCCAACCTTGATGTAATCCGCACCGGCGCAGGCGGCACCGTATGCAGACAGTGATGCTCCGCCCGGGAGATAGGCGTAATCCCCTATTGCAGCGCTCACGGGTTTATCGGTCATATCCTTGATTGCCCGGATCACCCATGGAAAATTGGCACCCAACGAACCTTCGGAGGGTTTTTTCACGTCAATGATATCCGCAGCCAGTGCATATCGTGCTTCCTCAACACTGGAGGGACTGACTAATAGTTCCATACTTATTTTTGGTGACTTCCCCTAATAGTGATTACGTTAGCACATGGATTTGATTCTTGCAATCGACCTGAAGGACGGGCAGGTCGTTCATGGAAAAGGAGGGCATCGACAGACGTATCGTCCTCTGGATTGGGCGTTTTCAGATACCGCTGAACCTGGTGGATTTCTGAAGGCGTACAGGCCGAAATATATTTATATCGCCGATCTCGACCGCATCGAAGGGACCGGGGACAATACCGACCTGATTTTCGCATGCGCGCACTCGGTGGAGCTTTGTTATGCCGACCGGGGCCTGACCTCCCCCGAAGAGGCGCTCAACACGGCCGGTATCGTCGATATCATCGGCACCGAGACGGCCGCCGCCACCCTCGCAGACTTTACATCCGGGTTTGTAAGCCTCGATATCAAAGACGGCCACGTCATCCCGTCAGGCGAAGACCCGACAACCTTTCTGAAAAAGCTCAATACAACCGCCATCGACGGGTGCATCATCCTCAATATCACATCCGTCGGTACCGGGGCGGGGGTGGATGCAGACGAAGCCGCACGGATGCGCGCAGCATATGACGGAACGCTCATTTACGGTGGCGGCGTCGCAAGGCGAGACGACCTTTTCGCCCTCGCAGATGCGGGATATGACGGCGCCATCGTTGCAACGGCAGTTCATTCGGGAGAGATACCCCTCGAATGGGTACGGGAGGGGAAGATATGCTGATAACGATAGAGGGTATCGACGGATGCGGCAAATCCACCCTGACAAAGGGTCTCGGGGATGCGCTGGCCGACCTCTCTCCCCTCTTTACCCGTGAACCGGGTTCGACCTGGATTGGGGATCAGGTACGACGTGGCATCGCTGAAGAGATCGACCCCATCGCAGAAGCCCTTCTCTTCGTCGCCGATCATGCGGCCCATCTGGCCGAGGTCATCCGCCCTGCCCTTGCAGAGAGTCGCCTCGTCATATCCGACCGGTATTCCGACTCCCGCTATGCCTACCAGCAGGTGACACTGGCCCCGTACCTCCACGACCCCCTCCTATGGCTGCGCTCGGTCCACGGGAGCTGGACACGCCAACCCGACCGTACCTACCTGTTGATCATCCCGGTTGAAGATGCGCTGGAGCGGCTCGACGGAAAGGATGGAAGGGAACACTTCGAACAGGGTGTGGTACTGGAGCAGGTGCAGAAGAACTACCTCCTGCTGGCAGAGGAAGACCCGCAGCGGTTCGTTCTTGTCGACGCACTGCAGGAAAAAGAGAAAATATGTTCTTTTATCGCCGGAGATATCAGGCAGCTTTTCCAATCGTCACAATGATGCCACCGTCGAGGGTAAGCACCTCGACCTCTTCTCCTGCAACGGTATATCCATAGACCGGTGCAAAGGAACCCGTCGGGACGGGGATTTCTTCTCCGTTCACGGTTACCGTTGCCGGTGCCAGTACGAGGTATTCTTCCGGAAGTGCCCGGACGGCATCCATGAAGCCCTTTGCCTTGCCGCGCAGGGTCGGGCCGATGACGGCCATGTTGAACTCGACATCGCGGACGACACGGGTGAGGTCCGGCTCGTCCGTGCTCCATGCCACCGTCCCGTTCAGGGTCCGGGATGCATCACCCGCATCATCAACAGGGATTGGACTGTAGACCACGATGTCTCCCAGCGGTGCGTTGAGCGCCATCCCTGCATCATGCTTGTAGCGCCGTATCTCCGATACAACATTTACAAGGAGGGAGCCGGCCTCGTCCGCCCCTGCGTCTGCATAGGAGACGACCGGCCATGCCTGCGCATGAACGCTCTGTGTCCCCAGATGGTGGTAGACCTCTTCTGCAAAGAACGGCGTCATCGGTGCGAGCATCCGGCATATGGCATCAAGGGCGGTCCGCAGGGCGAAGATCGCACCCGCGCGTTCATCCCCGCCTTCATAGAGCCTGCCCTTGACCAGTTCGATATAGTTGTCGGCAAAGACCTCGCGGGCAAATTCACGGATGCCACGGATGGCGCGATCGAACTGGTAACTCTCCATCGCAGCGGTGACGTCCTCGACGGTTCCCGTAAGGCGGGCAAGGAGCCACCGGTCGGCAAGGGCGGAAGGTCCGGTCGGTTCCGGTCCGTCGTACCGTTCCAGCTGGAGGAGGACGAACCGCGCGATGTTCCAGAGTTTCGTCTGGAACCTGGATGCCGCAATCACATCGTTCCACGAGAATATGATGTCCGAGCCGGTGGAGGCTCCAATCGCACTCCACTGGCGGAAGGCGTCTGCTCCGTAGTCGGCCAGGATATCCTCGGGAGGGATGATGTTGTTGCGGGACTTGCTCATCTTGAACCCGTCCTCGCCGAGCACCATGCCGTTGACGAGAATCTCGTTCCACGGCTTCTCGCCGGTGAGAGCGATCGACCGGAGGATGGTGTAGAAGGCCCATGTGCGGATGATGTCATGCCCCTGCGGACGTATCTGTGCCGGGAAGTGCGCCGGAATATCCGTGCCGTCCCAGCCGCAGACGTTGAGGACCGATATCGAGGAGTCCATCCAGGTGTCGAGGACATCCGTTTCCCCGACAAATGACTCCGACCCGCACTTCGGGCACGTTTTCTTCGGCCGGTCCGTCGTCGGGTCGATGGGCAGTTCCTCTTCCTCCGGGACGGCCATCTCACCACAATTTTCACAGAACCAGACGGGGATGGGCGTTGCAAAGATACGCTGACGCGAGATGCACCAGTCCCATTCCATCTGGGAAGCCCAGTTCTCCAGTCGCATATACATGTGCTCGGGAGACCAGCTGATCTGTTTTGCCGCGTCGATGATCTTATCGTTGTGAATCTTCACAAACCACTGCCGCTCCGAGAGGATCTCGATGGGTGTCTTACACCGCCAGCAGGCACCAACACGCTGGTCCAGTTCCTCCTGGCGCAGCAGAATCCCCTGCTCCTTCATGTCCGCGAGGATGCGGGCGCGGCACTCCTTCGTATCCAGACCTTCATAGGGGCGGGCGATGGCCGTCATCTTCCCCTGCATGTCGATGGCCTTTCTCAGTTCGAGATTGTGCTGTTTCCACCAGTGCACATCCTGCTTGTCGCCGAAGGTACAGATCATCACCGCACCACTACCGAATTCGGGATCCACGGCCGCATCCCTGATGACCGGGACATCATGGCCGAAGAGCGGGACCCGGAGGGTCTTTCCTTCCATTCCTGCATACCGCTCGTCCTCCGGATGAACAGCCACCGCAACACAGGCGGCAAGGAGTTCGGGCCGGGTCGTTGCGATCTCAACGCCATCAAAGTTGAAATAATTCAGGAAGGTCGTCCGGTCTTCATAGCTGACCTCGGCAAACGCGATTGCCGTTTCGCAGCGGGTACAGAAGTTGACCGGATGTTCGCTCTGGTAGATGTCACCGGCCTTAAGCATCCGCAAAAACGATATCTGCGTCTTGCGGTAGTACTCGGGCATCATCGTGATATATTCATTCGACCAGTCGATGGAGAACCCGCAGCGGCGCATGGTCGCACGCATCTTCTCGATATTGCCGATGGTAAGCTCCCTGCACATCTCCCTGAACTGGTCACGCGGGACGTCATTTTTTGTAATCCCGTGCGTCTCCTCCACCTTGACCTCGGTGGGAAGACCATGGCAGTCCCATCCCTGCGGGAACATGACATTGTATCCGGACATCCGCTTATAGCGGGCAAGAAAATCAATATAGCACCAGTTAAACCCGTTTCCGATGTGGAAATTGCCGGTCGGGTAGGGAGGCGGCGTATCGATGATAAACTGGGGTTTCGTGGACGCGGGATCAAAATAATTTGACTCGTCCTTCCATATCCCGAGCCACCGTTCCTCAACGGCATTTGCATCGTAGGTTTTCGGTATCTCCTCAGATGGCGACATTTCGCAATTATTTGTATTTTTTCTCTGATATAGTGATCGCATGGAGAAAGACCCCGTGTTCACAGTTGATCCGTCCCTGATTCAACGAATCCCATCCATAAACGAGATAAACTGCGGACACAATTCTATAATAATGGAAAAAGAGCCGGGAATGGTGGCGGCATCCCTTCTTGCCCTCGTCTGCATCATCATTGCCCCCTTTATTACTCCTGCATGGCTTCTTTCCCTCTTTGTCATCCTCATATGCGCACTTCTCTTTCTGGTTAAAAAATCCTTATACACGTCTTTTTCCATCGCGGTCATCGCCGCCCTCTACGGCATCGGCGTCATTCCCCTTGTGGTCTTTTCCACCACCTTTGCGATCATCATACTCGGTGAGGCCGCATACCGGATAGGCGGACGGAATCATGCCGGATACATCCCGTTCACGGTGGTTGCAACCGCGAGCGCTTTTCTGGTCATGCTGTATTCCGGCTACAACGAGCCCCTCGTTGCCATCACCGGCGTCGTTGTGGCACTGATCCTCCATTCGGCACTCGGGGAGAGAAATGACAAGGTATTCATCGAGACGCTGGGGGTTGCAATGACGATGCTCCTCTTCTACGAGATCGACTTCACCGTCGACTTCACGCTGCTCGCAACGGCGGTCGTCATTGCCTTTGCATTCGGGTACTTCTCGTACAGGATGAAGGCAGCGGATCTCCCCGGCATATTTGCCGCAATACTTCTCGGCATCCTCCTCATCGTCTTCGCCGACGTCACATGGTTTCTGGTGATGCTTGCCTTCTTCATCATGGGGTCTGCGATGACCAGGTACCGGTATGACGCCAAGACGAAGATGGGCGTGGCAGAGGGTCATGGCGGCGTCCGGGGATACTTCAATGTATTTGCAAACGGCCTTGCAGGTGTCGCTGCGGCAGTCCTCTTCGGCATCACCGGTGACCCTGCCTATACTGCATTTTATCTCGGCAGCGTCGGGTGTGCAACGGCCGACACCCTTGCAAGCGAGGTGGGCGTCACCGGCGGCACCCCACGCCTGATCACGACACTCAGACAGGTCCCCTGCGGCACCAACGGTGGGGTGACACTCAAGGGAGAGGTGGCAGGGACGGCCGGAGCCTTCATCCTCGGCGTTATCGCCTACCTGCTGGGCGTCGCCGACGTCACTCTCCTTGTCATCACCACGCTGGGAGGATTTGTCGGGACAAACATCGACAGCCTGATAGGCGCCCTCTGGGAAAACAAGGGAATCTTCGGCAATGCAGGAACCAACTTCCTGGCAACACTTCTGGCAGGCCTCTTCGCAATGGGCGTCTATATCCTGCTGGTCTGAAAAAAAGAATCAGGAATATTTGTACCAGCGTCCCTTTTCGTCATAGACGCCCTGTTCCTGAGACGGACCGGGCAGTACCAGCCCTTCTGCAAATTGTTGGTAAAACGCCGCCTTAAAAGGTATGAATACCGCAGTAAAGAGACCCACACCAAAGGCATAGATGATGGTAAACCAGAAGAGCGCCTCTTCCCCGATGAGTGCCTCCTGCTCTTCGGGAGTCATATTCAGGACCTCACTCGTTGTCAGCGTCTCATCGAAGCTCATGGAGCCCGCAAGAAACACAGAACCGATGATGAGAAGTCCGAAGATGATGACGACCCCCAGGAGGACGCTTACCATGATGAATTTGAACACTTCGAACGGTCGCGCAAGTACGACCTGCGCACTCCGCGAGAGTGAGGCAAAGAGCTTCAGATCCCCGAAGACCGCCGCCGTATCATACAGGAAGAAGAAGAATGCGAGCGGTACAGCCACCCAGAAAAATCCGAAGGCGCCAAATTCAGGATCCGCTCCTCCCGTTACCATGCCAAGGACGGTCATCACGATAAATCCGGATACCAGTGCAAGAACCGCGATGAATATCCCCGGCAGCAGCACCCGGAAATAATGGTTCCTCCCTTCCCTGAAGTACGCACCGAGAGAGCCGTCTCCTTCCCGGATGACCCCGAGGCTGGCAGCGACAAAGAAGGGGAGCAGAAGCGCCCCGAAGAATGCCGCAGCTTCTCCGTACCAGATCAACCCGCTGTACATGAAGTATTCCGTGAGCACCAGAGGTATTCCCGCTGCCAGCCCGGCAAGCAGGATCACCGGATAGCGCCGGATAGACTGGAACCCACCCCTGAGAGACTGAAATGCCATTATATTCGCCGTTATCTGTTGCGCGGCATCGCGACGATTTCGCGTACCTGAAGGCTGAAATACGATGCGGTGTGGGCCGGCAGTATGACGCAGACCGTATCGGCGCCCTGAGCGGTCCCCCCGACGGCAATGATCTCATCGGTGACGGGGATTTTTCCCTGGTCAGTCGCGATGAGTGTGCACTCCACGGCGACTTTGAGGCCGATCGCAACGGTCCGTCGCAGGGCCTCTGCGATGGCATCCGAACGTGACCCGCCACCTATCTTGGGATTTGCAGAGATGGCACGCTCAAGACCGGAGAGAACATGGGTTCCGGTGACGATCTCCGCGCCACGTTCCCGGAGCCAGGATTCGTTTTCGGCGTCGAATTCCCACACACCCGGTTCCCGAAAGCCCACCACATGCGTGACCACGACGAGCGAGAGCCCGGTCCCTTCCATCTCCTCCATAAAAATGCGGGCGGTGGACCCTGTTGTGCTTGCCACGACGATGGTTCCTATCCCCAAGTCCCGCGCCCGTTGCACCGCAATCCGTGCTGCGTCACGGGAGTTCTCCTTTCCGGGATTCTCAAAATAATATGTCGTCTTTTCCGTGAAGCTCATGATAACGTTTTTGTGCATCCTCTCATTTATACTGTCTTACGCAAATGCAGGAACCCCCCTGCAGATCGAGGAACCAGCCGGACGGAATGGTCCGGCACCCCCGATCCATTCTGAATATTGGAGGATACCAGATGATTACGATTGCAATTGCAGGAAAGCCAAACTGCGGAAAATCAACATTTTTTACCGCTGCGACCCTCGCCCATGCGGAGATTGCCAACTATCCGTTCACGACCATCGATGCAAACCACGGTGTCGCATATCTCCGGACGCCATGCCCCTGCCAGGAGCTTGGAGTTCCATGCACGATGTGCACGGGGGGAGTACGGTTCATTCCCGTCGAACTGATCGATGTCGCAGGGCTCGTCCCGGAAGCCCACATGGGAAAGGGACTGGGCAACCAGTTCCTCGACCACCTGCGGGAGGCCGACGCCATCATCCATATCATCGACGGCAGCGGGTCGACCGATGCGGAAGGCAACCCGGTGGACGCCGGTTCCCACGACCCGCGAAGCGATATCGGTTTTATTGAACGGGAGATGGCGATGTGGATCTATGGCATCCTTGCCAAGAACTGGGCGAAGATGCAGCGCTCGACGCAGCAGAAGACCTTTAACATCATCGATGCCGTCGCCGAGAACCTTGCCGGCCTCAAGATCACCCACGAACAGGTCCGGGATGCCGAACGGGGAGCAGGCATCAACCTGAAGTCCTGCACCGACGACGAACTCATCGCCTTCTGCGACATCCTTGTCCGCATGAGCAAGCCGATGGTCGTCGTCGCGAACAAGGTGGACCAGTCCACCGGGGAGATTCTCGCGGGTCTGAAAGAGACGGACATCTCCTTCGCCACGGCCGCAGGCGAACTGGCCTTGCGAAAAGCAGTCGAGGGAGGCTTCATCACCTATCTCCCCGGCGACCCGACATTTGCCGTCGCGGACGGCGTCACTCTCACCGATGCCCAGAAACGGGGACTGGGGGCGATCGCCCAGGCCATGGAGATCATCGGCGGGACCGGCGTACAGCAGGCAATCAACGGGGTGGTCTTCGATCTGCTGGACATGATCGTGGTCTATCCCGTCGAGGACGAGAACAAATTCTGCGACGGCAAAGGGAGAGTGCTCCCCGATGCCTTCCTGATGAAGCGCGGGGCAACGCCACACGATATGGCATATCAGGTGCACAGCGATATCGGAGACGGGTTCCTGTATGCGGTGGATGCAAAGACAAAAATGCGGATAAAAGAGACGCATGAGCTCAAACACGGCGATGTCATCAAGATCGTCTCGACGAAAAAATAACCCGGCCCTCGCCGGGGACAGACACAAACTATTTTTAGGTTGAATAAGAACACCTTTTGTACCATGGGTGGAGAGATCTATCAGGCCCAGATTCTCAGGAATTTCTTTGAGACGATCACCGGGACTGACCGGAACCTGACGCGAATCTACATGTGTGTCATCACCACGGCAAAGTTGCGGATGGAGCCACCCGAAACCCTGTCACATCTCGTCGACCAGATGCGCAAATCCAAGCAGAAGAAAGAGCTCTCGGTCGACATCATCGATTATATGTGCCAGGCGGCGATTGATATCGATATGCACTCGGTCATGACGGCGTTCGGCGTGCAGGACGTCGCGCAGATGTCTGAAGACATCATCGGGGTCAGCCTCGATTCCCTCTGATAATATTCTATTCTCCGGCTCTTCAGATAGACGTCTCTTTCCACTTCCCGGTCTGAAACATCAGGTACAGGGCGACGAGCTGCACCAGGAGACCTACGACCATTGCATACCATACCCCGCGAATGCCGGTCCCGGTCACGTCCGGCAGGAGGATGGCGAGAGGTATCTGGACGATAAAATACGAGATAATCCCGGCATACATTGGTTTTTTTGTGTCCCCTGCTCCGTTGAGGGCAAACGAGAGGACGAGGGCGGCGGCAAGGAAGACATAAAACGGGCTTACGACCTGCACATAAGACAGGGCGATGGACTCCGACATACCGCTCGGATCAAAGAATCCAACCAGGCTCGCGCCGAAGACGAGAAAGAATGCCGTCATTGCGACCATAAACGCCCCATAGATGGCCGTTGCCGTCCAGACCGACTGTTCTGCACGGGCGGGATCTCCTGCCCCGAGATTCTGCCCCACCATGACCGCCGCGGCGGTCGCAATGCCGAATCCCGGCATCAGCACCATGGTCTCCAGCCGGTTGACGATGCCGTAGGCGGAGAGGGCATAGGTCCCATAGGCGGTAACGATGGTGAACATGATGAGGAACGTGACGCTGCGTATTCCCGACTGGACCATATTGGGAATGGCCACCTTCAGGATCCTGCGGATCAGCGGCGGATCAATATGCAGGTGCCGGGTAAATCCCATCTGTGCGTTCAGGGGTGAGAGAAGGGCGATTCCCGTGCAAAGCCCGATGGTGCGGGTCAAAACCGTTGCCATGGCTGCGCCCGCCACCCCCATCGCCGGCAACCCGAACCAGCCGAAGATGAAGACGGGATTGAGAATGATATTGAGGATGTTGATGATAGCGATGATGATGAGGGGCGTCGTTGAGTCCCCGATGCTCTGGAAGAAGGTGGCAATGATCCAGAACTCGACAAGGGCTGCAATGCCAAGCGAGAGGATGGTGAGATACGCCGACCCCTCGGCCGCAACCATCGCGTCCGCACCGAGGAGAAGGAGGATATCCTCCGTCCAGAGGACGCCGACGATGGATATCAGAACAGAGAAGACAAATCCAATGGCAAGCGACTGCACGAGGACACGCCCGGCATCTTCATAATCCCCTTTCCCGTAGTACCGGGACACAAATGCGGTCGTTCCGCCGTTGAGGCCGATGACGACCGTCATCAGCACGAAGATGACGGTGAGGGAGAGGGCGACACCCGCAATCGCCTCGGGACTCAGGCGCCCGACGAAGAAGAGGTCCGCCACCTCGACGAGACCCTGCAGTATATTGCCGACGATGATTGGGGCTGCGACCGCCATCAGGCCGCGGGGAATGCTCCCCTCGGTGAGGTTGACCTGCTTCATGAACGTGACTCAAAAGATGGAGAGCAGGAGATATAGAACTATACCCCTACGAACCGGACGGGAAGGGGACGGAAACGTTGACACCCCCACCACGGATGGCCGTCAGGCGTGCACCGAGGTCTTCCACGCTTGCGGGGATCTCCTTTGTCAGGGCGTCCATCTTCCCCTTTGCTTCGCCAAGAAGCTTCTCATCCAGTTCCCTGCGCACCTCGACGACATGAAGCGCCTTCTCGGCATCGTCAATCCGCCGGTAGATGGTGAAGGTGGACAGTTCAGCCCTGAGATCCTGTATCTTTGCGGCATTGTCGGCCCACCGCCTCCAGAGATCCGTCAGGGGGGAGATGAAGGCATCGGGCCCTGCAAAGAGGTCTTCCTCATCCCGGTTCTTGATGATCCCCTCATGCCTCCCCATGAGCGCCTGCAGGGCAGGATACAGCACCAGATACTGTGTTTCTATTCCCTGCAGGTCAATAGCATCGAGACTTGTGAGGGAGGCCTGAAATGACCCGATGGATTTTCCGGTTCCGGCATCCCCCTCACTCTCCGCGGCATGGGCAGCCTTCCTGAATACGTTGGCAGACCGGGAACGGAACTGTTCAAACTCTGCCTTCATGCCCTTTTCCTTCTTCTCAAGGTTGTTCATCTCGGTAGAGAGCGCATCGGCAGCGCCCTTCTCCTCCACCTTCATCAGCCCGGCAAGAGTCTCACGTGCCCCGGCAAGGTCGGCATCTTCACGCACGATGAGAACGTTGAGTTCGGCTTCATTCTTCTCCATGAGCCGGAACTCTGCGATATCCGCTTCGATTGCCGCGGCGACCTCCCGGGCGGCCTCGATCGCATCCATCTCCGCACGGGCGGGGCCGAGTCGTTTCCCCAGCGCATTGACATCCCGTCCTATAATATCAAGCGATGCACGGATCTCCTTCATCTCCTTTGGAAAGACCGTCGCGATATACCGCCCTGGCCCCTTCATGTTCTTGGCGGTTCCGGCAATGATGTCGACACAGTCGTCATAATACTCTCCCGGCACCGTTGAGAGCCGGACATCAAGGGTCTTTTCCATCGCCGTGACAAACCGGGGGATGCCCTGCTCAACCACCCGGCGCAGCTTCGGACTCAACACCTGATCGGCCGGCGGCTGGAGCCGGGAGAGGCCCTCCACCTGCACCTTGAGAATTTCGATGGCGCCCTCCGCCCGCTCCCGCGATGCAAGAACCATGTCGTCGAGGTCGCCGTGAATCTCCTTCTCCCGTGCGTCCAGCCAGGCGGGAACTTCTGTGAGTGTCAGCTCGATGGCGTGCGGCTCTTCCTCTTTTCTGCCGAATATCGATTTCAGGAATCCTGCCATAGTGTTCCCTCTCTCCTTTTAGTCGGTTTTTGCTATCTGCTGCAGGCGTGCAACACCATCGATCTCATCGATGATCTCTGCAACGACCGGGGGAATCAGCTCTTCCCAACGTTCACCGGCAAGCATTCGCCGCCGGATCTCCGTACCGCTGAGGTTATGCCGTTCGAGCATCGCCGGGGAGATGACATCGATGCCCTGCTCCTTAAAGAGCCGGACGACGAGCGGGTTGGAGGAGAAGACATGCTCGAAGGGGGGCGAAATGGACCGCACATGGGCAACCCAGAGGGCATTTCTCTGAATGTCCTCGATGGGGATGACATAATACGGGCACCCGAGGTCTTCGAGGGCACGGGTGATCATCATTACCCGTTCACCGGCAGTGAAGGGATTGTTCACCGTATGGCTGAACTGGGCGCTTCCCACCCCTATGACGATCTCATCGACGTCCTCTGCTATCCGCTCCAGTACCGACTGGTGACCGTTATGATACGGTTGAAACCGCCCGATGTAAAAACCCCTGTTTTTCATTGTTTACTGCTCCCTCGTGCAATCTGTGCGGCAAAGGCACCAGCGGTGAATCCCGCATCGATATTGACGACGGCGATGACGGCACAGGACTGGAGCATGCTTGCAAGGGCCGCCTCGCCCTGCCCCATATACCCGTAGCCGGTACTGACGGGGACGCCGATGACCGGCCGGTCCACGAGACCTGCCACCACGGTGGGGAGGGTGCCTTCCCTTCCCGCAACGACGATGTAGACATCAGCATCCTGCACCCTTCCCAGTGCCGGGAAGAGGCGGTGGATGCCGGCGGCGCCAACGTCATGGATCATGTGGACCGTGCATCCCATCTCCTCGGCGATGACGCGTGCTTCTTCTGCGACCGCGATATCCGACGTTCCCGCGGTGATGATGCCGACGACGCCGTGATTCTTTTCCGGAGGGGGTACCCGTGATGCGATGGCAATGCGGGCATTCCGGTTCTCTTCCACGGCGTATCCGTTCTCCCGTCCTGCCTCCCGGAGAGCGTCGAACCGTTCCGCGGCAACACGGGTGACGACACAACGCCCGCTCGTTTCGACCACCCTGTTCACTATGGACACCAGATGTCCGACCTCTTTTCCCTCGGAGAGGACCACCTCCGGCATACCGCACCGAATGTGCCGTCCGGCATCAAAATGAGCAATTTCCCCGATCTCCTCAATCTCCATACCGTGAATGGCCATTTCCGCATCCCTGAGTGATATCTCACCGGATTGAAATGATTTCAGAATGTCGGAGAGGGTTGCATGGGGGTTCATGGCTGATAATAATCATATTAGTCTACGTTAAATAATTACGTATTGCCATGGCGTCCACCTACCTTCTCTATGTCACAGTGTTCGGAGCACTGGTGATTGCCTATCTCTGGCTCAGGGATGCACGAATATTTTACCGGACCGGACTGCCGGGGTACCGCAAGGCTGCCTATATGGGAGTTCTCTATACCGCCCTCGGGCTGCTGGGAATCTATTTCGCCTATGCCCAGGCGGAATTTCTCGGCCTCGGCATCATCCTCCTCGCCCTCTATATCCAGGGCAGGGTGAAACGCGAAAAGGTGTTTGGGAAGAATACCCCCACGGTCGACCGGCTGCTGGGAACAGCAAATGCGCAACAGAAGAACAAGTGAGAGAATACAAGGGAGCACATCAATGTTACAAAAACCCAGAGGTACACGAGATTTTTTACCGGACGAGATGGAATTCAGGCGGACGAAAGAGGCAGTCATGCGCCGGACCGCCCGCCACTGGGGATACCGGGAGATCTGCACCCCCACATTCGAACACCAGGAACTCTACACCCTCCGGTCGGGGCCGGGGATCGTGGGCGAGATGTATACCTTCCAGGACAAGGGAGGGCGTGAACTCGCACTGCGGCCCGAAGGAACGGCGGCGGTGCTGCGGATGTTCGTCAACGAAGCCAAGGTCCTCTCCCGTCCCATCCGGTGGTGCTACCTCTCGGACTGCTACCGCTACGAGCGTCCCCAGAAAGGCCGGTACCGCCAGTTCTGGCAGTTCGGCGCCGAGCTGATCGGTGCCGACACACCCGAGGGCGATGCAGAGGTCATCCTCCTTGCCGATGACATTCTGCGCTCCGCCGGGCTCGATTATGACCTGCATATCGGTCACCTCGCCCCGATGCGCCACATCCTCCGCGATCTCGCAGAGGATGTCCGCCGTGAGGTGATGGCGCTCCTCGACAAGAAGAACTACGAGGGGCTTGCCGCAGCACTTTCGGCGTGCAATAGGACTGAACTCGAAGAGCCGCTCACCGCCCTTCTGGAGGCACGGACACCCGAAGAGGCCTTTGCCATCTGCGGCGACGTGCCGGAGAAGGAGCGGATCGAGCGGATGGTTGAAATCCTTAACTCACAGGGGCTTGCCTATACCCTCAACTTCGGCATCGTCCGCGGCCTCGACTACTATACCGGGATGGTCTTCGAAGGATTTGCCGCAAATCTCGGAGCAGAGAACCAGGTCATCGGCGGTGGGGCCTATCGGCTTGCCAAGCTCTTCGGCGGCGAGGATGTCGGGTCCTGCGGATTCGGTATCGGCTTTGACCGGGTGCTGGTCGCCCTCGGGGACATCCCTCCGGCGGCGGACACCGTCGTTGCGGTTGTGCATACCCCCGAATCCCGGGGATACGCCTTCTCGGTGGCGAAGTCCTTCCGCGAGGCAGGCATCCGCACCGAACTCAATCTCCTGGACCGCGGCTTCGGCGGCCAGATGAAACACGCGGGCAAAACGGCCGATTATGCCGTGGTGGCAGGCGTCCGCGAGGCGGAATCGGGAACGGTGACGCTCAAGGCGCTGGCCACCGGAACCCAGAAGGAATGCAGCATTGGTGATGCCGTGGACGGGGTGACGACAGGTTGGCACTAGCCGAGAAGCTTGCCGCCCAGCAGCGCAGCATCAGTGTGGCCGAGTTTTTTGAGAAGAACAAGCATCTCCTCGGTTTCGACTCGCCGACGCGGGGGATCATCACCACCATCAAGGAGGCGGTGGACAACTCACTGGACGCCTGCGAGGAGGCGGAGGTCCTCCCTGATATCTTCGTCTCCATCGTCAAGACGGAAAAGGATGTGCTCAGGATCGCCGTCGAGGACAACGGCCCGGGCATCCTCCCGGAGAAGGTGCCCTTCGTCTTCGGCAAGCTCCTCTACGGGTCGAGGTTTCACCAGATCCGGCAGAGCAGGGGGCAGCAGGGGATCGGCATCTCCGCGGCCGTCCTCTATGCGCAGCTGACGACCGGCATCCCGGCGAAGGTGTGGTCCCGGACGGATGCCCGGGAGCCGGCCCACCTCTTCGAGCTGATGATCAAGACCGAGAAGAATGAACCCGAGATCCTCCGCCACGAGGAGGTCGAATGGGACCGGACGCACGGGACACGCATCGAGATCGAGTTCACCGGGACGATGGCGGCGAAAAAACGGCTCATCGACTATCTCAGGTATACGGCGGTCGTCAATCCCCACGCCCGCATCCAGGCGGACATCGACGGGGAGTTCTACTCCTTCGACCGGGGTTCCGAGGAAGTGATCACGCCCCCGGAGGCGATCGCCCCTCACCCCCACGGCATTGAATTCGGGACCCTGAAACGGATGGCATCGGTCTCTTCCGATGATGTCGAGACGTTTCTCATCAACAGTTTCTCGCGCCTCGGCAAGAAAAGCGCCGAGCAGATGCTCTCCATTGCGGGCATCAAGGGCACCCGCAAGGCGAAGGGGCTTTCGGCCGAACAGCTGAAGGTGCTTCTCGATGCGATGCAGACGGTGAACGTGCCGCCGCCGCCCGCATCCCTCTGCCTCTCCCCCATCGGCGAGGAGATGATCGTGCAGGGGCTGGAGAAGGAGTTCCAGATGGACTTCGTACGGGCCCGCACCCGCAAGGCGCAGGTCTTCTCCGGCCATCCCTTCATCGTCGAGACCGCGCTCGGGTACGGGGGCAAGCTCGATTCCGAGGGACAGGGGCAGCTCCTGCGGTTCGCCAACCGTGTGCCGCTCCTCTATCAGCAGGGGGCATGCGCCATCACGAACGCCGTCTCCGAGGTGAACTGGAAGGCCTACAACCTCTCCCAGCAGGGGCTTCCCACGGGACCGGTGCTCATTCTCGTGCACGTGGCGTCGACAAACGTTCCGTTCACCTCGGAATCGAAGGACGCGGTCGCCGCAATCCCCGAGATCGAACGCGAGATCGTCCTTGCCCTGCAGGACCTGGGACGGGAGCTCAAGACCTTCATCAACAAGCGGGAACGCAGCAAACTCGCCGAGACCCGGGCACGCGCCATCTGCTCCATCATCCCCGACATCGCAGGAAAGGTGGCCGAGATCGTGGAACGGCCCATCCCCGATATCGCCCCCATCGAGGGGCAGATCATGCGAAAGATCATCGCCCGCAAGACGACGCGGGACGGGACGGTGGAACTGTCGGTCCACAACTATACCCGGTCGCCTGCAGAGCTCATGCTCTACCTCATCTCGGCCGACGATGCGGCGGCGGCGGACCAGCCGCCGGACTTCACGGACGCCTTCGGGGATGAGTTCAACAAGGTCTGGAAGATAACAATCGAACCCGAGAGCCACTGGCGGGTGCACTATCCCGGCCAGGGCGGCGGCTCTCTCGATATTCGAGGAGTGGATGAAAAGATGAAAGTGGTGGTGGACCTCGATGTCCAGTAAGGATTTGGATGCCGTTGCGCGCCGTCAGCTCGTCGGCATCGCGGAGACGTGGTATGACCAGTTTACCGAGGGGCGAATTCCCTCGGTGACGCTCCCCACCCGCACGAAGCAGAACATCGAGTATGATGAGGCGAGCGAGGTCTGGAAGTACGGAGAGCGCGGGACGACCCGGACGGCAAACTCGGAGAAGAGCGCGCTCCATATCCTCAAGATGGCCTACGTGATCGGATTTTTGAAGCAGCAGCTGCAGGAGTCCCGGTCCTCGACGTTAAGGGAGATGTACTACATCTCCGAAGGATGGAAGAGGGCAAAGTTCTCCGCCCAGGACGAGTCCAACATGCTCGTCGAGGACTTGGAGATCATCACCGAGCTCTCCCGCGAGGCGTTCCACCTCCGGCCCGAGGAGGACGGGGCGTCGGTGTACGGTCCACTGCGCCTGAAGGAGACGACGAAGCGCGGGGTGCGGGACATCCACTGCCAGCAGGACGTGGGCGAGGCGGGGTATCCCATCCCGAACAACGTGGAGAACATCGAGTTCGTCGAGCACGACGCGAAGTTCATCATCGCGATGGAGACCGGCGGTATGTACGCCCGTCTGATGGAGAACGGCTTTGACGAGGAGCACGATGCCATCCTCGTGCACCTGAAGGGCCAGCCGGCCCGCTCGACGCGGCGGATGCTTCGGCGCATGAACCAGGACTTGGGCCTTCCGGTCGTCATCTTCACGGACGGGGACCCGTGGTCCTACCGCATCTATGCGTCGGTGGCCTATGGCTCCATCAAGGCCGCCCACATGTCCGAGATTCTTGCGACCCCCGCGGCCCAGTTCATCGGGGTGCAGCCGTCGGACATCAGCGACTACAACCTTCCCTCCGACAAGCTGACGGAGGGCGATATCGCGGCCCTGAAGTCGGAGCTCACCGACCCGCGGTTCGATACGGAGTACTGGCGCAGGCAGATCAAGCTCCAGCTCGAGATGGGACTCAAATCAGAACAGCAGGCTTTTGCAAGCAGGGGTCTGGATTTTGTGACGAAGGAGTATCTCCCGGCGCGGCTGGGGGAGATGGGGATATTGTGAGAATGGCGAGAGTATCTCTTCTAATGGCTGTCTATAATGGAGAGAAGTATATCGAAGAGGCCATTGAGTCAATACTCTCCCAGACCTATCAGGATATTGAACTCATCATCTGTGATGATGGATCAACCGACGGTACGAAAGAGATTCTCTCGGCTTATCGAACCAATCCAAAGGTCAAATGCATCTTTGCAGAACATAGAGGTAAAGTAGCTGCATTCAATACGGCATTTACATCTGCTACCGGTGAAGCGATTACGTTGGTCGCCTGCGATGATGTCCTTGCGCATCAGTCGATAGAGAGGAGAATACAACATCTCATCACTGGAAAAGAGGCGGTGTATCACAATGGATACATCTGCGATAAAGAGTTGAACATCATCGGGGAGATGAATATGAATCCATCAACTCTCTCGTGGGATCCCCATTGGCTCCCCATGGTAAGAAACAACCTCTTAAGTGGCTCTTTGATGCTTTTTTCCAAATCTGTTGCTGATAAGATATTTCCTGTCCCTGAAGAACTTCGATTTGAAGACTGGTGGATAAATTTCTTCGTCCTTTTCTATGCAACAAAAATCGAGTACATTGACGAAAATTTATTTTATTATCGCCAGCATGGAGCCAACGCATGTGGAGCCCTCCAGGGGAGTTCGAGTAACTCCATTCTGATGAATGACTGGAAACGCCATCCGCAATTTTATTCAACTCTTTATTCTGCGGTAAAAGGTCTTCATCACAGTATCCCTCAGAATCGGGAGGTACTTGATGCAATCGAGAATAACCATGAATTAGTTGCACGTACCATTCTGAGAAAATTTACATTCCCAAACCCAAATATCCTAAAATACGCAGGAATCAGGAAATATATCCTCTCCCAACTTATGGTGCTGCATCTCTCAGGATTTGCCTGTGATTCCTATTATTATGTTCAAAAAACGAAGAAACAATGGAGAAAAATTCTTGGTGGGATGTAAATGCAGGATATTTCAACAGAGTGTGCAGTCTCCGTCATTGTGAGTACTTTTTCTCCTGCCCACCGGGATGACATCATCGAAATTATTCAATCGATGCAGACCCAGTCATCCCAATCCTTTGAATTAATCATCATTGTTGATGAAAACAGGGAACTATTTCAGGAATATTGTGACTACCTGGAAAAAGCTGGTACCTTAAACATGAGGTGCCTCTTTAATCCGGACAACAAAGGCCTTTCCTACAGCCGCAATATTGGGATACAAAATGCCCTCGGGGAGATAATCTCATATCTTGACGATGATGCAGTCCCGGATCCAGATTGGGTGGCCCAGACAATAATTTCCTTTGAGGATGATGGTGTTGGGGCATCTACAGGAGATATCATCCCCTTGTGGGAAGATCCAAATGACGAGTGGTTCCCGAGGGAATTATACTGGATGATCAGTTGTTCCTACTCCCTTACACCAACGGAATTTTCTGAAACAGAACGGGGATTCGGGGCGAATATGTCATTCAGAAAGAGCGTTCTCGATGAAATCGGCTCTTTCCGTGAAGATCTCGGCATTCGGCCGGGCAAATGGGTGGGGGGAGAAGACTCGGAGATGTTCCTGAGGGTGCGACAATCCGGAAATAAAGTTATCTACAACCCGAAATCGATGGTGCACCACAAAATCCCTCACCGGCGCATCCTTCTCAAATCTCTGTTGAAGCGGGCGTACAACCAGGGAAATACCATTGCTAAAATGGGAAAGAGCGAATCCTATGCTTCCGGGAACAAGAGTACGGAATATTCGTATCTGGGGAATCTGGTTAAGGATTTCATACCTGAAAAATTGAGGGAATTCAATCGAATCGCATTGTATCAGTTGTTCGTTGTGACTCTTGTAGTCCTGTGCACAGGTCTTGGATATATACAAGGTAATTTTTCAGGCAATACAGGAGAGAAAAATACCCAATAATCTCATTTTGAAATATTATGAAAAATCATCAAAATAATAAAATTCATTAATATTCTCTTAACGATCTGTCAAGTTTTCAAATTCTTTAATATGTTTTAGATACACCAATAATGTTAAAACCTGCTTTTTTTCAGCACAATTTCCGTCGAGATAGAGTTTTTGGGCATCCTCATACAGATGAGGATAATTCTTTAGTAATGGTAAATTTGCTTTAAAATATGAATCCATATATTCTCTCAGTCCTAGATTGTGGTCATACCAATATTCAGAAGGATTCATACTATATGTTCTCGATGAATCAAATAGCCCCGTTTTTTTCTTAACTAGCTCCAATCCTCGAAAGATTGCATAATTTAGTTTAATTTTTTCCCCTCTATACACAAATGCTGGATAATTTAATGCAGTTATTTTCAAACCATTATGCTCATATTTTGCCGCCTCGGGGTATCTCTCAACAACCCACTTATAATATATCCCATGTGCCCATCTTTTACTTGATGGGAGAGAGAGGCAGTATTCAATAAAATCTAAATCATAAAATGGTGAAAACGTTTCAGTAAAATTTTGTAGAGCCATATGGGAACTTAAAGCACCATTAAAACCCCTGTTATATAGCATACCAATTTCTTTATTGTCATAATCGTCTTCGTCCACGAAGATGTATGATTTTAGTTTTTCGAATAATTTTGATGAATGCTCGCCCGAATTTGGCGATATAGTAAAGGGCAAGGAACGATCATTTTCTTTGAAAAAAGTACCTACCACCACATCGCCCAATTGTCCAGAATGGATTAATCCAATTTCATTCCAATTTAAATTTGAAAGTATATCAAAAGCAACTACACTCCCACCAAATGCACTCATCCCATTAATTAATGGAACAACTCTTTCCATATAAAAAGTACATAAACCGTTATCAAGACTTGCGAAAATCCAATGGTTCTTTAATTCTCTGGCTATTTTTTTGGGGATTATTTCATCGAAATAGTCAGTTTCTGAAAATGTAATATTGAAAATATCTGAGTTGGTCAATTTTCTCATTGCGTAATTCGTCATCCGGGAATCAAGACCAGCAGATAAAAATGCAAAATTTTTATATCCATATTCATTATTTTTTTTAATTTGTTTGTTAACTGCTTTTAAAAATAAATTATTAATATTTTCAATCATTTCTTCTTCAGAGAGCTCATTACATTCCTTATTACAAAAATGATGATATTGAATAATTTCTGTAGAATTTCCTTGAATTTTTAGGTAATGTCCAGGTTGAAGTCGCCGAATAGATTCAATTAACGTCCAATCTTTTAACATATACCCATAAGTCAATAGACTGTATGCGCCTCCCATATCGAGATTAAAGTTAATATTATTCCTATAAAAATAATCTAAAATAAAATCAATTTCAGAACCAAAAATAACTCTATTATTCAATTGTGTATAAAATACAAATTTGTCTCCCACCTGGTTTGTAAAAATCAGTAACAGGTCATTTTTCTTATCATAAAATGCCCCTGAAAAAGACCCTCTTAAATGTTGAATGAATGCTTCACCCTCGCTCGCATACATCATTCCGATTAATTCTTCAACACATTTTACTTTATAAAGCTCTTTCAGATCATGCAGATTGATTATAACCCCTTCAATAACCACAATGTAGTCTTCATTTTCAAAAAGACATTTATCCTGCAAAAATTTATCAATCGTTCTTCTTTCAATATACAATTTATTTGAATCAATAGTATCAATAATCAAATCTTGATTATAACTGCTTCCAAAGCCATTTTCTTTATTTCCATATACCCCTAAAAATCCCGGCATAATAATGATTCAGATTCATCTGCCATAATGAATTTGTTTCTCTGTTATGAGATCATTACATATTTACCATATAATATATGTGGCACCCAATAATCATTCAACACCCCAAAAAGTCTCTGTTTTCAAGGTACCACTCAATTGTCTTTACAATTCCCTCTTCAAAACTAATCATAGGTTCCCAATTAAATTCTTTGGATAACTTGGATGAATCGATGCCGTACCTTCGATCATGCCCTTTGCGGTCATCGACATATTTAATGAGAGAATCATTGACGGATTCGTCTGCTTTATTTTTTATGTGCTCAACTACCAAATTGACGATTGAAATATTTGTTCGTTCATTATTTCCACCGACATTGTAAATATCCCCAATTTTCCCATTTTTAATAACTACATCTATCGCTCTGCAATGATCTTCAACATATAGCCAATCCCTGATATTTTTACCATCCCCATAAACTGGGATATCCTTTTTTAGAAGGCAATTTTTGATAATTAGAGGTATCAATTTTTCAGGATATTGAAACGGACCATAATTATTTGAACATCGGGTAATATTTATTGGCAATCCATGGGTATCAAAATATGATTTTACAAGAAAATCTGCTCCTGCTTTTGAAGCCGAATATGGACTGTGAGGATCTAGTGGGGTTCCCTCTGTAAATAGTCCTTCATCACCAAGACTACCATAAACTTCATCTGTAGAAACCTGAAGAAATTTCACTCCAGGCTTATAGTTCCCTTCATATTCCCATGAATTCCTTGCGGCATCTAAAAGGATTTGTGTGCCAAGAACATTTGTTCTCACAAAATCTTCTGCACTTTCAATCGAACGATCGACATGGCTTTCTGCAGCAAAATTCACAACGTAATCAATTTTATTTTCCGTAAATATTTTGTTGACTAAATTCGCATCACAGATATCTCCCTGTATGAATGAATAATTTTTACAATCTTCAACTTCACGTAAATTGGAAAGATTTCCAGCGTAGGTTAATTTATCGAGGTTTATAACATCGATTTTTTTCCCATATTTCGTAATAATATGGATAATGTAGTTTGAGCCAATAAATCCGGCGCCACCGGTGATTAGGTATCTTTTAGTCATGTTCACAACTAGTCACAATTAGAATCTAATAATGATAATATGTATTGGCCATAGTCAGTCATATATAAATCATCCCCAAGAGCCCGAAGCTCATCGCCATTTATGAATCCTTGTCTCCAAGCAATTTCTTCAATACATGCGATATAGAGACCCTGACGTTGTTGAACTGCTTCAACGTATGAACTAGCAAGGAGCATGCCTTGAGGAGTCCCGGTATCTAGCCATGCCATACCTCTTCCCAAGAGAATTACGTCTAATTCACCTTTTTTTAAGTACTCTTCATTGACAGACGTAATCTCAATTTCACCACGAGATGAAGGCCGAATATTTTTTGCAATCTCAACGACCTGATTATCATAAAAATATAGACCAGGAATTGCAAACTTGGACTTGGGGTTATTTGGTTTTTCTTCAACTGAGAGGACCCTTCCATTTTCATTAAACTCAACTATTCCAAATTCACTGGGATTCGAAACCTGATACCCAAATATGGTTGCACCCTCTTTTTTTGTCCTTGCTTTCTCAAGAATGGAAGAGAATCCCTGCCCATAAAATACATTATCCCCAAGTATGAGGCAGACATTGTCATCTCCTATGAAATCCTCACCAAGGATAAAAGCTTCTGCAAGCCCCCTTGGTCGATTTTGCACTAGATATGAAAAATTAACTCCTAGGCGGGAACCATCACCAAGCAATCTCTTATATGAATTAATATCATCAGGTGTTGAAATGATTAAAATATCCTTAATTCCCGCAAGTAAAAGAACCGATAATGGATAATATACTAAAGGTTTGTCATAGATGGGAAGTAACTGCTTGGATACTGATATTGTCATTGGGTAGAGACGGGTGCCTTTACCCCCAGCCAATATGATACCTTTCATGAAATTAAATTAAGGTGCAATTCATGATTATTCATTTCGATTCAAACCGTTGCCTTACCTTTCTTATTGGAAGAGCATCGGATCCATCATTATATGATGCTGATGTCACCTTCAGAAGACCTTGTCCACAAATTATTATTGGAAACCCATCTTCGATTTGCCAAATTTTTCCGCTGTCTCTAACTTCGAAGAATAAATCATAATTTAAAACCTCGCATCTCCAGATACGAATCAGTTTACCGGAAAGGAATGAATAAGCACCTGAATAAGGTAAACCTGAGGCACGGATCAAATTTCGAATCGTATTAGCAGACCCATTCCAATCGATTAAATTATCTTCAGGGTTTCTCCAAATACCATAAGTTGCATGATCGTTATCTTGTGGGATAGGTGCCAATTTACTCTTCTCAACCAATGACAAAAACTCAAAAAAGGCTTCGATATATATTTCGGACATTATATCGATTAAATCAGAAATATATGAAGAATTATCAATTTTCATCTCTTTTTGAAGTAAAATATCACCTGCATCCACTTTTTCCGCTGCATATAATACTGTGAGACCTGTTTTAGAATCTCCCCTAATTATTGCATTCGCAAGTGGACTAAATCCTCGATATTTTGGCAATAAACTATCATGGAATATTACAATTTTATCTGGTAGAAAATTGTTTAAACTCATTGGTATAAGATATTGCCACCCAATTGCAATTATTCCTGAAATCTCTCTTGTTTCAATGATATCATCCAAATTCTGCTTTGTTTCGTGCCAATCCAAATAATCAATATTATTTTTTTCACATAATTCTTGAATTTTAAACCCATAATCTACTTCTTCAAATCGTTGTGTATATGAAATTACGGAACCAATAATTTCGTTTTTTTTCTGTGAAATTATTGAATCAAGAATAGAATATCCTTTTTTTGTATTAAGACATAGTAATAATTTCATAATTCCCTCTATCTTATATATTCAATATTTCAAAAATTGTATTATTAAATCGATAATTTTTATTAATTCTTTATCATCCAAATCCACGAAAATTGGTAACCTCAAAATATTATTCGCTAATTGTTCTGTTACTTGTAAATCACCTTTCTTGTACCCCAATTTCCCACCCATCGTCGAGATATGCAGTGGCATGTAATGAAATACTGCTTGAATATTATTATTATTTAAGTGATTCAACAATCCATTTCTGATTTCCTCGGAGGGAAGTATAAGATAATATATATGTGCATTGTGTGTGCAGCCATTAGGTACATGTGGCCGAATAACTAATCCGTCATCCTCCAGTTCTTTGAAGGCTTCATTGTAAATGTCCCAAATATTAAGGCGTTTACTCATTATTTCTTCAAATCTTTCCATTTGAGCAGTAAGTAATGCTGCTAACAGATCCGATGGTAAATATGATGATCCTATATCATGCCAGGTATATTTGTCTACTAGCCCTTGAATAAACTGGCTCCTGTTTGTCCCTTTCTCTCTGAGAATTTCTGCCCTCTCAAGATAGCGGGGGTCATTTATGACAAGGCCTCCTCCTTCACCCATGCAGTAATTTTTTGTTTCATGAAAGCTGTAGCAGCCCATATCTCCTAAAGTGCCAGCATATTTTCCATGGTAAGTGGAACCCACCGCCTGGGCTGCATCCTCAATAACAAAAATATCATGCTCTGCTGCAGTTGCATTAATTGAATCCATCTCGCATGGTACACCCGCATAATGGACCGGACATATTGCCTTCGTTTTAGGTGTAATATGCTCCTCAATCGTTGTTGAATCCATATTTAAGGTTAAAGGATCAATATCAACAAATACTGGTCTTGCACCCCTTAACATAAAGGCATTTGCTGTGGATACAAAAGTATAGGAGGGCATTATAACCTCGTCACCTTTTCGAATATCGATTAAAAATGCACTTAATTCGAGAGCATGTGTACAGGAAGTGGTAAGAAGAAAATTATTGATATTGAATTTCTTTTTGAAAATTTCAGTTACCCTTTTAGTATATTCACCATCACCACTGATTCTCTTATTCTTGAGGCAATCTACAACATACTCAATTTCTAGAGAGGTAATACTCGGTGAACTATATGGTATCATGATAGCTGATTATTATTTGATGGCAAACTAAATACCTTATCCCATTGAAATTTTAAATTCTGATTACTTAGAAATACTTGAGTTTTATGTCTATTTTCTGATGCTATTGAAGAATCAAATTCATAAAATTCTTTAAAGGAATTATTTTCAATTTCATCAATAGAGTAGACCTTCAAATCATTTTCTTTTATTAATATTTCAAATATGCAACTATCAGCATTAGCGTATATTTTAGCACCGGATAGAATTAAAGAATATATTGTACCCATTGCCTGTTGGCGATTGTGATTGAAAATTCCAATGTCAATCTCGGATAAGATTTGACCATAACTTTCTCGGTCAATATAATCATTTAGAGCGATAGCCTTATCTCCAAAAATTTCTTTTGCGAATGTTTCAACGTACTTACCATATTCTTGATCGCCATAAGACAGAGGGATAAATATTTTAATATTTTCCTCATTAAATTTCTTTAAATACATTAGTGCATCAATATGACGATTGGATTTTGTGGCGGAGTTGCCCAATAAAATATGTATTGCGTCTTTCGTATCCTTATTTTCATACGAAAGTTCATTCTGAACCCCTAAATAAGGATAATATGCCTGAAAATTAATTGCTGCACTATGATACCATTTTCTACACAATTGAAAGTCACAGTTATTACTGACAATACAATAAAACGATGGGATAATCCTCTTTCTGAGTACCTCCATCATATAATTAGTTAAAGATTTATTTTTCTCTCGATATGCATATAAATCTCCACCCCAAACAATCCATACCGATTTCTTTAAAATTTCATTCTTAAACGAAAGAAGAAATGTTAAACTAAAAGGAATGAAGATTGAATGGAAAATAATTAAATCGTAACCATTACATTTCTCAAGGAATTTATACGCCTGCAAAAAATTGTAAAATTTTATTCTAACAAAATCCAGATGAATCCCTTTGGTGATGTCAGGAACAGAAAATCTATCGTGGATAGATTGCAGTGACTGATTCAGACATATGAAATGATGGTTGTTTCCATCGTAATTTTTCCTAATAAAATCTATTTGCCCCTCAAGTGGTCTAAATCCCAAAACACTGAAAATATGCAATATTTTTTTCATGTCCAATCATTTCTCTATTCAATCAAAGAATTAAATATTTATTTATCATTTCATGAGGATCGTGTTTGTTCTCATATAATTTTACGAACAAGAAATTTAATTATAATCTGAAATTTTAAAAGGATGATGGAAAAATTACCGAATAACAACAATATAATTACGAATACACAATATTACCGCAATCCTAGATTTGCCTCATTGCCTAAATTGAATCCTAGATAAGTCCATACAAAATATACAAAATTTTAATCGCCAAATTGCCTACATTTTAATCGTTTATTCCACAATTTTTTTTAATTTCCAAAGACAGCCAAATAAAATTGAACAGGCGGATATTAATAGTTCTATAAAAAAAAAGCAAAAAGTATCTGTTCTGAACCACACATCCCTGAATTTTATTTTATCTTCAACATAGCAATATTTTTGAAATTCTGAACTTGTTATTAACTTAATTTTTAAACCATCTAAATATCCTGCCAACCAAATATATCCTATACGAGCCTCGGGGGGCGTATTGATTCGATTACCAAACCCGAGTAAAATTGCAGGAAAATTCGCCCCATTATCAATAGATAATTGCAAAGGCCCCCAGAATCTTGGATTTGCTTCGATAGCATAATACTTTTGTGAACTCAAATCTTTTTTAAGTTCAACCATCACTACACCATCCCACCCAATTTCTTTAAACATGGTATCGATTTTTATTACGATATCAGGTGGCAATTCATATGGGGCAGATTTAATCACAGACTTCCCATTTGGTTGTTGATGGAGGTTAATTTGAGTGAAGCTCAACTGATTATGACCTTCTTTGTAACATGTACAATAATATATACTTGGTCCAGAAATATATTCTTGGGTAAAATGTAAGTCAAGATCCAGATCCATCCGATTTAAATCAGACAATGATTTCTCATTTTCAATCAATTTAGGGCTCTGAAGCACCGATGAGCTGCTAATCAGCTTTTTTGGTTTAATTACAAATTTTTGTAGAAATTTTGTTTTATCATACAATCCATTTTTTGGAACATCGATTGAAAATTTTCGACACAGATTTACAAAACTTTCCTTATCTGAAATTAATTCGTAAGTGTTTACATCAACAGTGGGCACTGTAATGCCACATTTAGTAAGATGGTCTTTTTCAGCGATTGCCCACCTCAATTGCTGTTCGCCATAGGGGAGTAGCGTATAGTCGCCGAGTTCATTCTTCATTGATATTAATGAGGATATAAAAGCATCTTTTGAGGTCTTGTCATAATATAACGGGGTATGATGAATATAACTCCAAAATGCAATTTTATTCAATAACGAATTACTACTAAAGGAAATGAATAAATTTAAATCATAGCCATCCAAGGCTCGGATGGTTGCAATCGCCGCCCGTATATTGGCATCTGCCATTATCACTACATTTCTCATTAGCAATCACACAAAGCTATATTTATGATTTGCAAATAAATAATGGTCTTTCCATGAATCTATAATCCAAGTTTGCATTAAAAAATTTATTCTTAAAAATAATACCATACTTTGTCCAAAAACTAATTAATGGATGGACATTCTTAGAATCATTAGATATTTCATAATCAACATAATTCGGCGATTGATGATTTGTTACAACCCCACAATATTCAATATTCCATCCTGCGTCACGTAAGAGATCAATTGTGAAATCTAAAATATCATCATCATCACAGAATTTCCCCTCATGCCCTAACCAAGTGTATCCGGTTTGGAAAATAAGGTACTCCGTAATATTTCGCAATTCTGTAAGATATTGAACCGCATAATCACGCCAATCATCAACACTACGAACAAAATTTGAATCAAAATCTTCCCCTGCATGCTGGAGAACATTAAAAAAAAGCACAATATCATATCTTTTTAGATTTTTAATATCTTTAAGGGAAACACCTTGATTTACGTTATTAAAAGAATTATCGTCCAGCCCTAGTATACGTTTACATGTGTCGATAGCAATTGAATGATCGATAAATGGTTCGTAGGTAGTAAGGTTTCCCTGCATCTCGGTAGCCAATCTAAAAGAAAAATAACCAATATTTGCCCCAATATCCAATATTCTCTTATTTTTAAAATTTATTTTTTTTGAGAACCATTCATATCTCTCATTATCGAGTCTTCGTGAATGGCTAAATCGCGAAAGGGTTGGCTCAATATTTATTAGGGCCGGAGGTAACATTTGGTAATGCCCATGTTTTGATCTTGCATCAAGTAATTTTCGAATATCTTCCAATTCCTGCATTATTTGTTTCTCCCCATTAAATTATATAATACCATTTCACCGCTTGTAATCCACGCATTCTTCTGGTAGCAGTATTCAAGAATTTTCTCATATGCCTCTTTCTCCAAGGTTCCATCTAGCAACATGGAGTTATGCCATAAAAGACAGAATACGCCAAAACATTCTGAAACTCTATCAATAAGGTGCATTACACATTGTAATGCCACGTCGCCGGTAAGCCTCATATAATTAGTAAATAACGTCCCTTCCATGACGACCAAAGGGATCTCAATGATATCAATCATTGAATTTGAATTCAGATTGTATGGCTGAAATGGGTGGCACATTCCATTCCTAAAACCGGTACAATCAGCATAACCAAATGTTGTGTCATAAAGGAATCCAGCTTTTGCAAGGTGCTCCCAAGTATCGGGTGTTTTAAAATGAAGATAGTGGTTCCGATATCCAATTACATCAGAACCAAGGGCATTCTCCAGCCTCTTTTTTTCTGAAGAGATGCGTTCGTAGGAATTATATGCTTCATGCCCACCATGAAGTCCCACCTCCCATCCTCTGTCCCTGATATTTCTGATATCATCTTTTAAATCCATGATATCATATGAATAATCCTGATCTCCTGGTTGTAAGGCAAGGAAATAAAAGCTCGATTTTGCACCGTATTGTTCTTCCAGGTCCATTATTTCTTCAAAATTGCACAAGGGCTTCCTTTTATTGAATGTACCTTTTAACGATCGTATGAATCCATTTTTATCTCGACAATATAGAGATTTTGCCAAATGGAACCCTCTTTGAGGAATACTGCGGTAAACATTGTCGATGTCGTGGGTGAGACAGACTGCGAATTTCTTACCATCGGGATACTCCGGTCTAAATCCCGAATCCATTAGGTATTTCGAAACAGTTGGGTCAAAAATATCTCTTGTTTTGCTTAGGTAATAGGGAAAACGATCATACTGATCGCTAAATTCAGGATTATATTCTTCCTTTCTTGTAAAATGATCCCATAGTTCTGGTTGATCTTTAAGTAATTCGAGATATTCACTTCCCATGACAGAACCTTATTAATAGTAATTGTGGAGATTTCAAAGTAGTACATTCCCTCTAATTGCAATGTGATATTTATTCTGATATCGTATAGCCATTCTTATCGCCGCGTCCGATACCGCGGTAGACAAAACCTGCGTCTATCCAAGCACCAGGATGGACAACGTTCCTGCCATCAATAATAGCGGGCCGGGAATGGTTGCAGAGCCTCTTCACTTCTACGGGACCAAGCGTCCGGTACTCCCTATGCCCAGCAAATATTACGAACGCATCGACCCCGGTCAGGACGTCAGCGAGGTCGCGGCTGATCACCGCACCCTCCGGCACGTCCGGTGCCGTCTCCTGGTCGACCCACGGGTCGTGGACGCGGACCTCGGCGCCGGCGGCACGGGCCGCCTCATAGAAGGGCGCTGCCGGGGTATTTCTTGCGTCGTCGGAGTCATTGAGGAAGGCCCAGCCGAGGAGGGCGATTGTCGCGCCCTTCAGGGGCGCTTTTGGGTCTCTTCCTGCCTGCCGGAGGGCCGACTCCGTCAGGTGGAGCATATGGGTCGGCATGAAGTCATTGATCCGGCGCGATGTGATGTAGAGGGATGCGATGTCATCCGGCCAGTCGAGGGCATCGGGCCCAAGCTGCTCCACACCCCGCTCCAGATGATACGTGTCCTTCGTCAGGCAGTGCCCGCCGACGCCGGCGCCGGGCCAGAGGATGGCGCGGGTGATCCCCTCGCCCTTCAGGGAGTCGATACCCGCCCGTACATCGTAGAAGTTGATTCCCATCGCCTCGCAGTAGAGGGCGAGCTGGTTGGCTGCTGCAATCTGCATGTCGCGGAAGGTATTCTCCGCGGTCTTCGTGACCTCAGCTGCGGTTGCACTCATGGGGATGAGCCGGCCCTTCGTCAAGACAGGACCATAGAGCTCACATGCACGCTGTGTGGAGACCTCGTCGATTCCCCCGACAACCCTGTCGTGCTCCCGGATATTCTGCAAAAGACGGCCAACCATCACACGCTCGGGGGCGTGGGAAAGACAGAAGTCCTCCCCTGCAACAAGCCCTGACTCCTCCTCGAGGATCTGCCGGGCCATCCCTTCCGTCGTGCCCGGCGTAATCGTCGACTCCAGGACGACAAGCGTGCCAGGCGTCAGATAGCGTCCGACGTTGCGGAGCCCTTCAACGAGGGGGGTGAAGTCCGGAATAAGGTCTTTTGGATTTGCAAACGGCGTCTGGATGGCAAGCGTGACCGCGTCACATTCTGCAATACGGGAAAAATCAGCCGTACACCGGAACTTCCCGGCACCCGTCACCTTCCCGAGAAGCTCTTCCAGACCAGGTTCCTCTCCCTTGAGGGGGCTTTCGCCCGCATTGAGCATCGCAATCTTGTAGCCGGAACTCTTTGAGTCCCGCTGGAAACCATACACCATCGAAAACGCCGGCGAATCCGCAAAGAGGGCCGCCGCCGGGATGCCTACATAGCCCATGCCGATGACCCCCACCGTACGGATAGGGCCGCGGTCTTCCAAAATTCGTTTAAGTTTCCCGCTCATGTATGCATTCGCCCGGTAATTGATTCGCAGATATGTACATTTTCCAGTGCCTGTGCCGGGGTGACGGGGAACGGCCGGCCACTTTTCACGCTGTCGAGAAACGTGACGAGCTCGGTCTTCAGCGGCTCTATCTTCCCCACCATCACCTTCTCGATGATGTTCTCCTGTACATAACGCTGGGCTTCCATGTGGTAGTTCTCGGGCTTACGGTAGACATAGACCTCCTGTGTCATGAAATCCCCTTCGACCGTCATCTCCTCCATCTCGATAGAGATGCTGCGAACTTTCTTTGAGGCCTTCCGACTTGCCGAGAGATAGACGGGAGTCTTCCCGAACTCAAAAAGAGCGCCACAGACGTCAAAGGTGCACACCGCTTCCATTGAATAATCCCCGGTAAAGAGGGCGTGGAAGATGATGTCGATGTCATGGATCATCAGGTCCTCCACCACGGAGCTCCCTGTCACCCGTGACGACGCCGGATTATGCCGTTTAAGTTCGACATAAAGGGGGTCTTTCACGATCCTGGCAAGTTCGGGGATGATGGGGTTGAAGCGCTCGATGTGCCCTACGCCGACGACGAGCTCATCAGGTATTGACCCAATGAGTTCCTCTCCCTCCTTTGAGGTGAGGCATATGGGCTTTTCGATGAGTAAGTTCACGCCTGCGTCGATCACCTCTTTTGCGGTTGCAAAATGATAGGGCGTGGGAACACAGAGGCTCAGCGCATCGACACTTCGCAGGAGTTCGTCCATGCTGCCCGCTTGGACAGCACCGGTACTTTTTGCCACCCCCTTTGCCGCCTCTGAATTCAGGTCGAATACCCATACATCATCGACCCCTTTCAGTTCCGAATAAACGCGGGCGTGGTTTCTCCCCATCATACCCACGCCGATTACTCCAACATCCATCTTACTTAACTCCGTTTAGTATCTCAGCAATATAGAGGCATTCTTCCCTGCCAACACCGGGGTGCACCGGCAGGCTGAGCACATGTTGTGATGCGCTGTCTGAGATGGGACAGGAGTCCCCATTCCCATTTTCAGCATAGAGCGGTTGCCGATGTACCGGCATCGGGTAGTGCACCGCCGAACCGATGTCCTTCTCACGCAGGTAGGCCATCAGGCCGTCACGCGAGAGCGGGCACTCCTCATCGACGTCGAGAACATACTGGTGATAGACATGCGTTGCCCCGGGACGGGTCACCGGGGTCGCTATCCCCTGACTCTGGATATGAGAATTGTACCACTCTGCGTTTGCCACGCGCCTCGCGTTCATCGCATCGAGCTTTCCGAGCTGCACGCGCCCGATGGCCGCCCCGATGTTCGTCATCCGGAAGTTGTATCCGAGTTCCGTATGGAGGTACTTATCGCTCTGCCCGTGGTTGATGATACGCCGGATATGGGAGGCAAGTTCGGCATCATCCATCGTCACCATCCCCCCTTCGCCGGATGTCATGTTCTTCGTTGGATAGAAGGAGAAACATCCCACATCACCAAATCCGCCGACTTTCTTCCCGCGGTAGGTCGCCCCATGTGCCTGGGCACAATCCTCTATCAGCACAAGACCCTTTTCCTCGCAGATCTTCAGCACCGGGTCGATGTCGAACGGCTGACCGAAGAGGTGAACCCCGATGACTGCCTTCGTCGCCGGAGAGAGGGCGGACCGGACCGCCTCCGGGTCGATCGTATAGGTGGAGGGCTCGACGTCCACCATCACCGGTCGTGCCCCGCACATGCTCACGCTCGTCGCCGTGGCAATGAAGGTGAAGGAGGGGACGATGACCTCATCACCGGGTCCGATACCGAGTGCAAGGAGGGCGGCGTGCAGGGCGGCCGTCCCGGAATTGACCGCCACACCATGCTTCGTTTCACAGTACGCGGCGAACTCCTCCTCAAACGCCGTTACCACCTCCCCCTGTGCAAGCATCCCTGACTGCATCACCTCGGCGACTGCAGCGATCTCTTCTTCTCCTAGAAATGGGCGTGCAACAGGGATCATCTCTGAGCCTCCGCAGGAAGGTCGCGGAACCGGGCAGGAGCACCGACGGCGAGGGTATGCGGCGGCACATCCTTCGTCACGATAGCGCCGGCGGCAACAAGCGATCCTTCCCCTATCTCAATGCCCGGCAGAATGGTGGCATTGGCACCGATGGAGGCCCCCTTCCTGATGATCGGGCCCTTGAGATTTCCACGGTCGTTCGGGGGGTACGGATCATTGGTGAGGACCGCATTTGGACCGATGAAAACATCATCCTCGATCACAACTCCTGTCGGAATATACACCAGGCTCTGCATATTTACCCCGTTTCCAATTTTGGTATTCCCTTCGATGATGGTATTTGTGCCAATTGAGACATTGTTCCCAATGGTCGTATGTTCCCTGATGACGACATTATGACCTGTTGAAAAATTATCTCCCGCTGTGACATCACAGTATATAGTGGTCCCTGACCTGATGACAGCATTTCTTCCAATCACCGTTCCCGGAAAGTCGGTTTCCTCCAGACGTTGCCGTGATGGATAACCAAAGACAACATTCTCTGAAATAATTGCATTCTCCCCTAACGTATTCTTACCAAAGTGAATGATCGCACCATCCCAGAATCTATTGATGAACGGGTAAATATTTGAATTACACTACTAATAACAAGACCCCAGCTTTTTCAAGAGTACATGCCTATCACCACGCACATTGGACAATTTTGATGTTATTGGGCCCCATCGCCCAGACAATTATTCCACCGTCACGCTCTTCGCGAGGTTTCGCGGCTTGTCGATGTCCCGCCCCAGCCGCTTTGCCACCTCGTACGAGAGCATCTGCGCCGCTACCGTGTAAGCGGCGACATCGGCGAAGACATTCCGGTGCCGGACCGGGATCACCACCTCTGCGATATCCGCCACATCGACATCTCCGGGGTCGGCAATGGCGATGATCGGGGCCTGCCGGGATGCAATCTCCTTTAGATTCGCAAGCATCAGGTTTCGCGTCTCCCCCGGGGGAACGAAGGCGACGACCGGCGTCTCTTCGCTGAGAAGGGCAAACGGTCCGTGCTTGAGCTCGCCCCCCGCATACCCTTCGGCGTGGATATAGGATATCTCCTTCATCTTCAGGGCGGCCTCGAGGGCCACCGGATAGAAGACGCCACGCCCGATGGCGATGAGCGTCGACGCTCCGGCACAGGCATCCGTCGCTTTTGTCACATCCAGCTGGAGAACCGCCTCGATCGCCTGCTTGACGTCAGCCAAAAGAAGCGAACATTGTGCACCCTGCGAAAGAGAGACGATCTTCATCAGCGCTGCGAGCTGCGCGATAAACGACTTCGTCGCAGCGACGCTGATCTCGGGCCCCGCCGCCGTATAGAATACATGGTCCGCCTCACGCGTGATCGAACTTCCAAGGGTATTCGTGAGCGCCACAGTGCGGCACCGGTGGAACTTCGCCCGCCGAAGTGCCGCGAGCGCGTCTGCCGTCTCCCCCGACTGGGAGATTACGAGCACCACCTCGTCCGGCGACGGCCGGACGTAACGGAATTCCGAGGCTATCTCGGTCCGGACAGGAAGTTCACTGAATTCCTCCATCAGGTACCGGAAGATCATCCCGGCGTGATAGGAGGTCCCGGAGGCGACGACAGTCATCCCCCTTGCCCCTTTCAAAACTGTCTGCATCTCCTCGATATCCTGCATGGCAGCAAGCGTTCGTGAAAACGCCTCCGGCTCCTCGAAGATCTCCTTGATCATGTAGTGGTCGAACCCGGTCTTTTTGGCCGCTTCCGGGTCATAGGCCACAAACTGTTGGGCCCGTACGACCGGCCCTTCACCGTTTTCGATCCTGAGCGAATCCTTTGAAACGAGCGCACAATCCCCGTCCTCGAGAAAGATGACATCCCTCGTGTACTGAATGACAGGAAGCAAATCGGAGGCACACACCATCTCACCGTCCCCCACTCCTATCACAAGCGGGCTCCGGTTCCGGGCGGCGGCGATGGCATCATCCTGTGCAGAGATCACGAGCACCGCATACGACCCCTCCAGCCGCGCAACAACCTCCCGGAGCGACCCCAGCAGATCACCGTCATAACACTCTTCAAAGAGATGGGCAATCACCTCGCTGTCGGTATCGGAGGAAAAGATGTGTCCGGCGGCTAAAAGTTCCGCGCGAAGAGCCGAGTAATTTTCAATGATCCCGTTATGGACGATCGCAAAGTTCCCGGTGCAGTCGGTATGCGGGTGGGCATTCTTCGCGGACGGAACCCCATGGGTTGCCCATCGGGTATGGCCGATACCGACGGCTCCTGAAGAGACGCCATTGGTACGGTAATCGGATATTCGTCCTGCGTCCTTTACCACCGAGAGGGTACCATCCGAGATCGCAAGCCCATACGAATCATACCCCCGGTACTCCAGCGCCCGCAGCCCCTGCACCAGAACCGATTCGGCATTGCGCCAGCCGACATACCCGACAATCCCGCACATGGCTATCTCACCAGAGTTCCGTCGGGGATCGTCCCCTCGATCTTCTGTCCGGTTCCGATACGGACATCGCTTCCCACGATAGCCCCGGCGTAATGGGTGAATGGTGCCGATGAGGAACGGTCACCGATGACCGCCCCAAACTTTGCGCGGATGAGCCCCTCCCCCATATCGACGATGCTCTTCGTGGGGTGGATGGCGGTATGGGACTGGAGATCCACGCCTTCGCCAATGACTGCCCTGTGAAGGGATGAATACGGGCCCACGTGAACATCGTCCATCACGAGGGATGTCCCCAGATGCGAATACGGCGCAATTCGCACGCCGGACCCGATGGACGTGCCCCCATCGATGACAACATGAGGACCGATATCACAGTTGTCCCCGATGACCACCGGCCCCGTGATGACGACACCCGGATGGATTCGGCTGTTCTTCCCAATTCGCACCGACCCTGCGATCACCACATCGCGGGCGACGGTTCCCCCGGTGGAGCCTTCAAGAGAGGAGAGGATCTTCTCATTCAGCCTGAGCAGGTGCCAGGGGAACACGGCATCGTCCCACGCATCCGCCCACACGGAACGGAAGGAGAAACCATCCGCAATGGCAGCATTTACCGCGTCAGGAAGTTCCCCGCCCCCAAGATAGGGATAGACCGCCGGGTCAAGGTGGAATACACCGGTACTCACAAGGGAACTCTCCGGATGACCCGGTTTCTCCTCGATTTTACGTACCATCTCATCCGCGACAGTCACCACCCCGAAGTTCGATGGTTCCGGGTGGTGGGTGACAAGAAGTGAACGCGGCTCACCGGCGACCTTGCGGATTGAGGCGGCATCGATGTAATTGTCCCCCGGAAGCACAACAAAATCATCACGGATTACATCCAGGGCACACGAGAGGGCATCCATCACTCCCAACTGTCGTTTCTGGATGACCACGGTGATATCCAGGTCGAAGGTATCGAGATACCGGATCACCTGTTCTTTTTTATATCCCACCACCACGACGATATCTCGAATTCCGGCCGCGACGACCGAATCGATGACATGTCCGAGGATCGGTTTTCCCCCCACGGGGATCATTGCCTTGGGCCGGTTCTTCGTGAGAGGCCGCATCCGCGACCCTTCTCCTCCGGCAAGAATGACTGCCTGCATCATGTATCACCTGATAATTGCATCTTCCCCGACGATGCCGCTGACATACGAGTGGGGGCCGATTCTCGCACCCCGGCCAATGGCGGCGCCGACGTTCACGGAACAGTTGATGCCGAAGAGGACGTCATCGCCGATGACAGCACCGAACTTTCTCCTCTTCGTATCCTGACTACCCACCCTCACTGACCGGTTGTCATGCCGGAGGTTCGCAACCTTCGTCCCTGCGCCCAGATTGCATCCCGAACCGATGACGCTATCGCCCACATAATTGAAATGGGGGATGTTCGTGTTCGGGAAGATGACGGAATTTTTCACCTCGACACTGTGCCCGATGTGGCAGTTCGCTCCGATAGCGGTCGAGCCCCGGATATAGGCATGCGGCCCGATGCGGCAGTTCTCCCCGATGATACACGGTCCTTCGATATAGGTGCCTGATTTCACGACGGCGCCCTCTTTCACCACGACCGGCCCATGCAAAATGACATTCTCCTCCACCGTCCCCGAAACCTTCGTTTCCATATGGTCCATGCAGAGGGCATTCGCATCAAGAACGTTCCACGGTTGACCGATGTCCATCCATGAGGAGAGGAGCATCGCCTGCAGTTCTCCACTGCGAATATACTCCTGGAGCGCATCGGTGAGTTCGACCTCGCCCCGTTCCGAGACAGGGCAGGTGCGCAGGTACCCGAAAATCCGTGCGTCAAGGCGGTACGCCCCCGCATTGATCAGGTTCGTCGGTGGATTCGGTGTCTTCTCGTACAGTCCGGTGATCCGGTCGGCCTCCACCTCGACGACGCCATACTCCTTCGGATCTTCCACCTCTGCAAGCCCCATGCAGACACCTCCCGTCCCGGAGATCCTCCGGAGATCCTCCTCTGAGAGGAGCATGTCACCATTCAGGAGGACAAACTCATCCTCCAGCAGGTGCTCGGCCGAGAGAAGAGCATCCCCTGTCCCCCGCTGGCTCCTCTGGACGACATAGGATATCTTCACACCACAGCGTTCGCCCTTTCCGAAATAGCTCCGGACGGCTTCTTCACGGTACCCGACGACGCACACGATGTCATCGAAGCCGGCACCGGCGGCAGCGCTCACAAGATGGGCGAGCATCGGTCGGTTTGCGATGGGAATCATCACCTTGGGACGGGTCGCGGTCAGCGGCCACATCCGCTTCCCCATACCTGCCGCAAGAAGCACGCATTGCATAGGTTTCTCTTATTGTTCTTTCCTAATCTTTGTTATCCCTTCACGAAGGAGAGAATGGCCGATTTCAAGGTATTTTTTCGCATCTGCCTTCTCTTGTGCTTCAACAGTAAGCCGTATCTTCGGTTCCGTCCCGCTCGCCCGGATGAGAATCCACCCATTCTCCTGCTCACGCCGCAGGCCGATGGTCGGGCTCTCCGCCCCAAGCGCTTTCATCACCGCAGGGGCATCAACACACCGGACCGAGTCCCGCAGAACGGGATACTGCGGTGCCGTATCATACCACTCGGCGACATCCCACTCCGAAGCGATCATCGCAAAGAGTCCAGCCGCATAAATCCCGTCCGGGCAGAGGGAATGATCCGGGAAGATCCAGCTCCCAGATGGTTCCCCTCCAAAGTCGCCCCATGACGCAAGGCGTTCGGAAACGAAGGAGTCCCCAACAGGGGTACGCTGTACCTCGGCAACCTCCTCGATCGCCATCGACGCATCGAAGGTCGTCACCACCTTCTTTGCCCCGAGCCATTCGGCGAAGAGCATCAGCATCATATCCCCGGAGATATACCTTCCTTTCGCGTCAAAGCCCATCATCCGGTCGGCATCGCCGTCATGGGCGATGCCACAGGTCGCGCTGTTCTCCCGAATAAGTGAAGGAAGGTGGTGAAGATTTTCTTCCAGCGGTTCGGACGGGCGGGCAAACCGCCCGCAGACATTCGCGTTTACGGCAAGGCATTTCCCCCCGGCTGCACCGAAAAGCCGGGGCGTAATCACGCTACCTGCACCGTTCCCGCAGTCGAGAACAATTCTGCTTTTTGAGGGAAGGGAGATTTTCCCGAGGATTGCGTCCATATGCGGCGTAACAATATCCCGGCGATCATTCCGACCCCTACCTGTCACCGGCGGATAGACACCTGACCCAATCCTCTCCTCAATTTCACTTTGCTGGGAAAGAAAGAACGACGATCCATCCGGATTGAAGAGCTTAATCCCATTGTACGGTTCAGGGTTGTGTGACGCGGTGATCATGGCACCGGCCGAGGCATCCCGGGTCGCATAGGCAACCGTCGGGGTCGGAGCGACGCCCCCGTCCCAGACACATCCCCCGGAACCAAGGATCCCGGCAGAGAACGCGTGCGCAAGGAGGGGGCCGGTCGTCCGGGCATCGCGGCCGAGTATCACTGTCTGCGCTCCCTCGCCCATAATCTGCCCAACCCGGAGGCATATCTCAACGAGCGACGACGAAAATTCCCTTCTGATACCCGATGATCCAAATAACCCCATTGTACTCCTCTTCCATCGCCATGAACTGCAGTATGCCCCTTCTCTGGATCAACTGCATTCTTCGGTTCGTTCTCATATCTCCTTCAGGCAATAAGAAATATCTCATAGATTTATGTGGAAACCTGCCCCAATCAATATCTAATCATCAATGAAGAAAGCCATCGAACGCGTCCTGTCCATCGACCCCATCCGTCGCCAGAGCCTGATATCCTTCAATTCGCAGATCATCATCACGGCACTCGGGTTTCTCTCCACCATATATATCGCCCGGGTAATCGGTTCCGACGGGTACGGAGCTTACGCGCTTTTCCTTTCATACTTTGGAATCATCACCCTCTTTACCGATACCGGTATCACCTCGGCAGTGGTCAAGAAGGTTTCTGAGGGTAAAGAAGAGAACCAGTATTTTTCCGCCTATCTCTCCCTGAAAATCATTCTGCTCATTTGCGTTGTCACAGCGCTCTACATAACCCAGGATCTCTTCGTTGATCTCAACGAAAGCGGCCTTATGCCATGGCTCATTGCTGCAATTGTCCTTGCCTCGTTCTGGGGGATGCTTGCGGCAGGAATGCAGGCGACAGGGAACTGGGGCCTTCGCGAGATCTCAAACCTGTTAACCAGTATTCTGCGGATTATCATTCAAGTCATCGCAGTATTCTTAGGATTTTCCATTTCAGGTATGGTAGGCGGGTTTGTTTTCGGATACCTTGCAGGCATCGTGATGCTGCTTCGGCATATCCCCCTTCGATTCGCTTCATTCTCCCGGACCCATATCAAGCAGCTCATCATCTTCGCATTCTTCGCCGCAGGAGCCGTCGTCGGCGCCGTCCTCCTGAACAACACCGATCGCATCATGCTCGGCTACTTCTTCACCAACAGCGAAGTCGGTGTATACGCCATTGCATTCCAGCTTACCGTGATTGGAAATTTTGCCGCAACAGCAATTGGATCCACTATCTATCCACGATTTTCCCGCTCTGCAACAGAAGGTAATATCGGTGCCATTGAAAATGGCCTGAAAAAGGCAATCCCTTTTGCCCTCACCCTTGCACTGCCAATGGCAGCAGGTGGAATCGTGCTTCACAATGAGCTTCTCCCCATTCTCTACGGCAACGATTTCTCATCGGGTTCTACAGTTCTGATCTTCCTGCTGATCTTCCAGATCTTCATTTGTGCCAATATGATCCTCGGCAACACACTCACGGCAATTGATCGCGTCAAAGAAACCGCCCTCTCCACCCTCATCGGGGCCTCCCTCAATATCGTTCTCAACATCATCCTCATCCCCTCCATGGGACTCACCGGTGCCGGCGTCGCAACCGTCATGGCAGGCGCCGTTATCCTCGGCACCCGCTACCTCTTCCTCCGCCAGCACATCCGCGTCAACGTGAACGTTTCCATGCTCACCCATATCATCGTCGCCTCCCTTCTAATGGGCATCGTGATAGCCGTCCTGAACGCGCTCATCGACATCGACTCCATCATCACCCTCTTTGCCGTCGTCGCCGTAGGGGCTGTCATCTATCTTGGAAGCCTCTACAAGCTGAACGCGGAATTTGCTGGGGAGATCCTCGGGATCTTCGGTATCCTTCGGGGGAAGAAGAGCGACTGAACGGATCGATTCGTCAGACAGTTATGCACAGAATGGGGCCATACCCCCTCCATAATGAGGTGAAAAACCCCATATTTCAGGCCAAAAGAAGCTGAATTTGACCCTTTTGTCCGTGATTATCGGGCCTTGAGGAAAGGAGGATGATTCGCCTACTATTTACAAAACAGAGTATATTCCAAGGACGATATTCGCCGTTTCAGGACCTCTTTTTTTCGCAGGTGCCAGTGGTCGGGAGAGAGTGCGATCCGCCCGCATTTTGCATCTGTATCGATGCTATTTTTCGCGCTGTTTTTCCAAAAATACCCCATATTTAAGCGTTTCTTATAAAGACCTCCACAAAAATGAGAAATCGGTGCATTCATACATGGTGAGGGAAATCATCGATTATCGTCAAAATTTTGCCTAAAAATGTCAGCCATAATCGACGAAATTACCATTCAGAAGCGAGATGTACGGATGACAGGATCATTCCATCATAGAGTGGAAAGAACACGATTGCAATCTCTTGCAAAATTCATCGCACACGAGGCCTTCCGCATCCTGAAATAGAACATCACCCCTCCAGCCCCCTCAACGCATCCTTCGTCTTCTCAACGATCTCCTCGCTTCCTTCGATCTCGGCCACGTCGCACACCGCCTCGAGAACGTGCACGCTCTCCTCGAGAAAGCTCATGATATCCATCGGGTAGAGCTCGATGCCGTACTCGTCAAGGAGGACTTGGGAGATGCCCCGGTGGTCGAGGCCCTCCATCCGCAGTTCCAGGATGGTGCGGGTGAACTTTCGCTCCGGGCAGCCGCACATCGGCGAGTCGCGGCACCGGCAGTCGAGAAAGTCCTTGAAGATGTTCATCAGCTGCTCGCGCAGGCCGCGGTCGAGGTTGTCGTAATCGATGTTCGAGACCATCACCTCGAGAAACGGCCCGGAAAAGACCTTCTCGGGGATGCGGTACCCCACCATGCTCTGAAGTTTCTTGGCAGCCCGGAACCGGGCCTTTGCGGCAATCACGACGGTTCACCAGATATCAAATGAAGATGTATCAACTGAAAATTCATCAAATGAAGATTCCACCCGGATTTGTGCTGAAATTCCTGAAAAAAAGAATGTCAGGTGCATCATCAGATGCGGGTATCAGATCCCTTCCCCGAACTGCTCCTCGAAGTTCTTCAGGGTCTTCATTGCTGTGCCCATCTCATCCACCTCGATGAGCCAGTCGTCGAAGAGGCATGGCTCCTCGAAGTCGCCGCGGAGATACTTCCCGCAGCACGAGCCGCCATCGAGGACGAGGGCGCCGATCGTCGCCGCGACCTCCAGTGACTCCTCGGCCTTCTCGTCCCCGAGGGCCCGTCCGTCCTTGACGAGGTCCTTTATCTCACCGGAGGCACTCCCCTCAAAAAGCTTCTTGCAGGCGGCAAAAAGGACGAGGAAGCGCATCTGGACACCCGCGATGATATCGGCGATCTCGGAATCGGGAATCGGCCCCATGATGATTGCCTCGACCTCATTGAGCTTTTCCGTGGCAGTCGGTGCCGAATAACTCCCGTTCTGGAAGAGCTTGACGATCTTCAGGACGGAGACATTGATATCCTCGGTAAAATTATTGAGCGAATGCAGGCCTTCCGGCATATCCTCCGATTCCGGGTCCTCTTCAAAACTCATCTCTTCGAGCGTCTTCAACCAGTTGTCCCAGCGTTCCTGCGTGTAAAAATAGTACAGGACCGACTGCGGTTCCGCTGTTTCCTTCTTCTTCCGCGCCATAGTAGTACACACTTACACAGGGACGATATTAGTATTTTCGAGTAGAGCACCCGGAACCGCTCTATGCCTACCTGCTAGCGCGCCCTTCCCCCTCTCGTTTCCCTACAAAAATGGCTCGCAGTTGCCCCGGCATCGAATGCGCTGCCTCCCGCCCGGCATGCACCCCAAATCCAGTTCGGAAAACATGCCCCCTCTCTCCAAACCTTGATGAATATCCCCGCCAATATCAAAGCCACTATGGGCGCAGAGGAATGCCTCCGGACGATCTTTCTCGCACACGAACCGTTCCTCATCGCACTCTCGGGAGGAACCGACAGTCTGACGCTTGCGGCTGTTGCAAAGGCTGCTGGCGCCCGTTTTGCCGCGGTGATGGTCGACACGGGCCTTACCCCCGCAGGCGAACCGGACCGGGCAGCAGACTTCGCCGACCGCGAGGGAATCCCTCTCCGGTTTCTCCGGTGCGACATGCTGGGAATTCCGGAGGTCTTGGAAAATGCACCCCTTCGCTGCCTCGCCTGTAAACGTGAGATGATGAGGATCATCACCTCCTTTGCAAAAGCAGAAGGATTCTGTGCCGTGATGGACGGGACCAACGCGGATGACCGCCCGGACGAGCGCCCCGGCATGCAGGCGCTCACCGAGTACGGGATTGTGAGCCCCTTTACCGCCTGCGGCATCGGCAAGGAGGATATCCGGCGGCTGGCCCGGACGTATCACGTCCCCACCGTCCCGTCCTCCTCCTGCCTTGCGACGCGCTTTCCCTGCAACACCCATCTCACCAGCGCCGAAATCGACCGCATCCGGCGGGCGGAGGCGCTCCTGCGCCCCCACGTAGAAGGGCGGCTCCGGGTCAGGAACGAGAACGGCCATGCAGTCGTGGAGGCAGCGGCATCCGAACACCAGAAAATCCGGGAGCACGCGGGCGCCCTCCGGAAGCTTGGCTTTCCGGATGTCACCATAATCGCACCGGACCAGGCACCCGCCAGCGAACCATAAGAAATCTCCGGTCAATACTAACAAAGGACACAAAGGATGGAAGAACGACACGTAGTCATGATCAAATTCGGGGAACTCTTTCTCAAGAGCGAACCCGTCATGCGCCACTATATCGGCATACTCACGGGAAACCTCACCAAGGCACTGGACGCAGCAGCAATCGACCACACCATCGAGGTGTACCGCGGACGCATTCTGGTCGAAGGCCCGGACATAGAGGGCATATCACGGACCGCCGCCCGTCTCTTCGGGGTGGTGGGCGTCGCCCGCTGCATCCGGACCGAACCGGATCGCGAGCAGATCGAGACCGCAGCAGCAAAGCTTGCGGCACGAACGATGAAGGAGGGGATGTCCTTTGCCGTCAGGGCCCGGCGTTCGGGCATGAAGGGTTTTACCAGCCAGGAACTCGGGGCCTCCACGGGGGCAAGGATATTCGATGCCGTCCCCGGCATCACCGTCGACCTGACCAACCCCGACTATGAAGTCCACGTCGAGGCGAGGGAGTTCGGCGGTCTCGTCTATGATGCAATCCTCCCGGCACCCGGGGGCCTCCCGCTCGGGACACAGGGCCATGTCCTCTCCCTCCTCTCCGCCGGTATCGACTCCCCGGTCGCGACCTGGCTGATGATGCGCCGGGGATGCATCCCCACCCTGATTCACATGGACGGAGGAAAATATGCCGGCGAGCAGGTCAAACCCGGCGCACTGCGCCACCTCGAAACCCTCTCCACCTGGTGCCCGGGACGCACGCTGCGCCTCATCTCCGTGCCGATGGAGGCATTCTTCGATGCCATGGTGGCATCAGGCGCTACCCGGACAAGGTGCCTCCTCTGCAAGCGCTTCATGGTACGGGTGGCCGCGGAAATTGCCCGGCGCCAGCAGCACCTCGCCATCGTGATGGGGGATAACATCGGGCAGGTCGCAAGCCAGACGCTTGCCAACATGAGCGTGATCGAGGCGGTCGCACCACAGGAACTTCCGATCCTCCGGCCCCTCATCACCTACGACAAGGATGAGATCGTCACCCTCGCACGTTCCATCGGCACCTTCCGCGAGAGCGCCGGCGATTTGGAATGTCGGGTCGTCCCCAAACATCCGGCAATCGCGGCTCAACCGGCAACCGTCCTCGAAGACGAAGCGCCGCTCGACATTGCATCGCTCGTGGAGACCGCCATCGAACATGTCACCATCCATGCAGCCCGCAACGGCAGCCTCATTGAACGCGACGAGTAAAAAATATAAAAAAAGGTCAGGAGACGGACAGCCCGTTCTCTTCGGCGACCTCGACGAAGGAGCGGGCGACATGCTCTATCTGCATGTCGTTCAGTCCGTAGGTGTTGAACTTCCAGACCCGCGTCGACCCGGGGATCACCCCGATGACCCCCTTCTTTTTCAGCGAGCCCGAAAGGAAGAATCCCTTCTTCTTGTGCGTCGCCGCCACCTTGTCATAGGAGCCCAGCGTGTTGATGCGGGTCAGGGTGTGCCGCCGCGGGTATTCGCTCTCCACTGTCGTCCCCTCGATGGAGAGGAGGGCATCCACCACCCTGTTACTGTTTGCCACTTCGTGGTCCCACTGTTCGACGCGGGCCTTCACTGCAGGGAAGGAGGCCATCATGCCCACGACAGGGGCCCCCATCAGGGTGCACCCCATCATCTCCACTTCCTTGATGCCGAAGGTTCTGCCCGTCACATCTCCCTTCACCTGGGTCGTCCGGAAGACCCGCTCGGCATACTCGCCATTTGCGGCAAGGACTCCCGACGGGGCGGGCGCCGCCATGCTCTTGTGGCCGGACCCCACAACGAAGTCAACACCGAACGCCTTCCCGTCCACCGGCATGATGCCGACCGAATATGCCCCGTTCATGAGCACCGGGACGTCGTACTGGTGTGCCACCTTTGCAATTTCCTTCACTTCGTGGATATTGCCGTACTGGTAGTCCACGTGCTCGACGAAAAGGAGGGCGGGCGCGCGGCCGTACTTTTTCGTCACCTCATCGAGCCGTATGGCGGCGTTCTCCGCCGTGATACGGTTGTTTGCATCCTTGGGAATCTCGTGGATGTCCCCTCCCGACTGTTCGAGGGAGACGAACTCGGTATAATGGGAGAGCGCCGTCAGGAGGACGGGATCGCCCTTCTTCACCATCGTGCTTGCAACCGCCTGAAACCCCCGCCGTGCGCCGGGAACCACCCGAACCTGATCCATATTGAGCCATTCGGCAACATCCCGGTGGAACTGCGCAATCGGCGGTTTATTGATATAGTCCAGCCGGAACGGCTTGAGGCAGTTGTCACAGACCGAATACCCGTCGGCAAAGGCGATGACGGCCTTATGTGCCTCCGGCGTCAGGCGTCCGCCTGCCTGGATGGGATCGATATTGACATAGAGCTCCTCGACCTCACGGGTATCGATATCCCCTGCACATTTCATTTTATAAGCTCCTTTTCAAGAATATCCACCTGTTTTCGTAGCTTCTCCAGTGCCTTTGCCACTGCCGCCTTCTGCTCCTCATCCAGCCGGTGCGCCGGAGCCGTCTCCCGGAGGACGGCCCGGAGATCGGTGAAGAGATAGAGTCCCTGAAATACCGCGTCAACTGCCCTCTGTGACATCATATCACCTTCCAACCCTCCTTAACGGACGGCAGGAATATTCGATAACCAACATTCATCGTCGGCATCATCATTAATCCTGACGTTTCCGACAGCAGAATTCCCTGCAGGGCGGCAATGGTCGGAAGAACTATACGTGCCGGTTGAAAGAAACCATGCAGACACATCCATGCGCAAAGTCCAGATCCCCTCGATGCTCGGCGACATCGTCACCTCGGCCATCACCTCGGCTGACGACGCGATCTTTTCCGAGTGTGCAGCATGCCCGTTCTGCGGCGGCGAGGTGAAGGCCCATGACATGCGCCGGAAAAAATATGCAACGATCCTCGAGAAAGGAGCACGCAGGCAGATTCATGTCTTCGTAAAGAGGTTTTACTGCACGGAGTGCGGTCGCCTCTGTTACGCCGACTCACCCTTTTATCCGGACACCAGGATGGGAATGCCGGTGGTGGACCTCTGCACCACCCTTATAGAAAAACATCCGTTTCACCATGCCGCCAGAATTCTCCGGTCACTCAATATCATCGTCGACCGGGGAACCCTGAGAAATTATGCCGGGAGAAATGACCTCCCCCACCCCGAAGTCATCGAGATGTACGGGATTGACATCCCCCTCTCCATCTTTGACCTCTCGGCACGTTCATTCCAGGGGCCCGAGCGGACTTCCGTCCCACGGACAGAACTCTTCGGCTCCGCCCGTCTCCCACCCGCACACCGGGCATTTCTTCTTGCGATGGGGACGGGCAAACGGAATCAGTGGAATAAACAGGAAGAGAAAAAATAACGGAAACCCGGCCATCCATAAGATGACAGATACCAGAGCTGAGCCGACCAGAAGAAGAATGCTCAGTGCCCTTCGGTCCGTAGCGCCACCTCCCGCACGGCACATGCCGGCAGGGCATCCGACATCTCACCAATAAGGTCGGAAAGCACCACCCCACCAAGGGCGCCACCAATGACCCGTGCGCCAACACCCGCAAATACCAGCTCCTTCTCCCGCCGAGCGTCATGCCGCTCCACCTGTGAGCGTATGAGCGAGAGTTGTTCCTCCCAGAATGCCCCGGCAATTTCCCGGGCCCCAACTTCTCCTATCTCGTCCAGGTCGGAACAGACCACCCTCGAGAGGCGCTGAAGTGCAGCAGGGATGTCCACGGCCGCGCCGTCGGGCGTCGGGACCGTATACTCACCGGAACCGATATGCCCCAGGACCAGGTGAACATCCGCACTGACCGCAAAGAGTTCGTTGCTGACCAGTGTCTGCGTTCCCGCAAGACAGACCGAGCGCAGGAGCGATGCCACGGGAGCGCGGAGAATGCCCGTATACACGAGCATCCCCCTCTGGAGACGGTCGACGTCGGTGAGGCCCTTCAGTGCATCAAAAGGCTCGAGGGGAATGATATCGGTCGTGGTGCTCCCCATATCAACAAGGATGGCATCGGAAAACCGCCCCCTGAGCCAGTCCGCGGACGCAAGCCAGTTTGCCGCCGCAAGGCTCCGGTCCGCCCCGGCGTGAAAGGTGCCGTCCGTCCCGTAGAACACCGCATCAGGAAGGGCCGTCCGGACCGCATCGACGATGAACCCGATACCCTCGGTCTTGTTTGCAAATCCGTCGGCAAGCTCGCCGCTCATCACCACAGCCGCAGACTCGCCGCTGTATGCCGCGAGGATATCGGCAATCGGGGATTCCTGCCAGAGGGGACAATAATGGATATCCACACCGCCCTCAGTCACCACCTTGAGATTTGCTCCGCCGACATCGATGCCGATCACCGGATCACCACCTGCCCGGACTTGTCGTATCGTGCCGTGCCTGTCAGGTGCACCTCACCGGGGAGAATCCCCTTCGATGCATCAATGAGGATGTCACCAATCTCCTCGTCCATGATGGCGTCGATGCCCACCAGACTCGATGTCGGACGGGGATTGACATCGACCACATACACCTCATCTGTCACCACCACATCAACCCCGGCATACCCCTGACACCCAAGGACGGTGGCCGCCTTCACTGCCGTCCCCACTATCTCGTCTCTGCGCGGGTGATCGACATTCGTTGTTCCGCCGGAAAACGAGAACATATCCCCGTCAAGAGCGATGTGCTGCGCATTGAGAGAGAGAACCAGCGGTTCCGCCCCGCTGTAGTAGAGGCAGGCCTCCCCCACAAACCTGCTCCCGACAAGGCTGACACTGAGATGCTCTCCCTCGATAAATTCCTGGCCGAATTCACCAGCGCCCGGCTCCTCATCCCGAAGGCGCATATTGACCGTTCCTGCCCCCGACACCTCCTTTATGACGCGCCTGCCCGACTCCACTTCTTCAGGCACCGCAATCCCATGACCGGCGAGAATGCGGCCTGCCTGAATTTTGTTGGCACAGAGCGCACAATTCAGAGAGCCGCACCCGATGTTGTGCGTCAGATCCTCGATGATCTTTGTATATCGCCCGAGGAGGGCGTCCGGCGCGATCACCAGCCCGAAATCGCATTCCGGGGCAAGCCGCCGGAGCTCATCTGCAAAGTCGCCCTTTTCGGGAGACACTACATCATACCCGCACCGGGTAAAACTGTCGCCAATGACCCTGAGCATCGCCTCCCCTTCGGGGGCCAGGACCGGGTCGTGAAAGACGGAATATTCGGCCAGTAATACCTTCATTGCCACAGTATTGCACTGACGGAGAGATGAGTATGACGATCGGACCCTTTTTCATCTTCTCGTCCCAACGATGGTTGAGATTGGATGAAACCGGTTATTCTCCTGACAAACGACGATGGGGTGACATCGGAAGGCCTCTGGGCGGCGTATGACGCACTTGCGGATATCGCCGAGATCCATGTCTTCGCACCCTCTACCCAGCAAAGCGCCGTGGGCCGCTCCATTTCCATATTCGACCCCATCCGGGCGCACAGGGTGGTTCTTCACGGCCGGGATGCCCATGCCGTCGACGGCAAACCGACCGACTGTGTCATCCTTGCAATGTATGCCTTCGGCATCAAACCGGACCTGGTGGTGTCCGGCATCAACATCGGGGAGAACCTCTCCTTCGAGTCCATCATGACCTCGGGGACCATCGGTGCGGCACTGGAAGCGGCGAATCACGGACCGCCTGCCGTCGCCTTCTCCATCCAGGTCTCGGACCAGGGAGAAAAGTTCGACAACCCGCAGTACTCGTCGGCGAACTTCGAGCATGCGAAGACAGCAGTGCGCGACATCGTCCTCCGACTGCTGGAGACCGGATTTCCGCCGAATACCGATGTCGTCAACGTCAACATGCCTCCGGGCCCCTATGCAGGCTATGCCGTCACCACGCTTGCCCACAAGCTCTTTCACACCGGTGTCGAGACACGCGTCGATCCCCGGGGGCGCCCGTACTACTGGATCAACGGACCTCTGGTCGACGAGGCACCCGAAGGGACCGATGTGTATGCAGTCCATCACGGCATGGTCTCCATCACCCCGATCACCCTCGACTCCACCGCCCACGGCGACATGGGTGCAATGGAGACACTCTTTCCAAAAACAGATGACCAGGATATCTGATATCCGGGTTTATTCTTCTCCGAAATAGTCCGGGAGGGGGTCGTCCTCAGCCAGACCTTCGTCCCGTTCTTTGTAACCGCAGATGCCGGGATAGCCGGCGACAATGAACCACCCGGCCACACACATGAAGAGAGCACCTATCGGTATGGCGAAGCCGGACGACCCGGCAAATGAGAACCCGTATTGTGCGATGGTACCTCCCAGATATGCCAACCCGGCCGCGATGAGGGATATTCCCGCATATCTTCGGCTACTTCCGGAATGCTTCCGGACATGGTGGCAGGCAAAAACAAGTGCCACGCAGCACAACAGAACCCCCCCAAGCCAGAAGAACGGGACCAGTGCACTTCTTCCGGTGATGGCGCCGGATGTCACAAGGTCGACATCCCTGACAAGCGTAATCAGGGAGGGGCCGAGATACGTCTGCTGGTACCGGAACAGCGGAAAGGCAACACCCGCACCGATGCCGTTTCCGATATAATACACCGAAACCGGAACGACCAGCGATACGGCGACGAGGAGAACGGAAAATACCGCCCCCTTTCTGTCGCACTCCATCTCATCCCGCGGTTCAGACATTCTCCCCCATTCCCTCAAGAGCCTCATCAAGAGCGGCAATGACCGTTGCATCCCCTTCCGTTTGCCGGACACACCGGAAGAGATCTGCATAGTCCGCGGCAGCCATCCGGGCAAGGGTGCGCACCGCCATGCGCCGGACATACGGATTTTCATCCGTACAGAGACGTTCTGCGATCTCCTCTGCCGCGACTTCGCCATGCAGCAGTCCGAGGGATTTCACCGCCATATACCGTACATGGTCCTTTGTATCCGTCAGGTGCGAACGGAGCGTTTCCACTGCACCCGCATCGCCCGAAAGACCGAGTGCTTCGGCGGCCCGGTACCGTACAATCCAGTCCCCATCCTCCATCAGCGAGATGAGAAGGGGAAGGCTTGCAGGTGACGCAGCGGCAAGGGCCTCCATGGCACGGGCACGCTGTTCCTTACCGTTGTTTTTCAGCTGCAGCGCCATTTCCATTCCCGTCTCATCCGAATACAGCTGGGCAAATTCCCGAATAGCGGCACCTCTGGCTTTCGGATCGGTTTCCAGGCAGGAGGAGATGATGCTGTTTATCTCATTTAGACGGTCCATTGGTACTCACCTTTCCATCTCTGCACAAGGTTTCGGGAAATCGATAGTAAACTTTCTCATTTGCCGCAGTAAAAAATTATTATGGAAATGAACTCTCTCTTTACATGGTAAAGAGGCAGGACACCAGGAGATCGTATGGCTGACACCCCACAAAAAACAAGAAAATACACTGTCCTTGCTGTCACTGTGGTACTCATCATAATGGCAGGGGGCATCGCTATTGACAGTGGCACAATGCCATTTTTCCTGAATAATTCCTCACAGGCCACCGTCAATGTAACCCCGGCAGAGGCGTCTCTCTTCCATACCATCGGCAACCTGACCAACCCGGCAGGCTCCGAAGCCCTCCGGGAGGTGCCGACGCGGCCGTCGATTGAAGGGACGGTGAGCGCCAGTGAGACCGAGAGCAGTTTCAACTATCAGAAGGAGATTCTCTCGGCATTCATCGAAGCGTCACAGACCTTCGAGGGTGCAGGGAAGGCCATGACCTCCTATGAGATGACGACCTACAATCTCTTCACCGACCCCGATTTAGGGAATTCCGCTCATCTCGGGCGTCCATACGGAGCGATGGCCACCGTGGTCATCAACGGGACACCGGGGATGCTCGAAAATACCCTCTGGGGATATGAAGTTGATGCGACCGCCATAACCCGTACCGTCATGACCAGCGATGCAGGATCGGATACAGGTTTTGTCGCAGTCTCATTTGTGACGCAGGACACCGGCACTCCCGTCTTTTACGCACTCATCACCGCAGAAGAACTGGCAGCATTTGACGGGAGATGGGGCGGCGGCTCCTACATCTGCCAGGATGACTGGACGAAACTGCGCTATGACGATTCATTCGTCGGCTGCGGCTATGAAGACCCCGATGAGCGGCTCATTCCCGAGGTTGACCCGGGCATCTCCTATGAGGAATTTGACAAATACGGACTTTATGTCCAACCGTCAGAGATCCGCGATACCATTGAAAAACAGACCATCGCACTCAACGGCATCGTCTCCCGCATATCGGAGGGTGCCCTGAACAATGACTTCGACCTGATGAAGGAGGCGTCAATGCAGCTGATGAGTGAAGCGCGCAGTATAAAAACCGAGATATCCGCCCTCCCCGTCGGCCCCGTGTACCGCGATGATATCGCTGAATTCATTGAAGGCATTGACAACTATCAGTATGCCGGGGCCATGCTCTGGTACGGGTCGGCCTTTACCCAGCCGGATGCCATACGGAAAGGCAATGATTACCTCATCGCCGGGATCGAGCACAACAACAACGCCCTTGCGGGGCTGGATATGCGTACGATAAATACGGCCCTCATTGATCTGCCCGATGAGGACATCTTCCCCCATGCACTGTACCTCCATGATTTCTACCGGTTCCAGGACGCAAAGAAGGTCAACGACATCTCCATGAAGATCACCGGCGTGAAGGGTTCCACACTCTATTTCACCACCAACGAAGATGGCGAGGAGGAGAAGGTTCTCGCAGGGTACGGGTACAAATACGTCCTGCCTGTCGTCGAGGTCACCCATTACGGCTACCGCGGAGGCGGCAGTTCGCGCATCACGACGCCAGAACCCTCAAAGTTCACCATCATATGGAATGGAGAGGAGTACGCGGCAGAGTCCCCGTCAGGCTATCTGCAACCCCTCGGGCAGGCATACACGCGGCAGTATCTGGACAGGAAGGAAACGGTGGAGGCATTGTTACTCTTCAAAGTCCCTGCCAGCCTCAACTACGAGGAAGCATATCTCAAGGTGGACCTCGGTTCGGAAGGAACACCGGTCTGGCATCTGACCGAACGTCAATAATTCCAATTTTTTCTTTCCCCTTCCCTAAGAGAATGGTCTTGAGAATGCGAAAGCATGTGGCGGAACGCAAGGCTCCACGCTCTGCCGAATGAAAAACAAAAAATGAATACGCCCAGGACGGAATTCGAATCCGTGTCGCAGCCGTGACAGGGCTGCATGATAGGCCCCTACACTACCTGGGCTCGTTTGCACACTTTAAACAGATCCCGCCTCCCGGAGTCGAACCGGGGACATCGCGGTAGCCGCGCAGTTACCTACTTCGGCAAACCATACTACAGCCGCGCACTCTACCAGTCTGAGTTAAGGCGGGTCTGGTTCCGTGGTGCTCTACAATATATGACAGTTGAAGTATTAAAGATTATGATTTGAGCTGGAAACCCCGAATCGTCCTGATACCATCCCTTTTTATTCCAGTAAAGATAACAGGGGTGCATGTCTCAGCAACTGAGATCAAACGGAACCGTCGCAGAATCTGCGGCAGATCGCTTTCTTGGGCGACAAATGTACTGAAACGAGAGCTGTTACTATTTTCGACACCACCCTCAGGGATGGTGAACAGACACCGGGTGTCTCCTTCACACTGGACCAGAAGATAGCCATCGCGCATCAACTCGCCGATATCGGCGTCCACGTGATCGAGGCAGGGTTTCCCGCATCCTCTGTCGATGAGAAGGCGACTGTTCGCACCATAGCATCGGAAAACACCGGTGCGAAGATATGCGGCCTGGCACGTTCCATCCGGAGTGATGTGGACACCGCCATCGACTGCGGCGTCGACATGGTGCATGTCTTCATCCCGACCTCGGAAGTACAGCGCAGGCACACGATCAAAAAGAGTCACGAGGAAGTCCTGGCCATCACCGCTGATATCGTCGGGTATACCCGCGATTATATCGGGGAGGTAATGTTCTCTGCGATGGATGCGACCAGGACCCCGTCGGAGGATTTGATTGAGGTCTACCGTACGGCGGTGGACGCCGGGGCGACCATCATCAACGTCCCGGACACGGTCGGCATCGCAACGCCGACCTCCATGCATGAACTGGTCCGGTTCATTCGCAACAACGTGGACTGCCCCATCGACATCCACTGCCACAACGATTTCGGGATGGCGGTCGCAAACACCGTCACCGCCGCCGAGGCAGGGGCATCACAGGTGCAGGTCACGGTCAACGGCATCGGCGAGCGGGCAGGGAATGCAGACCTCGCCCAGACGGTAATGTCCCTTACGTCCATCTTCGGGATGGAGACGGGCATCGTTACCGAACGACTGGTCGAGACCTCCCGGATGGTCTCGCGGTTCTCGGGGATCGGCATCGCGCCGACACAACCGGTGGTCGGGGACAATGCCTTCTCCCATGAAAGCGGCATCCACTCCCAGGGAGTCCTCTCTGAGGCTTCCACCTTCGAACCGGGCATCATGACCCCCGAGATGGTCGGCCACCGGCGTCGCCTGAAACTGGGCAAGCATGTGGGGCGCCATGCGGTCGGCCAGATGCTCTCCGAGGCGCACATCACCACGTCCCCGGAACAGCTCGACGATATCGTCCTGCGCATCAAGGAGATCTCGGGCAAAGGCCGCAAGGTCACGGAAAACGATCTCTATGAGATTGCAGAGACGGTCATCGGCCAGTCGTCCATCGAGAAGAACATCTTACTGGATGACATCGCCATCCTCACCGGCAACCACGTTCTGGCCACCGCCACCGTCAAGGCGACCGTCGACGGCGCTGAGAGGATCTGCTGCAGGACGGGCAATGGTCCGGTCGACGCTGCGATGAATGCCCTCCTGGGCATCGTACCCAGGGGCATGCAGCTGAAGGAGTACTCCGTCTCCGCCATTTCGGGAGGCAGTGACGCCATCGGCCATGTGACGATAGCAGTCGAGGACGAGAAGGGCAGAATCTACGATGCATCCGCATCGTCGGACAATATCGTGCTCGCATCGGTCGATGCCATGATCAATGCACTCAACCTGGTCTACAGGGCCAGGTAATCAATATTTTAAAAAAAAGAATTTACTGGGCCTCAGGTGCACGGCCGCCCTCGAGGGCCGCCTTCACCTGTGCCTGAAGCTGTTCGAGCTTTGCCTGAAGGGCCTTCTCCTGGCGTTCAAGCGATTTGATCCGAAGCTCGAATGTATCGATCTTCTCGGTGATGTCCGAGGCGACCTTGTCACGGTTCTGCTGCATCATCACGCTCCCTATGGTCACGTAGACAGTTGCATCCTCAGCAATATCATTCAGTTCTTCCTGCGCCTTCTTTGCCTCTTTTCCCATCAATTCGTACTGCATTTTCTGCTGCATAATCGTGGAGAGCTGCTGCTGCACCTGCTGCAGCATTGCAATCTGGTTCTGGACTTTGGGTGGTATCGAATTCATGTAAATATTACCTCCTGCATCTCTTCTGCAATCATCACCAGTCGAAGATACGTATTCAGGGCTGCCCGCAGGGCAGGCACATCTTCCCCGGAAACGCTCAGGGTCAGACCGCCGTCCACGTCGCACGTGAGGAGAGCCCGTGAGCGCCCGATATCCTCCAGTTCGGGAAGAACTGCCTGATATACAAGATGCGGACGGTCCGGCATGAACCTGAATACTGCTTCATGCACCTGCACATTTGACGTTTCTGAGGACATACTGCCTCCCCTGGGGGCCGTGAAACGAAACAACGTCTCCGCCGGTTTCGGTAAGAGTAACATCAAGATATTTTATCAGTGCATTATAAACCGTTTGGTTGCCCGTCTGAATCCCCCGGGAGAGCGGCCCTTCACGCCGTTTCACTTCAAATGACGGAAACTTCAGCGCAGCCACATTCTCGCCGGATGCATAGACGTCAACGATGATGTCCCCAGCCTCGCGGTACACGACAAGAACGCATGTATCTTCTTCAAGGACAACGCCAAGGCCTGCCTTTCCCCGCGGCTTGTAGGACGCCTCCAGAGTAAATGCAAGGTCTTTAGAAAAGGTTCGCAATTCGGGAACAGGTTTCCGCGACGTGGTAACCAGTGTCATCTGGCCTTCAGGTGCTTGATTCCTGCTCCGCGTTCCTTAAAAAGTATACGGTGCCCGCAATAGGGACAGCGGACATTCACGTCGATCTCGACTTTCTGCTTGCACCGTGCACATTTATATCCTGCCAAGGACCGTCACGACTCCTTTACAAGAGAACGCTCAATGGTGCGCAGTGCGACCTTGAGGTTCGGGGTCTGCGGCACGTAGGCACCGCCTGCAAATTTAAATCCGCATTTGCGGCATTCCCATATTCCGGTACCCTGGCGCGAGACTGCCTGCGTATCACAGCGCGGACAGACATGCTTTGCGCGGGATACCTTCTCAACCTCGTTGACACGCTTTCTGATGAATCGGCCGTAGCGGGGACCAAACCTGCCGGCACTCCCGGTGATACGGCCTTTCGCTCTCTGTCTTCCTTTCTTTGCCATATGAAATACCCCTGATGTGTCTGTATATATTTACTCTTAACCTTTATTAATCCTGATCCAGGATCTTCACTTCCGCGTCTCCCTTCGAGACACGATTGATGAGACTGTAAAACTCATCCTGTATCCCCGCAGGGATGCGGACGACGCATATCCACGACCCGTCGTTCTGCCACTGGTCACGTTCGATGGTCGTGGCGGCGGCAATCTCGCCATATGCCTTCGCAGCGTAATCGCCGGGGATTTTTACCGCGAATTTCATCTCGGCAAATTTGATGGGGAGTATCGGCCGAAGCGCCTTGACGACGTCTTTTACCTGCTCCTCAAAGTTGCGGAACGGGTCGACATTGACCCGCGCTTCCTCCATTGCCATCTCGATACGCTGTGGCGGGTGGGGAAGTTTTGTCTGCGGGTTGATGGCGTTGCGCGCAATGAACGTGACGACCTTGCGCCGCCGGGCCTCGATCATCGCCTTGCGCTGTTCCGCCGTCAGATGGATTTCACCCTTTTTGACTATACGGAGCGCAATTGGTTCGAATTCCGTTGTTTCGAAGACTTTTTTGAGCGACTCTTCGGATGCCTTCTCCGCCTTCGAAGAGTTCTCAAATATGAACAGTGCCGCTACGGCATCCTCGATCTGGATCTCTTCGCCCTGGCGGATCAGGGCAGCCATATCGGGGTCCACAAGTATCTCAAACCGTTCCCCGTGACTGTCCAGCCTGGCAACCACTGCCTGGTCAAGAGGGATCAATGCGCATCACCTACTCGGACTGATCCGGTGTCGCGGCCTCGAACTTCGTCGTGTATTCACTGACCTCGTCCTTCGTCATCTTCCTGAAAATGCCGGTCTCGTTCGGGATCGCACCGATCTCGACAGTATCAACATCGAACTTGCCCTCCGTCGCCGCATGGAGCGCACGGAGACCAAGGAGAATGCCGTCGGCCATTCCCATCGCCTCGTCATACTCCTCGTCGAAGACCTTCATGACGGCCGGCCGGCCGGTCCCGATGCCCGTGGCCTTGTACTCGAGGAGCGTGCCCGACGGGTCCGTCTCGAAGAGTCGTGGCACGCCTTCGCTCACGCCAGCGATGAGAAGAGCGGTGCCGTACGGACGGGCGCCGCCGAACTGGGTGTAGGTCTGCATATGATCGCAGAGTTTCTTTGCAAGCGTCTCGATGTCGATCGACTCGTTGTAGGTGACCCGGTTGATCTGCGACTCCACCCGCGCCCGGTCGACAAGCGAACGGGCGTCCCCGACGAGTCCGGAGGACGCGACGGCGATGTGCTCGTCGATCATGAAAATTTTCTCGATCGACGACTGCTCGAGAAGACGTGAACTGACACGTTTGTCGACGATGAGGACAACCCCGTCGCTGCACTTGATTCCTACTGCGGTTGTTCCCCGCTTGACTGCCTCACGGGCATACTCCACCTGGTAGAGCCTGCCATCAGGGCTGAAAACCGTAATCGCCCTGTCATATCCCATCTGTGCCTGCATTGGTTGCATTGTATTCCTCCAAGTCTTCCTGAGTAACGTATAGTGATACCTGTTTTTTAATACCGTCCTTTACTAAATCAACCTTTTGACCTGATTGACTCAATATGCGGTAGGATTCTCCCTTCATGTCCACCATCCTCCCGTCCTCCTCAGGCGCAGGAACGGGAACCTCCCTGCGAAGGGCCCGGAGCGTCCCCGAGGTTCGCACCGGATGGATGGCGGCGCGGGATCCGTTCACCGATGTGACGGCGGCAAGGGCAGCCTCCAGGGCATCCTCATGCCCGCGTGCACACCGGATGATGACCCGGCCGGCGACTGCCTCGATGACCGCCGGCTGCATCGCCGAGGTCACAACATCACCCCACATCCACGTGGATGCATCGATGATCGCATAATAGACCTCGCGAGGGTCCGGGACGAATGAAGCCGGAACGATCTGTGCTGCGATGTACCGCCAGTTCGTCCGCATCGTTGGCGGCCTGGGTTTTACCATTCGATCACCTCGACAGGTTTTGGCCTGTCCACGACGGTACGGACCCCCCCGAGGGCTGCCGCCGCCTCGGCATCATCCAGCCCGATGACCGAGAGCAGATGGATAGCAGCCCGCACGGACCGCACACCAAGGAGGGAATGCGCACCCGAGGAGACCGTAAGGGGAAATTCGTACTTCCGGGACAGGCGCGCAACATCCGAGAGGCGCTCCATCGCACGCTGACGGCGCACCCCTTTCAGGCAGGTCATGACCGTAAGATCGATATCCACTGCCACACCCCGGTCCGCCGCCGATCGTGCCGCAACATGGTCGAAGGCACTCCGGTGAACGGCATGCACTCCCTTGAGGACATGCACTCCCGGGTAGGTAAGCACGGCCCGGTTGAACGACATATCGCCGGCACAGACCATGACAACATCCGATGCCCCGCGATCCTCGCGAACTGCCCGGATGACTTCCTTCATCGACGCGCCGGGGATAATCGTTCCCCGGAGAAAGCTGACGCCCTCATATTCGCATCTCTCTGCGATGCCGGTCGCAACGGCACTGTCATAGCCGAGGCTCCTGAGTTCGAGGGCAAACCTTCGAAGAGAGGTATCGCCGGCCGGGTACGGGTGGACTGTTGCGTCAGTAGAAAACATTCATCACCAGACTCCTGCGGCAGGTGCTTTCATGGCTCTCTTTGGGGCCGGGAATCGCCGCCGCTTCCCGGCGGTTGCTGGAAAAATGTAAAGGGGATTATTTCCCCTTGTTGGCGTTGGAACGGATCGAGGGACGGGTGTGCTCGGTACCCTTCCCGCGCTTGCGCATGCCGCGCCCCTTCCTGCCTGCGCTGGTGCGACCGCGTTCTGCACGGCCGCGCTGTTTCGGATCTGCCATCCATCCGAGGTGGCGATCGTTCTTGATCGCCGGGTGGTGGCCGTCCACGAGGATGACCTCATAATACTTCGAGCGGCCGTCTTCGCCGACCCAGTATGAGTTGAGGACTTCCATATTCACGAACTTGCGTGATGCGCGCTCCTCTGCAATCCGCTGGATGCTCTTACCGGCGGTAATGCGGCTCATGCCCATCCGGTTGGTCCGGCGACCGCGAATGTAGCGTGACTTCCGGCGACCGCCACGGCGCACCTTCACACGTGCAACGACGATGCCCTGCTTTGCACGGTAGCCGAGTGTGCGTGCCCGGTCGATACGGGTCGGGCGCTCAACACGCACGACACTGCCTTCCCGGCGCCACTGCTGCATTCTGTTCCAGAGAAGTGCTTTCACTTCGGTTTCGTCAGGCTTCTTCCATGCCTCACGAACATAACTGTACATTGATTTTGACATTGGTTGATTCACCATGAAGGTTCAGCCCACGTAACGGGGGCCACATCCCTTTGTTCCAGTGGACATTCATCCAGTGGTTCGTATATTTTTGCCGTGAGAGTATAAAAAAGCAGGGGGGCCGGGATGCCCCTTCAAAATCCTTTGCGCTTCTCGGTCACGATGATTCCCTCGATACGTGTCGAGGGATACTGCCCGTTCTCATCCTTCTCCGCCGATTTGACCATGTCCCAGATCGTCAGAAGAGTGACGGAAACCCCGGTCAGGGCTTCCATCTCGATGCCAGTCTTTCCGTACGTCCTGACCGTAACGCTCGCCTCGATGAACCCGTCGCCGTGAGTGAAGTCCACATCCACACCGCCGACCGGCAACGGATGGCACATGGGGATGAGCGCAGGGGTGCTCTTGACGGCCATCACCCCCGCCACCCGTGCGGTTGCAAGGACGTTGCCCTTGACGGCCTCCCCCTCGCGAATCGCCTGCAGCGTCTCCTCCTTCAGGTAGATTCTCCCCTGTGCCGTTGCCTCGCGGTGGACATCCGGCTTCGCCGTCACGTCGACCATGTACACCCTGTCATCCTTGATATGTGAAAATTCAGGATCCATTCTCTTTCTCCTCCCGTATCGATGCAGGCTCCACCTGCATCCGGACTCCTTCTATATTCATCCCGGGGCACTAAAGCAATATCCTCACCTGTCGTAGAGCACCCCGGGCAGGGTGCGAAGGAGGTCCGTTGCGGCAAGGCCGTCGCCCTCTCCGGCGCATGCCTCGCCCGCCAGACCACAGGCATGGGCCCCGATACAGGCGGCATCGAAGGCATCCAGCCGGCAGAAGAGTGCCCCTACCAGCCCGGCAAGTATATCCCCCGTGCCCCCGACGGTCATCGCAGGGGTCCCCGTCCGGTTGAACCGGACCCGCTCACCGTCCGAGACGATGTCCGTCGGACCTTTTGCAAGGACGACGCCCGGTCCCGCTTCGCGGCGAACCGCCCTCGCCCGCTCCATGATATCGTTCGTAAGATGCGTCCCGAACATACGGGCAAACTCCCCTGCATGCGGCGTATAAATACATTCTACCGCCGCCGGCAGTGGCCGGCGGAGGGCATCGGCATCGAAGACCGCCTTTTTGCAGGCCGGGGCAAGCGACGCCACCACGTCATGGCTGTTTTTCCCCAGACCGCAGCCGACAACCACCACATCGGCCTCCCGGGCAAGACCCGCCAGCCGGGAGAGATGCTCCGGGCCGATGATGCCCCCCTCGAGCTGTTCGACGATCAAATCGGGACAGGGGAGAAGATGCGGGGTTGCGATGCGGACGATGTCGGCTCCCCCGCGCAGTGCCGCCATCCCGGCAAGATACGGTGCCCCCTGATACGGGCCGCCCCCGATGATGAGCACTTCACCGCCGGCACCCTTGTGAGCGTCCGCATCCTTTCGCAGGACGAGGGAGAGATCCCCCGGACCCGTGCAGCACTCCGCCTCGATGGGAATGCCGATATCGATGACCGCCGCCCCTTCACTCTTTGCCCGGTGAAAGGCGCATATCCGGTCCGGGACGATCCCCGCTGTCGGAACGTCGGCGGCGAGGACGGGGGCGGGACTCCGGTTTGCCATCATCACCGCCGTGGCATACGGTTCACGCAGCGGCCCCGACGACCCGGTCCCGAGCATCGCATCGATGATAACATCCGCCTCCTCGAAGAGTTCGCTGCAGGCGGGAAGGTTCTCAGCACACGGGACATCAATGACCGGCACCCCGCAGGATGCAAGGACGGAAAGGTTCCGATCCCCCTCGGCGGTGGCCATCGCGATCCCGGCATTTTGGCCGGCACCGGCCCCTCCCCGAGCTCCCATCACCAGGACCGTGACCTCGCACTCACGGTGCAGGTGGCGTGCGGCAACGCAGCCGTCGCCGCCGTTGTTCCCTCTCCCGCAGAGCACCAGGACACGGTCCGGCCCATAGTACCGGGCCACCCCTGCGAGCCCCGCACCGGCATTCTCCATCAGCTGGAGGGATGACACCCCGAGTGCCATTGCGTTTGCATCGACCGCACGCATCCGGCCGGCAGATATGACGCCCGTCTCACAGAATTCCTGCAGCCCTCTCATCCTCACCTTCTCACTCCTGTATTCTGATTCTTTCCTGCCCCTTCATTAACATTCAGGTATCACGGCCCGCGCCTTCATCAGGAGGGAGAACCCATCTTTTGTGCAAGGAACGGTGCCAATGGGTCTGGAAGATGATATACGAATAGTGGCCGACCGCATCCGTGACGCCGAATCGGTGACGGTCATATCCCATATCGATGCCGACGGCATCACCAGCGAAGCCGTCATGATGCAGGCGGCAAGAAGCCAGGGCATTCCCGCACAGAGTGTCTTCGTTCGCCAGCTGGAACCCATGACGATGAAATACGTCCCGGAGGATGACAGCCTCAAGGTCTTCGTCGACCTCGGCGCAGGGCAGCAGGACCTCATGGACGAGCGGGGACTGGAGGTGGAGGAGGTCGCAATCATCGACCACCACGTCCCCCAGAACACTGACACCCCCTATATCCAGGCCAATGCGCAACAGCACGGACTCGGGTACTTCTCCGCGGCCGGAATGGCCTATCTTGTCGCGCGGGAGATGGACGCGGGCAATCCCTCTCTCGGGATGCTCGCAAAGCTTGCCGTCATCGGAAATGTCGGCGACATGATGGCCCGGGAACACTGCGGCCTCGTCGGCCCCGCCCGCAGCATCGCCGAAGACGGTGTGACATTCGGCACCGTCGAGATACGAGCCCGTGAACTGAATTGTTACGGCATCTCGACGCGCCCGGTGAAGGTCTGCCTCTCGTACAGCGATGATCCGTTCATCCCCGGCATCTCGAACAACGAAAAGAAAGCAGAGGAGTTTCTTGAGAAGATAGGTATCCGACAGAGAACCCCGTCGGGGAGCTGGAGAGTGTGGGAGGAGTACTCCGTTGAGGAGAAAGGCATCGTGATGAATGCCCTCGTCGAACAGATGCTTGCCACCGGCGAGGACCCGTCCCGCCTCTTTGGCGAGCATTACATCTTTCCCGAGGAGACGCCGGGAACTCCCCTCCGGAACGCCTCCGAGTACGCGACGATGCTCAACGCCTGTGGCAGGTGGGCCGAGCCCCGTATCGGCAGCGCCATCTGCCTCGGCGACCGCGGCCCGATGCTCCAGGACGGGGAACGCATGCTGCGCCATCACCGGACCATCATCCGCGAGATGATGGAGTACATCCTCGATACCGGGACGACCATCCTCTCCCACACCCAGTTCATCCACACCGGCGACAGGTTCCCCGACACAATCGTGGGCATAGGCGCCGGGATGGCACTCTCCAAACTGGACTGGGAGAAACCCATCATGGTTCTCAGTTACCTCCACGACGACCCCGACCTTGTCAAGGTCTCCATGCGCACCAACGAACGGATGGTTCAGCGGGGCGTCGATCTTCAGGCGGCACTGACCCTGGCCTCCGAGGAAGTCGGCGGCGGGGGCGGAGGGCATAAGATAGCTGCGGGAGCATATATACCCACGAGTGCTGAAAAGGAGTTTGCCCATCGTGTCAACAGAATCATTGCAGGCCAGTTCACTTAGACGGGCCCGGACCATCGCCGACTATCAGTTCGGCAGCGGTGCCGGGGAGGCGTTGTTTCCGGAGAATGCGGAGTTCCAGTACTCCACGACGAAGCGGATACGGTATATCCTCCTCGACGGCACCCGCCTTGCCACCGTACGGGCATCGGACGGGAGGCTTACCCTCTCCATCGAAGGGGCTGAACGCCTGTGGACGTTTCTTCCCCCTCCGGCGTACCGCGTCACCGTACAGGAGGACGTCGCCCCCTTCGTCGGCAAGGGAAAAAACGCGATGGCAAAACACGTCCTCTCTGCGGATGAAGGCATCCTTGCAGGGGATGAGGTTCTCGTTGTTTTACCGGACGATACCCTGATTGCGACCGGGAGCGCCGTTCTCTGCGGAAGTGAGATGATGGCATTTAATTACGGAGTAGCAGTACAGGTACGTTCAGGAAGGTTAGTCTGACATGATGCCAGGAATGAATCCCAAAAAGATGAAACAGATGATGAAGCAGCTCGGCATGAAGATGGAGAACATCGAGGGCGTCGAGCGGGTCATTGTACAGACGAGCGAAGGCAACTATATCTTCGAACCGGCCGAGGTCGTTGTCACAACGATGCAGGGAACAACCACCTACCAGCTTCAGGGCGAACCGCGCTTTGAGCCGAAGGAGATCGAAATCCCCGATGAGGACGTCATGCTTGTCGCCGAACAGGCACAGGTCTCACCGGACGAGGCACGTGCAGCCCTCATAGAATCAAACGGCGAGATTGCCGATGCAATCATCAGACTGACCGGTGCATGATACACAACCAGGACAGGGTCATCCTCATCCATGAGGGCAAGGAATACTATGTGACGGCCGGGGCGGGCAAGCTCAGTACCGACAAGGGGATGATCGACCTTTCGCTCCTGCCGGGCATGGAAGGAGGGGAGATCATCCCCTCGCACCTGGGAACACCCTTTCTCATCAGGGTACCACGACCCACCGACTTCTTCTGCCACGCCCGGCGGACCGGCGCCCCGATGATGCCCAAGGACATCGGTATGGTCTGCGCATTGACCGGGATGAACCGCCGCGACCGGGTCCTCGACGCAGGGACCGGGTCGGGTGTTGCCGCGATCTTCTTCGGAGGGATTGCTGAGCATGTGACAACCTATGAAGTCCGCGAGGACTTTGCCGAGCGGTGCAGGAAGAATATTGCCGATGCGGGGCTGGAGAACGTCGAGGTGATAACAGGGGATGTCCTGACGGCAGAGGGAGCGTACGATGTCGTCCACTTCGACCTCCACATCACGGCGGATCATGTCCGATACGCCCACCGCCTGCTCACCCCCGGGGGGTACCTTGCCTGCTACACCCCCTTCCTCGAACAGACCTTCACCGTCATCGACACCGCACGGGACCTCTTCTCCGAAGTGGTCTGTCATGAGCTCCTTGCACGGGAACTGACCAGAAGCGAACGCGGGACCCGCCCCTCCACACGGGTGGGCCATACCGGATATATCACGATCGCACGGAAGAACTAGGGGGCGGTGCATCCCCACGGCCGGTTTCCCGGAGGCAACCACCCGGTTTTCCGGATTTTTTCCTTCAGTCCGGGTCTGGAAACGTATATATACATACAATCCCAGTGAGTATCAGGTACTTTGGATATGACAGGAAAAGGCACAGTATTCATCAGGGACTCATCCCGCCTTTTCACCGTTTTTGCCTTCTTCTTTAGTTAGGGAGCCGACCCTTCCCGCCGGTTCCCCTGTAACGTCACATCACCAAAGACCGTGAGGTTTTTCCATGCTCGGAATTTCTGACCCACAGATCTGGATAGGATACGGTCTGGCCATCGGCTGGACCGTCGCGTGTATAGCCTACGGCATTCTCATGTGGAACCGTGAAGGGGCTGATGACCATGGCCGTTGACACCCTGACTCTTGCAGCCCTCACCATCATCTACCTGATTGCCGTCATCGGACTCGGTTACATGGGCTACCGCCACACAAAGGAGCACGAGGACTTTCTGGTCGCCGGACGACGGATTCACCCGCTGGTCCTCGCCCTCTCCTACGGGGCCACCTTCATCAGCACCTCCGCCATCATCGGTTTCGGCGGCATCTCCGCCCAGCTGGGCATGGGACTCGTCTGGCTGACCGTCCTGTGTATTGGCGTGGGAGTCTTCATCGCCTTTGTGATATACGGGAGAAAGACCCGTGAGATCGGGCATCGCACCGGCGCGGTCACATTCCCTGACCTGATGGGCCGTATCTATCACTCGCAATTCATGCGGTACGCCTGTGCATTGGTCATCATCGTCGGAATGCCCCTCTATACAGCGGCGATCCTCATCGGCGGCGCGAGGTTCATCGAGTCTACGCTTGCCGTGCCGTATGACCTGGCACTCATCGGGTTTGCCGTCATCGTCGCCGCCTATGTGATCCTCGGCGGCCTTATCGCCGTCATGTATACCGATGCACTGCAGGGAGCGATCATGTTCGTCGGCATGACCCTCCTCCTCGTCCTCACCTACATCTACCTCGGCGGCGTCGTCGAGGCGCATACCGCACTCGAAGCGCTCGCCCCCATGGTTCCCGACGGACTTGCGGCCGCCGGCCATAACGGCTGGACGGCGATGCCGGACTTCCTCTCGCCGCTCTGGCTGGTGATGGTAACGACACTCGTCCTCGGCGTGGGGATCGGCGTCCTCGCCCAGCCCCAGCTTGCGGTGCGGTTCATGACCGTCCGGGACAACCGGGCGCTGAATCGTGCCGTCCTCGTCGGAGGGATATTCGTTCTGATGATGACCGGCGTCGCCTTCACGGTCGGGCCGCTCACGAATGTCTGGTTCGTGCAGACGACAGGGCTGACCGCCGTTGATGCCGCAGGCGGCAATGTGGACTCGGTCATCCCGCTCTACATCAATGCGGCGATGCCCGACGCCTTCATCATCATCTTCATGCTCGCCCTCCTCGCCGCGGCGATGTCGACCCTCAGCTCGCTCTACCACACGATGGGGTCGGCCATCGGCTACGACATGGTCGGCACCTACCTGAACGCCACCCCGTCCATGCGGACCATCCAGGCGGGCACCGTGGCCATGATTCTCGTCAGCACAGCCATCGCCTACCTCCTCCCGGGGAGCATCATCGCACGGGCGACCGCGATGTTCATGGGCCTCTGCGCGGCAGCCTTCCTCCCGGCATTCACCCACGGACTCTATAGCAGACGGCCCTCGGCATTTGCAGCGAAGGTAAGTCTTATCGCAGGCGCCGGAGCCTGGTTCCTGTGGACCGCGTTCGTGCACCTGAAGGAGTCCGCGCCGCTCGGCATCTCGAAACTCCTTTTTGGAACTGACGCCCTGCTGGGCATGCCGTGGCAGGTCGTCGACCCGCTGGTCATCGCACTGCCGTTCTCGGCGGTGGCGCTCGGGGCGGCGGTTCTCTATGAACATACGACGACGGACATCCATTCGACGGAAGAGATCGGGGACTGACACTCCCCCTTTTTTTAAGGTCCCGGGATACTACTATTACGTCCGGTTGCGAAGTACTCTGCATGACGTATCCTGCCGGCGGATGTGGTCTTAACGGGTCCCGTGCCGCAGGATTTTTTTTCCGGGACATCGTTCATATGCGGAGGAGTGCGGATGTACCATATCATATCGATTAAGGATTTTGAACGTGGGGAGATCGATGAGCTCCTCGACAAGGCACAGGCGATTGACGAAGCGTCCGGCCCGTTTTCCACCCTGAACGGCAAACAGGTGGCACTCCTCTTCTTTGAGCCGAGTACCCGAACCCGGATGTCCTTTGCCTCTGCGGTGGCGAGGCTGGGAGGAACGACTCTCTGTGTCGACAGCGTGGAAGGAAGTTCCATCTCGAAGGGTGAGACCCTCGCCGATACCGTCCGGGTGGTCAGCAGTTATGTGGACGCCATCGTCCTTCGCCACCCGAAGGAGGGCGCCGCCCGTCTCGCGGCCGAGTTCGCCTCGGTCCCGGTCATCAATGCAGGTGACGGCGCGGGGCAGCACCCCTCGCAGACGCTGCTCGACCTCTATACCATCCGTCAGTCGATGCCGCTTGAGGGAATCGACGTCGGACTCCTCGGTGACCTGCGATACGGGCGCACCACCCATTCGCTCGCCTATGCCCTCTCCAATTATGACCTGACCATCCACACCATCGCCCCCAAGTCCCTCGAACTGCCAACCCCCCTCATCGGCGAACTTCTGGACCGGGGATGCGAGGTCGTCGAGCACGAGGACATCACGGACATAATAACAGAACTCGATGTCCTCTATGCGACGAGAATCCAGCGGGAGAGGTTCCCGGATGCGGCATCCTACTACGAAGTGGCCGAAAGCTACCGTATTACCCCGGAACTGCTGGAAGAGAGGAAAGAGAACATGATTATCCTCCACCCCCTCCCGCGGGCAGGAGAGATCGACCCCCGGGTCGACGCCCTTCCCTGTGCAAAGTACTTCGAACAGGCACAAAACGGGGTCCCGGTCAGGATGGCCATGTTAAAGGAGGTGATCTAATGCAGGAGGAACCGAAGGGCCTCCTGATCCGGCCGATACGGGACGGCACGGTCATCGACCACATCACCCACGGCGAGGCGCTGGTCGTACTAAGGATACTCGGAATTACGGGGTCGACGGATGAACGGTTGTCCATTGCCACCAATGTCGAGACCAGGATTCGGGGCACAGGGGGCCTGAAGGACATCGTCAAGGTCAGCAACCGGGAACTCTCAAAGGAAGAAGTGGACAGGATCGCGCTCATTGCTCCCAATGCCACAATCAATATCATCCGGGATTACAACGTGGTCGAAAAGATTGGGGTCGAGATCCCCCGGCATCTCAGAGGCATCATCAGGTGCACCAACCTGGGGTGCATCAGCAATGCCAACGAACCCATCGAGAGCGCTTTCGAGGTGACCGCAAACGGCCTGCGATGCCTCTACTGTGATACGGTGATCAATTCGGACTTTGCCCAGCACATCATCTGATCACCCGGCCGTGGTCATCGATCTCCCCCCGGTGAATACGGGTGCTGGAGATCCACCGCCCGTCTTCGGCAAGGACACAGGTGATCTGATAAATATCCACTTTTTTTCGGCCTTTCTCTTTTCGCAGGCGGTTGATCTCGAGGCCCACGGGATAGGTCTCTTCGCTGACGACGAGTGCATCAAAATCGCTGTTCAGGGTGGACCCGAATTTATCTTCAAGGGGCTCGATCTCCCATGATGCGGAAAATTCCGACGCCCGGATGAATGACTCCAGTGCGCGCCTTCTCTCTGCAAACGGCATGATTGGATGGGTTTTGGACCCGGCAAAGGCATCCGTGGAGAGTCCTATGACCACATGCCCGGCATCACCCGCAAGTTCGAACGAGCGGGCGATCAGCTTCTTGTGGCCGTCATGGAGCGGGCTGAATGTGCCCCCCACCATAATATTCATTGGAAATTGAGGTTAAACGTTGTACCTATTATGAATAGCGATACTCCCGCCGGAATCTCAGCATTTGTCGCGGATAATGCAACGGTGACCGGCGATGTTTCCATCGCCCCGGACGTCAGCATCTGGTACGGTGCCGTCATCAGGGCTGACAGGAACTCCATCACCATCGGGAGGGGAAGCAATATCCAGGACAACGCGGTGGTCCACAATACTCTGACCTCCCCCGTCGTTATCGGAGAAGACGTCTCCATTGGTCATGGCGCGATTGTGCACGGGGCAACGATCGGGAGCCGCGTGCTCATCGGCATGGGTGCGATTGTGATGAATAATGCCGTCATCGGCGATGATTCGATCATCGCTGCCGGAGCCGTGGTAACGGAGGGGAAGGAGATCCCTCCCCGTTCCCTCGTCATGGGAGTTCCCGGAAAGGTCGTCCGCGAGGTCAGCGACGAACAGGCAGCAGGTATCGTGGAGAATGCGAGGGTCTATGTCGGCCTCGGGAGGGAGACGTTCCATGGCTGAGGTCGCGGTCATCGGCGGTGGTGTGGCCGGCATCCAGGCGGCACTCGATGTCGCCAACCACGGAGTCAGGGTACACCTCATAGAACGCCAGCCCACCATCGGCGGGCACATGGCGCAACTCGACAAGACCTTCCCCACCAACGACTGTTCGATGTGCATTCTCTCGCCGAAGATGGTCGATGTCGCCCGAAATCCGAATATCATTCTCCACACCCTCTCGGAAGTGACGGGAATCGAGGGTGAGGTCGGGGATTTTACCATTACCGTCCTCCGCCACCCGCGCTTTGTGGATGAGGATGAGTGCAACGGTTGCGGAGACTGCATTGAGGTCTGTCCGGTCGAAGTCTATAACGAATTCGATGCCGGTATCGGCGTGCGAAAGGCCATCTACAAGCCGCACCCCCAGATTGTTCCCGACGTGACCATCCGTGATGCGGACCACTGCATCGACTGCGGCCTCTGCTATGATGTCTGCGGCAAGGATGCCGTCCTCCGTGAGGAGAAAGAGAAGGAGTTCACCCTTCACGTCGCAAGCGTCATCATTGCCACCGGCTTTACAACCTTCGACCCCCAGATCAAGGGCCAGTACGGCTATCTGCGATACCCGGACGTCATCACCAGTCTCGAGTTCGAACGGATGATCAATGCAAGCGGACCTACCGGGGGCAAACTCAGGAAGATATCGGACGGGACCGCCCCGGAGAGCATCCTCTTCATCCAGTGCGTCGGATCGCGTGACATGACGATCAAGCATGGCTACTGCTCCGGCGTCTGCTGCATGTATGCGATAAAAAACGCCATCCTCATCAAGGAGAAGAATCCGTCAATCGAGGTCACCATCTGTTACATGGATATCCGTGCCTACGGGAAGGGCTACGAGGAATATTATGAACGCGCCAAGGATGCGGGCATCCGGTTCCTCCGCGGCATCCCCGGCGAGATCATCCGTACGAAGACCGGGATGGAAGTCCCTGTCGAGGATACGGAAACCGCCGAGTACGAGGTACTCACCCCCGACATCGTTGTCCTCTCCGTCGGAATGGAGCCTGCCACGGGAGCAAAGGAGATTGCCGAAAAGTTCGGAATTCCCGTGGATGACAATGACTTCTTCCAGCCGGAAGACCTGAAGCTCGCCCCGGTGAACACCATCAAACCTGGAATATACATCGCTGGCGCGGCAGTCGCCCCCAAGGACATCCCGGATAGCGTCACACAGGGCGAGGCCGCGGCCATGCGGGCATTCAGGGATGCCATCCGCGCCGGGTGAGAGTGATGAAGCCCGCCACCGACCGGACGATCACATGGGACGAGGAGGCAGGATGCCTCCGGTTTATCGAGCAGACCCTCCTGCCGGAACGGTACGAGATTGTCAGGACCACGGAGGTCGAACGGCTTGCCACAGCCATCCGCCGTCTGGAGGTTCGCGGGGCCCCGGCCCTCGGGGTGGCTGGGGCCTACGGTGTCGCCCTCTCCGCACGTTCACACGCCGGCACAGGATACGATGAGTTCATGGAGAGTGTCCGCCGTGATGCGGCGATGCTCAATGCCACCCGTCCGACCGCGGTCAATCTGGGATGGGGCATCGACAGGGTTCTCGGCGCTCTTTCCGGGGAGGAGACACCGGAGGCAGCGGCGCGGCGGGCACTCGAAGAGGCCCGTGCCATAGAGGAAGAGGATGTCCGCCTCTGCCATGCCATCGGCGACCACGGGGCGGCACTTCTTCCGGACCGCTGCACGGTTCTGACGCACTGCAACGCCGGGGCGCTGGCATGCGTCGAATGGGGCACGGCCCTCGGCGTGGTCCGCTCGGCCGTGGCGATGGGCAAGGAGATAAAAGTGATCTCCTGCGAAACCCGCCCCCTGAATCAGGGATCGCGCCTCACCGCCTTCGAACTGGCCCGCGACGGTATCGGGGTGGAGACGATCACTGACAGTACCGCAGCGTACCTGATGCGAAAGAAGGTCATTGACACGGTCATAGTAGGCGCCGACCGCATCACGCGGGACGCTGTCTTCAACAAGATCGGGACCTACATGCACGCAGTCTGTGCATGCCACCATGACATCCCTTTTTACGTAGCAGCACCGTATTCTACGTTGGACCTGCAGCGCTCGGAGGACGATATCACCGTTGAAGAACGCGCCCGCGAAGAGCTTGCAGAATGCGGCGGCAGGAAGCTGATGCCGGATGGCGTTCGGGCCCGCAACTATGCCTTTGATGCCACCCCGCTCGACCTCGTGACCGCCATCATAACAGAACAGGGCGCAGGAAAACCCTGAAAACACGGATATAATTCACCCACCACCCATTCATGTCGATCGAACATCTTCCCACCCCTGCCATCCCCGGAACCGGATTCTGGGACCAGCTGATATTCACCATAGGTGAGGTCACCCTCATCATACTCGCCTTCTTTATCATCATCCCGGTCGTGGTTCTTGCGATATCCTTTCTCTCCATCCATCACCGCAAATTCTACTTCCCCCGCCTCCTGAAGGCGGGCCTCACCCTGACGGAAGGGACCGTCAAGGCTCTCTGCAAACTCTTCGGACTTGACGACAAGGAGCTGACGGCCTTTTTCATCCATCTGCACAATACCCTCTCCACCACGGCATTTTCCGCGATACCGGTGGAAAGACGGGCAATATTCGTCCCCCAGTGCCTGAGAAATTCCCAGTGCCCGGCAAACCTGACCCCTGAAGGACTGGTTTGCAAGAGGTGTGGGAGATGCGAGGTGGGCGAGAATATCGACATTTTGGAATCCTATGGCTACAAGGTCTGGATCGCCCCTGGTTCCACCCTCATCAAACGCATGGTGAAGAAATACCAGCCGGAGGCCCTCATCGGAGTGGGCTGTCTGATGGAGGTCAAGGAAGGCATCGAGATGGCAGACAAACTCGGGATCGTTGCAATGGGCGTTCTGACCATGAAAGACGGGTGTGTCGAGACGATCGTCAACTGGCCGGACGTCTATGATGTCGCCTGTCTCGGCATTGAAAAAAAGAGTTCTCAGTGACCGTTTCCGAGCACTTTCACATTTCTTCCGGTCAGCCGACCGGACTGGATCTTTCCCACGACATAAATGGTCTCGTCGCTTGAGACTTCTCCCACCTTGACACCGGGGCGAAGGGTAATATCTCCTCCGGCACGCACCGTTGCAACCTTTGCATCATCGCAGAGGACGACATCCTCGATGACATCGAGTGTTCCCTTGATTCGCACCTTGTTTCCGATAACCGCCCGCTCGCAGGTTACGTCCCCTCCCACGGTGGACATGGGCCCCAGCTCAAGTGTCCCGTTCACATCAAGACGCCCCCAGATGTGGGTCTCGGGCGGGACGATGAAATTTCCCGGAACCTTGACATTTCCGTCGAAATATGAGCCGCGTGGTGCGATGAACGAATCTCCCTGACGGTAAATTTTCATTGTTTATTTCTCATTTTTCAAAGAATAATAAAGGTATTCACTTACCCCTGCCAGGCACCCCTTCAGAGAAGAAGTGCGGATGCGATAAGGATGGCAAGAGCAAGAAACATGCCGTTTTTCAGAATACCTGTTGCATTCGATGCACGCACGCACGAAGGGTCGCTGCACCGGAGGGAGAGGGCCGCACCGGCAAGAATGATGACGTCTGCGACGGTGATCGCTCCGACATACACCGCCCCCCACCAGGGAAATATCGGGAGATAACTCACGATAACAGCGCAGAGCGCGAGAAGAAAGGCCAGGGCTGCGGCGTTTCGGACCCCGGTGATCATCGGAAGGGTATGGGCGCCCCCTATCCGGTCCCCCTCGATATCCTCCGCATCCTTGAGGATTTCGCGCGAGGTCATGCACAGGAAGGTGATACCTGCAACGGGAATATTGAGAAGAAGCCCCTCCACGCCCGCATACGCACCGCCGAACAGGAAGATGCTCCCCGAAAAATAGGCAACGGCGAGGTTGCCGGCAAGAGGCAGCCGTTTGAGATTTCGGGCGTAGAGCACAAGGACGAGGGAATTGAGAACGGCGATTCCGAGACAGGCAGGCGACGCCAGCGTCGCGAGAAGCACGCCCCCCACGAAGAGGAGGAGGCTGTACCTGAAGGCTCCTTCGGGGGTGACCTCCCCACGGGGAATGGGCCGGTCCGGCCGGTTGACTGCATCGATGTCCCGGTCATAATAATCATTCACCGCATTGCCGGCGCCCGTAATGAGGAACACCACGGGGACGAGGAGCAGGGACATCGGCGGGATGGTTCCCGTTGCCACGATGACGCCCAAGAGCGAGGCGATGCCCGCCATCACTGCATTGACGGGGCGAAGAATCCGGATATACCACGGGAGAGCCATTGATTATGCATCAGGTATGCTGCTGACCCGAGAAGAAGATTTTCAAAAGAAGACGGGCTTGAGGGGATTTGAACCCCTGATCATTAACTTAGGAGGCTAACGCCTTATCCAGGCTAGGCCACAAGCCCACAATGCTGCCATTACTATTGTGCATCAGAAGCTATAAGATTACCTGAATCGCACATTCTGAGAGCGATGGGACTTGTTGAAGTAAGAGAGGGTACAACGCATTTTTTTGTCCCCGAACAGGATGCCGATAGCTCCTTTCCCCCCGGAACCGGAGCAGTATTTTATAATCGCCGGATGGAACTGAACCGCGACGCCACCGTTCTCTTCCTCCGGCACACCGATGTGAGCTCCTATCTCGATGCCATGGGGGCATCCGGAGCCAGGGGTCTCAGGGTAGCCAACGAATGCGGCATCCCGGTTACCATCAACGACTATAATCCCGACGCGGTCGACCTGATCGAACGCAATGCCACTGGATTTACGGAAGAAGACATCACCGTCACCCAGGCCGACTGCAGGGTGCTGATGGGAGGGCGCAGGTTTGATGCAATCGACCTCGATCCCTTCGGAACACCGGCTCCCTTCGTCGATGGCGCGGCCACCAGCGCAAAACGCTACCTCTTTGTGACGGCCACCGACACCGCACCCCTCTGCGGCGCACACCTGAAGGCCGGGATGCGGCGGTACGGGGCACGTCCTCTCAACACAGAGTATCACAGCGAAGTGGGGCTCCGTGTGCTCCTCGGATTTGTCGCCCGCGAAGTGGTCAAATACGACCGGGGCATCGAACCCCTCTTCTGTTTTGCCCGGGAGCACTTTGTCCGCCTTCACCTCCGCGTGACGAGGGGCGCAGGGAGGGCCGACAAGACCGTCGCCCGCATCGGCTACATCCACCAGTGTCCGGCCTGCCCTGAGCGGCTGGAAGAGCCGGGCATCGTTGCCGGGTGCCACATCTGTCCGCGGTGCGGAAAGCGTATGACCCCCACCGGACCCCTCTGGCTGGGGCAGGTCAATGACCGGGACCTCATTCATACGATGGCGGCTGGGCTTCCCTCCGTCCCGCTGGGCACATCCGGCGCCATCGAACGGCTCCTCGCCATCCTCGGGGAGGAACTCGACACCTCCACCTTCTACAACTATCACCGGCTTGCAAAATTGTGGCACACCTCGCCCCGGGGCATGGACGACGTGCTCGCCTGCCTGAAGGAGGGAGGGTACGAGGCATCGCGGACCCACTATGACGGGAGGGGACTCAAGACGACGGCACCTCTCGATGTCCTGCGGGAATGCATCTGATTGATACTGTAGTATTAAAGGAATTTCAGGGTTTTGTGACGACTGTCAGAATATCCCCGTCGTCGAGTTCATGGGGCAGGCCGACCCGCTGCGCATCGTGCTTGACCGACGTTCCCCAGACCTTCGCGTACCTGAACTTCTCCACGAAGTCACGGTGCAATTTGTTGCAGACGTCCTCCACGGTGGCGGGTTTTCGGATAATGAGCGGTTCTTCGAGGTCGGCCGCTTCACCCACCGGTTTCATGTAAATGCGGATGAAGCCAAGGTGATCGAAGATCGCATCCTTCAACAGTTCGATGTTGTAGCCGCTTGCCGCCGAGAGCATGATGGGAGGCCGCCCGAACCGGTCGCTCACGTCCCTGACAATCTCCTCTCTTGTCTCCTGGTCGACAAGGTCGACCTTGTTGATGGCAAAGAATGCCGGAGTATACACCCGGTTGCTCATCATCGCATCGATGAAATCATCCTGGGTCACGTGGCCGCGGACGAGCACATCTGCATTGACACACTTGTTCTCAGCGAGGATGGCACGGATCTCCTCGAGGTCGAGGCCAGCGTCCCCCACCGTATTGAACCGGATACCGCCGCTTGATTTCTTTTTTATTGTGATATCGGGTTTCTGATGGTTAATCCGTATTCCTGCGTCATAGAGTTCGCGGATGAGGACATCGATGTGCTTTTCGTTGTAGACGTCTCCCAAAAGGAGAATGAGATCCGCACCCCGGACGACCGAGATCACTTCCTTGCCGCGCCCCTTGCCCATCGCAGCACCGGCGATCAGCCCGGGGATATCAAGGATCTGAATATTGGCCCCTTTGTGCTCCATCGAGCCGGGAACCACAGTCAGCGTGGTGAAGGCATATGCCGCAGCTTCGCTCCGGGTCCCGGTCAGACAGTTGAGAAGCGTCGACTTCCCCACCGACGGGAACCCGACAAGGACGACCGTTCCGTCCCCGGATTTCTTGACAGAATATCCCTCTCCACCACCGCTGGAGGCCATGGCCCGGCTGACCGCCTCGTCCTTCAGCCGGGCGAGTTTTGCCTTGAGTTTCCCGATATGCCCTGAGGTCGCCTTATTATATTTGGTAGTGCGGATTTCTTCTTCAAGATCCCGAATCTCTTCTTCAACTGAGGCCATTTTTGTTGGTACAAGTGGGATTTCGAGATACTTATTGGTAGTGTATTTATACATTTCATTTTGATACGATTCCGGGAAAATGGGGCAGGTATCGATGAAAACGGGAGACAGAAATGATGAGCGGATCCATAAGGAAGTCACCCATGGCGGCTGAAGGGCAATGCCGCGCAGACCTCTCCGGACAGGCAGGGATTGGGACAATTCAGTCGGTCTTCATCGTAAAACAGGATGTCGGTGTGTCCGGCGGGGCGTTTCGGGCGAGGGTGTCAGGTGGCACCTGCCGCCAGAAGGACGATGAGAATGAACCCTCCGGCAACAAGCGTCACAAACCCGCCCATCCGGAGCAGAAAATACAGGCGGGCGATCTCTTCCGGCTTCATGGGAAGAACTCCCCGGACCGGGTCCCTTTTGCCCGTTTTCTCCGGAAGATATCCTCACGCTCCATCTCCTCGAGATACCCGTCGATATACGCCGCCGTATCATAGAGGGAGGGGAGGAGGATGTTTGCCAGTGCATTGACCCTGCGTCGGGTGGTGGCAATCTGTTCTGCGAGGCGCACGAGCGATCCCTCAAGTTCGGCAAGCACCAGCGCAGCCCGGACCGCTTCCCCGCACGCACGGTACGCCTCATCGAGATGGGACGACGGGACGGCAAGCGGGTAACCGGGTTCATGGGCATCCCGAAGCCTGTCGGGAAGAGTCAGCGAGGGGACGGCCGTCCCCATCACCGTCTCGGTTCGCATTGCCACCTCTGCCACCGGTGGCGCCATGGAAAGCGCATCCTCAAGATCCCGGAGCCCCATGGCCATCCTGGCCCGCATGAGGGGAGGATAGGATCGCCCAAAGGCATCCTCCGCCTCCTTTCTCAGGGCATCCCGCCGGTCCCTGAGACGGAAAAATTCCATCACCATCGTATCCAGTTTTTCCTGAAGGAGTTCATGCCCCTTCTCCGCGACGACAATGCGCTTGCGGATCTTCAATAGCTCGATACGTGTCGGGCGCGTCCCCGGGATGATCTGCCGGCTCACTCCTCCTCTCCCTCCCGGTACCTGTCTATCAGTGCCGGGTCAATCCGGTTGAGCTCCTCTGGTGGAAAGAGCCGGAAAAGGTCCCACGCAGCATCCAGCGACTCGCGAATCGTCCGCCCCCGTGCAATTCCCTGACCAACAAACTCCTCCTCAAACCGTTCGGCAAATGTGAGATATCGCCGGTCGGCCTCCGATAGGCCCTCCTCGCCGATCACGGTCACAAGGCTCTCCAGCCGCCTGCCCTTCGCATAGGCGGCATACAGCTGATCAGAGACACTGCCATGGTCTTCGCGGGTCTTTCCCGCCCCGATTCCCCCGGACATCAGGCGGGAGAGAGAGGGAAGGACATCGATGGGGGGATAGATGCCCTTGCGGTGGAGGTCACGGGAGAGAACGATCTGCCCTTCCGTGATGTACCCGGTCAAATCCGGTACCGGGTGGGTGATGTCATCGTCCGGCATCGAGATGATGGGAAGCTGGGTGATCGACCCCGTTCTCCCGTGAATCCTTCCTGCACGTTCGAAGATGGAGGCGAGATCGGTATACATGTACCCGGGATATCCACGCCGTGCCGGGACTTCATCGCGGGCCGCGGAGACCTCTCGCAAAGCCTCGCAGTAGGCGGTGATGTCCTGCAGGATGACGAGCACATGCATCCCGAGATCAAAGGCCAGGTACTCTGCGGCGGTAAGTGCCAGGCGCGGTGTGATGATCCGCTCGATGGCCGGATCGTCCGCCCGGTTGATGAAGACCACCGCATGGCCAAGCGCACCGGTCTCTTCGAATTCATTCAAAAAGAAGCGCGCCTCTTCGTTGGTGATCCCCATCGCCCCGAAGACAATGGCAAACTCCTCATGATCCCTGAGTACCCGGGCCTGACGGGCAATCTGTGCGGCCAGACTTGAGTGCGGCAGCCCCGCCCCCGAAAAAATCGGCAGTTTCTGCCCCCGCACGAGGGTGTTCATCCCGTCGATCGCGGATATCCCGGTCTCGATACAGTCCTCGGGGAAGGCACGGGCGGTCGGGTTGATGGGCGACCCGGAGATGTCCATGACTTTTCCCGGGATGACCGCGCCCCCCCCGTCCGCCGGTGCTGCCGACCCGTCGAAGATCCTCCCCAGGATCTCGGGGCTTACCACCATCCGAAGAGGTTCGCCGGTAAAGCGGACCGAGGTGATGTCGGTGTCAAGATCCCGCGTCCCGCCGAATACCTGAATCACAGCAACATCCGTGCGGCTCTCGAGGACCTGTCCGAGCCTCTTCTCCCCGTCCGGCAGCCGCACCTCCACCACCTCCCCGTAGGCGGCGTCACCGACCCCCGAGACCGCCATCAGCGGACCCGACACACGGGCGACCGAGGTGTATTCACGTGCAGGCGAGGTCATCGACTCCCTCCTTCCCCGGCGCCAAACGCCGAAGCCATCTCACGTTCGGTCTCATCAACATACCCCTCGAATTCATCGTTGGGAACCGTTCCGAGACGGGCGAGGCGTGAGGTGACCGGAAGCGCCCGTATCTCTGCGACGGTCTTTCCCCGGGCGACCGCCGCTCTCCCGAACCTGGCATAATCCGTGATGAGCTGCATCATGGCGTACTGCTTTTCCGGCGGGCAGAACGTATCGACCGGGTCGAACGCCGATTGCATGAGAAACCACTCCCGGATAATCTCCGCGACATGCAGCGACAGTTTGTCATCCTCGGGAAGTACATCCGGGCCGACGAGGTGTACGATCTCCTCCAGTTCGCTCTCCTTCTGTAAAACCGCCATCATTGCACCCCGCATCGCATTCCATTCCTCCCCGCCGCGGCCTTTCCACCATTCCTGGACGTCGTCGGGATAGAGGGAGTAGGAACTTAGCCAGTTAATCGCCGGATAGTGGCGTGCATGCGCAAGATCGGCATCCAGCGCCCAGAAAACCCGGACAACACGCAGCGTGTTCTGGGTGACTGGTTCGGAGAAGTCCCCGCCGGGCGGAGAGACCGCCCCGATGACCGAGACAGAACCCGATTTCCCGGACGGCCCATGCACACGGACCTTTCCGGCGCGCTCATAGAATCCTGCAAGCCGGGAGGCAAGATATGCGGGATACCCGTGTTCACCCGGCATCTCTTCCAGCCGCCCTGAGATCTCCCGCATCGCCTCGGCCCACCGGGAAGTGGAATCCGCCATCAGGGCTACGTCATAGCCCATATCGCGGTAATACTCCGCGATGGTTATGCCGGTATACACCGAGGCCTCACGGGCGGCAACCGGCATGTTCGAGGTGTTGCCGATGAGAATCGTCCTGTCCATCAAAGGGTCGCCGCTCCGGGGGTCGGTGAGGGCGGGGAACTGCCGGAGCACATCCGCAAGTTCGTTGCCCCGTTCCCCGCACCCCACGTAGACAATGATATCGGCGTCCGACCATTTGGCGAGCTGGTGCTGAACCACGGTCTTTCCCGCCCCGAAAGGACCGGGGACGGCAGCTGTTCCGCCTTTTACGATGGGGAAGAAGGAATCGATGATCCGCTGCCCGGTGACCAGCGGGGTATCGGGACGGAGTTTCTCCGCAAAGGGTCGCGCAACCCGAACAGGCCAGCGACGCATCATGGAAAGGGGCACCTCCGTTCCTCCTGCGGTGAGAACGCCAGCAACCTCTTCGGTTATTGCATACCTTCCGGAACCGGCGACGGTCGTAAAGACCCCCGCTATTCCGTGGGGAACGAGTATCGGGTGTTCGAACCGTCCCTCGGCCACCGTCCCGACGATGGTCCCGGGGACCGCCTTTCCGTCGGCTTCGGCGAGGGGAGTGAATTCATACCTCCGTTCGCGGTCGAGGGCAGGAAGCGATGCGCCGCGGATGATGAAGTCCCCCATCTCATCGCGGAGAACCTCAAGGGGACGCTGTATTCCGTCATAGACCATGCCCAGAAGACCGGGTCCGAGTTCGACGGAGAGGGGCGCTCCGGTCCGTTCCACCGGTTCACCGGGGCCGATGCCGGTCGTGTCCTCATACACCTGAATCGTTGCCACATCACCGGCAAGCCCGATGATCTCGCCGATGAGGGCGTCCGTTCCTGCACGGACCACTTCATACATCCGGGCACCCCGCATTCCGTCCGCTTCCACGACAGGGCCGGTGATCCGGATGATCCGTCCGGTCACCTCCTCACCCCCGGCATATGTCTGCCCGCCACCTTCCGGACCGCCCGTGTAACCGCATCCTCACCATGAACCGGGCCTGACGGCCCGGGTATGCCGATAATGACCGGGTATGCCCCCCGTAACGGAGGCAGCGAAATTTCCGTGAGGTACCGATCAAGCACGAGAACGATAGCCGTCTCCTCATCCGCGAGCACCTCTTCAAGGGCATGTTCTGCGTCGGTTATGTCAGTACAGGTAATTGTGTGGGCGATTCCGCCCGCCAGGCAGGCAGAGGTTGTCATGCGGTCACCAATAGCAATGATCTTCATTCTTCCTTCTCCTCCAGAACCAGCACCTCTTCAATCTCCTCCGGCGATAGGCCCGCCTCCACTCCGTTTGCAATGGCCCGCATATTCTGCGACTCATACCTGAGGGCGACCAGATACCGGAGGAGAGGCCCGCTTTCGAGGTGATACTGGTTTGACACCGCCCGGACGGCATTCAGAAGACAGCGGTCAAGGGCCGCCTCCATCACGGGGATATTCTCATCACGGATTGCATCCGGCCGTTCGGAGAGATCCGGTTCATACTGCGTTCCTGCAAGGCTCGATACGAGATCCGGGAGAGATCCCGCACGTCGGGCGCGCTGGAACCGTTCCCCGATGAGTTCGAACCCGCCGTCAAAGATCAGGTGGTGGTCGGTCCGTTCCCTCTCCATCCCGAAGGCAAGGGCCCGGGCAAGCACACGGATGTTGGCGACGTCGACCAGTCGTCCGGCAACTTCGGTCACCGGCGGAGCAAGGGAGATGTCGACCTCTCGTGCGGCAAGTGAGAGATTTCTCATGCCTGCCCGGTGGAGATGAGTGGAGAATACGGAGATATCCCCTGCTGCCTCCTTATACACCTCAGCCAGCAGTGGTCCGAACGGCGCTGAGGAAAAACGGCTTATCGCATCATCGGGTCCTGCGGCATGCACCGCCTTGCGTATCATTTCAGGGGTCAGGGGACCGGCAGGGGAAGCCCGCCGCTCAAGGTCGGCCGGGGAGACGCCCCGTGCTTTTGCGGACATGATCCATCCCGCTTCTCCCGCAAGGAGCATCTCCGTATAGGCCCTGAAGAAGTGTCGGACACTGTCAGGAACGTTCTCCGAGAGACGTATCATCGAATGGTAATAATGGCTGCGAATGGACTGTTCCGCCATATCGATGTCCATCTCCGCTGCCGGGGAGAAGGGATGGCCCGCCGTCCTGAAACGGTCAAAGAGGTCGTGGAGGGTGTGCGCCTCGAGAACGACATTCACGGTTTCCCGGTCGACCATGGGATTGCCGATTGCCCGGACGCGTGCATCCGGGCGGGCGAAGGCAGCGATGTTCAGGATTACCTGAAAATATCCAGCCGATGCAGCGATCAACAGGGCGATGAGGACTGCGATCACGAGGGCAACCACCAGAAATGCCGACCCGTCGCCACCACCAAGCAGGCCTGCAAACATCATGTCAAGTGTGCTGTCAGTCATCGTCACCAAAGAGTATCCGCGCCGTTTCCCGGGTCAGGCGCTCCCGCATCCGCTCACATCGTGCAGAGAACCGCTGGTCACACCGGTGAGCACCCCGTGTGACGACGACGCCCCCGCTCCCGCGGTCCGGCGTCTTCTCCCGGAGAACCTCCGCTACAATCTCCGGGAACTCCTCAAGGGCGCCATGTGCTGCCGTCTCGTCTTCTTCCCGGAAGAGAACCCGCACATCACCGGGACCGACGATCTCCCGCCCTTCGGCGATCAGTCGCTCAAGAACTGCCCGATAGGCGGGCAAACCCGGGAGGGCGGATAGGTCGCGGTGTGCTCCGGCAAAACATTGTGTGATCCCGGATTCGCGTGCCTCACGAATCCCTGTTCGTGCATTCAGATGCGCCAGGGCAAGGATCTTTCTGCGCCGGGCCTTTGCCTCGCGTTCCGCGGCTTCAAGGATGGCGGCATATTCCCTGGTGGCGGCAATGTTCCCCTCGCGACGAATCCGGGCCTCTTCATCCGCGGCCTCACGGCAGATCCGTTCCACTTCAGCAGCCGTATCGGCACGGATTCGTGCGATGATCTCCTCCACCCCCACTTAGGCACCTCCAAAGAGGCCGATGCCAAACATGATAAGAACGGCCACAAGGAGCCCGAATATCGCAAACGTCTCGGCCATGACCGCAAAGACAAGGCTTGCACCCATGGCGTCCTGGCGCTGGGCCGTCGCTCCGATTCCGGAAGCGGCGGTCATCCCCTGCCCGATGGCTGAGAGACCTGCGAGGCCTACGGCAAATCCCGCACCGATGGAGGCGAGACCCGCCGCCGCCGTCGCGGTCACATCGCGGGTGATCATGCCGGTAAACGCCATGATGAGGATCGCAACCAGAAGGCCATAGATCGCCTGCGTCTCGGGAATCACCGTAAAGACCAGACCTTTCCCGAACATCTCCTCTTTTTCCGCCGTTGCGGCAATGCCCGCGGATGCGGCGATGCCCTGACCGATGGCCGAGATGCCGGCAAAGCCCACCGCAAACCCGCATGCGATGGCTGCAAACCCCGCGGCAAGGGTGGCGGTGACGTCACGCGTGATCATGCCCGTGAAGACCATGATGAGGATGGCAACGAGGAGACCATAGATCGCCTGCGTCTCGGGAATCACCGAGAATACGAGATTCTTCCCGAACGTTCCCTCATGCTCCGCGGTGGTCGCGGTACCCGAAGCGGCCGCAATGCCCTGACCGATGGCCGAGATGCCGGCAAGGCCGACGGCAAATCCACACCCGATGGCTGCAAATCCGAGGGCGATATCCGCCGTCGGCGAGCCTGCGATCATCCCGGTGAACGCCATGATCAGGATGGCGATCAGGAGGCCATATATGGCCTGCGTCTCCGGTATGACCGAAAATATCAGGTTCTTCCCGAAACTCTCCTCGTGTTCGGCGGAGGCCGCCGACCCCGCGGCGGCGGCTATGCCCTGACCAATGGCAGAGAGCCCCGCAATACCCACTGCAAGGCCGCACCCGATGGCAGCAAGCCCGGTCGCCTCCGTTGCGGTGGAGTCCCCCGTCAGAAGTCCGGAAAACGCCATGATCAGGATGGCAACCAGAAGACCATAGATCGCCTGTGTCTCGGGAATCACCGCAAATATCAGGCTTCGCCCCATCGCTGAATCGTGTTCCGCCGTGGCGGCGATGCCCGCCGATGCCGCAATGCCCTGACCGATGGCAGAGAGGCCTGCAATTCCCGTCGCAAGCCCGGCGCCCACCGCCGCCAGCCCGAGGGGGAGCGGGACGCTCCCTCCGTCACCACCGATGACACCCGTCGAGAGGAGGATGAGAACCGCAATCAGGAGGCCGTACATCCCCTGCGTCTGCGGTACCGCCTGGAAGACAAGGGCACGCCCGAACTTCTCCGGCCGAATGGCAATGACACCCGCTCCCGTGGCACCGGCTATCCCGACACCGATGCCGGACCCGATGGCAGAGAGGCCGACCGCGAGGCCTGCCCCAATCACTGCAAGAATGAGCCCCGCATCGACCGTCATCTGCTCCCTCCCGGGGGTTCGGTGACCTTGCGCCGTGCAGCGAAGGGTGCAAACGCCCGCCCGCCGGCGGTGAAGAACCGGCCGAAGAATTCCACATACTGGAGGCGCAACGCATGGATGAATCCCCCAAGGGACTGGAGAATCAGGTTGGCCGCATGACCGACAACGGCGAAGATGACACCCACGATAACGAAGACCGGTCCGATGCCTGCAATCATCCCCGAGAGGGTGTTGATCATCATCGCAATCCCGCCGGTCGCAAGGGCGAGGGCGAGGATACGGGCATAGCTGAGCCAGTCGCCCAGGTACCCGGTGATGGAGAAGAACCCAAGGGGGCCCTCGTTCACCATAATACCGCCGATGCCGAGGGCGGCACCGGCCCAGGCAGCCGTCATGACCGGCGGGGAGAACGTGCCCCATCCGAAGAACGAGAGGATCAGGACCGCTGCGGAGGGCTGAAGACAGAACCATGTACCCTCCTCGAGGAGCATCGCACGCACTTTCCCTTCCCGAAGGTGTTCGGCAGCCGCAATACAGAGCCCGAGGTTGAGATGTGCAATCCCTATGGCAAGGGCGATGATGAGGATTGAAAGCGGATCTTTCAGAGGTTCGATGAGAGTTCCGGGGAGGGTTACCCCAAAGACCCTCGGGAGGAGATCGCCGAAGAAACTCCCCATCAGAAGGCCGAAGACGGTCCCGGCGATACCGCATGCGATGAGGACGATTGCCAGGTCACGCACGGTACCGGGCGCATGCCCGGCCCCTCGGAGAAGAAGGGCGGCGATGAGAGCGAGAAGGATGCCGTATCCCGCGTCGCCGAGCATCAGACCGAAGGTGAGGACGAGAACCGGCGCAAGAAACACCGTCGGGTCCACCTTTCCATATTCCGGCATTCCGAACATCGTCGTGAGAAAGCCGTACGGGGCCAGCCATCGGGGATGATCGAACGCCGCGGGCACATCATCTCCCGTTGCAGGCACCGTGGTGCAGAATGCAAGCCCCGCCGACGAGGAGGAACAGAGCGCAGTAATCCGGGGGATGTCCTTTTCCCGGGCCCATCCTTCCAAAACCGTGATGGTCTCCGTCTTTCCGAAGAGCGGGGCTGCGTCTTCGCGATCCCGTATGATCGCCAGCTCCTCCGCCATCGCCCGCAGCGGCACAAGGTGGGTAGCTGCCATGGCGGAAAGCGAGGAGTGTATTCGCTCCTGCTCTTTCCGAATTCCGCCCCGTTCCTCCCTGACAGCTGCTATCCCCTCTTCGGCCGAACCGGTTGCCGTTTCCGGAACGAATTCATGAAATGCAATGGCCCGGAGCACCGCATCCAGTTTCTGCGAGGCATCGGGATGGGCGATCGTCACGACAGTCGTCGGGCGGTCACCCACCCCGCAGACGGTAGCAGCCGTTGCGAGGTCAGGTACGTTCTCCAGCAAATGTGCCTCAATATCCGCACATTCTCCGTCCGGGATGATGCCCGCCCGCACCTCCACAAGTTCGGCGGCCTTCAGCCATCCCGGTTCGATACCAAAGGGCGTCAGCAGCCGGAGCATCTCCTCTTCCTCATCGAGCCGCGCCATACGTTCACCGAGGGCAATGTCGCGGGAATGCAGGGAGAGAATCGTGGAGACCGGTTCCCTGAACCGCTCCGCCTCTGCAAGAACCGACGGTGCATCGATGCCGGTGAACGATGTCCTCTTCATTTCTCCCCGGCCAAAGAGGGCTGTTATCGGATTCGGTTCCGGGATCACGGATTCGAGGATCTCGATCGCCCGGTCCAGACGCGAACGGACCTCTGCAATCTCCGGGACCGATGCTGAGCGGGGAACAGGACGGATAAGAGTTCCCGGGTCCCGGGTCCCGGTTACGGGCTGCAGTTCGATGACACCGGCCTCGTGCAGGGCGGCCACCATCTCATCCCTCGCAGCAGCATGCACCCCGGCGGTGACCCGAACCATCCTAGCGGTCCTGAACATTCCCGGTCACCTCCGCCACCACATAGGCCACCGCTTCATCGAGACGGGCCTCGATCGCCGCCAGGATGGCCGCTTTCTTCACCTGTGCCTTTGCGAGGATCTCCTCCCGCTCGCTTCCCGCCTCCGCCTCGGCGGCAGATATCAGGGCGGCCGCCTCGGATGCCGCCTTCTCCCGTGACGCCTTTGCGGCATTTTCCATTTCCATGCGTGCATCATTCAGACGGGTGTCGGCCTCCCGACGCGCCTGTTCGATTGACGCAAGTGCCTCTGTCTCTGCCTCCTGTATCCGGGCTATCTCCTGAAACGGCACATCGGTCCCCTTTGTGTGATGATAACTCCGCCTCTGATAAAGCATTTGCCCCCGTTCACCCCTCTTGAACGGAACTTCCGGCTGACATCTTCCATATGAAAGCGATATCTCCGGATTATTACAGAAACAGGAATTGTTTCGCTGAGGAACCGGAGGGAACGGCAACCGGACGTTCGCCCACCTGCCGGAGCCAAATCCGCACATTTAAGTACCTTTATTCCCAATCTATGTAGGCACTACAACACTGCTGATATAGTGTAGTCCGGCCAATCATGCAGGACTCTCACTCCTGCGACTGGGGTTCGAATCCCCATATCAGCATTAAAACACTGTTTGAGCTCTTTTGTTGTTATTCGTTTAAATAAGAAGTTTTCAGGACTGTCATTTATTTTCCCGTATCCCATTGACCGTGCCCCCGGCCCGATGAATTCTCTCCCCGACGCTTACAAACCCGGTGTAGAGATATGCTGAAGGCCTTTGTCCGACTCTCCGTGAGGAATTCCAAACCTTCCTTTTCATAATGACAATTGGGACATCATAATACCCAATTCGGCCGGACAGCAATCCCGAAAGAGAAGACCCATCCTATTTATAGCGCTCCTCCGACATTCTACTATGCTCTGGACAGCCATACGGAATAGAAAAGGAATTCCCACTTTGTTGCTGATTCTGCTGATTCTCGCGACGCTCTCAGGAACCGCAGCAGCATGCACGGTATTCGCCGTCACCCCCGGTGCATCGGACGACGGGTCGATGTATGCGGGCCATACAAATGACGGTGTCGGATTCGACTGGAGACAACGCGACGATATCAGCCTGACCTATATTCCGGCTGCCGATCATGCACCGGGTGAGAAACGGGTCATCGTATTCGATCCCGTCAGCGGTTCCGATGCAGCCGGGCATTCGCAGGGCGATGGTTCCGCCCCTGTTCTCGGATACATCGATCAGGTGCCCCACACCTACGGATACTACACGGCGTCCTATGGCATGATGAACGAGCACCAGCTCCTCTCCGCCGAGTGTACCGAGTATGCCAAAATCCAGCTGGATGCCGAGGAGGGAAAGAGGATCTTCTATTCGTCCGAGCTCTCCAACCTCGCCCTCGAACGCTGCACGACCGCCCGTGCGGCAGTGGAACTGGTCGGAGAACTGATCGAGACGTACGGCTATTACGGCACCGGCGAGACGCTCATCTTTGCCGACCCGGAGGAGGCGTGGGTCATCGAGATGTGCTGCAGCCCCGACGGGACCGGCGGTCTCTGGGTCGCGCAGAGGATCCCCGACGGGGAGATTTTCGTGGCAGGCAACGAATTCCGGATTCGGGATGTCGTGCCGGGCGACCCCGACATGCTCTATGCAACCGACCTCTTCAAGGTAGCAGAAGAACACGGCATGTGGTCACCTGCTAACGGGACGTTCGACTGGCTGGAAGCGACCAGCTACGGCGAGTATTCCCACCCCTACTACTCACTCATGCGGGTATGGAGCATACAAAACCGGCTCGCACCCTCGCTGAACCTCAGCCCGTATGTCGGGAACTCCTACACACGGGCACTTCCCTTTACCATCGAACCGGATGAGAAGGTCAACATCACGACAGCCCTCTCCATCTTCAGGGATCACTACGAAGGAACGGAATTCGACCTGACGACAGGCATCGCCGCAGGTCCCTTCGAGAACCCGTACCGTTACCTGGGACCGGCCGATGCACACACCGATTTCCAGAATGCATCATACATCGAAGTTCGGGCCGGGGCAAACCCGCGGCCGGTTTCCGCAATATTCTGTTCCTACAGTTATGTTGCACAGGCACGCTCCACACTTCCCGACCCGGTCGGCGGCGTCCTGTGGTTCGGTCCGGCGGTCGCCTATGAAACCGTCTATGCTCCGATGTACGCAGGTGCAGAGAACGTCTCCTCGTCCTATCTCATCGGCAACAGGACGCAGTACGACCCCGATGCCGCCTACTGGACGTTTGACTTCGTGACAAACTGGGCAATGCTCCGCTATGACGCAATGATTGTGGATATACAGGCACAACAGTCGGAACTGGAATTACAATCCATTGAAGCGATCCAGGTGACCGATCAGGAGGCGGCAGCCCTCATTGCAGACGGCGATGACGACGGTGCACGACGTCTCCTTACCAATTTCACCGTGCAGAGGGGCGATGAGATCATCGATGAGTGGCAGCGCCTGACGGGAATGCTCATCGTCAAATATTCAAACGGCCTGATCACCGACCCGGCGACCGAAGAGGTCGACGAACCCGGCTATCCTGCATGGTGGTACCAGGAAGCGGAATACCAGTACGGTCCACGGGTGTACGATCTCGAGGCACTCCGGGAGACGCCGGGTCTGAACTATACCGGCCAGACGGTGTGGGTTCCAAAAAATTCATCCTTTGAAGAGATTGTCGGCCTTCTCTGATATTCGGTTCGTACCGGCGAACATCTCTTTTTTTCGAAATATCCGCCCTGCGATGACATCGTTCCAGTGATGAACACCGGGTCAGGCATCGTCTGCAGATGATGAAACCGAAAAAATAGGTAGGATGGTTTGGTGTGGAATGAAAGCTTCTCATACGGGAGGAACATGTCGCGGTGTATTCCCCTCGCATGCGGAGGTGTTGAATGGGGGGCGTCCTCCTCCCCATTTTACCATCTGTCCTTCCCCATATGAACAGGGGCCAGGGAGGGTGAAAGTAAACGAAGAACTAATCAGCAAATACCGCATAGACCGGATAATGGTCGGAGACCGCTGATGTCAGGCCAGCGTCGAGGCCGTACGTCAGATCGAACCGGTCGACCCCTTTGCTCCCCGTATACCCGTCGAGGAGGAGGCTGTCCGTGATAACGATGCGGTCGTAGGTGCAGTCCGTAGGCCCAGTCGTCGTATCCATATCATTGGTGATGAGCCAGGTGTACCCCGACGCCCTCAGGGAAGGATATGTCTCCTCATCGAAATACACCCCGTCGGCATTGAAGTCGCCCATGACGATCACATCCTCTTCGCCGCCGAATGCCTCCATGGCCCACGGTACGACCTCTGCCAGGGCATCAATCTCTTCTTCCGCCTCATCAGGGTCTGTGTGGACGGTGATAAGAACTGCGGTAAATGCCCCCTCACGGCTGGAAAAGTAGGCGGCGTAGGGTTCACGATGGAATACATCGCCTTCCGGTTCGGGATAGGTCTGCGGGGTGCCGATGAGCCAGCATGTCTGCGTGTCATAGAAGTAGGCATACTGCTCCTTTGAAACCGTCCGCCCGAGACGATCGCTTGCAACATACGCATAGGCCGACCCGTCGCTGTTCACCTCTTCGAGAAGCGCAGGGAGTGCCGTCCCCGTACTGTCACGTATTTCCTGGATTGCAATGATATCATAGGACCGTATGACATCCCCCAGCACATCCATCACCTCTTCTTTCGCGGCTTTCGTCGTTCCGAAGACCTGAACATTGAAGGCACCGACCTTCAGGCCGTCATCGTCTCCATTCCCGCCATGGGCGGGGAGGAAGACCATGAAATCCCACTGAACGGTGAGAATGACAACTACCCCGAGCACCAGCAGAACAAATTTCACCAGCGTTCCCGTACGGGACCCTTTTTTCCCCATAATCATTCCACACTCCTTTTGCCCTGTGTCAATCAACACCGGTGTCAGTAATCATATTTCGAGACGCAGTGATCGAAGAACTGTCCCTGGTGATAGACCCGCACCCGGACTTCCGTTCCCTTCTCGAATTCCCGCATATTCATGTCGAACGTCCGCCGGATATGGCGAAGGCCGTTCTCCTCGAAGTACACTGCAAGAGCATCAAAGAACCGGATCTCCTGTTCGAGATACGCCGTCTCATAGGCAACCGTCTCCGCTGCGATACGCCGGCACTCCTCGTCGGGAATCGGGTTGTGATAAGTCCCGTGCTCGTTGAGGCCGCTAATCAGGCGCCAGTCATACGCCCCGTCCTCCCCGGTCTCCCGGTGAAGCATGTACGGGTAGACCCGGCAGATGGAGAAGCGCCGGTCATAGATCCGGCATCTTCCCTCGTCGTCAAGGAAGATGCACCTGCCGTCTTCACGGGTCCTGAGCGCATATCCGGAGACATAAAACGTCCCGTTCTGGTCGCAGGCCTCATAGTAGGGGGCCGGCACCAGGGACGCAGGGTCGATCTCCTGTGCCCGGACGGCATCCTCCTCCAGCAGGAAGACATGATCATTGAACGCCCGGGTGCAGCAACGGCTGCAGCAGTCGCATCCGAAGCCTATCTCGGCCACCGCCCCGACGAACTCTTCGACAGGATACGCCCTCAGGGCATCAAGCTCCTCTGCATAGTGGTCCCTCTGCCGGTACAGGTACTGGTTCCTCGACATTCCTCTCGCCCCCCTCTTCCTTATACAGATACTCCACTCCCTCCTTGAATATTGTGTATATGGAACCATTTCCCCCCTCCATCACGGCCGGAACATCCAGGGCATTTGAAATAAAGAGAGAGAACAATATTTTTGCAGGAGGATTCCCTGACGACGGATTTACCCATGACCATCCACCAGACAGCACCGGGCCTTGCAGGATATCTTGATTCCATCCACCTCTGCGACTGCATCGAAGGGATGCAGCAACTTCCCGACGCATCCATAGACATCATCGTCACCTCGCCGCCCTACAATATCGGCAAACCATACAACTCGCACAACGACACGATGCCGCGGGATGAGTATCTTGCCTGGATGGGCCGGGTCGCCGCCGAAGCCCGCCGCATCCTCAAGGATGAGGGCTCATTCTTCCTGAATGTGGGGGGGAAACCCAGCGACCAGTGGATTCCCTATGACGTCCTTGCCCGTTTTCGTGAGCATTACGAACTCCAGAACGTCATTCACTGGGTCAAGTCGGTCGCCATCGAAAAGGCGGACATCGGGGCATACGACGGGATCACAAAGGATGTTGCCGTCGGCCACTACCAGCCGGTCAACAGCCGCCGGTACCTGAGCCAGTGCCATGAGCACCTCTTTCATTTCACAAAGAACGGGGGCGTTCCTCTCGACAAACTGGGGGTCGGAGTCAAATACCAGGACAAGAGCAACATCGGCCGCTGGAAGCAGGCAGACCGTGACCTTCGTGACCGGGGAAACGTCTGGTTCATTCCCTACCGGACGATCCGGACCTCGCGGCCCCATCCGGCAAGTTTCCCGGAAAAACTTCCGGAGATGTGCATCCGGCTGCACGGATTTGATGAAAAGACCGTGGTGTGCGACCCGTTCATGGGTATCGGGAGCACCGCGCTTGCGGCGATCACCCTGAACACACGGTATATCGGCTACGAAATCGATCCGGCCTACCGGGAATGTGCCTGTGAACGGATTCGGGAACGTCTGGAGTATCAGAAATAAGAGGATACATGATATCAGCACTTCCTGCCCTGGCACTTACCCTCGCATTTCTCTGCGTCGTTTCCTGGCGGTCGCGGTATCCGCCGTTTCTCACACTGATTGTCGGTGCGCTGATCTTCGCCCTTCTCACCGGGACGAGCACGGAGGCGATAGCCTCCTTCACGAAGGGCGCCGGGGCCATCTTCTCCCTTCTGGCCATCCCCATCTTCTGTGGAGCGGTCATTGCAGCCGTCATCCGCAGAAACGGGGGAGTGGAACGGATTGTAACCGATCTCGGGAGAGCCACCCGCCGCCCCCATCTCGCCGCAGGTGTTGCGGGATATCTCCTCTCCGTGCCCATGATGTGCTGCATCACCCCCTTCATCGTCCTTGCCCCCCTTCTCGGCCATGTCCGCTCGCAGTACGGCCTGACAACCAGGATATACTACGTGGGCGCCATCGGGTCGGTCGTCTCCTTCGTCCTCCTCTATCCCCTTCCTGTCACCTATGCCATCGTGAGCGGGCTGGATGCGACCATGACTTTCGATGTCCCGGCGTACATGCTGACCGCATTCCCACTCTCCCTTGTCATCCTCGTTCTGGCAACATTCGCCCTGATGAGGCCGGAAGCGCGCTGCTGCCGGCCGGAAACCCCGGCAGGGGAACAACCGGTCCCTCTCCAGGCAGGATGGCTGCCGGTACTCCTGCCCATCGCCCTTCTTATCACCGGAAATCTTGTTCCGGCACTGGCGTTCCTTGCAAATATCAACCTCGCCCTCATCGGAGGACTGGTCGCTGCAATTGCGGTCTGCACGCCTGACTTGCGGGAAGAGGCAGCGGCATCCGGAACAAAAAATGCCGGCATTATCATCTTCGACCTCTGTGGTGCGGGTGGGCTGGGAGCGGTCATCGCCGCCGAGGGAGGGCTTACCGATTTCGTCCTCGCCCACGGGGATCTGTTCGCCCCGCTCCTCGTTCCCTTCCTTTTGGCTGCACTTCTGCAGGCATCCCAGGGTTCGCGTGTCGTCACCGCCATCGTCACCACCACCATCCTTGCGGGGACCGGTATTCCCGGCGCCGTCGGCATCATTCCGTTCGTCCTCATGACGGTGGCAGGCACCATGGTTCTGAGCATCTTCACCGACCCGTACTTCTGGCTCATTCGACGGACGACCGGCGATACGGTCCCTGACGTCCTGAAGCAGTTTACCCTTCCTCTCAGCTGCGCCGGCATCGGGATGGCGGGCGTCACCGTCCTGATGACGGCCATTCTTTGACTTACGAATCCGGCTGGAGACTCACGAATACAATTGCCTCGGCATTGCCGCCGTTCGAAAAGATACGGATCTTTGCCTTCTGAAAATCCTTTTCGTCCATATCTCCGGTATTGATGTCAAGGGTGAGGGCAATTGTTTCATCGCAGGTAAAATCCCCGGGATTGACGGTTATCCAGGGAACTGTTGATTCTGCAGTCCCAAAGAGGCGCATATCCCCCCGGTTGTTGAGGACCAGGGAATATGGGATGACGATGTCACGCGCCACATCATGAATGGTGATGTGGGGAGCGGGTAGGACGAGTTCGGCCGGTGATGCCTCGATGGCCGGCATTTCCTCCGGCTCCCCGCCAGACTCCACGGTTTCGTCCGCCGGCGCCGGAGGTTCTGGCGTCCGGACCCATCGGGGAAACGGATCGCCCGTTTCCTCATAGGCACACCACGGACACGCCGTCAGGTGTCGTCCGTACCAGTGGTTTGGGTTGGCGCTGCAGTGGCGGATCTCCATCAGTTCCGAAAGAATCACCCGTTTCCACTCCTCCGCCGGAGGCCGCGCTGCCGGATGGGATATTCCCTCCACAAAGCAGCGGTAAAAGAGATCCTGCAATGACGCCGGGATGATGCGGTAATCATAGGCAAATTTCGGGGGAGCAACGGAAGGGTCGGATGCGAGGTAGGCAAACTTTCCTTTTTGTATCTTCTGCTCTATCGAATGGGCACCGCTCACCCCTTCACCGCTTGCCTGGAACGGATGGACCCCTCCCATCAGGAACCGGAAGACGAGCACGCCAAGGCCAAAGAGGTCGGAGGCATACCGGTCGACATCCTCCTTTCCAAAATCCACCCCCTGAAGTTCGGGAGGGAGGTACTCTCCGGTCCCGACCCGCGAATAGAAGACGCGGTCATTTTCCGTATCCAGTATCTGGAAGGAATCGCAGTCGATGATCGCCACCGCTGCCGTCCGGGCGACGAGGAGGTTTCTGCTGCTCACATCCCCTATACAGTGCCCGCGGGAGTGAATATCCGTCATCACCGACGCCAGATTGTACGCAGCGGTCAGCAGGTACCGCCAGGAAAACCCTCCCCCGAAGAGCCGAATCCGGTCATCCGGGTCAAAGAACCGGTGGGCTTCCATATAGAGTGTGGTGTCGATGAGCGGCATGAGATACCCGACAAACGACCTGCTTCCGAGAGGGGAGTCATACAGAAGAGAGATGGGCCAGGCAAGTGCGCTTCCACGGGGACCGGCCCGCCGCGTCTCCGGTTTTACATCCACGGGGGAATTTCTGACCATCGCAGCAATCTTGGCCTGAAGAAGCTGTGTCATACGCCGTTCGTAATAGAGTTTGGCACAGAGGTGCTCCGGGGTCTTCGTGAGATACATCTCACCCTCGCCCCCTTTCTTCACCGGTCCGGACAGCACGATGGGTGTTCCGGATTCATCGTAGACGGTGCGTTCAGTCATCACATGTTCCTTCTGCCGTAATTCCCATGACGAGCGTCATGTCATCATCCGACTGGTTCTGCATTCGTTCTGAGAGGAGGAATGATCGAATCTCATCCCCACCTCCGGTAGTATCTGATAGCGTCTCCAGATATATGAATGCAGGGGAGAAGAACGGACCATAGGGTTCCCATGCTGCACCATTTTTCACGAGAAGAGATCGTTCGACGCCATCGGTAAAGAGCGCACAGGCACTGGTTCCCGGCACATTCTCGATAACCCGGAGATTTTCGGTATAATCGGCCGCCGCAAGGGAACAGGTCTCATTGACATACTCCCCCTTCTGCGGGGATGACAGACAGATGAGCCCGTCCGGTGTCCGCACAACGACACCGCCATCGCCGATATGCGCAACGGTGCAGGAAGAGCCGTACCAGAGGACCAGAATCATGGTGCAGGCAAACTCCCGCGGGGATAATCCCTCTGCACCGGCAAGGCTCCAGAGGGCCTCGTGTGCCGACACGATGCCGGCACGCACAATATCACGGTTTTTTTCAAAAAATGCAGGCACATCGCCCTCATCATCGGCCGGATGAAAAAATCCTGCAACCCTTTCAAGCGCGATATCAACTGCTCTCCGCGCTCCGGTTCCACCCCGCGAGGCACTCCCGAACCCGTCTGCCACTCCAATCACAACGGCATTGAGGGGGAGACGCAATGTCCCCCACGCATCCTGACATTTCCCACCGTCCTTTCGGCGGCCATTCCCGGCGACGGATGCGCCGCACACAATTTTTTCTCCCCTCCCGGAAGGGCTTCCCTGAAGCATTGTTCAGAAGGCCTGGATCTCTCCCCAGCCATCGGGGCCGAAGAAATCCTCAAGAATAATCTGATCGCCCGGCCCTGACGCCGACACCTTCACCTGGCTCCGTGAGAGCCACAGGAACATCTCGTGGAACCGGTGGTCACGTAGGCGCACCGGGGCACGGTTCGGCGGGGACAGCTTTTTTAAAAGTCCCATATCAGCCTCATCCAGGCCGACCGTAAAGAAGAGGAATCTGCCCGCTTCCTCCCCCTCATGAATCCTCGCGGTGACCTCCCTCCATCGGTCGTCCCCATCGAGCATATCAGTCGGTTCCCCGTCGGTGATGAGAAAGATCCACGGACGGTAGTAATCGATGCCGTCCTCCCGGTAGGCTGCCTTTCGGTCCTCCACGAGATCGAGGGCACGGCAGATTGCCTCACCCATCGGAGTCAGACCGTCTGCATGAAGTTCCGGGGGTTCGAAGGTCTCCACGGGAGAGAATCCATTTGTCACGCTTACCGTATCGCCAAAGGTGATCACCGCCACATCGACCCGTTTGCGGGCGAGGTCATCCAGTTCGATCTCCTCTTTGAACGTACGGATTCCCGCACTCAAATCGTGGATCTTTCCCCCGATGGACATGGAACCGGATGTGTCGAGAAGGAGAACCGTCGGGCAATGGGGTTGTTGGGGATAGGCGATATCCACCACGTCGTTCAGGCTGCTCATATCTGGATGATCTCCTTGAAGAATGTTGAAAAAGGACGTGTCCTGATGATAATTTTGAAATTTGGATATAAATAGGTATGGACCCGGAATGTGTCGATCCTCCTTCCCGGCACGTGCGACCCTGCGCAGTTCGGGGGACCCCGGGGGAATACGGCCTGTAGACCCCGGTCCCACGGGGATACTTTGCGCCCTCTAAAAAAAGGGCAAAAACAGGAGACGGATGCCGGGGGTAATGGCAGGATACCTCTGACGGCCGGATACCGGAGATGAGGGTGCCCGGCCCGCCCTTTTTTTCACAGGTCTCCGGCAGTGATGCAGATGGTCCGAATCACATCACCAGAGAGGCGGCCCTTTCGGCTTCCGACAATGGAGGTTCGTCGTATCCTGCACCGGTGTCCGATGATGACATAACTCTCATCGAAAACATCCAGCCCCCCTTCGGCAAAATCATGCAGGTCGATCGTTATCCACGCAGTATCCGTCGGCCGTTTCGATGAGACCGGGCAGACAACGATGGACGAGGGGTCGTCTCCGGAAATGACCACCGCAGGTCGTATCTTACGGTCCCCGGGGAAGAGTCCCGATGCCAGCACCACATCTCCGACCTGAACCATATCCGGTAAAAATTTGACACCGCCCACATTAAATGCAACGGCCTGACTGGCTTATCACCACCCACTCTGAAGTCACATTCCCGCTGTACCGTCTGTACTGTCAGGTCCGGACGGATTTTGTTGGGGTGGTTAGTCTCATTCCTCCGAAAATATCGGCGATCTTCATCTCCGGCGCCACCAGAACACTGCGACCAAAAGAATATGACACAGGAGCTATTCTCTACTAGTATGGAAGACGAACCCGCCGGGCAGGAAATGGAGAAGGAGGATTTCATCCTTTTTGAGAAGGAGATCACCCGCATCCAGGATGCCATCGATGCATTTCCGAAGGGTGAATTCTCCCATATTGCCCTGATAGGCGAACCATTTGCAGGACAAAATACGATCATGGGAGAAATACGGGAAAAAAATCCGGGTACCGTCACATATATCCCGTTCTTCAATGTCGTGAAGGGAAAGGAGGCCATCACCTCCACCTACGGGACGAAAGACATCGTCCTGATGGACCGGTGTCATTTCCTTGCCCTGAGAAGGATTGGCGGATTTGCCATGCTCGATGCATTCCTTGACATGATCTCAATGTCCGACAAGAAGATGTTCATCACATCATGGAACAGCTTCACATGGTCCTACCTTCGGGCGGTCAAGGATATCGATAAATTTTTTCCGGTTGTAATCGAGGTTCCAAAAATGGACAGTAAGGCGCTGATGTCTGCAGTGCTATCCCACTATGAGGGGGACATACAGTTTATCGATGACGTGGAACCGCCCGGGGAACAGCCTGTTGTTACCACAAAACGGGTCCGTCTCCCCCTGCCGTTCGGATATTCCCGGGACATTCCCTGGCCCCGGCTGAACATAGGCGGGGGTACGTCTGCGAAAACCACCGAAGAAGAACCTGATGCCAAAAAAGTGGCCTTCGATAAGATCACCCGGATAGCCGAAGGAAACTACGGGGTTGCGCTGCGCATATGGGAACGCAGCCTTGACTATCCTGAGCTCAAACTGAGCCGCATCCCCGACCCTCCATGTGCCGTCGATCTTGATATCAATGAGTCGTTTCTCCTCAATATCGTGCTCTCGATGGAGTCGATCAGTTTTACCGACCTCGCAGAGATCGCAAGCCCCGAGATCGATATCGAACAGACCCTCTATCGGCTGACACGACAGGGGCTCATTGAAGAAGATAAGGGATATTACCGGGTCAATCCGGAGACCCTCAACTGCGTCATATCCCATCTCAGACGAATACGGATGGTGTGGTAAATGGTGATCTCGACGCTGAATGAAACGGAAGCGATTGCCGAGTGGCCATTCCGGACCTTTGACACGGGGATGATACTGGAGATTGTCTACATCATTGTCGTTGCCTACGTCCTCGTTAAGATTCTGTCCTATCTGCTCCGAAGAATTGCCGATAAAGCCGGGAGCTACCGGATTACGGCAACGATGATCATCCCTCTCCTGAAGATAGTCATCTACGCATCCGCACTGTACTTCATCATTGCCGCCGTCCTCCAGCCGTCCCTTTCACAGCTGGTCGCCTTCTCAGGGCTTTTCGGAGCGGCGCTCGGATTCGGGCTCAAGGATGTCTTTGCCGATATCATCGGGGGCATCGTCATTGCATTTGAACGACCGTATCAGATTGGCGATAAGATTTCCGTCCAGGGGACATACGGCGAAGTAAAAGATATCGGGCTTCGTTCGACCCGTATTGTCACTCCGGACGATTCATCCGTCTCAATCCCTAATTTTTCCGTCTTCAATGAAGCTACTGCAAGTGCCAATGCAGGAAAAACAGAGATGATGGTCGTCATCGATCTGTTTATCGACGCACACAGTGATGCAGGTACAGCAATGGCGATTCTGCGTGATGCGGTCGTCACCTCGAAATATGTCTATATATCGCCCACTCGCCCCTATACCATCCTCCTCGCAGACTTTCCATACTACAAACGCATTCGTGCAAAAGCCTATGTCAATGATCTTCGTTCGGAATTCGAATTTCGCTCCGAGGTGACGCGACGTGCATGGATTGAACTGCAGCGACAGGGGATAGAACCGCCGCGGTTCCCCGCGCACGTCACCGAAGCCCCTGCTGAATGACAGAGCGCATTACATAGATGCAACAACCGGCATTACCCTGCGCGCAACAGCGAAAATTCGGGGTCACTTTCCCCCCCATGATCCCGGTTTCCCACTCATGAACAGAACATCCCCCTCACTGAATTAATTATTATACATTAATTTTTCATGGAAATTGACCTGAAAAATAATTCAACCGTCCATAGTTAGATATACGCAAGAGTTAAATTATGAACATAGAAGGAAGCCATTATGCAAGGCAGCAAACTTTACGTTGGTAATCTTACTTATTCGGTCACAGACAAACAGCTCGAAGAGCTCTTCTCTGAATATGGTGAGGTGAAAGAAGTTCGGGTCATTGAGCGCAAGGGATTCGGATTCGTTGAGATGGGAACTCCCGAGGAAGCCGAGAAGGCAATGGAAGCACTCAATGAGACCGTCTTCGAGGGACGTACGATGAGAATCGACGAAGCACGCCCCCCGAAACCCCGCAGCGAATACCGCCCGCGTTACTAAGATTAGATTCCGCACCGATTGAATATTTCAATAGTGTACGTGACTCAACAGTGAATATTCACTGAATTTTTTTTGAAGGAACGAATTTTTTGCTTTATCGCAAAGTTCAGAAGCTGTCTTTACGGCAGATTCTTCCTCTCAATTCGAAGAGGCCTTTCATACCGCAATCATCCGCAGGTCTGCCCGTCTCCGGGGGCGCCTGTCGGAATACTCCGGAATTACGCAGATATTCGTCCCTTTAACCGGTAGAGGATCGTATGCCACACCGGCGGGAACCCTGAACGGTTCCTTATATTCGGACAGGGTCGGTTTCGTTGCCGGGGGTTCATTTCCACCGATGTGCAGCGCAATTTCTTTCGTCCTTACGGGCCCAGTAATGTGCAGAACCTTTGATTTCATGGGGGTCCGATGACAAAGAGTCCTGCAACCACATGTCCGGTCGTACTGGTCCATGGCTGGAAAAGTCACCCCCGGGTCTGGGCGGCTCTTTGTGCACGTCTCGAAGAGGCATCGATTGTTCACTGGAATTTTTCCCATGCCCGCATGAATGCCGCCCCGGCCGAGATAGCGGTATGTCTCCGGGAGTTTATCCGGGATCGGCGCGAAGCATCCGGCTATATGGGAGACGTTGACATCGTCTGCCACTCTGCCGGAACTGCCATCGTCAGGTACCTGCTGGAGGTGCTGGATACCCCCTCGTACGATCAGAAAATCCGCCAGCTGATTGCCCTCGCACCGCCGAACAACGGATCGGCCATGGCGGAGCTGTTCTATCACCCGATCTACGCCCCGGATCTCTTCAGGATGCTTGGCAGGGTATTTGTTCCCAGGGATTATGATCCCTCACAGGATATCATGACAAGGGAGCTGTGCGCGGGGAGCCGGACAATGATACAGCTGAAGAAGGCAGGAATTCGAAAGGATATCAGATACAGGATGATCCTGACCGAAAACAAAACAGGAACACCGGCACTCTTTCCCTGGCTGGACGGCAAGACATGGGCGCACACACCGGATGGCAGATGGGTACTCACGTATGCGGGGGACGGGGTTATCCCGCACATCGATTCCTTCCTTCCGGGGGCGGAGTTGGATATTCTCCCGGCCGATACGGAGAGATTCACTGCCTCACCCGATGAATATTCACATATCTCCCTCCCCTCCAACCGGGAGGCCATGGACTGCATTCTTGCCTACCTGCAGGACCCCTCCATACCATCGAGCGCCGTCTGCGGGAATGTAGAGGCGGACGAGGCTGGCCTGGATTCATGGTGCCCTGAAAACTTCACAATTAGTGACTGAATTCTCCAATACCTTCATATGCTCATGCATCACCAGTCCTCCTGACAAGCTATGCGAAATCCATGGCAGACTGTTATCATCATCGCAATTCTTATCGTCGCGGCACTCTATGCCGTGGATCTCATCGCATTATCGGGTGTCCGGGATTCACAGGTGCAGGAACTTGCCCCCGCGGAGATCCGCGAGTACGAGGGAGAGGATCTCTCCTCGATAACGGCTTTTCGGGAAAATTCGATAAAAGGGCCCCAGTATATCGCAAACAGCTCCTATTCACTGAAGGTGTACGGGATGGTCGATGAGCCGAGGGAATACCGGTATTCCGCCGTTCTTGAGGGATTCCCCCACTATTCGAAGGTGGTGACCCTCAACTGCGTCGAGGGGTGGGATGTGACCATCCTCTGGGAGGGAGTCCTCGTCCGCGACCTTCTCGATGCCTCGGGCGTAGACCCCGTGGCACATACGGTGATATTTGCTGCCCATGACGGGTACACCACATCATTCCCGGTGGAGTACTTCTATGAAAACGACATCATGATGGCATATTCGATGAACGGAGTGACCCTGCCTCCCGAACGTGGCTATCCCTTCCAGCTGGTCGCAGAGGAGAAGTGGGGGTACAAGTGGATCAAATGGATAACGGCGATCGAAGTCTCCGACGATGCATCGTATCAGGGCTACTGGGAACGGAGAGGATTTGCCAATGACGGGGACCTTGAGAGGAGCTTTCCGGACTAAAGCGGAGGACATGATGAATCGACGAAAGGCGCAGTTCTGGGTATCCCGCTGTCTTCTCATCCTTACCCTTCTCATTCTCATAACGGGGTTCGGGATTACCCACCCATACATCATCGAACCGGCAACCTTCGGACTTTTGCAGAAGTCCACCTCATATATCATCCACACGCTTTCCTGGGGGCCTTTTTTGATACTCCTGCTGATTCACATCTATCTCTCCCTACCGGATCGAAAGAGAAACCGGGAGGAATAGCTGGTGCAGACATCGACCGGAACAGGAGAACCGGCAGCTGACATAGTGTTCATAGCCGTCTATCTTCTCGGGCTTCTTGCGGGAAGTACAATCCGGTGGCACTACACCCGCACATACCGGAGGCGGGCACGAACAGCGGGTAATCGGCCTCATGTGGACACTCCTCTTGTCTATCTGCCCGTCCTCGGAATGATTCTGGTTCCGGCAGTCTATATCCTGACACCCCTGCTCTCCTTTGCCGACTATTTCCTGCCGCAATGGGCAGGATGGGCGGGGACCGTAGTGTATGCCGCCGCCTTCATCCTCCTGTGGCGCTCCCATGCCGACTTGGGCTCCGCCTTTTCCCCGGTTACCGAGATCACCGAAGGACAGCACCTGGTGACGGGCGGGGTCTACCGGTTCATCCGGCATCCGATGTATGCAGCACATCTCCTCTGGGCGCTTGCACAACCCCTTCTGTTGTGGAACTGGATTGCCGGGTTTTCGATGCTCGCCACATTTCTCCCCCTCTATCTGGTCAGGGTGCCAAGGGAGGAGACGATGATGGAGGAGGCATTCGGGGACGAATACCGTGCCTACATGCAGAGGACGGGGAGAATCATTCCCCGGCATTTTCGAAAAAAGAATTGATTCTCCCTCCCGGCATAACGCCAATCCATCGGGGTGGGAGGACCATGCAAATGGCATCACCTTCGATGGAAAGGGTGATACAGAATCCTGCCGAGATTGTATACATACCATCCGGAGGCGCGATGATCCCCGATGATTCCGCGTATTTATCAAAACACCGCCTGGAGGCAATGACCGATGGATTTTATGCCATCGTCATTACCATCGGGGTTCTGACCATCAATGACGAAGGCATCCCTCCCATACCTCCGGGAGGAACCTTCCTTGACATCCTTCTGCCCTTCATTCCGGCGGTCATCAACTATGCCATCGCCTTCTTTATCCTCGTCGCATTCTGGATCATTCATTACCGCCAGACCAGAAGCCTGCGCCATGTGGACAATACCTACATCTGGCTCCATTTTCTCGGACTGTTTTTCGTCGCCCTCGTGCCCTTTACGATCAGCATCAACAGCGGCTTCGAGAGCTATCCCCTCGCGGTCTCCCTCCTTGCGGCAAATCTCATGGTCATCGGGATATTCGGGGCGGCCTCATGGGCTTATGCATCAGGAAACCATCGCCTGATAGAAAAGGAGGTCAGTCAGGAGAGAATCGACATGGCACTCAGACGCTCGCTCGTCACGCCCTTCATCTGCATCCTGGTCATCATATTTGCATTCGCCATATCGCCGGAAAATGCAAACTGGCTCTATATTCTGATAATTCCCCTCATGATCTATTTGAAGAGGAAGAGTGCCCTCTCCGGTGCATGAACTGTCGGATTCCCTGCGCAATATCCTTTAGTTCTAAAGAGCAATGAGAAAGATATGCCCGATGACAGAATCTGTCCGGCCCGTCTGGCACGCTGGCTCGACAACCCCCTGAGAAGCCTCCTCCATCCGCCGAAAAGAATTGTCGGCCCATATATCAGGCCGGGGGACACGGCTCTCGACATCGGATGCGCCTCGGGGTTCTTCACCCGGGCAATGGCGCGGATGGTAGGGACATCGGGGAAGGTCATCGCTGTTGACATTCAGGAGGAGATGCTTGAAATCCTCCGTATCAAGGCCGCGAAGGAGGACCTCGCCCCAAGAATCCAATGCCGTCAGGCGGGAGAAGGTACCCTGAACCTCGACCCCGAAACACCCGTCGACTTTGCCCTTGCCTTCTATGTCATGCATGAATTGCCCGATATTTCCGGTGCGTTGGGCGAGATTGCCCGGGTGATAAAGCCGGGAGGATACCTCCTTCTTGCCGAACCCACGATGCATGTCAGTGAGGAGGCATTTTCCGACACCATCTTAGCAGCAGAGAAAAGAGGGTTCGAATTTGTGAAAGAACCCCGCATCCTCTGGGCGAGGGCTGTGCTGATGGAAATGCCCTACGGCTGACGACACGGTGGTGGTTTCCTCCCGTCGGTATGATGGAAGGCAAGAGAGCATATCTGCGGCCCCTGAATGCTCTCCGATGAGCCCCAAATCCCTGAAACAAACGGACCCCCCGTCACCGGGGGTTTTCGGCACATTATACGCACGATAACAGGGTTAAATTTACATTTGATGATTATATCGGCAATTTTTTCCATAATCAAATCAAAATCCACGATTTATCTGTAAATATTTTAAAAGTGGTGATATACTGACTAATACCATACTCCGCCCATTAATTGCCTGCATGGCTCTCTTCCTCATCGTCTGCCCGGTGTGCACGGCCCGGGACTCACCGGATGAATCGCAGTGGGAACTTACCCTCATCGGTGACCGAACCATTACCCTTACCGGAGAAGAATTCATCTCGGCCAGTACAACCTCTGGTGCCACGTTTACTGATACCTCCGGAGATGTGTACGGTGGTCTGCCTCTCACCTACCTCATCGGTCTCGTCGATGACGGCGACGACCCCTCGTACAACTCCTCCCTTCCGGCAAAAGGGTATACCGTCATCATCAGGGCGACCGACTGGCATGACCGGTCGTTCTCCGCGGGGGATATCACACAGAACGGATTTTTGGTTGCCGACACCTGCAACGGACTCCCCCTCCCTGCCAAGGACGGCGACATCAAGATTGCCCCGCTGCTCTTGATCGGACCGGACGTTTCTGCGGATATGCGAATTGGCAACATCATGGACATCACTCTTGCCGGGCCGGCAATCACCGGCGTCCCGGAAGATACCACCTGTGTTGTCACCATCCTTCGACGAGAGACGGATGGGGGCCCCATCCTGAACATGACGGAGATCGGATGTTCATGGATGGAGGAGCATCTTCCCATCCATGGTGACACCGTGACCCCCTACCGTTTCCAGGGCCCGACCTTCGACACAACCGATCTCTGGAATCCGGCTGAGAATAAAAACCTCGCCAAGGTCGAAGAGATTGTCCGGGGGACGGCGTTGTGCGATCTCTGTGATCTCGTCGGCGGCATGGAGGAAGGAGACGAACTGCGGATGACAGCGACCGACGGATATGTCGTCGAGCTCATGTACGGAAACATCTATGGACCACACCCCGCCCAGGGCCTTCCGATTCTTGCGTGGTGGACGCAAAAACAGGGGTATGTTCCGGCATATACCGGTGGTCCGGCCCTCTTCTTCCTCGCCGATGACCAAACCTTCGGCAACCAGGACATGATGGATTACACCGATGAGGCATATTGGCGCTTTTACTGGTGCGAGGGAACTGAGTATCCGTCTGCGGCAGGGCTTGCCATACGGAATGTCGCGACCATGGAGATCTACCCGCGTGACACCAATGAATGGGAACTTGCACTTGACGGCTATCTCACCACCGCCATAAGCAGGAAAGAGTTTGAACAGGGCCTCGCCTGCGGTGAGCGGGCCAGCGGTCATCTTGTATCCTATACCGATACCGACGGGCATGTCTGGACCGGCATGCCCCTCTACATGCTTGCCGGCTGGGTGGATGATGACATCCAGCATGATGAAAACCTCGTCAATAACCGGGCATACAACACGACGCTTGCACAGACCAATGCCTATGCCATCGTGGTGGAGGGGGATGCCGGTGAACAGGCGTCCTTTACCGCGGCCGAGACGATGAAGAGTCATGCGTACATCCTGGCAAATGCGGTGGATGGCGACCCCTTCACACCGGGTGACAGGAACTGGCCCCTTACCATCGTCGGGGAGAATGTATCCCCTGAACGGACAGTGCACCGGGTCACAGGCATCACCCTGGATTTTTCAGGCCACATGGAAGAGGCCGCTGATATGGGCGCTCCCGCAACGCCGGTCCCGCTCTTCGGTGTGGGCGCCGGGCTTGCACTGGCATGCATCCTTCGGGGACGTCACTGAATCATTTCGCCCGGGGCCCGCGGACGGGTTCATCGTCCACCCTTCCAGCCCCCGGTACCTTTTTTGCCAGGATCCGTTCCGGAGGCCGGATACCCCATTACGGGATGCAATCAGCCATATACATGTGAGAGGGGTATCTTTCCGGTCCACGGACGTCTTCAGAGGCGGGCCAGAAATTCTTCCGCCACCCCGAAGAGCGCCTCTTTCTCCTCATCACTCTTCCGGTCGAGATTTGCGAGAATGAGCTTCATCCGATAGTTTTCGCTGATTTTTTTCCTGTTTTTCTCCACAAACCGCCAGAAGAGCCCGTCCCATATCCTGCACCATTCACCTTCGGGGATGTCGCTCATCCGCCGGATATAGTTGGAACTGCTGATATAGGGTTTGGTGCTCATGAGTCCCCCGTCCGCATACTGGGACATGCCGTAGACATTCGGGACCATCACCCAGTCATAGGCGTCGATGAAGAGTTCCATGAACCACCGGTGGATGTCATCGGGGTCGATCTCCGCAAGGCACATGATATTGCCAAGCACCATCAGGCGTTCGATATGATGAGTGAATGCATGTTCGAGAACTCTCCTGACCACGATATCCACCGGGACAAGCCCCGTCGTGCCGTCATAGAAGGGTGACGGGAGGCGTCGCCGGTGATTCCAGTAATTGGACCGGCGTTCTTCCTCTCCCCGGCAGAGATAGACGGCCCGGACAAACTCGCGCCACCCGATCACCTGCCGGAGAAATCCCTCAAGAGAGTTGAGCGGAGTGTCGTGATCTCCTCCATAGGCAAGGGTTTGGTGTACTACCTCCCCCGGAGTGATGAGGCCGGTGTTGAGAAGGGGGGAGAGGACGGAATGGTAGAGGAAGGTTTCCTCTCTCCTGATGGCATCTTCATATGTACCGAACCGGGCCAGCCGGTGTTCGAGGAAATCGCTGAACCACAACCGGGCATCTGCGTGGGTGACCGGGTACCGGAACCCCTCCGTCGACCCGGGATTTTTCGGGTACCGGTCATCGACCCAAGCGGCCGCGTCCCGTACGTACCGGGATGGCGGGAGGGAGAGGAGAGGAGGGACGATTTCTTTCGGGGGAAGGGGGCGCCGGTTGAGGACATCGTAGCTCCATTTCCCCCCGACCGGGTGGTCATCCTCCATCAGGACATTCATCCGGACACGCTGGTGCCGGTAGAAATGATCCATCATGTAGTGTTCCTTTCCACCGAATTCCTTACGGATGACGGCGGCGGGAGTGAGGAATGCGGGTGACGGATCGATAGTGACGGCCACGCCACCGGCATCCGCAAGAGTCCCGATGCGCTCTTCCAGAGGATGATCCGTCACCTCCGCCATACGGACCGCATGAACATCCATCTCACCGAGGAGCCGGAAGAGATCCTCGAGAGTCGTCTGTTTCGACCGGTTCCCGATATAGGTCACCCGAAATCCCTTCTCGTCGAGAAAATCGGAGTAATACTGCATCGCAGCACGATGAAGGAGGAGCTTCTTGCGATGAAAGGCAAAATCAGTGAAGAAACGATCGTCCTCGACAAGGAACACCATACATCCTGGCGAAAGGGAGGGATGTACCTCGAAGAGCTGATGGGGAAAGATGATGACGGCATCGGAGGGCATGACTCAACGTAGTCAGGTGCACCAGAGAGGGAATTAATGTGTCGCAGGACTGCCGAGGACATTTTGCGATTTGGACGGCAATTACGATTCCGTGCCCGATATCACCTAAGGCCGGAACACGGAGGATACCGGGATCAGGAGGTCCAAATCGTAAAAAATGTAGGAGAAAGAGGTTTCAGGCCACTTTCTTCCAGATCTGGCATCCGTAAAACGGATTGGCCGTCCCCATATAGAGCGTGTCCGTTGCCGGGTCGGTGACGAAGGCACGCGTCCCATAATTGAATTTGTCCCCAAAACCATCGGATGTTACCTCGCGCCACTGTTCGCCGTCAACCGTCCAGAACATGTCGAATCCGGGGGGGGTCGGAAGTTCCGGAGCATCCATCCCAAATGCCGCCGAAATGACCTGCGTCCCGGTGCCGATATCGAAGGTGCCTGCATAGAGCCTGTTTTCCTGGATGCCAAAGCGCCAGATATACTTGTTGTAGGGGTTTTCAAACCCGTTCAGTACTGCAAGGGTCTCATCATCCCTGACGTTGTGTTTCGGCATCACATGGTCCCATTTGTCATTTGAACCGAACCGGTAGATCTGCATGCCATGGGTGCCTCCCATCGTGAGATCACCGGGAACGGGCTGTGATATGCCATTCATCAGACGGAATGCCGCACCATCCATTGTCCCCACGTAGACCTTGTTCTTGAAGACAATCGGAACTGCGCCGCCGTTGACGGGACTCCCCATTCCGGCCGGATACCGGGCGCCAAGACTCTGATCCCCGACGATGAGATCCCATGTATAATCCTCGCAGTTCATTGTGAGTTTTCCGCACCAGAACCCTTCATTATCCTCGTACGGCAGGAAAAAGACATAGAGCGCCCCGTTGTAGCTGACCATGTCGAGGATTTCAGCCCCCCTCTCCCCGAGCCATTCCTCCGGCACATTCACCCTCGGATACACAACCGAAGGCTCTCCCCTGAATGCTCCCAGCGGGTCCTTCGCATACCAGAGTGCCGGCGTCGCCTTCATCACCCCGCCCGAAGTATCTTCCGTCGCCCAGAAGAGATACCCTTCATGCTCCGCAATGCCACGGATCGAAAGAAGCCGTTCCCCGGACATGGTAAAGACCCGTTCCATCCCGCCGTCGCCGTCGATTGCGATCAGGCTGGTGGTATAACCCAGACTCCCGATATACAGGACAGGCTCACCGCCCTCCATCTCGAAGGTCTTCATCATCCGGTACCCAAGGTCGATACCCATGGGGACAGGACTCATACCACCCGTCATGTCATCCGGCACATAATAGGTTTCCCACTCTTCGGTTGCGAGGTCCATTCGATAAATTCCCGGCCGCATATCGGTTATCGGGGGAATCTCCACCGGTATGCCTCCCGGCGTTGGCATGCCCCCCATCGTAAACATGGTACCGAAGATGTTCCGGTTTGTTCCAACCCAGAGATATCCGTCGAAGATTTCCATCGCCCATGCATAGGAGTTTTCCCGGGTCCCGTCAATCCCGTCGGTTACCCCCACATATTCATCGGGAACCCCGGATATTTTCACCCATGCATCACTGCCGGCGTCCATTTTGGCTGAAACTCCCCCGCACAACCCGGCAGTCAGGACCCCCAGCACAATCAACACAATACAAATTCTTTTGTTCACGTTGTTCACCATCCAGTCAGACACGTTGAACCCCCATCGTTCATCATGACCCGACAAAATCCCAATAACCGCATGGAGGAACATAAACCTATTGTCAAAAACCTCATGGTTCACCGACATGAAAGAAAGACTGCGGGTGCTCCCTTGCAAGGCCTAACATCCGGATGGAAACTGTATGATCGGGCCCGGAACGTTAGAAAATGAGGAATATTTTCGAGAATGTGAGATATGGCGGAGATATTCCGGTTATTCTTCGGGAGGAACCAGAAGCGGCACCAGCTTTCGTTCGGACGTATTGATGGCATACCGCCCCGGATGTTCGAGCAGGTCCAGAGGATGAATGTCCATCCACTTCAGGGTCTCGATGCTGAAGTACTCGGCGACCGGCTGGAGCCCTGAGAGAAAAATCACCCGAACACCGGTTTCGGTCTTGTTCGCGTCGATGATTTTTTCCATGAAAATTTGTGTGTAATACCGAGGAGATAATGCTATGCGTTGTGTACCGGTCCGGGAAGAAAACAATGGTGGTCAGAACGGGTGGACCTTCGCCAACCGTTCTTTACCTCCCGGACTCCTTCCCGGCCGTGCAGACGAGATCACAGGTCCGGCAGTGATCGACCGGCTCGGGATTCCCCGACTTCGCTTTTTTCCTGGCCGCCTCCATCTTGTCCGCGTCCATCCTGCTCAGACATCGTTCGCGAATGTATCTGCCGCCCGAGAGGGCCTTCTGGGGACAGGCTCTTTCACAGGGGCCGGGACATTCGTCACAGGGAGAAGGATGGATCACACTCACCGGTTCCTTCAGCTCGAGGTCGGTCCAAAGGGCCCGAAACCTCACCCGCGGACCGTATTTCGGAACGATGACAAGGTTGTTTCTCCCGATGCACCCGAGGCCCGCAAGCACCGCTGCATCCTTCAAAAAAATCCCGCCGTCGTCGATCTGGTAGGGGATGTCCCAAGCCTCCCGACCGTACTTCACCGAAAGCCAGTCTGCGACGGCGGTCGTCACCGTCCTAAGCATCCTGTCCCCCTCGGTACTCCGGCCCTCTTCCCACCAGTCCATCTCCGGCCGTCTCGGGTCATGATAGAGCCCGAGGACAATGACCGTCCCGGTGAAGGTGTTCCATCCCCGGTAGCCCTCCACCCGTGCCGACGGGCAGTCCCGAAGCAGCCGTGCCGGGACATAGCCTGCGACGCTCGCACCGAGGGATAGGGCTTTTTCGATAGCTTCCTGCACGATGTGGCGATCACAGGGGTGTTTCGCGGTATCTCCTCCCTGCATGGAATTCCCGGGAGGAGGGTGTTCCCGAAGGATGAAAAATCTTTGGTCCGCATCTCATTTCCCGGAGATGCCGGAGGAAAATGAGAGTAAAAAAATCCCTTTCCCGGAACTATTGTGACATATGAACGGTATAAATAGCCACTTCGCCAATTCTATGAAAATAGGAGACTGATGATGGATACAACATTCGACGATATCATTTTGCACCCGATTGGCGTGATCCGCAATACCACCAAGCAGCCCTTCCTCATCGCGAACGAACAGGGCCTTTCCATGCGCGACGACCTGACGCCGACCATCGAGGAGGTCCGCAGGACCGAGGAGACGATCTCCGAGGTCGTCCTCAACAGAGACCTTGCCGACCTCCTCGATGGAATCGACGAATACTCCCATATCAAGATCCTTTACTGGGCCCACGGCGTCCCCCGCGAAGGCCGTGCCCTCAAGAAGGTCCACCCGATGGGTAACCCTGCCTATCCTCTCGTCGGCCTCTTCTCCACCTGCAGCCCGGCCCGCCCCAACCCGATTCTCACCACCGTTGTCCGCCTCGTGGGAAGGGAAGGCACCACCCTCCACGTCACCGGCCTCGACGCCATCGACGGGAGCCCCGTCCTCGACATCAAACCGCATGTGCGGGAGTTCTATCCGGCAGATGAGGTGAGGATTCCGGAGTGGATGAAGAGGATTCAGGAGGAAGTGAGGGAGAGGAAGTAATCTTCTCACCTTCCTGTTTCTGAGAGGAGGCCACTCGATTCCATTGCGTTCATAACAGCACCGGGTCCTCTTCCACTTTATATAATTTCGACAATGCTCCGAGGAAGGTTCCTATTTCGTGCATTTCTGTCCGTTTTTCCATACGGTCATCCGGAAACCCGATCACCTGTATGGTGATTGTCCTTTTTGGAGAATGTCTATAAACCGGAAGCGTAGTCTATACGATCGTATGAGCGAGAACAGTCCTGCGGGTGAGGTGACGAAAAAGCGGTACTGGCTGAAGGCCATGTTCGTGTTCAGCCGCTTTCTGGTCGTTATTGCCATTATCGGCCTTATGATCGGCTCTGTCGTGACCATGATAGCCGGAGTCGGCCAATTATTCCGGATCGGTTCATTTCTCCTCACAGAAGGTATCCTCTCCGGTGAAGCGGGAACGCTTCTTTCGGTCGCGGTGTCGGAGATGATCGACTTGCTCCTGATAGGGGTGGTCCTCATCATCATTGCCCTTGGCCTGTACCAGTTGTTCATCGATCCGGATCTCATTCTTCCCGACTGGCTGAATACCACTTCACTGGAATCCTTAAAGGGCCGCCTTCTCATCGTCATCCTCGTGGTCCTCCCCGTGACATTCCTTGGCTATGTCACCACGGCCGAAGACGGGATTATGGTCGCGGGGTTTGGAATTGGCATCTCGCTCATCATGGTCGCCATAGGATATGTCCTGAGTGTCGTCTCCAGGGCCGGTATTGAGAGAAGGAAGCTGGAGATCCACGAGGCGGTGAAGGAGGAATAGCGGCTGGAGGGAGATTTATTAATGATTTGTTTAGTTTTGTCTTACTTCAGATGAATTAATCACTGAACAATTCTGTCGCATAGAATTTGCTACCTTTCCTATGGACACCGATTCCAACACGATAAAAATTATTTTCGAGAATATTCTTACGATGACCTGGACTACCCATCCAGATTTTATGGAGGGCATACGCAATGTCCTGATCAGAGATAATTTCGCGCTTAAAACCCTTTACATATCCAGTTGAGATTACTGCACAATTTTCACCGGCATAATATCCTCTATGACCTCGTAATGCTCCAAAAATAATATGAAAATTTACTCCGAAAATAATCGCGCTCACAATAATGAGTCCTATACCCAACATACTATTGAATATATAACTAAATATCAGAAAGGCTAGATACCCTGAAAGATAGATACGGTCTTTTGTCCACAATGGATCTAATGAAATATAATTATGGCAAATCTGAATTTTTTTGACATTATTGCCATGAAAAATACAGTTCTTATTTGACATTATGATACTATGTTCGAGCGATAATTTGGCATAGCACTTATTTGATTTTAAGGGTTTTAATCCTCTTTTTCTTCTTGATGAGTTTAATTTTTGAAAAATTATACTCTCGATATTTCTTGTTTGATTTTTCAATCTACCATCTTGCCAATGTTATACATTCTGGTCAATTCCAAATAGTATAAATGTTGATGCAATCAGAATGAGAAAATCGAATTAGCATTCAAAAATATGATTATTCTCGATTTCAGGAATTCTTTAAAATGCGAGAGAAGGGATTCGAACCCTTGAATACCTACGTAACTGGATCTTAAGTCCAGCGCCTTTGGCCTGGCTTGGCTACTCTCGCAGGTGATGCGCAAATCCTTCAATTTCCGTTTTTTAAGTCGGTCGGAAACATCCGTTCCTTGCGTTACTATCCATCGACAGGAAAGGCAAAAAGTGTTGGTATTGGAAACCCGTATCCCTGTTTTTTCCCCTCACGACAACAGCAGGATATACGCAATCAGCGAGAGCAGGAACGCGAAGAGGAGAATGGCGACTCCCAGCGGGGCGACGTAGATGAGCATGGCGTTGACCGTGCTTGCGAGCTGGGAGATCCGCTGCGACCCGAAGACCGTGATGCCCTCGACCCACCCGGTCGCCCCGGCCGCCTCAGCAGGGGCGAGATCGTCGAGGGCCATGAGGACCGCCTTTCTCGCGTACGGGATGATATCCCGGACCGGCACGCGGAAGCCGACGGGGTTCTTGCCGGATATCGTATTGACGACGTGCGAATCGGTCGTGAGGATCTCGCATTCATCGACGATGGAGCCAATCTCCGCGATGATCTCCTCCCGCACACCCTGATGGACGTTGTTGCCGTCGAAAAGAATGAGGGCCATGACTTTCCCGTCCACCCGTGATACGAATACCTGGATGCCGAGATCGCCGAACCCTTCCTCGCGGGAGAAGGGAACATCCACCTGCGACGTCCCTATCTCGAGCGCATATTCCGGCAGGGACGCAATATCCCGTGCCGCCTCCGCACAGACGCGGTAGTACTCATGGGCCTCGAGCGAGGCGGGAAGCACCGGTTCGGTCACATCGACCATGCAGTTGTGCCCGTCCACGAATGCCACGTTGGGAAACCACGAATGGCACTCCGACATGATCGCAAGCCCGATGCAGAAGTCGAGATCCTCCGTCTTGGCTGGCGACCGGGTCGAAACGAGAAGCAGCGTATCGCCGAACCGCTGCCCGAGCACCTGCACCGAACCGACCTGATAGCGCCGGGGAACGGATGCGGTCGCTGCAAAGACCGCGCTCTTCTCCGATTCACGGACAACCTCTGCAAGACGCGGCACCTCGCTCTCCGAGACGAGGTTGAAGTCATGCGTGGCGCACCCATGAAACACAAAGCTGTCCGGCCCGAGGGAGGAGTGGAGAACCGCGGGGAGATTCCCCCCGCCGATCTCCCCCATAGGTCCGGGGTGAAGGTTCGGAACCGTGAGAATCGTCTCCTCCTTCCCTTCTCGCCGGAAGAAGATGCTCGCCTGCGGGACGTAGACGTCCTCGCCGATCTCCATGAAATACTCCTCCAGCTTCTTTGACC